>CAYYTC010000039.1:0-45779 GCA_964474425.1 uncultured Acidobacteriota bacterium
CGGGATTCTTCTTCATGTATGTCTCTGCCCACCTTTGTCCGAGAAGCACCATCGTATCGGATCCTTTGATGGAGATATTTCGCGCCTGGCCAGATGCCGGGATCGATCCTGCAGTTCCAATAAGGATGCAGAGAATGAATATCGCTGCAATCGCCAAAAGTTTTCTCATAGTTTTTTCCTCCTCAAAACACGGCATGTCTATTTCTTCAAGCATAAAGATAATTTCATCAAGGGCTCCTGCCTGATTAAAACTTGTAGATCAGGTCAAACTGCAGCCGCTTTAGATAGTTGTCCCTGCAACCCGACTGATCCGATGAGGTGCATCTGAGAGTGTCGGAGCCGATAGCAAGGTCTTTGTTGTCATAGGGATTTGCCAGCTTACCGATCCATCCGGTAATTTGAGCGGTTACGTTGCTTTTGATCGTGTATCCGAAACTCAATTTATGATTGAGTACGTTTGTAGATGAACGCAGATCGCTTTCATTCCAGGCGCCAATGACTGCGTCCTTTTCAATCCTGATAAGGGCATAGCCAAATTGAACATCCTTGCTCTCCTTAGACTTTCCGACCGTCAATTCCGTCCAGTAGCCGCTCCGCTCACGCGGTCCGCGCACATTGTTCACAAAGTTGAAAACCAGACTGGTTGGAAACCGAGCGCCGGTGTCGAAGTCAAGCTTCATGATGGCATCCAGATATGCGAACTTGCTGGCGTAGCCAATGACCACATTGCTTGAGTTGCGAACTAAGGTATTGGAATTCGGCAGACTTGGTCTAAGACTGCTTCCCAGCGCCACAGCTATTGGATCGGAGCGGAGAAAATCCAGGCCGGAACCATACAGACCCAAGCGCACCTTGGAACCCAACTTGAACTGTGCTTGAATCTGTCCGCCCAGAATATAACTGTCCGCTCTGCCGGACACTTCATTGAATGGAAGCTGGAAACCCACAACTGTGAAATTTTTAAAAACTGGTGAATTCACGTCAAAGGATAGTGTTTGTGCGAGTCCTTCCACATTCACATCGTTATCAAAGGTCATCGGAGTCCGGTACCATGGATAGGCAAACCTCCCCATGTCGAGCTTAAGAAATTGCGCATACTTCGGCTTGTAGGTAATGTATGCCTTGTCAATTCCTATGTTCTTTCGATTAAAAAAACTGGTCAGTGTCTGGTTTGTGGAAACCGGATCGTCGAGGGTTCCCGTTGCCAAGGAAAATCCTCCGCTGAACTCATCGGAAATCTTTCCGGTTATGTTGAAACGAAGACGGAATCGCTCACGAGTTCGGGTTTCGGCTGCCTCCTGGCTGAAAGTTTCTACTCGTGCCCGGATATCCCCGCTGAAGTTGAAATTGCCAAGCTGTTTCCCCTTAGCGTCCGTTTCCTTCTTGTTGGCAGCGGTGTCGGTTTCGAGCTTGGTCAGGCGCTGATTCGCCTGGGCGTTGCTGTCCGCCACAGCTTCCAGCTCGCCCTTTATAAGTTCAATATCATCCACTTTAGGCTGCTGCGCTTGTTCAGCTTGAGCCGGCTGAGATGCCGAAGAAGTCGCCGTCGCAGATGGGCGCGCTGTCCCTGATCTTACCGCCATCGTTTCCACAGCCCGGCCGAGTTCCTTTTTCTGTTGCTCGAGTTCGGCCTGAAGCTGCTCAATTTGTCTGCGCTGACTGTAAATCAGCTCCTTCATCTCACTAATTTCAGCCGCCATTGTTGCGGCAGAAGGAATGCTCGCGCTGCTTGCATCCGCATCACTTCGCGCATCGGCATCCGCCCGCGCAGTCTCCCTGCGCGCTTCGTCCGGACTATCGGAAGCCAGAGCAGTCCCGGTTTGAAATCCCGCAAGCAGGATCAGGAGAAAGTAAAAACAACACCCGAAGAATTTTCGTTCTAGCATCTATAGCTCCTCTTGCATTTAAGCCCATCACCGAATTCTGGGCACTCATTCCCCAATAACCTTACCTTCTGCAAACCTGCGTAACGATACACACCGATCATTACAGTACGGTGAAGGCTTTATGAAAATTCCGTTAATCTGGCCGTCAAAGATCTTGACTCCGGCATACATGGCCGTTGCCGCTGAGGCGGAATCCGCAGCTCCGCCTTGTGCATAGTTGAAGTCCGCTGCCATGGCGGCCGGATTGTATCCGGATGGATTGTTCGCAGAGTTCGTATGCATCGCATAGTTGTGACCGCAGTGCTCATAGCCTGCCTTTTTGCCAGCATGGCATTCCGTGGCGCGGACTCCATTAAATCCCTGCCCGTCGCTGATCATGCGGAAGGCAATCCGCCGCGTATTATGCTGATGGACAAATCATGTTCGGCTTCGCGCGCGATTGCAAAGGTTCGGTCTGTAGATTCGGCATCGGCGTGGAATATCGTCGTATTTGAGATCAAAGGATAGTCCTGCTTCAACAGAGACATGAGAAGGCGCGGCAGCAACTCCTCTTCATTCTTTGCTGGGATGACAATCGCCAGTTCGTCCGATGGAATCATGAATCACCACCTCCTGACCCTAACGGGGATGGAGCATCTCCATATTTCACTTCCAAGCCAATCACTCCCGCAAGCTATTCCTATGGGCATTTGTTGCATTGTGAGAAAGAGAACGCAAAGTTTTGGCAAAACACATCCATAAAGCATGGACACGCGCCTTCATCGAAACTTCACACCGAATTCATAAAGATTTAACAACCATGATCTTTCCTATAAATGGAGACATATATGAAGCATATGGACCTTGGAGCTTTGATGCGAAGGATAGTTCTTCGAATCAACAGGATACGGGCCGGCATCGGAGCGTCCGTACACCTCTCCATCACAGCCCCCCCAGAAGAACCTCACCATGGACTTCGCGATCTTCAAAGAAAATTAGGCCTTCCTAGTAATTCGTGGCCGGGGTTTTTTATTTTTGATCCCATTTCCCATCGATGTAGAATGACCCGGCAGATTCGGGACCTGCAGACAAGGAATCCCGAAATTACGGGAAAAGCACCGATGGCAAGGGGCCGGGTTCTGGTAATCGACGATGAGAAAGACCTGCTCGAGCTGGTGCGCTATAACCTCGAGAAGGAAGGATTTCGGGTAAAAAGCGCACAGGATGGGGAGGCTGGCCTGGCCACTGCTATTCAGGAGCCGCCGGATATCATTCTCGTCGACCTGATGCTGCCCGGCATCGACGGGCTTGAAGTCTGCCGCTCCTTGCGCGCCAACAGCCGCACGTCGCGCATCCCCGTTATCATGCTGACAGCCAAATCCGAGGAATCGGATCGTGTTCTGGGACTGGAGCTTGGAGCGGACGACTATGTCACGAAGCCATTCAGCCCCCGCGAGCTCATCGCGAGAATCAAGGCGGTGCTGAGGCGCACTTCAACACCGCAAGCTCCTTCGGATGTGATCCGGCGCGGCGGATTGACCATCGACCTCATGCGGCGCGAGGTAACCTGCGGAGGAGAACACATCCTCCTGACTGCCACGGAATTCCGCCTGCTGCATTTCCTGGCCATCCATCCCGGGCGTGTATTCTCGCGCTCCCAGCTGATTGACGGTGCTTTGGGAAGGGATGTTTCGGTCGTGGACCGCACCATCGACGTTCACATCACGGGACTGCGGAAAAAGCTCGCCGCCTGCGGCGAGTGGATCGAAACCGTCCGCGGCTTCGGATATCGTTTTAGAGAACAGGCCGAATCTTGAAAGCCGTCGAGAAATCCGCGTATTTGCGTTCGTTTCCTGTCAGCTGTTCAGCGGCAGATGCACGTAAAATGTGGAGCCCTTTCCTACTTCGCTTTCCACCCGTATGCGGCCGCCGTGGGCTTCCACAAGGTGCTTGACGATGGACAATCCCAGGCCCGTTCCTCCGGATTCCCGCGACCTCGCGGCATCTGCGCGATAAAACCTCTCAAAAATTCTTTCCTGTTCTGCCTTGGGAATCCCGATGCCCGTGTCCGCCACGGACAGAACCATTTCCGAACCCTCAACGGCTGCTTTCACCCGGATGCTTCCTCCCGCGGCAGTGTATCGTAAAGCGTTATCCAGCAGGTTCTGCAGGATCTCCTGAAGGGACCGCAGGTCACCGGACACCAGAGGCAGATCGGCGCCATAATCCGCCTCCAGCAGGAGCTTCTTCTGCTGTGCCTCTATCCGCGCCACCTCCATGCAGGGATCGATGATTTGTGAAACCGCGACGGGCTGATTGTCGCGATTCATTTGCCCCGCCTCGATTTGAGCCAGCTTCAGCAGGTCGTCGGTCAGCCGTCCCAACCGCAGAGCGTGTTCGCGCATAATTTCCAAAAAACGCCTGCGATTTTGAGCATCATCGAGCGCACCCCCGAGCAGAGTCTCCGCAAATCCCTGGATCGCCGTCAGCGGAGTTTTGAATTCATGCGATATGTTGGCGATGAAATCGCGGCGCGCCCGTTCCAGTCTGCGGATTTCGGTAATGTCGTGCAGTACGATGACTGCGCCATTTGTGGATCCTTCCGTGCGGACCGGCGCGGACGTGACAGCGTAGCTGCGTGTCCGGAGGGATCCCACGGTCACTTCCCCGCGATGGGTCTCTCCTCCCGTGAGAGCCTTCAGAATGAAGGAGAGAAGGTCCGAATGACGGACGAGTTCCACAACGGGGCGCCCCTCGAAGGATGTATTCGAAATGCCTGCCGCCTGGCGGAAGGCACCATTGCAGTACATGAGCCGGTTGTCTCCGGCGATGACCGCGACGCCCTCTTCCATGCTGGAGAGTATCGCCGAAGACCGGTTCCGTTCCTCGGTCAGGGTCCTGATCGTGTGATCCAGCTTCTGCGCCGTTTGGTTGAGGGCACCGGACAGCTCTGCCAGTTCATCCCTGTGGCGGTCCAGCGGCAGCAGCCGGAAATCGCCCTCTGCGACACGCCGCGAAAAATCCTTAAGCCGTCCGATGCGTGCGGAAACGGACCGGAAAAACAGCAGCGAAGCGCTCCCAGCCACGACCAGTATCAAAAGAGATATTTCCCAGAGACGGCTGCGGAACTCTTTCACCGCTTTTTCCAGCCTCTCCAGCGGCAGCGACAGCCTGAGCACCCATGGTTGCCCATCCCCCGCCTGGTATCGCTTCGCCAGATATACGAGATCGTGCCGGAGCGTCGGGCTGCGCCGGACGGCGCGTCCGGAGCCTTTTTCCAGCGCTTCATGGATTTCCGGACGCGCCAGGTGATTTTCCATTTTCGCCGGATCCTCGCCGGAATCCGCCAGCACCTTGCCATTGCCCGCGACCAGAGTCATGCGGGCATCGCTCCGGGCAAACCAGCCGGCCCATTCTCTCAGGGCCGATTCGCCGGCCGCACCGGGAGGATTCGCCAATGCCAGCCTGGAAAGGGATTCCAAATGCGAGAACGCCGCTTCCAGGTGCTCGCGCCTCAAAGACCGGACGACATAAGCGTCAAGAGCAATGATGGCCAGCAGCAAAAGAAAGAGGTAAAGCAGTCCAATTTTCCAGAAAAGCCTGTTTTTCATCAAAGTGCGATTCTCCCGGCGCCAGGATTCACCACGAATTCAGACCGGATCCAGGGTCCCGGCTCGTGTCAGTTCCTGGCTCGCTTCCTGTCCAATGATAATTTTGCATCCGGCGACCGCTAGCAATGCTTGATCACAGCGAGAGTAAGATCATCCGTCTGTTCGGCCTTTGAGCGCCGGTCCCGCAGGATCGCGGAGCAGATATCCCTGGCGCTCCCATCCTTTGCGCCGGACACCGCACGTTCAAGATGTTTTTGGGTATAGGAGGAAAAGGGATCCAGCAAGCCGTCCGTATAGAGAAGCAGCACATCCCCCTGTCCCATGAGGTTAAGTTCATTGACCGTATATCGCTTTTTATAGCCGAGGGGCCTCTCATAGTGGCTGGCGTCGGCCTGGTCCTCGCTGGGCAGGAGCCCAATGGGTGGGTAGCTGATGAGTCTGTCCGGGCTGATTTCCACAAAGCAATCGTAAGCCCGGGAAAATACCAGCGGCGGGGGATGCCCCGCACTGACAAACCGGAAACGGCCCGTGTGCGAAATCTCCCCGTAGATCAGGGTAATGAAAGTGTTGGCATCCGGTGTGGCCGCGAGGTTGCGCAAGGTCGAGGATTTCAAAAAGCGCGTGTTGACCAGCTCGAACAGGCGCATCGTGATCTCCCCGTTCAAATCCATCTCATACAGCGCAGCCGTATGAAAAACCTGGTGCAGCATGAGAGCGCGGATCGCGTCGGCAAAATCGTGCCCGGCGACATCGGCAACCAGGACTCCCCCGCTGCGTTTGAGCCTCTGAAGAGATTTCGCGACTCCCTCCTGCCCCTGGGAAACAGCAACCTGTATCCGCGCATCCAGGTCGAACCGTTCCTTGAAATTCATGTAGGTGATGAGATCCCCGCCCGCAATGCCGTTAAAGGGTATGGTCATGCCGTAGATGTCCGTGCCGGGGATTTTGGGTATGGCCCCGGGCGCCGGCATCAGACGCTGCGACATGTAACGGGCGCCTTTCCGCAGTTCTTCATCAATGGAAGTGTTGGAGTGTTCCATCCCTTTTGCCCGGTTTTCCGCCACTGCGGGCGCAGCCGAAAAATCGCCCGCGTTAGATTTCGATATATAGCCGAAGGCGGCACCTCCGGCCGCACCTGCAGGAATCTGGATGCGGCCTTCAATATATCAGGATCTCTGCGGCGGAGGAAACTCTTCACGAAATTTATAGCCGAAACCGCGGACGGTCTCGATCCAGCCGCCGCATTTGCCCAGTTTTCTCCGCAGCGACATTATGTGAACGTCGATGGTCCTTTCCAGAACGGTGACATCCTTCCCCAGAGCGCCGTCCATCATGGCGTTTCGCGAATAAACGTACCCGGGGTGCGAGGCAAGGAAGTGCAGGAGACGATATTCGGTGGCGGTCAGGTCCACGGCCCTGACGCCGCAGAAAACCGCGTGGCTGGCCGGATCCAGGGAAAGGTTCCCACGTTTTATGGTGGCCGGCGGTTTCCGCAAAACGGACGAGCGCCGCAGCAATGCCTTGATCCTCGCAGTCAATTCCCGCGGGCTGAAAGGCTTTGTCACATAGTCATCCGCTCCGAGTTCCAAGCCCACGATCCGGTCCGATTCGCCGGTTTTGGCCGTCAGTATTATCGTCGGGATGTGAGATGTCCTGTCGTCTGCCCTCAGCAGACGGCACACTTCAAAGCCATCTATGCCCGGAAGCATAAGATCCACGATTACAACATCGGGCTTTCTGCCGGCAGCCAGGGACAATCCCGTCTCGCCGTCTCCGGCGCCAAGCACCTCGAAACCTTCCTTTTCGAGATTGTACCGGACAAACTCGATAATGTCCGCTTCGTCGTCGACTACAAGCACGGTTCCTTTTGACACGACGGAATATTCAGGACCGGGATGTCCGCTCGCTGCTTTCGTGTTTGTGGCGCACTTCGCGGCCTTCAACCAGGTAAATCACTTCTTCTGCAATGTTCGTTGCGTGATCTCCCACCCGCTCCAGATTTCGCGAAATCAGGATCAAAGCCAGGGCGCGCTGGATCGTCCCGGGATCGGCCATCATGTAGGTCAGCAGAACGCGAAAGATCTGATCGCGGTATGCGTCGACTTTTTTTTCTTCCTCCAGAACCTTGTTGGCCAGAGAGCAGTCTCTCGCGACCAGCGCTTCAAGGCCATCGCGCACCATCCTCTCGGCGACCTCTCCCATAACAGGCAGGTCCACGAAGGGCTTCAAGGGCGGGGCGTTGATCACGTGATGGGCATTCTCGACGATGTTGACCGCCTGGTCGGCGATCCTTTCCAGTTCTGTGGCGATGCGGGAAGCCATAAAAAGAAACCGTACGTCCGTGCCGACAGGCTGCTGCAGCGCCGTCAGCTTGACCGCACTGTCGTCGATTTCAATCTGGAGTTCATTCACTGTGTTCTCTTTGCGGTTAACCTCATCGCCGAGCGAGGCGTTGCGCTCGATCAAAACCCGGAGCGCGGTCTGAACCATCGATTCCGCCAGCCGTCCCATGAGGAGAAGTTTGTCGAGCAGTTCCTGAATCAATTCGTCAAAGTGGCGCATTAGCCGAACCTCCCTGATATGTATTGCTCCGTCCTGGGATCGGACGGCTTGGTGAAGACAGTCTGGGTCTCCCCTTTCTCGACAAGCTCGCCCAGCAGCATGAAGGCCGTGTCGTCGGAGATTCGGGCAGCCTGCTGCATGTTGTGCGTGACAATCACGATGGTGTAGTTTGCCTTGAGCTCCAGCATCAGCTCCTCGATCCTCGCGGTGGCGATCGGGTCGAGAGCGGAGGCCGGTTCATCCATCAAAAGGACTTCCGGTTCGACGGCGAGCAGCCTTGATATGCAGATGCGCTGCTGCTGTTCCGGGGACAGTGATAGAGCCGACGCACCCAAACGGTCCTTCAGCGTGTCCCACAAGCCGATCGAGCGCAGGCTGTGCTCCACTCGGTTTGCCAACTCTTCTCCCCTGGCCATGTTGTGGATCTTAGGCCCATAGGCGACATTTTCGAACACGGAAAGAGGGAAGGGATTGGGGCGCTGGAAAACCATTCCGACCCGTTTCCTCAGCTGCCTCAAATCGATGTCGCCGGCATAAATGGACTTGCCGTCGAGGAGGACATCTCCCGACACCTTCACGTTCGGGATCGTCTCATTCATACGGTTGATGACCCTTAAAAGCGTCGATTTCCCGCAACCGGAAGGACCGATTATGGCAGTGATGGCCCTGGGGCGAATGGGAAGGCTGACGTCAATCAAGGCATGAAACCGGTCGTACCACAGATTCAGCGATCGAGCTTCAATTTTGGTCTCGCGGATATCCGCTATATTTCCCATAATCTATCCGAACCTCCCGGAAATATAGTCCGCGGTCCGCTGGTCCCTGGGCCTCGTGAATAAAATCGCAATCGGCTCCAGCTCGATCAGTTCCCCGAAGAAAAAAAACGCCGTGCGGTCCGAGGCTCGCGCCGCCTGTTTGACGTTGTTGGTAACCAGGATGATGGCCAGTTCGGACTTCAGCCGGCGAAGCGCTTCCTCGATTCTTGCGGTGGAAATCGGGTCAAGCCCGGAGCAAGGTTCGTCCAGCAGCAACACCCTGGGCTCCAGGGCGAGAGTGCGCGCCAGGCAGAGACGTTGCTGCTGCCCGCCCGAGAGGTTGCGGGCCGGCTCGTTCAAACGGTCTTTCATCTCATCCCAGAGGTAGGCGGCGCGCAGCGCCTTCTCGACACGCTGATCGTAGCGGTCCCGGGATCCCGAGTTGAGCCGGAGACCGAAGGTCAGGTTTTCATAGACCGTCATCGGCAGGGGAACCGGGACGGAGAACACCATTCCCACCTGCCGGCGGAGCATGGCCACATTGCCGTCATAAACAGACCGGCCATCGAGCAAAACCTTTCCCGAAACCTCAAGATCGCCATCGAGTTCTGTCATCCGGTTCAGGCAACGCAGGAAGGTGGTTTTGCCCGCTCCGGCGGGCCCGATGATCGAGAGTATTTCACCGCGGGGGGCTTCCAGGCTGATCCCTTTAAGTATCTCCGCACTTGCCGCCGAGACCCGCAGATTTTCAGTTTTTATGCGGATATCTTTGGAAAGCCCGAAATTTTCGTTCGCCCCGCTTTGTCTACCGTCCATAGCGAAGCCTCTTTCGGATCTGGGCGCGGATGATGATGGCGCTGAAGTTCAGCAGGAACGTCAGCGCCAGAAGGACAAGCACCGTTGCATAGAGGATGGGCTTGGTCGCCTCCACATCCGGCGACTGCGTCGTCATAACGTAAACGTGGTAGCCAAGCTCCATGAACTGATCGCTCAGCTTGCCCGGCAACTCGGGAAGAAAGTAAGCCGCGCCCGTGAACATGACCGGCGCCACTTCGCCGGAACCGCGGCTCACCGCGAGGATCCCTCCGGTGAGGATGCCTCCGACCGCCTGCGGAAGGACCACGCGCCGGATCATTTGCCAACGGGTTGCGCCCAGGGAATAGGCAACCTCACGATAGCTCTGCGGGATCGCCCGAAGGGCTTCCTCGGTGGCCACGACCACCGTCGGCATCGTAAGGAGGGCAAGCGTCAGCGCAGCCCATACAATTGCAGGCTGGCCGTACACAAGTTTCCCGCCATATAAAGCCTGGTCAATGCCCCGGCCGACGAATTCGATGAAGAATCCAAGCCCGAAAAGACCGAAAACAATCGCGGGGACGCCGGCAAGATTCTGAATGGCCAGGCGGACCATCTGGACCGTGCGGGAACGCTTGGACGCATATTCATGCATGTAAATGGCCGTAGCCACGCCCAGAGGTATTACGGCAACCGTCATCAGCACAACGAGGGCAAAGGTGCCGAAGATAGCCGGGAAGATCCCGCCTCCGGTCATGCCCGCTTCGGGAGCCCGGGTCAGGAATTCGAGCGATATGGAGCCTGCGCCATGAAGAAGGATATCCCCAAGGATGATGGCGAGCATCGCGATGATAATCAGGCAGGCGAGGATGCAGATGAACTGGAAGATGCCGCCGACAACTTTTGCCCGCTCGAGCATAGGATTTACGAAGCTCCCTGAAGCCTTTTCTGAAGCCGGCCCACCCACCAGTGGCCGAACAGATTGATCCCGAAGGTGATAACAAACAGGAACGCGCCCACGAAGAACAGCACGTGATAATGCGCGCTCCCCACCACCACTTCTCCCAGCTCCGCCGCAATAGTCGCAGAGAACGTGCGGATGGAATCCGTAGGCGATAAAGAGAGAATGGCGGCGTTGCCCGACGCCATGAGCACAATCATCGTTTCCCCGATGGCACGGCCGAAGCCGAGGACGCATGCTGCCAGGACACCGGGCATCGCGGCGGGAAGAACCACGCGGGAAGCCGTTTGCCAGGATGAAGCGCCCATGGCAATCGATCCGTCGCGATAGGTCTGGGGAACCGAGGAGAAGGCGTCTTCACATACGGTATATACGATGGGAATCACAGCCAGGCTCAGCCCGATTCCCGCTGTCACGGCGTTCAGGCGGAAGGTCCAGCCAAAAATACTGTGGAGCCAGCCGGCCAATACCATGAGGCAGAAAAAGCCGACTACCACGCTTGGGATCCCGGCCAGGATCTCAATGGCCGGTTTGACGGTCTCACGGGCCCAGGGCGGCGCAAACTCCGCGGTGTAGAGTGCGGCAAGGACGGCAAGGGGAATCGCTATCAGAGTGGCAATAATCGTCACCTTCAGCGTTCCCGCCAACAGGGGCAGCAGCGAGTATTTGGGAACCTCCGATATGGGTTGCCACGTGTATTCGGGCGCGGCGCCTTCACGCGCCGGCTGAGGAAGGAAGAGTTTCCCGAGGCCCGCTTCCTCCCCTATTTCGGCCGAAGTGAATATGGGGAGCGCCTCTTTACCAATAAAGATAAAAATCAGAATTAGAGAAACTATCGCCACGAGGGCGCTGCCGGTGATTGTAACTCTCGCGATTCGATCGCTCAGAGCCCCGGTTGTTCGTGATTCGGCCGGTTGAGACGTCATTTCTGCACCAAGGGGTAGTAGCCGACCTTTTCGCATATCTTTTGTCCCTCGGGGCTCAACACCCAGTCAACAAATGCCTGTATCTCGCCCGTGGGAGCTCCTACGGTATAAAAAAACAGCTGCCTCGACAGAGGGTATTCGCCGCTGTCAACCGTCTCCATGGAAGGCTTCACGCCCGGGGAAGATTCATCGCGTCGTACAGCGACAGGCTTGATCCCGGAGGCATAGGCGATACCTCCATATCCGATCGAAGCCGGATCTTTGGAGACCGCATTGACGATCGCGGCGGTTCCGGGCAAGGTCTGGACTTCACGGGCAAAATCCTCGTTGTTCAGAACATGTTCCTTGAAGAAGACGTAGGTCCCAGAATTGTTTTCACGGCTGTATGCAACAATACGCTGGTCCTTTCCGCCGACATCGCGCCAATTATTGATCGTTCCCGTATAAATGGATTTAAGTTGAGCCATGGTCAGGGATTCGATCGATGAGGACTGCGGTACATAGACCGCTATGCCATCCAGAGCCACAGGTATCTCGATCACATCCTTCCGGTGACGATTGAGAACCAATTGCTTTTCCTTGTCCTTCATCGGCCTTGAAGCTTCACAGATGTCTGTCCCCCCGTTGATCAGGGCTGCAATTCCCGTCCCGGACCCTCCGCCGGTCACCTGAATTCGCTTGTCCGTGTGGATCTTCATGTAGGTTTCAGCCCATCGCTGACCCAGGATAACCATGGTATCGGATCCTTTGATGGTGATGGACCTGGCCGCCGGATTGGAATCGCCTCCACAGCCCCAGATTGTCAAAGAAAAGGAAATCACCAGCGCATAAACCGTGGTTTTCATCGTTCCTCCTAAACATAATCCGCATAAATAATTACAGAACGATTATGAGGATCCGACGAGAATCTCGTTAAGATTTGGTTAAGATCCGGGGAGCCGGCATTGGGATCACGGACCAGGTTTTTCAGGTTTTGTGCAGGCGCATTCGATACTCTTCTATATCCTCAAGAAATCTCCCGGCCGAGGTTGACAATGAAAAGTTCGCTCTTATACTATTGGCACTCGCTTCGAGTGAGTGCCAAACGAAGCGGGTATTTTAACTCGATGTTATTGGGGAAGGTCCTATAAGCAATCCCTACAGAGAAAGAGAGGAGACCATCTATGAATGTTAGGCCTTTGCATGATCGGGTTCTTGTAAAACGGATCGAGGAGAAGGAAGTTGTCAAGGGCGGGATTATTATCCCGGATACCGCCAAGGAAAAGCCAATGGAAGGCGAGGTTATAGCCGCCGGCCCCGGTAAAGTCCTTGATGATGGCAAGCGCGCCGCTATGGATGTGAAAAAGGGAGATCGGATTCTCTTTGGCAAGTACTCCGGCACCGAAATCAAAATCGATGACCAGGATTACGTAATCATGCGGGAAGAGGAAATCCTCGCAGTTCTTGGATAAATCAAGCAGAATTAATACTTAGAGACAAGGAGCGTTGACAATATGGCTAAGGAAATTATTCATGGCGAGCAATCTCGCCAGGCGATTCTCCGTGGAGTGAATCAGCTTGCGGATGCCGTTAAGATTACCCTGGGACCCAAGGGCCGCAACGTGGTGCTGGACAAGAAATTCGGATCCCCTGCAATCACAAAGGATGGCGTAACCGTCGCGAAAGAGATCGAGCTCAAGGACGGAACGGAAAACATGGGCGCGCAAATGGTGCGCGAAGTTGCTTCAAAAACCTCCGATATAGCCGGTGACGGCACCACTACCGCCACCGTATTGGCTCAGGCCATGTTCCGCGAAGGCGTAAAAAATGTGGCCGCCGGCGCAAACCCTATGGCGTTGAAGCGCGGAATCGAGGCTGCGGTTGTCGCGACAATCGACGAGTTGAAGAAGCTGAGCAAGCCCGTGAAAGGCGAGATGATTTCACAGGTCGGAGCGGTTTCGGCGAATAACGACAAGACCGTCGGCGGAATCATCGCCGAAGCAATGAAAAAGGTCGGCAAGGACGGCGTTATCACCGTCGAAGAGGCCAAGTCCATAGAGACCTCCCTTGAAGTGGTTGAAGGCATGCAGTTTGACCGCGGCTACCTCTCCCCTTATTTCGTGACCGATCCGGAGAGGATGGAAGTCGAATTGAATGATTGCCTGATTCTCCTCAACGAGAAAAAGATCAGCTCGATGAAGGACCTTCTGCCCCTGCTGGAACAGGTGGCAAAGAGCGGACGCCCGCTTCTAATTATCGCGGAGGATGTTGAAGGCGAAGCGCTTGCGACCCTCGTCGTCAACAAACTGCGAGGAACCCTTGCAGCTGCAGCCGTTAAAGCTCCCGGATTCGGCGACCGGCGCAAAGCCATGCTCGAAGACATCGGCATTCTCACCGGCGGCAAAGTCATCTCCGAAGACCTCGGAATCAAGCTGGAAAGTGTACGCTTGGAAGACCTTGGGCGCGCTAAAAAGGTCACCATCGACAAGGATAATACGACCATTATCGAGGGCTCCGGCAAGCATTCCGATATCGAAGGCCGCGTGAAACAGCTTCGTGTACAGATCGAGGAAACCACTTCCGACTACGATCGCGAAAAGCTGCAGGAAAGACTGGCCAAACTGGTGGGCGGCGTGGCCGTGATCAAGGTTGGAGCCGCTACCGAGACCGAGCTGAAAGAGAAAAAAGCCCGCGTCGAAGACGCCATGCATGCAACCCGTGCTGCAGTTGAGGAAGGCATCATCCCCGGCGGCGGCGTGGCCCTGCTTCGCTGCATTCCGGCTTTGGACAAGCTCAAACTTGAAGGCGACGAGAAAGTCGGCCTGAATATCGTCCGCAGAGCTCTTGAAGAACCGCTCCGGATGATCGCGGTCAATGCCGGTTTTGAAGGCGCTGTAGTTGCGGAGAAGGTCCGCCAGAACCCGGATCCCAACTACGGCTTCAACGCCGAGACCGAGCAGTACGAAGACCTGGTTGCCTCGGGCGTTATCGATCCCACCAAGGTTGCGCGCACTGCACTGCAGAACGCATCCTCAATCGCTGCATTGCTTCTGACGACCGAAGCCCTGGTCTGCGAGATCAAGGAAGAAGAGAAAGCTCCCGCAATGCCTCCCGGAGGCGGCGGAATGGGCGGTATGTACTAAAAGCACATAATCACGGATTGCACGGATCCTTCACATTATCTTTGTGAAATCCGTGCAATCTGTGGTTATATTCCGCCTTGTGCAACGAACCCTTCCATCCATAGCTCTTCTGGCGGCAATTTCTCTCGGAACCCTGTTTTTCCGGCTCGGATCCCTGCCATTGTCCGGCGCCGATGAGCCCCGTTATGCCCGTATCGCGCAGGAAATGCACGATCAACGGCATTGGATTACGCCGACACTCGAGGGAAAGCCCTGGCTCGAAAAACCGCCTCTTTATTATTGGCTGACGATTCCTGCCTTTTCCCTGATCGACAGGATTGAGACCGCCGCGAGGATCGGGCCTGCTGTCTGTGCGCTGATATCCGCGATTGCTATCTTCTGGATAGGCTCTTTGCTCTGGAGCCGTCGAGCCGGCCTGCTGGGAGCCCTGATTCTGCTCACCAGTCTAGGATTTGCAGGTTACGGCAGAAGCGCTTCCACCGACATGCCGTTCACGTGCTGCCTGACGGCTGCAATGGTGATCCTGGCCGCTGCGTCGGAAAGGGCTATCGGGAGAAGGAAGGTGCTTTGGGCCTATGTTTTTCTGGGGCTGGCGGTGCTGGCAAAGGGCCCTGTGGCCATCATTCTAGCGGCGGGAATCATGCTCTGTTTCTGGCTTCTGGATGATCGAGGAATGGTCCTCGGGCGCTGGCACTTCCCTTCGGGGCTATTGATAACATTGGCGCTGGCGCTGCCGTGGTTCTGGATGGTTTTCCGGCAAAACGGTTACAGCTTTATCGCGACATTCTTTATCAATCACAATCTTGCCCGCTATGTTACGGACATCCATCATCACTCGCAGCCCTTCTATTATTATCTGCCGGTCCTCCTGGCTCTCTCATTTCCCTGGAGCGGCTGGCTGGCAGTCCTGTTCCCCGTGTCGCCGATAAAGGGCTTGCGGAGCTGGCGGCAATGGAATCCGGGGATGCTGTTTCTGACCTGCTGGCTGCTTTTTCCTTTGTTCTTTTTTTCACTTTCCGGCTCCAAACTCGCGGGCTATATCCTGCCCTGCCTGCCCCCTCTGGCCCTGATCCTGGGAGTGCGTCTCTCACAATGGAACAAAGAGGCTGCAGGATCCGCCCGGCTCCGCGCCGCGATGATTCTATATCTGATATTTTGCATGGGAATGGCCGTCGCTGCGCCTGTCTTTTTTCAAAAGGATTATGGCGGCCATTGGAGGACCGGACTCGTGCTCTCGGCTGTGATAATCGTTCCAGCGGTATTCACGTTTATGTTTGGGGTCAAAGGGCAATGCAGCCGGGCATTCATAGCCACTCTGCTGCAGGGTCTGCTGATTATCCTCGCAACGGCGGTGTTTGCCTTTCCGGTTCTCGCCGATTACCACTCGATGCGGGATATCGCAGTCCGGGCATTGGAGCTGAAGCAGGCGACAGAGCCGATCGTGACCTACAGGTTCTTTCACCATACTCTCAATTACTACAGCGGATACAGGGTCGCCGGAAAGCTGGATGATTTGAATTCCGTGCGTGATTTCGCGCTTGAACACCCTCATTTCCTTGTGGTAACGGACAAGCGCGGCGTGCCTGAGCTTGAGGATTCCGCAAGTTTCTCAATCACCGCCCTGGCGAAACAAGGAAATACCCGTCTTCTGCGCATATCCCGAAGGTAACCGCTTCATACGTCTTATGAGGGCAGCTCTCCAGAACCATCCTTTACCCAAAAGCGAAGATTGGCGGCTCTATGGAAGAATTTGCACCTGACAGCCATTTATCGAAAAGTGAAGCCGATGGTGAATTTGATTTCGGGGCTGTCCAGGGCTCCCACCTTCAGCTCGCCGAATAGCCCGTCCTCGTGTTCAAGTCCGACCAGCAGATTAATACCGCCGCCTGTGTCTGTCCCGCCGCCACGGTTGTGCGATTCGCCGAACCTGTATACAAGTAATGCGGGTCCGGCGCCCACGTAAGCCGAAAGATCCGATTTTGGAAGCGGGATCCGATAGGCGAATTCGAGATTCGCCGCAATCGTGGTGACGTGGCTCCCTATTCCGATTTCCAGGTTCGGCCGGAAATCCAGGTTGCCGATCAATGGATCCGAAACGAGGTGGCCGCCGAATTGAAACTGATCGGGATCCGCAGTCGCTCCGGCTCGAAGCCCAAATGCGGTTTCCGCCATGCCGGCGCCTGTGCCGAAGCATGTCAGCGCTACCAGAATTTGCACTGCCCACCGAATTTTTTTTCGCATTCCGCTGATCTCCTGGAATGCATTTTTAGTGAAATCTGTGGTTGCTTTTTTATTCTAAACTATCCACCATTCCTGATCAGGAGAAATGTATGCTCAAACTGCACAACACTCTTACAGGAGTCGACGAAGAGTTTCATCCCCTGGAAGAAGGAGTGGTCCGTTTCTATACTTGCGGGCCGACAGTTTACGATTATGCCCACGTCGGGAACTTCAGGACTTTCGTGTTTCAGGATCTTCTGCGACGGTATCTGCTCTACTCCGGCTATCGGGTCCTTCACGTGATGAATATCACGGATGTGGATGACAAGACCATCCTGAACGCCCGAAAGGAAGGCATGAGCCTGAAGGATTATACTATCAAGTATACGGAAGCTTTCCTCGAGGACAGCAAAACCCTGCGCATTGAGCCGGCTCCAATCATGCCCCGTGCGACCGACCACATACCCGAAATGGTCGCCCTTATCCACAGGCTCGAGGAGAAAGGATACACCTACCGGAAGGACGGGTCGGTCTATTTCAGCATCGCGCATTTTCCCGGCTACGGGAAACTCAGCAAAGCCGATTTCAGCGGCGCGCAGTCCGGCGCGCGTGTGGACGCGGACAAGTATGACAAGGAGAACGCGCGGGACTTCGTCCTGTGGAAAGCCCGGAAGGAGGGAGAGGATTTCTGGGACACCGACATCGGCCCGGGCCGGCCCGGCTGGCACATCGAGTGCTCGGCCATGAGCATGAAATATCTGGGCGAAACCTTCGACATCCATTGCGGCGGCGTGGACCTGGTTTTCCCGCACCACGAAAACGAAATCGCCCAGAGCGAGGGCGCAACCGGAAGGCCCTTCGTGCGCTACTGGGTGCATCCGGAGTTCCTGATTGTCGAAGGGGAGAAGATGTCGAAATCTCTGGGCAATTTTTACACGCTTCGCGACCTGCTGGCCCGCGGGCATTCGCCGGAATCCATAAGGTACCTGCTCCTGTCGGTCCATTACCGGAAGCAGCTCAATTTCACGGCCGACGGATTGCATCAGGCCCAGGCATCGATTGAGCGCCTGGCCGACTTCGTGCTGCGGGCAAAGGAGAAAGCATCTCCCGAACAGCCTTCCGCCGAATTTGCGGCCGAAGCTCAGTCCGCGCGCGAGCGCTTCAAGGAAGCGATGGACAACGACATCAACACATCGGCAGCGCTGGCGGTGATTTTCGACTTTGTGCGTTCGGCATATCAAAGGGACGGCCAGAATGCTTTCGCGGGCGGTGATGCCCGGGTCGCGCTTGATTTTATTGGGGAGATCGACGGCGTTTTAAACATATTGCCCGCGCAGTCCGAGCTGCTGGATGAAGAGATCGCCAAGCAGATTGAAGCTCGCCAGGCTGCGCGCAGGCGAAGGGACTTTGCCGAAGCCGACAGAATCCGGGACTGGCTGCTTTCCCGGGGAATACAGCTGGAAGATACCCGCGAAGGGGTTCGCTGGAAAAGGCGCTCCTGAAAATTTACTGAAATGAAATGCTGCGGCCGTACACATTAATACTATGGCCGCGCCACACCTGCTTAAAGGTAGAAAGGGAGAACGGACCGCCGCAATTTTCCTGCTGCGGCAGGGCTTCGACATCCTGGCGAGGCGCTATCGTGGCCGTTCCGGCGAAATAGATGTCATCGCCTTTCAAAACGAAACGCTTGTGTTCGTGGAGGTCAAGACGCGCGGCTCCAGAGATTTCGGTGAGCCCTGGGAATTTGTTGACTGGCGGAAGCAGCAGATCCTGCGCCGCACGGCGGAGGAATTTATTGCCGATCACGACATGGGCCAATACGCCTACCGCTTTGATATAGTCTCAGTACTCGGCAGCAAAGCGGAGCTTTTCCGCAATGCCTTCTAGAAGTTTCCGACCGATGGATTCTGCAGGATCCTCCATAAAATCTGGGGTTGAGTTTTTTGCCTTGTTTGGATAATATCCTTCCGCTGCTCTGTAAGAGGGCGGGAATAACTCAGTGGTAGAGTGCAACCTTGCCAAGGTTGAAGTCGCGGGTTCGAATCCCGTTTCCCGCTCCATCAACACAGAACTCGAGCCAAATCAGAATGCATGGATGTCGTTCCCGCTTTGCTGCACTCCTTGCGTGCCATGATACTGCTTCACCTCATCCGTCTCAGTGTCCGTAACGGTAATGGTGTATTCCACATCGGTCATGGCGCCCCAGAAGAACCAAAAGTGACCGTTCACCTCGCGTTTATCCAGCATTTTTACCTGCAATTCGACATTGGTGTCCTCAAAGAACCAAAAATCTCCGGAATCCGATGTAAGGGGGACTGCAAATCCTTTTCCGGTATCGCCGGTCAAAGTGTGCCAATCCACCTCAACCGTGAAGCGGTTGTTATTCAAAGCAAGAGCCGTAGTTGACGTCTTGACAACCAGATAGGGCTGGAATCCGCTCCCCCATGTGGCCGTTGAATAGTCTTTGCCGAGCCAGGCGTGACCCTGCGCAGTATGCATGTCTTCGGCAACAAACAACGACAGAATGTTATCTGAAGGCGTTGTATCCAAATTCAAATCTCCGAGGCTGGGCGTCCATGTCCACGATGACCAACCATCGTGGTTCCCGCTATCGGGAATCCATCCGAACAGAGTGTTGGCAGACGATGGGGCGTTATTCCAAGTTAAGGTGCTTTCATCCCAGGTATTGGTGTTCATTCTGTAGACATTGGTGCCGCCCTCCGCAAACGGGGCATTGCCGTCGACCTGATACATATAGAGTGTTGCGCTTAGAATTTGCGCGGTGGCAATCGAGCCGAGATCAAACTTGAGGTAGGCGTAAGCATACGGATTCATTGAGATCGAGACTCCTGTGACAACGGCCTCCAGATCCCCGTGGGCCGTATCGGGTTCGCCCGAGTAAATGTAAGTATCCTGGACAGGATGCAAAAGGAAGGTTTGTGCCCGTAGCATCGGGACGGCGGGGATTAGCAAAAAGCCGAGAGCAAAAAACAAGTTCCGTGTGATCCGCGAAATTGATGATTTGTACATAGATTCCTCCTGGTGTACTGCGTTTGATGCTTCTTTACCTTTGCTGTTTTTTGCAGGAATTCGGTCCGCTGGAGCACTCCAAGCGAAAGCCCGAGGATTCCGATTGTGGTTGCTCCGTTGCGGTTTGATCCAAAGAAAGTCAATGCCGAAATTCAGAAAACCGATCATCGGGAAAGCCACAAAAATTTCAGATACTGAACCTGCATACAGTATTGCATTCGAGTAAATAGGGTCATCGAAGGCAACCTCTTGGCCTGTCTTTGTGTGTGGTTACAGGAAAGTGCGAAATCGAGATCAAAAGCTTCATGCAATCGCAAAAAAGCTATCGGAGGCGTTGAGCAGCATCTGGGATATGTCTAAAAGTCCAAATGGATCCAGGAATACCCGGTCTCAAACCCGACAATCCAGCAATGATATTGCCTGATGCCCTCAACCCCTCGGCCTGTGAAAATTTATTACTCCTTTTGTAAAAGGATGTAAAGGACACTCTGCCAAATTTGTAAATGACATCGTGGCGCGGGCGGTCTGTGATGGAATGCCTCGTGTGGGCCCAAAATGGATGGGACTTAGATGCCTCCAAAATCCCTCTCCAAACCACTACAAGAATCCCTTTAGAGCCAAACCGTATCTATCGGCATGGCTCCAAAATGAGCAAAAAACGAGAATACATTCCTGGGATAGGGGTCGGCGAAAATTAGTGCGTCTTGATGCCTTATAGGTGAGAGTACTGAAAGAGAGGAACCAACGGTGAAATGGCCCACCATAGTGGATATAGCATGCAGCATCCCGGAAACAGGCGCAGAACGGCAGGCTTCTATGAGTCTTGAGGCAAAGCTTATTTTGCCGATGAAGCTACTCAATCGGCTTCGGCGGGATCGCCGACAGAACCGAAAGGTTGTGCGTGCCGAAGAGCGAGAAGGAAGCAACCGGCAAGTCGGAAGTCAGCCGCACATACCCGGACGTCTGGTCTTTCCCTTTCAAGGATCCGAAGTATTGCGGCAGGAGCCGGGCCCTTTTATTGCCCGCCGGTATGAGTAAAACTGTCTCGTCGACCGCTTTCCCACTCGCGTCAAGAAGCTCCAGAGTCACTCTCGCCACACTGCTGTTGGGATTAAGGATCGCAATGCCGGTGAAAAAGAGGTCATTGGATGCAACGTGGCTGAAAAGCACCGAAGTCTTCAACTCGGAGATTAAGGCGAGGGCGGAGGCAAAGGTTTCGCGGTTAATGTCGCCAAAAACGGTGCTCCCGGCTAGCCTTACGCCATCGCTGACGATTTCCACATACCCCGAGGTCATCTTGTCAGAATCAAGGTTTTCGAAAAACGCCTGATTGCTGATGAAAAACTTCCCATTGGCGGGAATCTCAACAGACCTCGTCGTTCCGATCTGCTTGCCGTCTTCGCCGAAGAATTTGAATTGAACAGTTCCTTTCCGGGAGTCGAGGTTGACAACCGAAAGGCCGGTCCGGTATCGGCCGCCGATCACATATTGGGGCGAGTAAAGTACCGTGTTGCCCGCGGCGGCATCCTGTCCTGCGAGCATGGAAATATCGCCCTTTGCGTGCTGCAGAACCTGGAAGGACTGAACGCCCTTATCGGCGCTGACGCGGACGTAGTCGGCCGCCTTCGCTTCAAAACCGGCAAACAGGTCGTTGAACAGGTCCGCCGTCAAAGCGCCGTTCTTTGCGATCACCCGTGATTCGGAACTGCATACCGCTCCGTCGGCGCCCATTAGCTTCAGGGTGACGCTGACGTCTTCCACGTTTTTATTGGCTATATTGAGTCGGTTATGACCGTTCGGCTGGATCTCGGTGAAAATCAGATCCGCCAGCGTGTCGTTGGCTATATTGGCGCCATCCATGTAGTTCAGGTCACTGTCGAAAATCATGAACAGTCCATCGATGCCTTGCGTGTTCGTGTCGAGACGTATCCAGCCATCCGAGTTCGTCACGGCGAGGCCGTCCCCGAATATGGTGGAATCGTGAATCGGCAGCTGGGCGCCCGGCTCGAGCTCGTAAAAGCGCGGATTATGGATGAAAGAGCCACGCGTGTAAAATCCATCGCTCTCGATCGCTGTAAATTCGAGGCTGGCAGGTTCCGCATCCAGGTTGGCAAGCGCTATGCCCATGATAGATTCCGCACGGCCCGCAGCTGTCTTTCCGGAATCCCCCGCCCCGCCTGACATCAAGGCAAAGCGCGGAAGCGCAAATGAATACGATTCGCTATCCGTGGTCGTGAAATTGAGTACAGCGGAAACAGCTTCATTGCCTTCAGGATCTTTTGATTTCGCGCGGAAACGATAGAGCGTGAGTTTCTGCAATCCCTTCAGCACAACGGTATGACGCGTCACGAGGCTTTCAAGGGATGCACTGCGGCCGTCTATCCCGGTATTCCAGTATTCCACTGCGGAATTGGCCGCTTTGTCCGTTGTCCAGGAAATTGTTGCGCCTCTGCCGGTTATGTCCGAAACCGCAACGTCGCTGATTTGGAGGCTGGAGCTCTTTTCCCGGGTGGTTAACGTATAGTCGTTCGATAAGGCCAGATTTCCAACGGCATCCCTGGATTTCACCCGATAGTGATAAAGAGTATTCGGGGCCAATCCGCTCAATGCCTGTGAGTGCGACTTTACCAAAGTGCTTTTCAGCGTTGTGCTGCTTCCGTAGCCCGCTGACGTACCGTATTCCACCTGGGTATCCGAAGCCTCGTCCGTTATCCAGGTGATCGTGGCCTCGCTGCTTGTCAAGCCGGAACTGGAAACTGAGCTGATCGCCGGCGCCTTGGTGTCCGGCTCAGCCGAAGTGGTGAACATATTATCGCCGGATATGGCCAGATTGCCTGCGGCGTCCTTGGATTTCACCCGATAGTGATACTGCGTGTTCGCCGTCAATCCGCTTACGTTTTGCGAATGTGAGGTCAATAGGGCGCCATTGACGGCTGTGCTGTGGCCGTATGCGCTGGAGACCCCATATTCGACCTGGGCATCGGAAGCTTCATTGGTCGTCCAGGCGATAGTGGCGCTGGTGCGTCCGGGAGAGCTGCTGATTGCACCGATCTTCGGCGCGGTCACATCCGACGCGACAGAGGTCGCGAAGGTGTAATCTCCGGAAGTGGCAAGGTTGCCGGCGGCATCTCTGGACTTAACCCTATAGTGATACAACGTGCCCGCTGTCAATCCGCTCAGTGCCTGCGAATGCAATGTCACCGGAGTGCTGACCATCACCGTGCTTTTGCCGTAGCTGTTCGAGGTCCCGTAATCAACCTGTGTGCTGGATGCTTCATCCGTGATCCATGAAATGATCGTGCTTGTGCTGGTTGGAGTAGAGTTCAAAACCGAGCTGATTACGGGCGGAGTTCCATCGGCGGGGCCAAGGACCGTAACGTTGCCGGCAGTAGAGGAAACAGGAACGCCCTTCGCATCGGGATCCGAAGCAACAATTTCCCTGACCGTCAATGGGATGGAACCGGCCCCAACGGTTGCGGAGATGCTCAACTGAATCTCGGCGATCACCCCGGAGTCGAGGACATCCTGATTAAAGCCAAAAACAACAATGCGGACACCATCTAAAAGGGCATTGCCCGAGGCGCTTTTGCCCGCTGCCGAAGCTGCTGCGCCTGTTGACGTCGTAATATAAGCAAGCGAAGAGGGGAACAGGAGGTCGAATTGCAGAGTGCTCACGGATGCGGTCCCGCTGTTGAACTGAACAGGTATGCGGACCGTAGACCCTGGCATCCCGGATGCAGATCCCACCGTGAGGCCGGCCGATTGCGCATTGGCTCCCGGGAGCATTCCGAGCAGCTCAAGGCAGAAAGCCAGACGCACGATCGACAACAAAACATTTTTCCGAATCTGCCGGGGCATCATAGGGAACTCCTGGGACCGCTTCTGGCGTTGTTTTCTCATGAATCTCTTCGCATCATTAAGTCTTTGAATCCTGAAATCGGCAAAGCAACCTCACTGGCCGGCAGCCTGTGGCGGGATCGCCGACAGGATCGACAAATCGTGTGTGCCGAACAGGGAAAAGGAAGCAACCGGCCGGTCTGAGGTCAGCCGCACGTAACCTGACATCCGGCTGTTTTGCATCAGATATTCAAAGCATTCTGACAGCAGGCGGGCTTTGCGCTGCCCTGCCGCAATCCGCTCGGATATTGCTTCGATCAGAGTGCCGTCCTCTGCATAAAGCTCCAATTTGGCGTTCACATCGTCGGGACCCGGGTTGAGGATCGCAATGCCTGTGAAATATAGGTCGTCGGATGCCACATGGCTGAAAATTACCGATGTTTGCAGATCCGCAATCAAGGCCAGTGCGGCAGAAAAGGAATCGCTATTTATATCCGCAAACACAGTACTGCCGGCAATTCTCACACCGTCGCTGATGATTTCGACATATCCCGCGACCATATCCTCAGACCATGCAGGCAGAAAGAAAGCCTGGTCGTCGATATACCGTTTCCCGTTAGCCGCCAGGGAAAGATAGCGGGTTGCGCCGATCTGCCGCCCATCTTCTCCCATAAACCTGAGTTGGACAGTTCCTGCTCTCGAATCGAGGTTTATAAGAGACAAGCTGGTGTGGTAGGCGCCTCCCAGCACATACTGGGGCGAGTAAAGCGTGGTCCCGACCATGCTGAGATCCTGTCCCGCAAGGGCCGAGGCATCACCCGACTCCGGCTGCATGAACTGGAAGGGATGAACGCCCTGCGAGGAACCAACCCGGACGTAGTCGCCTTCATCCGGCTCGACTCCGGGAAACAGATCGTCGAAAATATCCGCCACTAACGCTCCGTTGGCCGCTATCACCCGCGATTCAGAGCTGCGGACGGCTCCATCGGCTCCGATCAAATCCAGCAGCAGTTTGGAATTTTGAGGATTATCGTTGGCGATGCTTATCCTATTGCGGCCGTTCTTCTGAACCTCGATAAACGCAAAATCGGTTAACGGGCTGTCCGACAAATTGGCGCCATCCATGAAATTGAGATCGCTGTCGAAAACCAGAAAGAATCCGCAGGTATCTGCATTGGTGCTCTCCAGCTTGATCCAGGCATTTGAGCCGGAGGTCAAGAATCCATCTCCAAAAACCTCATGGTCGAGGATCGCCAGCTGTGTTTCCGGATTCAGTTGCCGGATGCTCGGGTTGACGATGTTTTGCCCCTCCAGAAGACTCCCGTCGCTTTGGATGGCTGTGAATGTGACGGCAGCTCGCTTTGTATCCAGGTTGGCGAGAGCCATACCGGCCATGATTTCTTCTGCGCTCATTTCCTGTCCGAGCTTCAGGGCTGGATCCGGCATAACAAGGGCGGGCGATCCATTTTCGGTGGTTGTGAATGTCAGTACGGGAAAGATACCTCTGTTGCCCTCGGAATCGGTGGACTTCACCTGAAAGTAGTATGTCGTCAGCGGTTGCAGGTGATTGAGTCCCAGGGCGTGCACGGTGACAGGCATGCTGAGGACTGCTCTGTGCATTGCCGAATCGGAAGTCCAGTATTCCACTTCCGAATCAGACCGTCTATCGGTTGTCCAAGAAATCCTGGCGCTTTTGCTGGTTACATCGGAAACAGCAACGGCGCTGATATTAGGGGGGAATGCGCCGGCCCTCGGATACACCGTCACAACACCGGGCCCGCCGGACACATAAACCTGCTCGCCAAGCGAATCCGAAGCCACGATCCCGACGATGACAACGGGAATTGTGCCGGCTGGTGCGTATCCGGAGATGCCAAACTGCACCTCGGCAATACGCCCAGAACCGATGGGATTGCGATTGGCCGCAAAAACCAGAATGCGCGCCCTGCCCGTGACCGCATTGGACTCAACCGATTTCCCTGCCGCCGAAGAAGCAGTTCCGGTGGAAGCCGAGACAAACGACAGTGCGGGAGAAAACATCAGGTCGAACTGCAAGGCATGGATGGAGGCTGCGCCCGGATCCAGTTCTATAGGTACGCTGATCGTGGTCCCCGATGAATCAGAGGCAAACCCTACGGTCAGGGCGGCTGTTTGCGCCATCGCGCCAACGACGGGATACGCCACCGGCAGCATGCACAAAAGGGAAAAAATGAGGCGCGCAAATGCGCCGGCATGCCCCATAATCATGGACAGCTCCTGACACCAAGGACGACGTTATTCAGAATCTGGAGATCCAACACGTCTATCCTGCCGTCCCCGTTCAGGTCGAAACTCGCGGATGAGGCGCTTTTCCCGAGTATAATGTTTGTCAGCGCCTGGAGATCAAGCACATTGACGGATCCATCGCCATTGATGTTGCAGCTGACAGCCGAAACACCGATGGTTCTGGAAATCTCATTGGAAAAATCACTCTCAATGCCGTCCGTATCGACAGCCGTTACCGCAAAAAAATAGGTTCCAGTGCTCAAGCCGGTGACCGTATAGCTGGTCTTGTTGCCGATGTAAGTTGAAGAGCGGTACGCATGAGAGGCCGTACCGACATAAACTCTGTATCCGGCGATATTTTCAGAAACACTGGGATCCCAGGTCAGCGGAACGTCTCCGGCCATCACCGGTACGCAACTGCAAACGAGGAGAAGTATTGCCAGCAGGGTTTGCGGGAAGATTCTTGGGTATGAATGCCAAATCGACATGGTTCCTCTCCAGATCTATGCCTAAGGTTATCGTCGATATGGCAAAAGAATCCGGTGACCGTCGTCACCAAACATTCCATTCGGGCAAAAACTATGCAATCTGCGGGAGGTAATAATTGGCCGCTATATGGGGAATTGTGTTACGATTGCAGGAAGTTCAAAGAGGCAGGTATCAATAGCCTGACAGGGAAAAAACAGGTGAGGGATTTCCTTGTTGGGGATATGGAGCCTGCCTTGATCTTTTTAGGATCCCTTTTCAACCAGAACGGTCTTGATGGTCTCGAGGACAATCAGAACATCCAGAACCCAGGACATGTTCTTGATATAGAACAAATCGTACTGCAGCTTTTCCACCGTGTGATCCAGGGTATTTGCGTATCCGTAGTTGATCTGAGCCCATCCCGTAATTCCCGGCTTCACAACGTGCCGTAGGGGATAAAAGGGTATGGATTCCGAAAGCTGCTGAACAAAGTGCGGACGTTCCGGCCGCGGACCGACAAGGCTCATATCGCCCCGAAGGACGTTGAAGAGCTGGGGCAGTTCATCCAACCGCGCTCGGCGCATGATCCGGCCCACGCGCGTGACACGCTTGTCATTCTCCGCGCACCACACAGGCCCCGTCTCCGTTTCTGCGTTCTCACACATCGAGCGGAATTTCACAAGCCAGAACGTTTTCCCATCCTGTCCTACCCGCTCCTGCCGGTAGAATATCGGGCCTTTCGAATCCAGCCTTATTAAAAGCATCAACAACAGGAAAATTGGCGAGGACAGCAGAAGCAATAGGATGGATACGGCCAGGGAGAAAATGCGCTTTTGAATGAACATGCCCTGAGATACCGCGAACCCCGGATTGAAAACCATCCAGCTGGGCTTGAGGTTTTCAATCGGTATCTTCCCTGCCACGCGTTCATAGAATGCAGTGGCATCCTCGACGGCAATGCCCCGGGTTTTAAAGTCCAAAAGTTCCTTTACCGGAAGCTTCCCTCTGCGGTCCTGCAAACCCACGACGATACGGTCCACTTTGTGACTCGATACCAGTTTAGGCAAATCTTCGTAAATGCCGAGCACGCTGGGATTTACGATGGACTGCCCGACCAGCTTCGGGCTATCGCCCACAAAGCCGACAATATTGATGCCCAATTCGGGATGCCGCAATATCTCTCTGACGGTCTCGCGGGCAAGGTTGCTTGTCCCAAGAACAAGGAGGTTGGTGTTTGGGGCCCGCCTGTCATAGTACAGCCGCAGAAAAGTATGCCAAATCGCGAGGAATATGCAGCTGAGCACCAGGCTGATCCCGAAAACGCCGCGCCCGACAATCAGGTCGGGGACCATGAAGTAGAGAACACACAAAGCGGCCGTTGCCATAAACAAAGCCTGGCAGAGGCGGATGAGATACTCCCTGGCAGTACGCGATTTTCGGAATCCATAAATATCGTTCAGATGCAGAGAAACCTGGAAAATCGCCGCAACGAGGACAGATTTCAGTAATATAAATTTTTCTTTGTTCAGAGCGGACGGATATTCATGCAGGCGAAGGTAATATGCGGCCAACACACATAATACAAGCAACAGGGTCTCGGCAAAAACAGCGCCAAGCTTCCGCAAAGCAAGGTACTTCCACATAATCCTCTACTCTCGATTCCCGTAGAACTCCCGCCTAACAACTCATCGACAACCTGTACGAAAAAATAACCCTAAAATGATATGGTGGGCTAA
Organism: uncultured Acidobacteriota bacterium; assembly: GCA_964474425.1. Classification (GTDB taxonomy): domain Bacteria; phylum Acidobacteriota; class UBA6911; order UBA6911; family UBA6911; genus UBA6911. The sequence goes on from CAYYTC010000039.1 coordinate 28,157, forward strand.
GCCGTATCCTTTCGAGTAATTCAAGAGTATAGGGGCCAGATACTGCTGCTATGAAATCACATGCGGCCCCATGGCCATGGGTGAGGTATAGGCATTATATAGGCTGTTCCGCCTGCGGTCAATAAGAATGAAGACTCCACTGGATATGAATTGCATTAAGCGATACCATTTGCGCCGTGAATTTCCGGGAGAGGCTTGCTCAATTCATATTCAATTTTTTGGATATCGGGAAATCCCCGCATCCGTCCGACTGCATATTCGTGCCGGCAGGCGGGCAGGAGCGCAAGGCCTATGGAATAAAGATGTGGCGTTTCGGATTTGCGCCGCGGTTGGTATTGAGCGTCGGCAGATTTGAGTGGCGCAGATGCGGAGAACTCAACCTGGAGGTGGACGGCGGGCTCGAAGCGTTAGCGACACAGACGCCCCCTGAAAAGCAGCACTTTCTGATCGGCCTGAACCGGCAGGAGACGTCCTGCATTCCGGTTCGGGTAGGCCGCCTGCAAATCCGTTCAGAAGCCCGTATCCTGGCCGAATATCTCAAGCAAATGCCAGTCCGATCCCTTCTGGTTGTCTCATCCCCACTCCAACTAAAAAGGGCTTCACTGGCTTTTCACCGGGCCTTTCGCAAATCAGGCATTGATTTGAAATTTGTCGCCGTGCCGGAGAACCTTCGGGTGTCTTCCCCCGCCGTGCGGGCGCAGGTCTACTCCGAGCTTATTAAATACCTGGGTTCCCGGATATTTCTGTGAAATTATCGATGCAGTTCCCGAAATTCGGTACTGTTTTCGCAGACCTCGGAAATCGTGGAGAAGCGGAAATCCCTGAACAGGCGTTCGATCTTATTCCGCATGGTTGAGAGGTTCGTATAGTGCCTCAGGCGTGAACGGAGCGGCGCCGAGATCCTTGGCTGCGCAGGGTCGAGTTCCCAGGGGTGGAAATAGACCATTGCCGGCTGCATTTCCTTTTCGTTGATTTCCCGGATGGCCCAACGAGTTAGCCCATAGGGTAACAATCTGAGATAGCCTCCGCCTGCCACACCGAAATTGTTGTTTCCTCTTCTTATGGTTGCAGGAGGAAATTCAAAGATGCGGTTTCTCCAATGAGGGAACCGGTCGGCATCCGGAATTCCATAGAGATCGTGCTTGACCGGGAAGATGGACGAATCGATTCGGAATCCCTCTTCGGCAAGGATATCCAATGCCCAAAGGGTGGATTGAATGATGGAAAAACTTGGCGCGCGGAAGCAGTAAACAGGCTGCTGGGTCTGATCCATCAGACAGGCGCGCGCCCTGCGTATATCCTCGCGAAACTGTCTGGGCGTTTGCCGCTGTATGAACCGGTGGGCGTAACCATGGCAACCGATTTCATGCCCGGCATCCGCGATTTTCGGGGCGAGGTGGGGAAGGAGTTCGGCAACCCAGCCCAGAACAAAAAACGTCGCCCTCAATTTGGCTCTGGCGAGGATTTCCAGAATGATCCCCACATTGTTTTCGACGCGGGATGGAAAATTGCACCAATCATCAGGGGAGACTTGTTCTGCAAACGCCTCGACATGGAAATAGTCTTCCACGTCAATGCTGAGGGCATTCAGCAGCGATCGTTCGCCGGGGGGCACAATGCACTACTCCTTGTCCCGCTTCGAACCGCGGTAGTAATACTTGTAATAGTAGCGCGAAGAGCCGACCTGTTTCTGGCGGTTGAGCACGATCCCGCTGATTCTCTCCCGCCCGATCCGATTGATCGCATCCAGCACGAGTTTCGACGGCGTGGAACTTGCTCTCACGACCATAAGGACGGTATCGCACAGCGGAGTCAACAGAGTCGTATCAGACAGGGATAGCACTGGCGGGGAATCAAGGATGATCCAATCAAAGCTCTCGGCAGCAACCTGAAGCGTACGCTCAAGATTTCGGGTGCTGAGCAGTTCTGAGGGATTAGTCGGCAGCGGCCCGGACGGCATAAAATAAAACTCCGGATTCAGGGACATGAACAGCGCACCATGGAAATCCTGCTTGCCGCTCAATACTTCCGATAGCCCCATGCTTCCGCTGGAGCCGTTAAGGCCGAAATTCCAGCCCGATTTCGGCTTCCTCATATCGGCGTCGATCAAAACCACGCGCTTGCCGGGTTCCTGAGCGAAGACCCCGGCCAGGCCGGATGCGATGAAAGTTTTCCCTTCCTCAGGAACGCTGCTGGTGACCAGGACGGTCTTGATGCCGCGTTGTTTCTGAAGGAGACCCAGCCTGGAGCGCAGGAGCCGGAACTGCTCCCCGATAAGCGTTAGCGGGTCCAGCACGCTCTTAATCTGCCGGCTTGCATTCGTGAGGTCAAATTTGTCGGCGCTGCAGATCTCCACTTCCATCGGCGGAGGTTCTTCTATTGCAGGCTCCATGGCAGGCTCCGCCCTTACCGCATTTTCGGCTTCGATGATGGGCACGGCAATTACAGAGGGAGATGCTTTTCTGCGTTCAGCCTCGGCCTTCTTCAAGAAATCAAATATTTCGCTCATTGGGAGTGCTCAGCTTATTGCCGCCTTCCTAACTATATATTTGTGCAAAGCGTTTTTCAAACTAGCGATCATATCGGCAGATTAGCGCTGCCTCTTGCCCTGTTTTCATGCACTTTTGGCCATGCGGCCGGTTTCTGCCGCCTTCCTGGGTTTCTTCTGGGGCATTTCCGTTATCGAAGCCAGAACCGGAAGGTTTAATACGGATGCGGCTTCTTCTTCGCTGACCAGGGTCGTGTCGAGCATTTCCCTCCCAAGGGCTGCGCCGAGGCCCAGGATGAATCCCGCACCCAAGCCTATGGCTATAATCTGCATGCGGTTCGGGAATGATGGCCTTTCCGGCAAATTCGCCTCATCGATAACGGTATAGGTGTCTCCGCTCTTATTCGTTTCCATGTTGGCCGTCATCTGGGCCTGAAACTTCTTGTCCTGAAGGTTGGAGTACTGCTTTTGCAGGTTCTCACGCTCCCTTGTCAAGGCCATCAACTCCTGCTCGATCGCGGGCGCCAGGTTCAGCCTGGATTGATACGCTTTGATTTGATTCAGGATTCGGTTCTTTTCCCTTTCTTTATTTGTAATTTCGCTCTTTATGGAATCCTCCTCGAACTTCGCCGTCATATCTTCGAAGTCCGGCGCCCCGGCGCTGTCGGGAACCGGTATCTCCGCTTGTGCGGTTCCGGTATTTTTTTCGGCTTCTGCAGGCGGGCTCAGTTCCGTCATCTCAGCAACAGCCGCGGCATGTTGTTTTTTGAGTTCTTCCACTTCCCTGGACAAGCGGATCACATCCGGATGGTTCAGTGTGTATCTCGCAATTAATGCCGCAAGCTCAGCCTGCTTGGCTTCCAGCTTTGGATTGACCGGGGGAACACTGGAAACCAAATCCGTCGAGGGCGTTTCAGGTATCAGAATGCTTTGGGTCATCAGGCTGAGGCGTTTCTGCTGTTGAATCCTGATTTCGAGGAGCTTTTGCCGCTCTCTAGCCTGCTGCAATGAATTCTCTATGGAGACCAGCTGCGTGTTCAAGCTGTTGAGAGCGTTCATGTTCGCCACGCTTTGCTCGGGAAGTCCACCCAGGTGTGTTGTCTTGAACTGCTTGATTTTTTCCTCGTGGGCTGCCAGATCCTGCTCCGCCCGGCGCAGCTGTTCATCAAGGAACTGGTCTGTTTCCACTGCTCTCGTTTTTCGGGCGGAACTGCTCTTCTGAATCAGCGAATCCACCATGCGCCGCGTGAATTGCTGTGCAATCTCCGGCTGCGTGGCGCTGAAGGATATGGAAAAGGTGTTTTTGGAGGTATTTAAAATCTCTATGTTCCTGTTGAGCGCTCTTACCGTGTCATCCATGGAGAACCTGGGATTGGTCCCATAGCCTAACGCCGGGAACTCCTGGATCATTTGCTCCAGAAAAGTCCGGCTCTGCACCTGTCCCCGGATTGCGGCAATCTGCTCTTCGGGAGTGGAGCGGATGGACGGGCGCACATAGTCCTGGGCGATGACAGCCGATTCGACCATGATCCTGGATTCCGACCTGTATACATCCGGCATTCGCCATGCGTAAATGGTGACTCCGATGCCAACAAGGACAAACGTCAATAAGCTGTACCACCACCTGCGCCGCAGGATTTTTAGATAGTCCAACGGATGCAATTTTGTAAAGTCCTTCATGAAGGATCTCCTGAAATGCCCTGGTACGCTAGCTTCCCGAACGTCTTCGTGCCGGCCAGACGTACTGTAATCCGAGGTACCCCGTCAAACGATTCAGCCCAAGCCCCTCAACGGAAAAGCTTTGTGTCTTCTGATTCTGATAATAGGCATTCATCGTCATAATCAGATCCCGGCGCAAGGAGAACTCCAGGCCTCCGCCGCCGGTGAGCGTCTCCAGGCGTCCATTGTTGGGTTCTTCAAGGCTTCTATGATAATAGGATTCCAGCTTTGCATTCACTCGGCGATTAAACCTGTATCCCAGGGTGAGGCTGACAATGTTGGATTGCAGGAGTTTCGAAAGCCCGATCGCAGACGTAAAGCCCCTGCGGTAGGTCGCATTGAAAAATGCTTTTCGGGAGGTATAGCCGACTCCGGCATCTATGTTTTCCCGGACCTGGCTGTAATTCTCGAAATCGGTAACATCGACTCCTCCGCTGCCCCAGATCCTCCAGGATTTTCCGAGGTGGAAGTCGAGTCCTCCGGCTTGAACCCTGTAGATCTTCTCTTCCGGGTAGCCATCTCCGGAAAAATTGAGGTAGGTCGAAAAGCTGCTGGAAACATAAAGCCATTTGGCCAGCTGGTAGTAGAAACTCCCCCCCAGATCGATGGCATTGGAATCAACCATCTCGTCTTGGGTGTAGTCATACATCCTGTATCCGCCGAACACCCCGAATCGGGCTTTGCGGGTCGCTTGATGATTCAGCTCGGCCATGAGCAGATTTCTGTTGATGCGCTGCCTGTTGAACAATACCTCGCTGGAATAATATCGATTGTACCGGGAAGAAGAAAAGGGAGAGAGAAAATCCCATGCGTCATTATAAGCCGACTGGAACTGATCGGCGAGCTGAAAGCCGGTGCGCCTGGAAAACTGGTAAGTGTATTGAGCGTCTCCCCGGTAATTCCAGCCGTCGAGATCGCGGTCATGATTGTAGAGCCTGTAACCGGCCCCTAAATCAATGTGAAATCTTGACTTTCTCTTGCCTGTATTAAAAAAAACGCGGGGCATGAATGCCGTGATTCCCGACCCCTGGTCCGGCTCTCCGCCCATAGCCAATTCGGTTGTATAGGCTTGATAGGCGCCCAGCGAAAAACCCCAGTTGTTCCGCGTACTCTGAAAGACATCATCAACAAAAGACTGCACGCCCAGAGATCCCGTATCCTCTTCCACCCTGGTGGTTATGGGAATGGGCTCCTGGTCTGCTGGCAAGCCTTCGCCGGATGGCAAAGCCTCATCCTCTTGCTTGGGTTCCTCCAGCGGCGTTTCCACCGGCTCCTGCGCCATCGCCAGAGCGGCCATCCAAAGGACACAAATCAGTGCTATGGGTATTTTTTCCGTCGCAAATTTCATCCGCTTTGCGGCTGCGCTCTTAAGGAACAATTACCACGTCTCCATTCTTAAGCGTGATGTTCTGCTGAAAATTCAGGCCCTTCGACACTTCCTTATAATTAAATGAAAAGCGGCTGGTTTGTCCGTTTTCCTCACGAACGATCACAATCTTCTTGGTATTGGCCTCCTCACGGAATCCACCGGCCCTGGCAAGCAGCTCCAGCACCGTCATTGGGGATCCCAGGGTATATACTCCCGGCCTCGCCACCTGTCCGACGATCGAGACCGTTTGACTGACGATTTTAAGCACCACAACCGTCACATTGGGAGTAGCAACGAATTCCTTGACTTTCTCGGTGATACGGTCCTGCAGCTTTTTGGGCGTCAGACCGCTGGCCTGAATATCGCCTACCAGGGGGAGGCTGATCTTCCCGTCGGGCCTGACCATGATCTCTTTGACGGATAGTTCCGGTTCTCTCCAGACATTTATCGCCAGTACGTCCTCCAATCCAATAATAAAGTCCTCCGGCGCCGGAGCAGGAGACGGCTGCTGGAATGCCATAGTGGCGCTGCAGAAGGAAAGTATTATGAGCATCACTAGTCGGGGATGTTTCATGGCGGTTACCTCATATCGAAATATCTATCGGCGGAAAATAGAGAAAGTTTATCGGTGAGAGTAGTTTATGCTACCGCGCAAGGAGTAGATCCGTCAACAAAATAGCGTCCTGGTCTTGGAATTCCTGACTTCACTTGACTCTGTTCCATCGAATGCTACAAAATTATCCATCCCTCGCCGATAAGTCAGGCGTGTTACATACAGCGCGTCTGCCTCTGCTCTGCTTACCCAAGTGACAAAATTGAGTAAGCTATTGTCTTATTAAGGCTTGCTGTTTTCTTGCCTGTAACTCAAGAGGCGAAGCTGTCTAATGAGTTTGAGACGGAATATAGTTCTCAGTGCCAAAACTGTTCTCCCATCCCTATTTCGGGCAACGCGGCAAGCTATTTTGCTCTTTGTATAAAACCTCATCAATTTGTTCACATGCTGACTCGCTGCGGGACGCCGGCCAAATTGGGACGAGAAGGCATTGAGAGGCGGCTTTCAGGATAGCCGGAGTTAATGTAACCGGGCAGCCAAATACGACGAGGTCTATGATGCGGAAGAATTTCGCGATTATCGGGGTCGGTGGATATATTGCGCCCCGGCACCTGAAAGCCATAAAGGACACGGGAGGCCAGCTGGTTGCAGCAGTGGACAACCACGATTCGGTCGGAATATTGGACCATTACGACTTCAACACGCGATTTTTCACTGAGATTGAGCGTTTCGACCGGCATCTTGAGAAACTGCGACGCGGTCCCGAGGAGAACCGCGTCGATTATGTATCGATATGTTCGCCGAACTATCTTCACGATGCCCATTGCCGCCTCGCGCTCCGGGTCGGAGCCAGCGCCATTTGCGAAAAACCTCTGGTGATCAATCCGTGGAATCTCGATGCTTTGGCGGAGATTGAACGCGAGACCGGCGGAAAAATAAACACGGTTTTGCAGTTGCGCACCCACCCTATGCTGTTGAAGCTTCGGGATGAACTCCTCTCAGCCCCCAAAAAGGCAAAGCATGAGGTCTGCCTGACATACATAACAGCCCGCGGCAAATGGTACAGCACATCATGGAAGGGCTCGGAGGAGAAATCCGGCGGCGTAGCCATGAATATCGGCGTGCATTTTTTTGACATGCTGATTTGGCTGTTCGGCCCTGTCGCCGACAGCCGCGTATATTATTCCGACGGGATCCGGACAAGCGGGTTCCTTGAACTTGAGTCCGCTCGAGTCAAGTGGTACCTCTCCATTGACCACGCGGACCTGCCCTATCCGGTGTCCCCCGGACGCAAGAGCACGTACAGATCCATAACCGTTGACGGCCAGGAAGTGGAATTTACGGAAGGGTTCGGCGATTTACATACGAAGATTTACGAGCGGGTGCTGGCAGGCAAAGGATTCGGAATCGAGGAGACGCGGCCCTCGATTGAACTCGTCTATCGCATTCGAACTTCAAAGCCGTCTCCGCTGGATGATACTATCCATCCCTGCCTGAAGAGACTCTCATCCTCGAAATGAGTGGAATCTGCACTCAAAGACTTCAGGAGCAAGTATCCTCCGGCAGCGCCGGAGGATCTCCCGACGGATTAGTCTTTGAACTGATCATACGTCTTGGATCCGAGGGCCAATTCCGCAGGAAGAGGCGATTCCTCGTCAAGGTCGAGGCATCGGACTACCCCAGGCTGTGTTTCCTGGTATCGGTAGCCGCTTTCGGGACATATCATAATGCCGCCTGGTCCGGATGGCCGAAGCCTGTGGCCGTGCCGGCTCATCCATCCTTTCCGGCGTGCCGGCACGCCTACCATCAGAGCGTAATCGGGCACGTTGCCGGCCACAACCGCTCCCGCTGCAACAAAAGCATAGCGGCCGATCTCGATTCCACAAACGATCGTGGCGTTGGCGCCTATGGAGGCGCCGCGGCGGATGAGGGTTTTTTCGTACAGACTGTGGCGAACCACCTGGCTCCGAGGGTTGGTTACATTGGTCAAGACGCAGCTGGGGCCCAGAAAGACATCGTCCTCCAATATTGTTCCGCTATAAATGGAAATATTGTTCTGGAATTTGCAGTTGTTTCCTATCCGGACGCCATCCGCAACAAAGACATTCTGGCCGAAATTGCAGTTGGCCCCGATTACGGCTCCGGCACTGATATGGCAGAAATGCCATATCTTGCAGTTGTTCCCGATCTGTGCGCCCGCATCGACAAAGCTGCTGGGATGCACGAAATATGCGGCAGAGTCTGGCATGAATCCCTCCTGCTGGATGCCGGAATATTATAATGACGTCGCGGTCTTTTATCCAAGATTCAATGTCTGGCCCTTTATTCGCTCGCATCCGCTGATGTATTTGCGGCGGATTTTCTGCCGCACCGACCCTGCCGTGAATAGCACGAATGCTCCGTTGCTCCGGTACCGGCCATAAACCGCATAGAACGCTGCGTCTGTTCTCAATAAGCGGCAGCCTGTCGGATATCCTAAAGGTGGAGCTGTTTTCGAATAATCGGTCCGAGTGCTTTCGTCAGCGGTAAAGGAAGGGCGCGCCATACACGAACAAATGATTCCCTGTGTTGCGCAGCATTTTCCCCGAGTCTGACTTTCGGACCGATGCCGATTCGATGCCAGAAAAGCTGCTCGGGTTCGGCGCCCCATTGTGCCTTGAACTTATAAGTGCTTTCATCCATCGTGCTTCTGCCGAAATCGAAGAAACGATACCCCGATGCAATTGCGTAACGCAGCATTTCCCAGTAAAGCAGCATATTGGGGGCAATTTTCTGACTGGTGCGCTTGAACGAAGCCCAGGGATTGGCAAGCGTGTCTCTGAAACCTGCGACCAGAGAACAGGCGACCGGCCCCCCGGAATGGTAGACAACGAACAGACGGCATCGATCCCCATAGGAATTTAGCATATTAAGCATTAGGCTTTTCGAATGAACCGGAGAGCCGAGGTCGCGCATGTTATAGGCGAATACGGCATAAAAGTCCTCGAGGAGCTCCGCTCCGCCGGTACGTATGGTGCATCCTTCTTTCTGCGGTTTTCGTATCTGGCTTCGAAGCTTCGCCGGAAAGCTGGCAAGAAGGGTTTCGGCGGATTCGGGCAATCCCATTTTCATTCGCACCTTCTCCCTGCTAACCTGCACAGGGAATGGGGTATTCCCGCCAATAACCGGCAAGTCATAGGTCTGACGCAGCTCAATGTACCGGCACTTGAGCTTTTGCGACAATTCCACGGCCCGCAGAAAAAGCTCCCTGGCGATGCTGTCATCATCGGCAAGGATCCCGCCGTAGTCGCAGAACGGGAGCGATACAAGCGAGTTTCCCAGAAAAATGCTTTTGACATAAAAGATCGGCAGAACCCCGGCGATGCGGCGCCCCTCCCTTGCCGCAAAATAGTGCCCCTTATGACCGTAGGTTTTTTCAATAGCGATTTTGAAGGCATAGCAATGATAGACGCTTGCGTGCGGGTGGGCCGCTATATAGCCGTCCCACCAATCCATACGCACGTCATCGGATGACACAGTAATCATGGCTTAACAGATCCAAATTTCTCAAAACTTCCGCGATGCTAAGAAACTGTTTCAAAACCGCATTGTATTATAAAGTCCGCGGGAGACAATGGAGAAAGGACGGGCGACGGAACGAGCCGGTTTGCTCCTGGTCCGGCAGTTACCTTTGAAATAACACTATGAAGCCGCCGATCAAAGTCCTTCATGTATTTCATTCATTCAATATGGGTGGGCTGGAAAACGGGGTCGTGAATCTGGTGAACCGGTTGGATACGGCTCGCTTTCAGCACGAGATCTGTTGCCTGAGCACTCTGGGGATTGCTGCCAGGCGGCTGGAGCGGCAAACTCCCATTTTTGAAATGCACAAGCGGGAGGGCAATGACTGGCGAATGATTTGGAATCTGATAAAGCTGATCCGGGCCCGGAAACCGGATATCGTCCATACCCGGAACTGGGGCGGCATGGATGGGATTGTTGCAGCAAGGGCTGCGGGCATCCCGCGCATCATTCATGGAGAGCATGGCTGGAATCTGGATGATCCGCGGGGTCAAAATCCCAGGCGGAAGCGAATCCGCCGCCTTCTCTCTCCCTGGGTGAAGCATTTCGTTGCTGTATCCGCTGACATCCGGAACTGGCTGATTCAGGACGTCGGCATCAGCGAAGCGAAAATAGACCTTATTCCCAACGGCGTGGATACGGACAAATTCCGTCCCGGAGATCAGGTTGCGCTGAAACGGTCGCTTGGGTTTTCAGCTGCGGATCGGATCATCGGATGCGTCGGACGTTTCGACCCGGTAAAGAACCACCCCTTGCTGCTTAAGGTTTTCTCCAGGCTGAATCCCGACCTTCCGATTCATCTTGTCCTCCTGGGCGATGGACCGGAAAGACAGCGCCTTGCGGCCCTCCGGGATTCGCTGCCCTGTCGGGACCGCATTCATTTTGTCGGTCAACGGGAAAATGTGGCCGAATTTTTGCGGATCATGGACCTATTTGTCCTGCCTTCCAGGAGTGAAGGGATATGCAATGCACTGCTCGAGGCTATGGCTTCGGGGATTCCCATCGTCGCGACGGCCGTTGGCGGCAATATCGAGTTGATTGAGGATGCCCACACCGGTCTGCTGGTTCCCTCGGAGAATGAGGACGCGATGGTTCTTGCTTTGAACCGTTTTCTCGAGGATGCCTCGGGCTTGCGCACGCTAGTTGGGCAGTATGCCAGGAGGAAGGCCGAGGAGCAGTACTCTCTGCGGCACATGATCCAGTCCTATGAATCGGTCTATCTGTCCGTGACCTGACCACGCGCCGGCTCCGCAGTCTGCCGTTTCGCGGCAGCTGTATCGACAAGGGCAGTTCATGAAGATACTTGTTTTTACGAACCTGTTTCCGAACACCATCTACCCCAACCACGGAATTTTCACCCTGCATCGCATGGGAAATTTTCACCGTCTGGCGGGGTGTGAAATCAAGGTTGTGGCTCCGGTTCCCTATTGTCCTCCGCTGCCGTTTTTGGGCAGATGGTACAACTATTCAAGAATAAAACAATTGGAGCGGATAGACGGCATCGAAGTGTATCATCCGCGATACCCGTTGATACCCAAAGCCAGCATGCCGTTTCACGGATTATCGATGTTCCTGTCTTCCCTCAGGCTTGTGAAGAAAATCTACAGGGATTTCCCCTATGATCTCATTGACGGCCATTATCTATATCCTGACGGATTTGCGGCGGTGCTGCTTGCCAGGATGATGGGGAAACCGGTGGTGCTTTCAGGCCTCGGGTCCGACATTCACGAGTTCGCCAAATACCGCTTTATCAAGCCCATGATCCAGTATGCCGCAACGCGGTCCAGTTTCTGTATAACGGTCTGCAATGCGCTGAAAAACGAAATGGTGGACCTGGGGATTCCCGCCGACAAAATCGTGGTCATACCCAGCGGCGTAGACACCAGGCGTTTTAGTCCCGGCGGTCGGGCAACCGCCCGAAAAAAGCTGTCCCTCCCCGAGCATAAAAGGATCATCCTTTCCGTCGGTTCGCTGATTCCCCTGAAGGGCTTTCACACGATTATTGATGCATTGCCCAATCTCCTTCTGCAGGATAGCGAAATCGAGCTTTATATTGTGGGAGAGGGACCCTATCGCCAGGCACTCATTGAGCGGGCAGCTGCCAGAGGCGTGAGCCGAAATGTAATCTTTGCCGGGCTGCGGCCGAATACCGAGCTGCCCGATTGGTACAATGCCGCCGATGTCTTCTGCCTGGCGAGCTTCCGGGAGGGATGGCCGAATGTCGTGATGGAATCCCTGGCCTGCGCCACGCCGGTCGTGGCCACACGCGTTTACGGGACTCCCGAGATACTGGTTTCGCCGCAGCTCGGCATTCTGGCAGAACCCACCGCGGAGTCCATCGGGACCAGCCTTGGGGCGGCATTAAAACATAATTGGGATAGGCCCCAAATCCGAGCCTATATAGAAGCCTTTACCTGGCAAAATATGGCAGTGAGAATTAAGAATACCTTTGAAGCCGTTCTGAATGCCGGTCATCCTTTGCCCCTCTCTTCTGTCCGGAATAGCGACGCTTCCTATATTTCCCGAGAATAAATCTCATGTCCTTGACAGCTGCCGCGGTATATCTAGTGTTAACCCTTCTTTTCCTGGGAGGATTTTGGCGCCCAATTTTGGCCCTTCTTGGGTATATAACCATCTATTCCGTTTATAATCCTTACGCTTGGTGGGTCGTCAGCACCAGGCATTTGCTCCCAAGGCCTTCCTTAATCGCCATTTCTTTTGTCATAGCCGCCGCTCTTGTCAACTACAAGAAGCTCAATTGGTCCATATCCCGGAGAGAATTTGAACTCTACCTGTTTCTGGGCGCCTGCTGGCTGAGCACCACCGTTTTCGGGATTTCCCTTGAGGCCGACAGCTGGGAATATTTGCTGAAAATAACAAAAATACTTATCTTTGTTTTCTTTTTTATTCGTATTGTCAATTCTATCCACAATGTCAGGTTGATCATCGGGTCGTTTATTTTCAGCGGCCTTTTTCTCTCTTACCAGGCACATCTTGTTACCACGGCCGGAAGGGTTGACAGCATCGGGGGAATCGACTTCGGAGAAGCCAACGGCTTTGCCGCCTTCCTTGCAATAACCATCATCTTTACGGCCTTCCGGTTCCTGGACGCCTCCTGGCTAAAAAAGATTTTTTATGTGATGGGGATTGCTCTTATGTGCGACACGATTATCCTCACGCAATCCCGTGCTGTGTTGATTGGAATCATCGCTGCGGTGCCCTATGTCCTTTTCAGAGCGCCGCCGAAAAAAGCCAAACAGATATTTGTCTATCTGATCCTCGGCATAATAATGTTCGTTAATCTGATGGATGATAATTTCCTTTCGCGAATGGGTACCATCGGGGAGAGCATTCAGTCTGTGAGAGCCAGCAATGTTTCCTACGAAAAGCCGACGATCGATAGGCTGGATTTCTGGAAAGCCTCGATACTCATATTTAAAGATCATCCGATGGGGATCGGGATAAAGAATTTCAAAAAGATCGTGCCGCTTTATGATCCCAGGAATTCCGGCATAGATTCGCACAATACCTATGTTCAAACATATACTGAAATAGGTCTGATCGGGATTATCCTGTTTTTAATCATCGTTTTTGAGGCCATCGCCCAGATGAACCGCGTTCGACGCATGGTGCGGGGAACCTCCTTTGAAGGCGAGATACTATCTTATGTCACGCCTCTGGGCGCAGCCCTGATAATATATTTTTGCGGCTATATGCTTACTCACAGCATTCTATACACCGAGATTTTGTGGATACTGCTCAGCATGCCGATATGCCTTGAAAGCGCCGCTCAAAAACTTTGCGCTCAAAAGCAGGCAATACCGAATGACGCTACCGCAGATGTGAATATGGGACCGGCATCCTCCCGGAAAGCCTGATTCATGGCTCATTCCCGGTACCCCGGATAACTGGGAGGCACCCGATCCGGGCCAGCGACATCGATTCCCAGGTTTGGAACCAAACGGAATATGAACTTGCATTGGAATCAGCTTTTTCGGATTCAGATATTGTTGTGCCTTGTTGCTGCTGTAGCCGGCTGTTTGGTATGCGACTATACCGCAGCCGCCCTTGACACACCTGCCCAGAATTTGATGCAGCTTGTTTCGGGCCGAAAGGAAGTAGCGAAAATCTATGACCAAAATGGGATCCCCAAAGTATATTATCCCAAGCTGAAGGCGGCTTTTTATAATCCGGTGCGTATTGCCTCTCATGCCAACTGGCTGTATAGAAAGGGAAATGATTCCGAAAGGGGCAAAGAAAACATCAGGACCTTTCTGAAGTATGCCGACTGGCTGAAAAACAACCTTAAAATTTCGCACTATCAGGGGCGAACCTATGGCCTATGGGAATATGACTTTTATTGGCAGGCCTATGATTTAACCCCGCCCTGGAAGTCCGGCATGGCGCAGGGCGCCGGTTTGAACGCGTTAGGCCACGCATATCAGATTACAAGGGATGCCAGTTATCTTACCGCTGCAAAATATGCTCTCAACGCCTTTCTAGTGGATGTAAAAAACGGGGGCGTTACATATCAGGATTCCGAGGAAGACTGGTGGATCGAGGAATACATCAGCTCCACCGGACGGCAAAGCCGGGTATTGAATGGAGCGATCTACGCCCTCTTGGGTGTTTATGAGTACTGGCAATCCACAGGCGACGAAACGGCGCTTGAAGTATACCGCAAAGGATTGAATAGTGTCAGGAAGCAGTTGCCCAAATATGATATGGGATGGTGGTCCTATTACGATGCAATAGGCACGATCGCGACATCCAAATATCATCAGGTGCACATCGAGCTGACCAGGGATCTTTACAATATTTCAAATGAAGAAGTATTTTTGAAATATAGTGAGCGATGGGCCAAATATAAGAGTTCCTATTTTAAGAGAGAGTTCATCAAGCAGCGGCCGGACTATCATGATATGGCAATTCTCGGCCTGAATATATTGGGCATTTGGCTCATAGGAAATTTAGCAGCAGGACTCTGGCTTTTATGCCGGAAACTTTTCGGACGGATGGCTTGATGAGCGCCGGCAACGGCCGCCTTTCCTCCCTGTTTCCCCCCGTTTTTCTCCGGACGCCTGATCGCATGAATGTCTTGCCGGTTCATCCGTCAGTTTGCTTCGCCCGGATTCGTGTAATCGTGGCATCCGCAGGCATGCATTCACAGGATTCGGAGCAGCCATGGATGGAATTGGCCTAGGGAGGCTTTAAAATGCGTAAATTGGCATTCCTGGCTGCGTGTATCCTCACTCTGTTCATCAGCACTCCCGTCCACTCCGGTATCGTGGAGATCCTGCCTTCCGGAGAGAAGATGCGGACAGATCATCCCAGGATTCTGCTGCGAAAAAATGCCGACCCTAACGCGATTTCCATCGCGCAACTGAAGGCCCTGAAACGTGATGGGGATTATGAGAAGGGCCTGGAAATCCTTAAAGGCCGCAACAACGCTGCGTCCCTGGCAATGCTCTGGCTGCTGACCGGCGACGAGGGCGCCGCCGAAAAAGCCATTGCCCGGTTAAAAGCCTACGATGTGGCGCCAGGGAGCGCCTTTGACGTATGGTTCGGCCTGCGGGAGCTCTCCTTAGCCTACGACTGGCTCTTTGATCACCCCAAGTTCACCTATGATATCAAGCGGCATGTCCGCAACCGGGCTTTCCTGCTTGCCGAGAACTGGGGAGTGAAGGAGGGAGACGACCACGTATTTCACAACTATACCTGGATGAACAACTGCGGCCTGGCAATGTGGGCGATGGCAAGCTACGGAGACGACCCGCGCGCCGAGAAACTGCTGCAGGTTGCCCGTTTTCGGCTCAATCAGAGGATGTTTCCAGCCATGGAGCACTTGAATGGAATGCCCGGCGACGCCATGGGTTATTGGTTCATCTATTGTCCTTCGACCTGCATCTGGACGCTGATGGCTATCCAAAGCGCCTACGGCATTGATGCCATGACTTTGATCAAGGAAAAGCAGAACGACTGGCTGACTCGCCAGTTGGAAAGCTCGATCCATGGCACGCTGCCAAACATGCGCTTCATTCCCTGGGGAGACATCCAATCCGGCCCCGATGGCGGCGTAACCCACGAGTGGGCCGGCCCAGCGGATGCGGCTGCCTGGGGGCTGAAAAATGCGAACGGTGTAATTTTCAAGGATTGGCTGGCCGCCAAGCGGGGAATGAACCGTTATTTCGGAGAAACCGCCATTCTCTACTTCCTATACAGCCGGCAGCTGAGTTCGAATTCCGTTAAACCGCCCCTGGCCATGATGGCCGGAGAGAAAAATAGCGGCCAGGCCATGATGCGAAGTTCCTGGGAAGACGATGCGACGGTGATCGGCTTCCGGTCTACCGATTATTACCAGGGGCACTTCCACCAGGACGCAGGCAGTTTCATCGTCTACCGAAACGGTTTGCTTGCTGTGGACGCGGGTCGATATACGAAATATACAGACAGCCTGCGAGCTCCCATCGTAGCGACCAGTGCGCATAATTCGCTGTTGCTGGGTGGAGAAGGCCAGCGCCTCGTGAAGGGGCAGTGGTACAAGGACCTGGACGCATTTAATAGAGCCCGCGGGGACAAGCGGGACGACCGGCGGCTGGAGATGGGAGACATGCCCTTTTTCACGCATGCCGGAGAATGGACTGCCGTTGCCGGTCAGTTTGCCCAGGCTTACAGGCCCGGAGTTGTCAATAGCTGCGTCCGCCAACTGCTCTATGTCCGCCCGAATACCCTGATTGTGGTGGATACCCTGGTCCCGGCGCACGGGCAGAATCTGCCTGAGGTCCGGTGGATGATCCACCTCCCGAGCAATAAACTGAATGCCGGCAGGGGTTTTGTGGAGACCGCCAACGAGAAAAGTTGGCTTCGTTGCCGAAGCCTGGTTTCCGAGGGAAAACCGGTCGTTGAGGAATCCCTGAAAACCCAACTGGGCAGTGATCCCCAAAAATTGACGGAGGTTTCCAGAGCTGATTTTGTGTACGGCAGCCAGCCAGGCACCCTTACGCTGGTGCACGTCATCGAGGTCGGCGACGGGCAGCCTGGGGCGCCCGCGAAAATCAAGCCCAGGATCACTGCCGACAGGGTCGAGTTAGCACTGGACGGGAAGACTTACTCTTTCTCGAAGAAAACGCCTTTTACGGTAGAAACCCGGTAGGGAATATCGATCCAAAGGAATCCGAGATCGAGTAATCCAACACGTTCGGTGGGAATGCCCCGATGCATTCTCGCGTATCTCATTGCGATTGCAGCGGAATAGCCGCACGACCGCTTTATTCATGCAGGAATTGTGCTGTCCTGATTCTCTTTCTTTGATGACTACACAATGCCTTCACCCTCGCCGATATGTCAAACGCGTGCGCCCAACGCGTTTTGGGCCATGTTGCCCCATGGGCATAAAACCTAATAAAACATCTGGATTGAATGTATTATCGCATTGCCACCCTGTAACTGAGAAGGCGAAGCTGTCTCTATTGCCTGCCGCTGAAGTGAAATACCATTCAGGGAGCCAATAATCGAATCTCTCCGGCTCGAGTCGATTATATGACAGGCGTTTAGCAGATCAGGAATAGTCAGGCATCTACGGTAAAGCCGGAGGCTTGAAAGATTTGAACCGCTCAAAGCGGCTGGAGGAGTTACGCCGGTCTTGAACGCTGACTTACGCGGGCAAAAGCCGATGAGGCGCTTCCGATCCCCGCAGGGGCCAGCGCTCCGCGCTGGACAGTTTTCTGCGGCGGCGCCTCATCGGCTTTTGCTCGCCAACCCTCGCCGAACAAATCGACGTTTGTCAGCGCTTTTATCAGCGTTTCAAAATACGGAACTGTCAAACTCTTTGAGTCCCCCGGCAGAGCCGGGGATTTGCCAATGTAATTAGTTTCTATTGCGAAATGCGACATCCAGGCCCGGAGGGCCGGCAGAAAATAGCCCCGGGCGTGAG
>CAYYTC010000040.1:0-45769 GCA_964474425.1 uncultured Acidobacteriota bacterium
CACATATCTTGATGCATTTGAATGGCTTGCCGGATGTTCTGAAAGAGCCGCACCCAAATCAAATGCTCTCGGCTGCCGCGTAAGACCCGGCCAGGCGCCCGGTTACGTAGGCCATGCCGTGGGTGAGCCCAGGACACATCGTGGGATAGTCGACGGCAAACCGGGTCCCGACCGTATTTCCGGCACAGTACAATCCCGGAATGACCTTTCCCTCAGCGTCCAGAGGCTGCAATCGGAGGTTCGTATTAAGGCCGCCCAGAACAATCAAGAAATCCCGCCTGGAGGTTCCCGCAAAAAATGGCGGTTTGTCGACAGATGTCAGCCGATCGGCGCGTTTGCCGAAATCCGCGTCCATTCCCGCCCTAGCCATCCGGTTGTATCTCTCCACCGTAGCCGTGAAGACGCCGACGGGAACGTTCATTTTCCGCGCCAGCTCCTCGATGGAGTCCGCCTTCATAATGGTTTCGCCGCCGACATTCTCGCGCAGCTTATCGTTCACCTTATAATATCTGCCCAGACCGACGCCCATCAAGGGCAGCTCTTTTTCCCACTTGCTGTCGAATACCTGCCAGGCCTTTTTGCCCGGCTGCCGGCTGAGCGAGTTTGCGACGCTCTGGGCCGGCACGTCTTCGTTTTCGTAACGCACTCCCTCGATGCTAACCCTGAGAAAAGGATTGATGCCCAGGGGCCCGGCCCAGCTGGCATGGGCCATTGGCGCATGGGGTCCCGGTTCCATGACCGCGCCGATCCGCATGGCCATCTGATGGCCATCGCCCGTGTTTAAGGGTTCCGGAGCAGCCAGAAGGTTTTCGTTTTGTATCATGTATATGTTGCTCTCCAGGGCGATATCTGCGGCGTCGGGGCAGTATTTCCGCATCATATAGGGATTGTTCCCATAATCTCCGGTACATAGAATTACGGCCTTGCGGGCATTGAACTGAACGAAGTTGCCTTGCCTGTCACGGGCCATAACGCCGGCAACTCTCCCGTTCTCCTGTCGGATCAGCTGCAGGGCACGGGTCTGGTAGCGGATTTCCACTCCGTTCTTCAGGGCATGCTTTTCCAGGATATTCAGGGTCAGGCTGTGATTGAGCGATTGGTTAAAACCATCGCTTTGCCAATGGCAGACAGGGAATTCCGGGTAGTATTCCGTCTTCGGATCGAAACCGGCCGGGCGCGGCCACTGATACATCAGTGTCTGGAGCCCTTCCGGATCTGTCATGTCCATGACCCAGTCCAGAGTTTCCCCGCTATGGTCGGCCCACAACCTGAGCTTCCTCTGGTCCGGATAGTTGCCGGCATACTTCATAAGCTGAAGGCAGACGTCGTCCTTATCTATCTTGATGCCCAGCTTTTTCTGAACCCTGCTGTCTATGGCGGCTATATGCCCGCCGCCCCATCGGAAGGTTGTGTGCCTGTCGATCTGAATGACCCGTGCCCCCGCCTGCGCGGCTGCCAGCGCCGCGGCTTTCCCGGATGTGCCCGCTCCCAAAACCACTACATCCGTCGAAAAGGTCTCATGAATATCTTCAGAAGGAATCGTGTGAGATGGCAAGTGATAGGTCCACGGATCCAGGATGTATTTCTCTCCTGTCGCTCTCCTGGCCTCCATCGCTTTTTTCCCGGCCGAGCTCTCCGGAGATTCCCAATTTTCCATGGCCTCTTTTCGATTGCACTCGTCGGATCTATCATTTTTGCTCATCTGTTTGACCATCCTTTCCAGCTATTTGAAATCCCCGCCTGTAAGGGCATAGCGGGAACCGGCTAGGCCCGGATGCGCACAGGCCCGCAATGTCTCGCTTTGTCCCCCGATTCAGGTCTTGAGGGCAGATTTGCCGCAAGACGGAAGGCGCCGGGCAGGATGCGGAGGCTATCATCGACCCCCTCCATTCAGCGTGTGCAGACCCGCACCTCCCGGATTGCGGGCTTTGGCTCAAGGAACAAAATTGTTTTTGATCGCATGAGTATAATGGCGGATGTTTCCGGCGGCAATGCAATAATTGACAAAGCCTGGGCATCGACTACAGAACAGAATGGATGATGAACCTCGACATCTGCGCATTCTGTGAGCGTAATTGGCGTCAATGTGCACACGAATGCCCGCATCTCTACCCATGACGGAATGAGAATGCAGCGGCTATGCCGGTACGCTGGGAGGCCGCCTGTGGCGGCCGAATCCGGCCGTCCGCAGGCCCATTTCCCGGTTCGTTGATTTCAGACAGTCAGATCGTCTCCGTCCCGAAATAATACCGCGCGAGCTCAAGAAGACGGAGAATGGGTCCGCCCACGACAATTTGACCGATCTTCAGGTCCCTGAGTAGCTTCTCTATTCTGCCTTCCCTTGAATAGCCGTAAGAACCCATGAGCTCGAGGGAACGGCTCACGGTATCCCATCCAAGCTCCCCGACGATATTCTGAACCGCACTGGCCAATGCCACATTTTTCGCTTCCCAGGGGAACCCGTAGATATCGGGATGGTCCATTCTATCTGCCGCCGCATAGAAAAATCCTTCTGCAGCGAGGATCTTTTGGGCGATCTGTCCCAATTCATGCGCGATCGCGCCGTGCTCTTTCATCGGTTTTCCCGCGATCTCACGGTTGTCAACATAATCCCTGAGCACTTCAAAGGACCGTTTCATAATGCCGAGCGGAAATGCGGCGGATGTGAGGCGGCCTATGGTGATGTTCGCCAGGACCGATTTCACATCGTCTTCAGGATCCTGCTGAGCGCGGTTTTCTTTCGGGACCCTGACGTTTTCAAACCATATGTCGCCATTGGTATCAATCGCGGCCCCCATCTTCCGATAGGGTTTGCCCGTAGACACTCCCGGCGCATCGGCCGGAACGAAAATCTGAGCAATATTTCTCGGGAATTTCTGTCCCTCCACCGCACAGAGGACCCGGAACCACTTTGCTTCTCTGAAACCGGACGGCCACAGCTTATGCCCATGGATCACCCAATCGTTTCCCTCCAACCGGGCCCGCGTCCGGATTTGACTTCCCTTCAGCTTCACGTCTTCAACCGACCCTCCGGCATGGGGTTCGGTAATGGCGCTCGCGATAATAAAAACTTCGTCTCCCAGCAGCATGGGGGCGAATTGTTTCAGAAGGTGCTCGTTTTGCTTGGGTATGCTTAAGGCTGCAATAGACCATGGGCTTATAAAACCCGTACTGGCGAGACCATAATCGCCCCGGGCAACTTCCTGGATCATCGCAGCCATTTCAACGGTCGATGCTCCGCCGGATCCGCCGAAATCCGCCGGTAAAAAGGATTTTTGCAGACCCAGATCGATCAGGAGTTTCTTCCATAGACCGTGAACGAAAGTCTTTTCCTTCCTTTCCGTCCAGTCCCAGAAGTCGTCCAATTCCTCGGCGTGAGGCAGGACCTCCGTATCCACAAACTTCCTCAACGTCTGACAGAACAGGCCGACCTCCGCGGAAATCAGATGGTCAGGCCTTAAAAAATCGTTGATTCCTTTGGCTTGAGATCGTGATGACTTTTCCATTTGGGGCCTCTTTGAAGAAGTTATTTATTCACTTCTTATCTTCTATAGCATCAACATGTGCAAGTGCAAGCGGTTCTGAACCGTCATTGGCCGGTAGCCTTTTCTTGTGGCCATACAACCATACTGGATTGAGCAAGCACTGATGATACAATCCAGGAATTGATCCAAGGGGAGATTTTCCGGATGAGCGCGAGGACCCCATCGTCTGCATGGCGGGTCGCTTTAGCCGGCGCCGACAACACATTGAAAGCCAAGGAACTTGAATCTATGGAGTAATCCACCGGGAATACATGCAATTTCCCAAGGACCGGAACCAGAAAAGATTGGGAGACGAGACTATGAAGCCGACGCATGATGAGATCGTGAAGTGGATGAATGCGTACTTCGCCGAATATAATGCGAGCGCGCAGAATGCGAAAACCGTCCATCGGATGGACACATACTTCGCCCCGGATTTCACCTTTATCCCGTATATGTATGTCTTCGGCGGCCCTAAGAACGCCATTACCGGCAGGGAAGCATTTTTTGCCATGCTGACGAGCCATCCGTCAGACTATGAAAGGTTCCAAGTTCATGACATTTTCGTCGACGAGAAACGGATGGTCGCCGTTGCCTTTCTCGAGGCGACGATTTTTGAAACGGGCACGGACAGAGTCAAGGTGAAGAAGAATTACCTGCCTCTCTATGAGCTGAAGCTGGACGATAAGGGTGAGCTCAAGATTGCCACCGTTCGATTCTTCTGGGAGGCCATGCCGCCCGAGGTCGATGGGGCGGCCTATGCGGTTGACAAGTCAAAATGGGGCGGGCAACGCTAACCGCGGTCCGGCGGAGTTCGGCAATTCCAGGATCCTGGAACGCCGAAAGACGCTGACAAAGCGCCAGGCACACCCAAAAAGGCGGGGCCGCATTGGCGACCCCGAATGACTCATGACCTGAAGCGCCGGCTCTGCCCAGGCGATGCGTTATTACACACCCCGGCAATTACTTGATTTTGGGCGCGCCCCTGAATTCCCTATAGCCTCCGGTCTGGTAAACTCCATTGAAGTAGGGCGCCAATGCAAGCGCACTGAAAAACAAGGGTTTGCCGACTCTCTTGATGTCGCAGGGATTATGTTCCAGACCCGCGGGGATATATAGAACCGTGGCCTGGGTGATGACCTTCTTTTCATATTCTTTGCCGATAAAGTATTCAATTTCGGCATCAAAGGATCCCACGAGGTCCGGAAACGTCGCCCCCAGGAAGAACAGATATTCATCGGTGTCGTGGTGATGTGATTCCAATTCCAGCCTGTAGGGCTTGATGAATAGTTGCCAGCCCATGTTGATCTTTGCTCCGGGAAGATCGGTATCGCCGCGGAAATACGCCTGCGGTCCTGGAACAATGTCCGGCACCATGGAGTTCTCTCTTAGCTTTGTAGAGAACAGATGATCATATTTGGTTCCGATGGTCCCCTTCGGCCATGGCGGAGGATTTTTAAAGAATGGGGAATCGGCCGACTTGGCTGCAGGGGGTTTTGATCCCTGGGCGGCTGATACGATCGGCACACCCAACTGAGCCAAAGCGCCTGCAAACGCCACGCCGGCTGCGCCTGCCGTCACGTCCTGAAAAAAATCTCTTCGCGAAGAGTGTTCCTTTTCGTCTTTTTGGGAACTCATTCACTATCTCCTCTCTATATACTATGTCCACTAGACATCGACTGCTGCGCCGACCATGGCCGGGCCGGAATATTGGCGCCGGCGTCGCATTCGCGAAAAAACCGCGCCGGAGCAGCAGCGCGCGGCCCTGCCTGTCCTGTCATCCTAACACCAGTTTGCCTGAATTCAATGCCGCTCTCTTCATCATCTGGAATTACATGGTTTTGCCGTCTTCTTCCCCCTGTGGTCATGCCAATGGACGTCTTTGGAACCGTTTCGCTTCAATGCGCATGGGCAGGGCTTGCCTGCGCTGCGCGAATTGTGGACGAAGCGGCATGAGAGCTATACCGAGTTATCGCTTTTCCTGGATCTTCGACTCCAAGCGGATGGAGGAGAACCGGCCTCTCTTCCTTCGCGAGCCGGCGCGCTAGCACCCTTCCTTCTTTTTCTTTGGTGCGGCTACGGGGCCGGAAGGCGAACCCGGCATCTGCAGCCTGGGAAGCGGCATGGATGAATCAGGCACCGTCGCGCCGGATTCGGTCCGCGGCGTCCCTCCGAAAAATTTGCTGACTTCCTTCATCCTGGCGAACGACGCCATCTGTTCCGGGTTTGGATCCGGCGGCAGGGATGGGAAAAGCACAAGGTCCTTCCAATCATCCAATCCGCCGCGGAGCATGTAAACCGATTTGTATCCCATGGCCTTCAGTAGAAACCAGGCTTGAGCCGAGTGGATTCCCCCTTCGGAATAGAGGATGATTTTTTCGTTGCGTGCCAGCCCGTAGTCCGGCAGCGCCGCGAGCGGAACATTTTCTGCGCTGGGGATATGGTACTGATCGAATTCAGCCTGTGTGCGCAGATCGATCAGACGGTAATCCGTTCTCCCTTGGACGATCCGGTCGGCAAGATCGATTGGATTTATATGGTCGACCTCACGCTGCACGATGCCGGCGAGATCCGTCGCATCCATAGTGACGCGGGTCCCTTTGTAGGGACTGCCGGCGAAAGCTGCAATCAAGCCGAGGAGACAAACCAGAAGTCCAAGCTTTGTGTTCCTGCTCATTCGCGCCAGATCAAGCTTCATGGCAGCCGCACTCCTTTCCGCGCCGCCATCGTTTTCTCCACCCGGGTCGCTGCAGCAAACCCTGCAACGGCCATAAGCGCGACGAATAGCACAACCAGCCCATAGGGCATCTTCAGGAGCTGTGGAAGGGTCATTGGACCCATCGGCGTCGCATTGTAAAATCCCTTCAGGATGGGAAAAGCCTCGCCGAAAACAAAAATTCCGAAAATGACCCCGGCAACATAGACAACCGCGTCGATTTTGGCGGTAGATACGGCAACGCACGCAGTCCCGGGACAATAGCCGCCGATTACGAAGCCGATTCCAAGAAGCAGACCGCCCGCAATCTGTGGAAGCATGTAGGTGGGGGTCAAATAGATGAGTGAAATATCCAGAAATCCGATCCAGCCAAGATAGAAAACTCCAAGCATGGCCGTAACAATGGCCGTGAACATCACCTTAAATACCGCCATGTCCGTCAGATAGAACTGCGCCGTCAATTTGCGGGCGCTTCCGAAACCCGCCCGCTCCAGGAAAAAGCCGAATCCGATCCCGATAAGGAAGGCCATAATCAGGCCGATGTTGTCGCCGAACAGCCCGAACTTGAAGAAGGGTGCGCTCATTTCCATTGCCTCCGTATGAACCATGCCGTGGCATAGGCGCCTGCGAAGACGCACATCATGAATGCCCAACTGCCGGCTCCAAGCAACGCCCCGCCCGTCAGAGCCTGACCGCTGGTGCAGCCGCGCGCCAGTTTGGCGCCGATCCCCATGAGCGATCCGCCGATGAAGGCGAAAATCAAACGCCACTTGTTGGTGATGGACGGCCCGCGCTCTATCGATTTCACAATTCTGCCCGCCAGTGCTCCCGATATCAGTCCGCCGGCAAAAATCCCCAGAACCTCAAAGACCAACCAGTCCATCAAGGGACTCCGGGTCCCGTCGCCGAGATATTCCGCGTAAAACGCGTTCGCAGCGGTATGTTGCGGGGCTACGGCATGTGCAGCCGCGGCAACCAGTGAACTGAAAGCGCCCGAAGCGCCCAGACCGCGCCCGGCGATTACAAAGGCGGCAAGGAGAACCAGGCCCAACCCGAAACCCGCTGCATAGGGGTTGGAATAGGGTCTGGGCCCGGGCGCAGTCTTAATTTTTTTTAATGTGCCGGAATTCCCGATCACGGATGAATTGGCTTCTGTGCTCATCGACATCTCCTCACTTCAGCGCCGAGATTGCGTTCCAGTGGCTTGCCTGACCGGCATAAACGATGACGAGGCGAAGAATAAAGCCGCCGGCGATAACCATGACGGGCGCGATTGGGGTATGCCTGATCCGGTGGCTCACCGCGAGAGACTGAATGATCAGCGGGATCACGATTCCCAATCCCACCACGAGAACCAGAAAGAGGGGGGCAAACGGGCCGCTGAGAATCAACTTCGCTGCCTTGATGTGAACTTCCGTCGAGCTGAGCAGGCCGGTTATAAAAAGGAAGATCACAAAAAGCTCGATGGACAGGAATCCATTGTCGGCCTTGGCGAGCAAAACCCGTTCATAAGGATCCCAAGCGATCAGATGCACGAAAGCGGCCGCTGTTGAAAGACCGGAGACAAGAAAAAGCGGCCCTAAAAGAGAGTTGTTCCAAAGCGGGCGTGCGCCCAAAGCGCTCAATAGAATTCCCGTATAGATCCCCAACATGGCGCCCAGAACCATATTCGAAATCCCGACGGCCCTTACAAGAGCGGCGTTATGCAGGCATTTATCGACGGCGCGTCCCAGGGATGGCAATAAATCCTTTATCAACTCCGGCAGGCGCAAAAATGCGGCGGCCAGGAGGGCTGGATATACGAGCAGCAGAATCCATGCGCCCCAGGACATTGGAGAGGCCGGTTTGAAGGTGAGATACATCCTCCAGAAATACCACCGGTGCTCCAGATCCAAAAATAAAGCCAGCATCCCGACGCTCAGCAAAACTATGCACAGTCCGGGCAAGAGCGCGCAGGAGCATCGGAGTTCCCTGTGGCGCCCCTTGAAAAGGAAATAGCCGAGGATGACCATCATTCCGGCCACCATGCCGCCGAGGAAGAGATAGACCGCAATCTCCACACCCCAGACTTTCAGCAGGGGATCCACCAGGTCATTGTGCCGGGTGGTGATGAGTTCGTAGGCCGGATTCACAGAGCGTCACTCCAGGAATTGCTGTTCCTTATTCCAGGTACCATATCTGTGGTTTTGTTCCCGCTGGATCCAGAAGCCGGTGGCCGGGCCGTTCGTCGAGCAATCGACGGACCTCGCTGTTTGCATCCTCCAGATCTCCGAAGTACATGCAATGGGTCGGGCAAACGGAGACACATGCCGGATTCATACCTTTTTCGACGCGGTGAATGCAGAAGGTGCATTTATCCACGTATCCTTCCGGATGCACAAACCGCGCATCATAGGGGCACGCAGCCATGCAGGCTTTGCATCCCACGCATTTCTCCTGATAGACAAGCACAACGCCGCCACGTTCGTGGACGTGACTGGCTCCGCACGGACAGCAGTACACGCAGGGCGGATTGTCGCAATGATTGCAGCGCTCGCTGCGGATCTCCATCTGCAGCGTGGGATAAAGCCCCTTTGCGTCATAGGCAATCCAGTCGCGATCGAAACCCCGCGGAACCTGGTTCTCGGTCTTGCAGGCCACGACGCAGTCCATGCAGCCGACGCACCTTTTTGTGTCAATCACCATGGCGTAGCGGGCCACGGTTATCCCTCCTCCGCCACAAAGGTTACAAAATTGACGTTCATTCCGGTTCCTCCCATCAGAGGATCCGTGGCGTATCGGGTGATCAAATGGGCGTCGCTCGCCCCTTTGCCGATAGCATGCTTGAGTCCCTTAGCCGTGTGCCCAAATCCATGAACGAGGTAAACGCAATCGGGCCGGATCCGCTCCGTAACTCTTACGAGAATGCGATTGCTGTGAACGCCGTCCTGGTTTTTCAGACGAATGCGGACTCCGTTTAGAATCCCATGTCTCCTGGCGGTTTCCGGATGCACCCAGACCGCATTTTCGCTCATTGCATCCGAGAGAATCGGATTGGATTGAGTCCGGCTGAACGAGTGAACGGGGGAGCGGCCGTAAAGCAGCCGCAGGTATCCTGCCGGACCGTCCGCTGGACGTTTGTATTGCGGCACCGGAGCCATACCCGCCGTCTCGAGCTGAAGGGAATAGAACTCGATTTTCCCTGATGGGGTAGGAAAGAGGTCCGGAACGCCCTCGTTAAAATAAATGGGCTGCTTCGCGCCGCGGATGATGCCATTCTTCTTCAACTCATCGAGGCTCAGTCCTGCGCTTGAAAGCCTGTGATTCAGGTATGCCTCGATGTCTTTCCAGGGGAAATAATTCCCGAGTCCCAGTTTGTTCGCCAGCGTGCGCGCGATCCACCAGTTGGGTTTCTGATCATGTGGAGACCGGACAACAGGCTGGCGCAGAGCGATAAAAGGCTCGCGAAACCATTCGACATTCAGATCGTCGTACCGTTCGAGATAAACGGATTCCGGCAGGACCACGTCTGCCCAGCCGGCAATTTCGCTGGGGATCACGTCCACGACCACCATCAGGTCCAGGTTCTGCATCGCCTGAACGGTTTCCTGCGCATTCGGCAATGCCTCCATCAGGTTCGTCGCGTAGACGAACCAGCCCTTGACTGGATAAGGCTTTCCGGTCCGTGTCGCTTCCCGGATTCCGGTGGTGATCGCTTCGTCGGCGAAAGGATATTTTTGCCCGGGATTATCGACCTTGTCCTTTTGTGGTTTCGGATATTCCGGATAGGCGTAGCCGGGAACGTCCATGCTGACCGGATAATAAAATCCGCCTTTGCGTCCCCAGCTGCCAAGCAAAGCATTCAAAAGCGCAATCGCGCGGCTGCGTTGGGCATCGTCTCCGTACCATGTGACATGCCTGCCCGGATGCACCAGCGCGGCGGGTTTATACCGGGCCATCTCCCGTGCGGTGGAGCGGATCAATTCCGGTCCGATGCCTGTTTCCGGATATGCCCATTCGGGGGTGCATGCTGCAACGGAAGCGGCAAACTGCTCGAAGCCGAAGCCATACTTTGCGACATATTCCTTGTCGTAAAGGTTTTCGTTTACCAGCACATGCATCCACGCCAGCATGAGAGCAAGGTCGGTCCCCGGCCGTATCGGAAGGTAAAACTTCGCTTTCCCCGCGGCTACAGAGAATCGGGGATCTGCAACGATGATGCTTGCGCCCCTGCCAACCGCTTCTGCAAACTCCTGCACCTGCGTGTTATGCATGTTCTCGCCCAGGTGGGACCCGATGAGCACAAGGCAGTCTGCATTGCGGATATCGGTTCTTTCCGGCGAACTCACGTCTTCGCCGAATGTAAGCTTGAATCCAACGTCTCGCGGCCCTCTGCACTGCGCGAAAGAAGGTGCCGCGATGTTTATCGCGCCGTATGCCTTTAATGCGTGCCGGAGAAATGTTCCCCCGATGCCATGGGAGAAAAGGGCAACGGCTTCCGGGCCGTACTCAGCCTTTATCTTCTGCATTTTCTCGGCAATGGAGTTGAGGGCCTCGTCCCAGGTAACCACCGTCCACTCTTCGTCGCCGCGTTTGCGCCTGCGCATGAGAGGAGCCCGCAAACGGTCGGGATCGAAGTGGGCGCCGATGCCCCCTGTGCCTCTCGGGCATAGCCGTCCCCGGCTGAGAGGATCCAGAGGGTTGCCCTCCACCTTCCATAGCTCTCCATCTTTGACATAGGCGATGGCGCCGCACTTCCAGAAACAGATGTCACAGAAAGTGGGAATCGCCCGGATGCCGGATCCGGCGCTGATCTCTTTGCCAGCCAGCACGGTTTTGGTTGCGGTAAAGGTTGCGCCCCCGGCGGCGGCTCCTGCTGCGGCGCCTGAGATTTTCAGGAATTTCCTGCGAGAATAGGCTTGCATATCTATCCGGCCCGGAGCTGTAAAGGAGCTTGGGCGCTACCCTGAGGATAATACTATAGTTGGCTATAAAGGGAAATCTCCCGAATGGGAAGATGAGCCGGCACCAGCTCAACGCCACACATTATTACCCTTCCTTTGAGGCAAGGCCGGATTCAGGGTTGTTTCGTGAAAGGGAATCACCGCCGGTCGGCTTTCGATTAAAGCTCCGCCTGGGAAGAGAGAACGCCGTAATGCTTCCTCCACTCATTCATCGTTCTCTCCATCGCTCGCGCGTGTTCGGCAATGCGCTTTGCATCGGGATTGCCTTTTGCTTCATCCTCCATCTGTTGCTGCTGCAAATTCAGCTGCTGACGCAGCTGATTCATATTCCGGATCTGTTCCTGCCAGGCCTGTTGCTGATTCGCATCCATGCCATTCATCAGGCGTTCATGTTCCTGTTCCATTTGCCGGATCTGATTCCGCATATGGGCTTGTTGTTGAGTGAGCTGACCCTGGTTCAGCATCTTTCCGGAATCCTTGCTCATCTTCCGCGCCTGTTTGCGGACTTCATCTGCCAGTTTGTCGCAGGATCGAATCTGATCCCGCTGCTGTTTGGTGGCCTTAATGCGCTTGTGCTCTATTTGAGCGTTGGTGGCCTGGCCGCCACCCTGGCCTTGCCCCTGGCCCATTACTTGTCCCTGACCCTGACCCTGAACCCGGCCCTGTCCCTGTCCCTGACTTTGTCCTCCACCGCCGCCTTTTCCTCCGCCTTTCCCTTGCGGGAAAGCGGTCGGCAGCAAAAGCAGAATTATCGGCAATGCCATTAAAGATTTTTTAAACATGGAATTTCCTCCCTCAAAAATTAATCATGACAGCTGGACCCTTGAGACCTGGTAAATTGTTTAGATGCCTCGCCGGCCGTTCGCGTTCACTCTTCTTTCTCCCGGACCCTCAGCAGTTTCGGGACTCCTGGCGGAGATCCCGATTTGCCACGGTCGTCTCGCCGGCGTCTGAAAATCAATCCATCCGCATTGCCGAAGCAAAGCATTACCTGGATTTTGCGGCCTCAAGATGGCTATTGAAGGCCTCAAGATGATTCGCTGAACCATTAAGCAGGTTTCCATAAACTGTCAGGACGTCCCTGTTACCCGTGTCCGCTATCGCGGCTTTCAGATCGTCGATGTCCGTTTCCTCAATGGTTACCCCTACCTGCAGCGCACCCAGGAGAGTGAGGTTGCCGTCGGCCAGCAGATCGTTATAGAGCTTCTGAAGATCGGGATTGGTGAAGGCTCCCGCAGCCGTTTGCGCCGGATCGGAAAGCCCGTAGCGGCCGATAAGAGTCCCGATGGCGTCAAAATGGCGTTGCTCGCTGGCGGCGATGTTGCCGAAAATCCTCATGTTCCATTTTGAATAGAGAGCCTCATAGATGTCCATTGCAAGCTTTTCCTCTTCCCTCATGTATAGAAGATGGGCCGCTTCCTCTGAATTCAGGGGTTGAACAGCAAAAGCTGTTTGCGTCAGCGGGCAATTGATACGGCCATTTTGACCTCCGCTGCGCCTCCTCTGGCCATATTGAGCCATTGAGGGTGCTGCGGCAATTCCAATCAGACACAATACGATAAAAGTTTTGGCAAGCTTCATTGTTTTGCTCCATTGCATGGGTTAGGTCCCGGTTGATATCTTGCTTTCACAAAACGACTGTGCTGCAAGAGTTGTTCCCGTTTCAGACTGCATATGGATGTGAAGCATAATCAACCGCTTGGGCCAAACGGAGGAATGATCCGGCGGAGGTACCGCTGCAGCTTCTGCAGCATGGATGCAAAATTTGCACTGAAACACATGGCGTGAATGAGTCTGTCAGGGGCATTCCACGGCCAAAATCCATAAACCAAAGAGAATGGACCTGAAGCTTTGGTTTGGGGCGATACGGAATATTTCTTGCTTATTGATGGGGGGGATGCTTATTAATGATGGGGAAAAGGTTGCCAGGTGTCGACGGCAAAACGATTTGCGAGTCTTCTCCCGAAGTTCGAGAGCGGATCTGCTATCGTGAGCCGGCGAATTATTCAGCACCTCATGTATGATAGCCACTGGGTTTTGTTCTCATGACGGCCGCAACTTCCATCCGCGGATACAAAACGATTCAATCAGCCCCGCGCCGGCTGATTCTTGTTGTGGTTTGCGCGCTGTGCCTTGGGCTTCTGGCAAGCGCGATTTTCACCTTGGCGACGCTTTACCGCCTGCGAACATCCTATCTCTCCCAGAGGGGACACGAGATTGCCTCCGCGATTGAAGCTCAGGTGCGTGGGCCGGGGAGACGGAATAATCCTGCATATTGGCAGTCTGTTCTGGAAACCAACTATGAAACCTATTCCGGTTCTGCTGCTTTTCTGGCTCTTGTGGATCAGGACGGGAATTTGCTTGCAAGAGTGGGCAGAACACTTGCGGCGCCTCCGGAATCTGCAGGGACGACTGCGGTAGGCATTTTTTATTTTGAAGAGACGCTGCCGCCTCCTCGCAGCATCCACGGCGAAAGCGGTCATGCAACAACCGGCTGGCGGATAGGCGTGGGCCTTTATTCGGCAGACGCTGATTTCATAAGACGGATGGCCTACATACAGCTTGCCGTGTCGGGGCTGGCAATTGTCGCCCTTGGGGTGCTTTCAATATATCTCACGCGCATGCTGAGCCGCTTTCTGGAACTGAAAGCTCGCGAAGCTGCGGAAGTGCAACTGAAGTCCCTTGGAACTATGGCCGCATCACTGGCACATGAAATCCGAAACCCTCTGGGTGCGATGAAAGGATTGACGCAACTGGCCCAGGAGGAACTGCCCGTGGATCATTCAGCTCAAAGGCAACTGCGAACCGTGGTGAACGAAGCGGAGCGCCTGGAAAAACTGGTCACCGATCTGTTGGATTTCGCACGAAACAAAGAGCCGCAGATCCGTGAATTCAACCTGGTGGAATTATTGTCGGACCTCAAGACCATGCTGCAATCCAGATTGGAGGCGTCCGGCACATCTCTGGAACTGTCCCTCGACTCCGATCCATTGTATCTGCGGTCCGATCCCGCGGGCCTTCGCCAGATCCTCCTGAACGTGCTTATGAACGCGATCGATGCCAGCCCGGCGAAGGGGGTTGTTCGCTTGACTGCAGCGCGCGGGGACAATGACGGGCTGCTGATCCTTCAAATCGATGATGAAGGCGCCGGTCTGGGGCAAAAACTCCCGGGCGACCTGTTCCAGCCATTCGTCACAACCAAGGTGCGCGGAACAGGATTGGGACTCGCGGTATCCAAACAGATTGTCGAAAGCCTTGGCGGCACAATGAATCTGGGAAACCTGCCTCAAGGCGGGGCGCGTTGTTCCGTAATAATTCCGATTCGCTGATAGCCGCTCGATCCCGCTATCGGGATTCGAAGCCGCTGGATAGGCCGAGAAATGAAATACAGCATTCTTGTGGTAGACGATGAACCCAGTCAACGCCAATTCATTGGCGGATCGCTTGCAAAGGAATATGATGTTGTGACCGCTGCAAATGGCGTGGAAGCCTCTCAGTTGCTGTCGCATCGCAGCTTCAGCCTGGTCATAACGGATGAACGCATGCCCGGCATGAGCGGCATGGAACTGATCCGCTGGATGCAGGAGAAATCGCCGGAGACGCCGATTGTTGTGCTGACGGCTTATGGTTCTATCGAGACGGCCGTGGAGGCGATCAAGCTCGGCGCCGAGGAATATCTTACAAAGCCCCTGAAGAGCCCCGAAGAACTGCGGCTGGTTGTGGGCAGAATTCTGCGCGGCCGGACGATGCGCGACCGGAGCCAGTTGCATCAGGAAGAGACGGACGCGGCGCTGCCGCAGGATGTGGTTGCGGAAAGCGCGAGCATGAAACGCGTCTTCCAGCTTGCGATTCAAGTGGCGCCGCAGCCTACGACGGTTCTGGTGACTGGCGAATCCGGAAGCGGCAAGGAAGTAGTGGCCCGGTTCATACATCATCGGAGCCCGCGCAGCGGGCATGCTTTCGTTGCAGTCAACTGTGCCGCCATTCCTGAAACACTGCTTGAATCCGAGCTTTTTGGCCATGAAAAAGGGTCCTTTACCGGAGCTACTCAAAACCGGCGCGGCCGTTTCGAGCTGGCGGACGGAGGGACTCTTTTCCTGGACGAAATTGCAGAAATGGGAGTCGGTTTACAAGCCAAGCTCCTGCGCGTGCTCCAGGATCAACAGTTCGAGCGCATCGGGGGGGATCGCACGATTACGGTGGATGTGCGCGTGATTGCGGCAACCAACAAGGATCTTCATCAATCCATCGCAAACAGGTCATTCCGCGAGGACCTGTTTTACAGGCTCAATGTCTTTCCTATTCCCATCCCCCCTTTGCGCGAGCGGCGGGAAGATATTCTTCCACTCGCGGAATCGTTCCTTCTGAGAATCTCGGCACGTATGGCAAAACCGAAACCCGCGATAAGCCCGGAAGCCTTGGAATTGCTGCGCGGCCACGATTGGCCAGGGAACGCCCGGGAACTTGCGAACGCGATTGAGCGCGCCATGATTGTGTCGCAGCCCGGAGTGATAGACATCGAGGATTTGCCGCTGCGACACGAAACCGCAAGCTCAAATACCGGGAAAGCCGGTCTGCTCGCACAGGTTGAAAGGACCGCAATTCTCGAATCTCTCGCCCGAAATAGCGGGGACCGGAAAGCAACTGCTGAAGAGCTGGGAATCAGCCTGCGGACACTTCAATATCGCCTGAAGGATTACGGCATCGCCGGCCGGGATTAAGGTCCCACGATCGCGGCGCCTGCGCCCGAAACCAATCCAATGGGATATCCACCGGATCTGCCCTGACTGTTGCCCACACGTAACACTGAGGCCATGTCCCAACCTTCAGCATCACCACGTTCGCCAGATGCCGCGTGCCCTCCTCGACCAGTCTCCACCTGTCTTTAAAAGGGAACATGGACCGATCCTCTTCTACGACAAAGACATAAACGATACTGCATTGCGAGGCAGCGGGCCTAAGAGAACAAAGCCAGCCCGATCAGGAAGATGAGGCCCTTTTGGGTATTGACGCCTTGAGTAGCCGAAAACATATCGGCGTCCATCTTCAATCCGACCGAGCAGGGGCTTTGATCCGCATACTGAGTCTCTCCTTTTCACCGATTCCGTGGACACTTGCCATAGCAACCGTTTTGCCAAACCCGTCCTATCGGTTTGAGGATGAGGGGTTGGGGCTTCCTACAGCTCCGCAGGACTGCCGAACAATCAGGGTCGGCTGAGCGAGGATGTCGCGTGGAGGGGATGCCGGATTCTCTATGCGCTCGAGCATCACCTGCATGGCGATGGTCCCGATGTCCACGCATGGCTGGTGAATGGTGGTCAGAGACGGGCGCAGCAGTTCGGCGTAGCGAACATCGTCGAATCCGGCCACTCGAATTTCCTGCGGAACAGGGCATCCCAGCGTGTCAAGCGTCCGCATCAAATTGGCTGCGGTCAGGTCGTTGGCGCAAATGACGGCCGTTGCCCCATCGCCCACAATTCCCTGAACAAACTTCTCGTCCGTGGGCTCGCCGCTGTGAATCCATCGCGGATCGGGCGCGATTCTGCTGTTCAGCAGAGCTTCCCGATATCCGGCAACACGCAGCGTTACAGTAGGAGCAGAGTCCGGCCGCGCCAGAAAGTCTATTCGCCCACATCCGATCTTTATCAGATGGTCCGCAATAAGAAAACCCGCGCGGCGATTGTCGATACCGACGAGGTCGAAACGGCTCCGCTGAGGAAAGGCCACAACATCCCGGTCCAGCAGGACAATAGGGATCCCTGCAGCTTCCAGCGCCGCAATCACGGATTGATTCACCCGATCCTTGTCCTCGGTTAGTTCCAGGGGGGCGAAAAACACTCCCGCGACCATCTGCCGGATATAACTGTCGCAGACCTGCGCGATTAATCCCGGATCCGCATCGCCGCGCCGGTCACCAAAATCGCCCCAAAGCAGGGTGTGGTGCTGTCTCTGGGCCATGCGAGCCAGTTGGCCGCAGATAGGCTCAAAAATTTCGGTGCTTCCAAGCCCGGGTATCAATAGCCCGAAGCGCCAAGATTCAATGGGTTTTTGCGCTTTGCGCACATAGGTGCCCGAACCGACTTTGCGTTCAACCAGCCCCAAATTCTGGAGATCGCGCAATGCCCGGGCAACTGTGGGACGCGAGGAGGCGAACTGCTTGACCAATTCAGTTTCGGAAGGAAGGCGCTCCCCCTCTTTGAGTCTTCCCGATTCTATGTCCGCCAGAACATGTTCAAAAACCTGGCGATGTTTGGTTCGTCTCGACGCCGGTCTGTCATGCTCCATGCCTGAATCTACTCGCTGGTCGCTCATCGCTCCTCCTATTAGGAAGCTGATATTACAAATTCGGCATCGGAAATGTCAATACAACTGTGCTCCATGAAATCCAATCGGGTAGGACATGATTGTCGTTTAAAGTAGTGCTGTCGTAAATTAATGTTTTTAAAAGACATATGTTTTTTATTTTGCTTTGGAGGTTGGATGATGTGCTGGATTGCTATGCGATACCCGAGAAACGCGCGATTCTTTTTATTGACATTAATCTATCAAATGTAGCTAAAATGATCTGACATTATTTTGGTGGTTGCTTGCCTTTTAAAGAAAGCATTCGTTGGAAGGCAGGCAGGCCTGATCAACCGATTTTTCGGATCACCATCAATGTGGCGGCTCATGTTGCACCCGTGAGTTGCTTCTAATCTGGGAAGGACGGTTCCGGAAACGATTCCAGGCATCAGGCCGGCTGCGGATCGTTTCCCGAGTATTTGCGCTTTTAGGGTGGCAATGATAAATCGATCGATTTTCGTAGGGATTGGGGAAGTTCTCTACGACGTCTTTGAAGATGCAACCGAGACCCTGGGGGGAGCCCCTCTGAACTTCGCCGTCAATGCGCATCGGTTAGCCAGCCGGCTCGATGTCGGTCATGGAATTATCGTAAGTTGTATCCATTCTGATCAAAGAGGATTGAGAATTCTTGACGCCCTGCATCGGTTTCGGATGTCGACCCGTTATATCGGAAAGGACCCCAGCCACCCAACCGGCGTGGTATCGGTCTTCATGCGGAATGGGGAACCCGGGTATCAGATAGAGGCCGGGGCGGCGTGGGACTACATGGCCGACAGACCTGCACTCAAGGAACTGGCCGGCCGGTGTTCGGCCATATGCTTTGGCAGCCTGGCACAGCGATCCCCTGTGTCCTGCGGCACGGTCCGGAATTTCCTGAAGAATGCTCCGCAGGCGATTCGCCTCTACGATGTGAATCTCAGGCAGAATACGCTGACGGGGGAGGCCGGCTATTCCCGCGAAATTGTTGCCTATAGCTGCCAAACTGCCACTATCATCAAAGCGAACCAGTCCGAACTGTTTGCCATTTTTGATCTGTTGGGGATTTCCTGCTCCGCCGGTCAAACCCTTGACGGAATCCGGCGGAGGATGGAAGTGCTCCTCAAACGCTTTCCCGCTCGAGCGGTCGTGGTGACCCGAGGCGTTGAGGGAACCGTCGTGCTGACCCGTGATGGGGAATTTGATAGGAGCACCCCTGCAACTACCGAGGAAACACCGCATCCGGTGGGCGCCGGGGATGCATGCTCGGCCGGGATCTTGTTCGGGTTTGTTCTCGGGTGGGATATTCATAGCACCATGGAACTGGCGAACCGTATGGGATCGGAAGTTGCGGGCCACCCATCGGCTACTCCGCCGCTTTCAGCGGGCACACTGAATTTTGCCCACACCCGGTTTCGTGCCGCCCAATGAAGGGGTGCCGTCGGCACCGAGAAGGCCGGTCCCTCATCCCCAGCCAAACCCATAGATCGGAACGCCCGCAGGAACGGAGCCGTCGAACTCTGAAAGCCCGGCCAAGCCAGGGATTACCGGAATATTTTCGATTATGGGGTACGTTTGGACTCGGCCATCAGGTCCAGAATGCCGTTGACGATGGCGTTTTCCGCATATCCGGGCTTGCATCGCGACGATAGGACTTCGAACGTCTGATAGCCGAATGCCGCATCATTGGGTATATAGCCGGAATTGGACATGCCGTTGGTTATGGTTACCATCATGGTCCTGGCAAATGGAGATTCCCTTTTCAGGCGCTGCGCGATCAGGTTGAAAACCTCCGAATTGATGGACCCGACCGCGATGTCATCGATCAGCAGAAGTCCCAACCGGATTTCGACCGGATTCCCGTCCTTGTAAGAGCCCTCGTATCCGGCGCGGCCTGTGTTCGCCCTGTCCCGGCCGGGGAAGCTGACCATTTTTCGACTTCCGAATATTTTCCCTCCGGTTGACATGCGTTCCATGCCTCGCATGACGTGCAGGACCTCTTCACCCAGGAACTGGCCCATCGAAAGGATCATCTGTTTTTGCTGGTTCATCAGCTTCATGACCGTAGGGTCCTGCTTGTTCAATCCCTGTCCGCCGGGAGGCATGGAGTTGCTGATGTCTTCCCCGCGCTTCGCATAATCCTTGATTCGTATCTCGCGCAGGTCATAGGTCTGCTGGAAATAGATTGGATTCTGGTCTCCGCAGGCTCCCGTGGACCACACGGCTATAATTTTGTCGTCGAAAGAATCCTCGATATATCGGGACGCGGCGCCGGGCGCATCTCCGCTGATCCTGTCCAGCTGGCCCACGGTCACCGCATGCATTGCGTAGTTGTAGTAGACCGCAATCGGCTCGCCGTCGACAGACTCGAACTTGACCACCGCCACCGTTTTGTCCGACGGACCGTCATAGTTGGGCCCTTCCCACCAGCGGCGTGTTTTGGATTCGATGATATTGCGGTTGACGTTTATGTAGGAAACACCCGTCCCATAGCCCAGGCGCGCGGGCCGGAGTTTTTCCTTCGCCATTTTTGCGGACTGGAAGATCTTTCCCTCAAAATCGCCAACCGGCCTCATGGGAGCGGCGTGCGTATGAGTTGCGGTCAATAGCACATTTTGAGCCGGTATGCCCAGCTCTTTCTCCATTCTCTGGGTCAGGCTTTTCCAAACGGTCTCGGGAATGATGCCGGCATCGACCGTGATCAGCGCCGCGCTGGTGACGCCGTTATCCACAACGATCGCCCTGGAGTAAAGCCGGTCGAGGATTCCCTCGATATTTTTAGGCAGCTCATTTTCAAGCGGGGTGACGTCGACCTTGGCCGCTCCGGCTTTGAAAGGGGAAGCAGGGGGTTGAGGCAGAGCGCCGTACGGAAGCATGGCGATCAGGATTGTCAGTATTACGATCCGGGGTATTCTCATATCCAACTCCATTCCTATCAGTTGCACGCGTTGCGCCGCAGCCGTCTTCGGGGGCTAGGGGAGCGCCTTTTGGATCGCGGCTTCAACGATCGGCGCCATTATTTTGTATCCTTCGGGATTGGGATGGATGCCGTCAACGGAGCAGCTTTCTTTCAGCCACCCCCGGTTGTCCACCAGAGCACTGAAGTAATCCGCGTAGACTGCGTTCACCCGCGAAGCATAATTTCTCATCCAGGCGTTCAGTTTCAAAATGTCGCCCGGCGGATGGGTATCGGTCACCCTTCTCCAAAGAAAAGGATTGCCGCGGCCGCCGGGGGCAGCCGGAGCCGAAACTCCCCGGCCGCTCTGCTGATTGAGAAACGCGTAATCGCTAACCGGAAGAATTGAGCAGAGGATCACCTTGATGCCGTGATGCTGGGCGAGTTCGGTCATGGCCATGATGTTCTGCTCGACCATTTCCGCTGTTGCGGGTCCCGTGTTTTGAGATACGTCGTTGATCCCGGCCAGAACCACCATGGCCGCGGGCTTCAAATCGATCACATCGGGATACATGCGAACCAGCATCTGAGGCGTGGTCTGTCCGCTGATGCCGCGGTTGACATAGGGCTTGCCTGGAAAGGACTCGGCGAGTTTCCAGAAGTCCGTAATGGAGTCTCCCATGAACAGCACCCGCCTCGGATCGGGAGCCTGCTTTTTCAATTCCTGGTTTTCCCCGTGATACCGGCCGATTTGATTCCAGTCCAGCAACTGATCTGCAAGATTCCTGGCGGCCATTGCCAGGCAGCAATTGGACTGGGGCGGATTGTATTGTTCGAGGAGTTGGCACTGCGCCGGGACGCCTATCAGCATCCCGCTCAGGGTAAGCACCGCGATTTTCAATTGCATTGGCTTCGATCCTTTCCTAATCCAATGAGACATCCGCCGGCTATGCCGGTGAGGCCGCATCGGTTTGACCCATACGGATGCAAGCCCTTTCTCCGATGTTCTGACAGCAACCGGGAACATAAGCACCGCGAAATTCCGAATATCGAATTTCGAATGTCGAACCGCAGAAAGATTTCGAAATTCAACATTCCCTATTCAATATCCTGTGGTTCCAGGGACCCTCCTGCCCGATATTCACTCGAATCCAGACCGACCAGACGTTCTCCGGCCGGGTTGCGTATCCAGTTGAAAAGCAGTCCCGCAAACAGGAGCGCCGCGAATACGGCTGCCAGAACAAAGCCATATTTGGGATGGCCGAACGCATCGCTGACGGCTCCCATGGCCAAAGGCCCAAGAGCAGCCGCGGCGCAGGTAAAGAACAGGATCACGCCGGCGACGGCGCCGTGCTCCGTTTTCGGGAAGCAGCTGATGCCCTTCGAATTGAGTGTCGGATAGATCATGGACATAAAAAGCCCGGACAGAGGCATGAGCCAGACCGCAAAGCTTAAGCCGCCCGCTATCGCGAGTGCAAAGCAGACAAGAATCGCCAGGCTGAAAAGAGCCATGACGGATGTCCAATGGTACCGTGCCAGCACCCATGCTCCCAGGAAACGGCCGATCGCGCGCAGGATAAAAAAAATGGAGATGGCATAGGCCGCCATAAAGGCAAAGGAGCCCGAATATCCCGCCAGGAGTGTGGGCATCCAGACGTAAACGGCGCACTCTGCGGCAACGTATAGAAAAATCCCAAGCGAAAATCCCAACGCGTAAGGGTTTTTCATCATTCGCATCGTGCGCCTGAGGTTGATCGGCTCATCCTGCGTCTTTACGGTCTTCGGATATTTCACCAACAGGGCCGTAATGATCAGCAGGACACAGATTGTTCCCGCGATCACGTACAGCCACTTCCAGGAGAGTCCCGACGTCAGGAGCCTCGCCACGATTGCCGGACCGATAATTGCCCCC
The DNA here is from genome assembly GCA_964474425.1 of uncultured Acidobacteriota bacterium. Lineage (GTDB taxonomy): Bacteria > Acidobacteriota > UBA6911 > UBA6911 > UBA6911 > UBA6911. The sequence continues at coordinate 22,310 of CAYYTC010000040.1, forward strand.
ACTCCGAAGAATCCTTCGACCGTATTCATGGTGGTGGTGTGTTCCGAAGTGGAAAGCGAGATGTCGCCTACCAGCGCCAGGGCTCCTGTTTTGAAGATTCCGATCGAGGCGCCGGAAATAACAAGCAGTGCGAGGAAAAACGCGAATGAATTCCCCACAGCAAAAAGGTAGGAATTCAGCGCGAAAAGAACGAGTCCCAGGATGATGGTCTTTTTGCGGCCGAGCTTATCCGCCAGATACCCGAAGAGAATGGCCGCCACCGCGATCGCTATCATGGGGGCATAGTGAAAAGCTCCGGCCGCCACCATGCTCAGATGAAATTCCTTGATGACCTCAGGGATGATGGTTCCCACTGAGTCCGTGGTCATGGCAAACATCATGAACATCAGAAACGTGAGCCACTTGATTGCCGTCAGATTGCGTTTTGGGGCAGTGGGTGCGATCATGGGAGTACCTCTTCAGAACGGAGTCCGTGATCCGCAGCATCCGACAGGGTCCATAGCTCGATTCCAGTGCCCGTGATGGAAGCGCATGGAACGGATAAATCCGCGTGAAGGTTTATCCAGTGTTCTTTCAGTCTCCACTGCAGCCGTATCTGACTGTCGGTCGGAACATCCACATGGAATTCGCCCGCGAATGCGGGGTGCGTATTTCTGAGCCGTATCAACTCGATCTGCTTCTGTACCCAGGGACGCCGGAGCGCGGCATCGATTTCCGCAGGCGTGTAGTAGTGCCGGTTGATGTCGCGCCCCACTCCGGTGCGTGCAAGAAGCTCCATATCGTTGCTCCCTCCCAGGAGGCCGACATAGTAGACCTGCGGAATTCCGGGAGCGAAGAACTGGAGGGCCCGGGCAACCAGGTAGTCGGCTTCGCGGCCCCCAAGCGCGTCCAGGAAAGTGCAGTTTACCTGGTATAGATCCAGGTTGCTGGCAGCGGCTCCGGTTGATTTCCGGCTTTGACCCCGGCTTCGCCGGTGAATGGTCTCTACGAGGTTGTCGATTTCGACCGGCGACAGGAGCCCCGGATTGCCGCCTGCATCGGCGCCCACATCGATCACCCCGATGCCGTCGTGTGTGTCCAGGACCGTGACGGCATTGCGCGGGCTGATGGAAAGCCAGCGGGCCAGCGGACGGGCGTTGCGGGTAAAAAGCGCATGAAGCACCAGCGGCGGCAGCGCAAAATCGTATACCCAATCGACTTTTCGGGCGACCTCGATCTGTTTGACATAATGGCTGTGAATCTCAACCAGGACCTCGATGCCCAGCGCCCGGGCCTTCGCGGTCAGCTCGGCAATAAAGTCGAAGGTATCCGGGATCATGAAACAGCTGGTTCCGGGCTTCTTGATTGCATACCCGACGGCATCGAGCCGTATCATCTTTATGCCTGCAGCCTGAAATCTATGGAGGATCGTATCCAAATAAGCCATCGCTTGAGGATGGCGCACGTCAATATCCACCTGTTCCGGATTGAACGTAGTCCAGAGCATCCGCTTCTCGCCCGATTTAAGCGTGACGGGACTGAAAGGAAGCGTGGGGCGCGGCCGGTAAATGGCCAGAAGCTCCTTTTCTCGCGCCCCCCCGGGGAAAATCCGGTCGAAGGTGAGAAACATTCCCGCATATTGCGAGGCTGGACCCTTCTTTGAAAAATCAAGAAATTGAGGAGACGATGAGGACACGTGGTTCACAATAAGATCGGCGATTACATCGACCGTGTTCCCCAAAGCCCGCACATCTTCCCATGTTCCCAGGCGTTCGTCTACCTGAGTGTGATCCGTTGGATCAAATCCTGCATCGGCGGCGTCAATAGGCGAAAAAAAGGGCAAAAGGTGCGCTCCGCCGAAGACTCCGGCCAGCGGCCCGTTTATCAGGCCGTTCAGGTCCGCGAACCCCCCGCCCGATAAGCGATCGACGTATGCAATAAGCTGAACCTGGTTCTTCATGACCGGCCCCTTATCTTAACCGGAATATTTCGAGAAGGTCGGGGACATGCTTCCCGAAAAGCCCGCATTTGGACGGCATAATGAATATTACATATTTACAGCCCAATCACTATCAGGATGTATCAACTTATGTCAATGCTTTTTCTTCATACATCTTCCTCTCTTGCCTATAAATAGTGACACTTGAGTCCAAAATACGCAAAACTCCTATTGGGCGGTGACAGATTGTCAGCGACATTTACAATAACTAGTGCAATGACTAGTACCTTTTTTGCAATATGTTATTACATATATATGATATATATAATATATTTAAGCTTGATAAATAGATTGCTATAGAAATAGCATGGCACACCAGATTTGAATCCAGTGAAATCGTGCAATGCTTCTTACACTGAGCTGTGAAGAACAAACCATGCCATTTTGCAGGATAAGGGAGGCAGGTATGCGTCGAGGTATCCGATATTATTTGTGGTTTCTCTGCATTGCAGGAGTCCTTTATTCGATAACCCCGCTGATGGCTCAAATCGATCGCGGGACTATCCAGTGCCTGGTCAAGGACCCCTCGGGCGCAGTCATTCCAGGCGCGAAGGTATAAATAATTCAGACTGCCACCAAAAGCACCTACGAACTGGTCACAAACAGCGATGGATTGTATAATGCGCCCAATCTTCCCGTGGCTATCTACAGGGTCGTGATTCAGGCAGAAGGTTTCTTCACTTTTTCCCGGGAACCGGTGGAGGTTCGGGCCCAGGTACAGGTCAGGGTGGATGCGGTCCTTCAGATTGGAATGATGACGGAGGTGTCTACTGTTACAGCGGAGGCGCCATTGCTCGATGTTTCGGCAACCAGCAATTCCACCGCTCTTCCGTCGGAGACCGTTGAGAGATTGCCCCTAATCGTTTCCGTTTATCAACGCTCCATTACGGATCTTTTGCAGAATCTGCCCGGGTTCACGTCGGGCGATTCGTTCGTGCCTCGATCAACCGGTGGCGCAGCCGGAGATACGGAAGTCTTTCTCGATTTCAAAGGCTGTTGCCATCACGGAACGGGTCAATTTCCGTTTGGGAGCTGATTTTGTCAATCCATTCAATATCGTGCGCCAATCCGAGAGCCGCGGCAACTCTCCGACCCTGTTCAATATGCCTTCGAACCTGCAGGATCAGACCGTGCGGATGATTGTCCGCACGAGCCTGGGCGGCCGGCGGGTTCGCGTGAATCTCAGCAACTCGCAGGGGAAACCGTTGGTACAGGTCGGTTCGGCGCACATCGCGGTTCACAAAGCCGGCGGCGCGATCGATCCCGGCGACCATATCCACCCGAATGACGCGGGCAATCAGGCGATGGCGGACGCTTTCGATCTGAGCAAATTTCGGAAATAGGCATCCTTCCGGAAAAGCCGGAGACTTCGCGGTTGATGGCTTTTCCCAAAGACACGAATTGCATGCTATGCTCGGATCCGCAATGGGAAATCCGCAGGAAGAGGATGGACCCATAGGCCGGCTGAGCCGGCTTTACAAGTACTATGTCCTGTGGGTGCGGGCAATGGGTTGCTGCTTTGCTTGTGTGACTGGAAAACGATGCTGCGCGTTGACGACGCCGGGGTAAACAAAATAAGAATTTGCTTCTACCGACTCGTGAAGGAGGACCGCGAATATGGGAATGAGAGCCGCTTTTGCACCGGCCCTGATGGTGATTCTGTCTGTATCCCTACTGGTTGCTCAGACGGCGCCAGGCCCGAAAACCGGGAATCCTTCCCAATCCGCTGCCGCCGATGCACCCAGAGCACCGCTCCCTCCAACGCTGCAGTCTCCCGAAGTGCATCCCGACCGGACCGTGACATTCCGGCTGCGCGCTCCCAAAGCAATGGCAGTCGAACTCGTTGGCGAGGTTTTGCAGGGAAAACCTTCCCAGCCGATGACGAAAGATAACGAAGGCGTCTGGAGCGTCACGATCGGGCCGCTGCCGCCGGAGATCTGGATATACAACTTTCGCACAGAAGGCGTCGAGTTTCCCGATCCCGCCAACATCAGCCTCATGCATCGCTCGGCAGGGCCCGTGGCCGTTTCGAGCTTTGTGGAAGTTCCCGGGGATGTGCCGGCGTTCTATGATGCGCGTCCGGTTCCGCATGGACAGGTCCGCATGATTCTTTACGAGTCTAAGGCGATGGACGTCCATCGCTATCTCTGGGTGTATACGCCGCCGGACTACGACAGGACAAACAAGAAGTATCCTGTCTATTACCTCCTGCATGGAAATGGCGAAACCCAATCCGGCTGGGTGATGAACGGGCGAGCCAATATCATTCTCGATAACCTCATCGCTGAGGGCAAGGCCGTGCCGATGATCGTCGTGATGCCGCATGGGCATGCGATACAGAGTGCATCGGTCGGGCCGTTCAGGGCTGTCCAGCAACCGGGCCCGGCAGGCATGCTCAACTTAACCTTTTTCACAAAGGAACTGCTCGAGCAGGTCCTTCCCATGATTGAGAGCGGCTTCCGCGTTTACAGCGACCCGGACCACAGGGCCATTGGCGGCCTGTCGATGGGCGCGTTTCAAAGCATCCAGATCGGGCTCGCCCACCCGGAATTGTTTCATTATGTTCTGGCCTACAGCGGCGGATTCGGCGGTATCGGGCCGCAAATGCCGGGCGAGGTAGAAACTCAGTCTCCGTGGAAGGAGTTGCTGGCAAATCCGGAACAAACGAAGAAGAACCTGCGTCTGCTGTTTCTCGGCGCCGGCCGGCAGGAGTCCGCGATGCTGCCGCCGGGAAAACGATTGGTGAAGCTGTTCAAGGACAAGGGCATCAACGCGGTCTGGGCGGATTATCCCGGCGGCCATGTCTTCAGTGTCTGGCGCAACCACCTGAATTACACCGCTCCGATGCTGTTCCGTTCGCAGGCACGGTTCCGATAGGCGCGGCAGGGAGGCCGGCAAGACAGTATTATTTGGGCAACTGCCGGAGCATGCGTTATTCCTGGTGTTGTGACGGCAACCCAGGGAAATGCTGAATATCGATTATTGAATGTCCAACCCCAAATTTCGATATTCATCATTCTTTATGCGACATTCTGCGGTTCAAATAGCTTTAAAGGTGTTTATAAAGCGTGAAACCGGTTTTATCCTTTATCGGGTGCGATCAGCCCCTTTGAGTGGCCTGCGAGCGTAAAGCCTCATGCTCTGCGGACGATAGTCATTACGCTTCATCCACAGATCACTGGCGACAAGACTCCACCTATCGGCAGCTTTCCTTTACCGTCTCAACTCTGTCCGGCAGGCTTCTTTCTTTTCAATGAGCATTGCCTGTTGATTGTCGGATCCTTAACCGCCTGCCACAACCGATAAAGGTCGGGCAGGAAATTGGGGAACGTGGATACCTCCGCCCTGTCGTGCGCTTTCCAGATCTCGGCGAAGGTGGAGGGAACGGGGCCCGGAAAGTGCATGGTGGAGCGCATCCTGGTTCCGCGCGGGCTCTTCTCCCATTCGTGCAGAATCATGGCCTGCACCTGCCCCTCGGGATTGATCCCCGCTGCCACGATTGCATGCTCGTAAATGCCGGGGACAGGGCAACTGTCCGGATCGTCCCACCGGATACGGATCTTCATTGCCGGCATCGGCCCCATCTTTTCCTCCGCTATCTGGATGGCGCCGAGGTACCCGCCAACCGGCGGCGGCACTTCCCATACAAAGGATTTGTGGTCGTTGGGTTCCCACAAGGGGTATCCCTTTTCCATATTGACCCACCACCAGTCGATCATCTCCGGAGTCACGCCGACAAGTTCGTCGTGATCAACGACTGCGTCCATTAAGGTCGTGGTCTGGGCCGGCTTGACTTTGTAGCGCTCCATAGGAACGGGCTCGGTGGTGACAACCATTTCCTTTCCGCTCTTTTTGACGATGATCCACTTGAGCCAGTTCCCGTCGTCCCGCTGAGGATGGTCCTCCCTGTAGTGCCAGCCCCTGCTTTCCGTGCGGGCCAAAGCCGCCCGAAATCCCATTTCGGCGCATATTGCAATGCACTCAGCTTCATGGCATTTGGCCAGGCCGTGCGGATCTTCTGCATAAAGTTCGGGCAGCTTTTCCTGGACTGCCGCCACTTTGGACAGGGCTTCTTCCAGCCGTTCCCTGTTCCTGCGCATGCTGTATTTCACGGGCACAACCACTTCCTGAATGCTCCGTATGGCTTCTGAAGCCGAATAGCCCGGGCGCCGGTTCAAAGGTGCAAATATCTTCTCTTTCAAGTGCTCACTCTCACGGTCGTTAGGCGCGCAAAGAGAGGTCTCTTTCGAATGCTTGACCACGGAAGGAGAGGCCATCAAGGCTGCGATCAGGGCATTCATCAAACCGGAACCCCTCAACCTTCCCGGCGGCGCCTCAGCCGCGCCGGCCCATGCAGAACCCGCGTAGCTGGTATCACCGATTGCCCAGAGGCCCGGAAGGGTTGTCTTCATGTCACAGTCAACCCTGACGGCCGAGAGTTCGCCGGTGAACCCGAGAGAAACTTCAGTCCTTTTAGCCGGCGGCGGGCCGTACTTCTGCATCTTTGCGAATTCACGCCCGAAAAGCGCCTTGGCGTGGGGCCTATCCCATTGAAAAATTCCCCCGCCGCCTGAGCTTTTGGCAAACTCCGCCATATCGAAATATATGGGCCCCCGCCCCTCCATCACCTCCTTTTCCATGCCCAGGATGATGGAAACCGGGATATCCGGCTGCGGACCTTGTATATATTTGGAGCTTATATTCTCGCCTTGCGCATTATAGAGGGCGTTGAAGCCGAAAACGATGGGGATGCCCGTACCCTTGTTGACGACATCGTAGAAATTGCCGAACTCCGCGTTCCGCATCTCCGCTCCGGCGTTGTAAGCGGCGGCGATGCCGTCTCCGCAGGCATTGGCCCACATGCGCATGACTCCAAAATCACAATCGCCATTCGCCAATAGAGTCGCTTTTGAGCTGAAGAGGGCGAGGCGGCCGTCGAGAAGGTTGAAGCCGGCTGCGCCGATGACGCGACCGTCCTGTTTCAGGAGGTCGACCACCTGGGTTTTGTCCAGCAGTCTCACTCCAAGCTTCGAGGCCTTTGCCCTGAGCGGCTGCATCATGTCCAGATCTGCTGCTGCCAAAGACCATCCGAAAGGCAAAGGGCTGGCATCCAGGTTTCCTTCCGGGGTTTTCATTACCTTGACGCCCCAATCCGCCAATTTCTGCGCCGCCCCCAGGGATTCCCGGGCCATCGCGTACAACAGATCCTGATCGTTCAGGTAAATTCCGATGTTCTTCACATGAAAATCGACGAAGGCGTCGATATCGTCGCCGGGCATGAGGACCCATAAAACCCCGGCTCCCTTATTGGCTTTGCCTCCCCAGCCGACGGTCTGCTTATCTACGAGCAGTACGCCTGTTTCCGGCGAAAGCTCTTTGATTTTGATTGCCGCCGCGAGGCCGCCGAATCCGCCGCCGATAATGAGCACGTCCGTATCATATGCTGTTGCGTTCTTTGCTTTCTCGCTCATGATTGACTCCTCTTTTATTCCGCTTATATTCCGCGGACAACAGCTCTCAGTAAGGGTTGACCGTCTGTGCGGACATTTCAGGTATGATGTTGATGCATTGAACCGGGCAATTGATCTCGCATGTAAAACACCAGACGCAATCCCGCTCATACGCTACGATCGGCTTTTCCTCTTCATCGTCCCATCGAATCACGTCGACAAAACAGGCCTCGACGCAGGTTCGGCAGCCGGTACATTCGTCCTTGTTGATTTCAATTTTGGCGCTCATGCTGTCTCCAGAATCGAATTGTAGAAGTGATATAGCTAGGCGATCATCCGGCCGCCGAATTCCTTATAAATCTCCGGAAGCAGGATGCCGAGATTACGGAACTCGCGCACATTGTGCCGTGCGAGTCCCTGAACCGCAATCGCCGGGACCGAGACGCCTGGGGGCAGGGCCAGTTCAGGCTTGCCCTGAGACATCCGGTACCCCATCCAGAAACGTGTGCGGTGCTCGAGGCCGTGTGGAGCCTGTCGGAATATATGACACATCAGAGACGGTGCCTTGATGGCACGATCGGCTTCATTCACCTTGCGGGACCAGCCGAAACCGCCCACGAAAGTCGAGACATACGGTTCCTTCCATCGCGTCATGTCGAAGCCGAAATCCTTTGGCGAGAGGAATGTGATTTCGATATTTTCCATCCCGCAATCGCAGTCCTCGGTGACATGGTGGGTAACGCCCCAATTTTTCTCCCGAACAGGTACGGCCGGGTCGAGGATCCTTCTGCGAGATTCGGGACTTAACGCGATTCCGGCATGCTGAGGCGGGTACCATACGCGGTAGCGCAGATCTTCAAGGGGGTGCCAGGCAAACCACCAGTCTATCATCTCCGCCGTTACGTTCGGGTAAAGGTTCCGGTTGGCGATAAAGCCTGCTCCGTTGGGCAGGTTGCACCATCCGATTTCCACCTGCAGGTCTCCCGGATGGAGCAGGTCATTCATCTGTTCCGGATAAATAGCCTTTGAAGGATCGCATGGCGCATCCATCATCGCCAGATGCGAGGGATCGGGCGGTACGGGATCCCTGTAGTATTTGGCGCAGGCTTTGGATTGCTCCTCCGGTTTGAGAATCACCGATTTCTGGGTCGCCATAGGACACCCTCCTGATTTGTTCAGAGAGAAAGCATGAAGGCAATGAATTGGACCGACGGCATCCTTTGCCATTACGGGAGCGCAGAACCCCTGATGCATGTGCCCCGGATGAGGCAAAATTTCTGCCCTCCATAGCAAAAATAGCAGGCAGCTATATTATTTGTAAAATGAATGTTTAATATATATTGTAATTTAATATCCAAATACACTCTCAATCTCCCGATCCGCCGGGGGCTTGACGGACTGAGCATGCTATGGACTTTCGCAAATTCGACCCCGGTCTGCTTGTGGCGCTGGATGCATTGCTGACGGAAAAGAGTGTTACGCGGGCCGGCGAACGGCTCCACTTGAGCCAGCCGGCGACCAGCATCATTCTTGGCCGCCTGCGGCATTACTTCGGAAATGAACTGTTGGCCCCGGCGGGCCGCAGAATGGTCCTGACTCCATTGGCCGAAAGCCTGGTGCAGCCCGTACGCAGCTGCCTGATCCAGATCCAGCACACGGTCGCTTCCAAAGCGGAGTTCAATCCCGCCGTTTCGAGCCGCAAGTTCTGTCTGGCAGTGTCCGACTATGTGACTGCTGTCTTGATGCCCCGCGTGATGCAGGAAACTGCGAAGCGGGCGCCCGGAGTCCGGCTCGAACTGGTTCGCTTGGATGAGAGTATCGACCAGAAGCTGGAAAAGGGAGACGTCGATTTCCTCATACGCCCTGCCGTCCACGCGCTGGCGGCGCATCCCAAGGAAGCGCTTTTCGAGGATACGCACACCTGTGTGGTGTGGCGCAAAAACACTTCGGTTGGAAACGCGATCTCCCGGAGCCGGTTTCTCGAGATCGGACATATCGCGGTGCATTTCGGCCATGCTCCCGCGATTTTTGAGGAATGGTTTGCCGCGCGCTACGGGGAGATAAGAAAGATCGAGGTGGTCACACAGGATTTTGAAGTCGCCTGCCGCCTGGTTGTGGGGACCGGCAGAATTGCCACCGTCATGAGCCGGATGGCGCGGATTTGCGCCCGGCATCTGCCGATCCGGCTGATCCGCCCCCCTTTCGCGATACCGAAAGTCACACATTGCCTGCAGTGGCACCGCTATCAGGACGAGGACCCGGGGCATCTCTGGATCCGGGGCATAATAACAAATGCGGCTGAGATGCTCGGTCCGGTCCCTGACCCTGGCGCAAAACGCTGATGGACCAAGTTCCGGTATCCCTGAGCCACAGACAAGCCGCAGGCCGCTCAAACAGGGAATCGGGGAATTATGCAGTGTCCCCCTGCTTACCGCCAGTTCTCGTTGTGGACCGGAAAAGAATGGATCGGATCCGGATTTGCCTTCCACCCTTCTTTTTCCAGCTCTGAACCATGAGCGGTCAGCAGACGATCCGGGCTGAGCCTGAGACGGCCTTTTTCGACCTCGTCGACTCCCAAAGCCGTGATGGCAAGCTGGCCGTTTTCGAGCCGCTCGATCCAGGCCTTTTCCCTCAGATACCAGATGTGGAACTCGACAAGCTGGATCGGTATTCTCAGAAGACGGGCAACTTCCATTTCTCCAAGGCCGGGATCGTTCATCTTGCTTCTGCGCTGCACATAATATAGGGATAGCAGCCCTTCGCGCACCTCGCTGTCGTCCACGAACGTCCGGTTGTTGGAGGCATCGGACGCCAGGTTCCACTTGGCCTCCCAGAACCTCTGATACCGGAGGTCATAGGCCGCGCGTCTTTCGGGATTTGTCAGCGTCTTGTGGGCTTCGACGAGGAGTTTGAACCGCTCCGGATCGCCTTGACTGACGTCGGGATGCCATTTTTTTGCGAGATGGCGGAAGATCTGCTGGATAGTATCTTCGTCCGCATTAGGGCTGATTTGCATAAGATCGTAATAGTCGACAAATGAAGATGTGTTCACCTATGGCCTCCTCCGAAGTCCTTGACCTTTGGCTCCGCGGATCTTCCTTTGCCGTGTCAGCTCTCATCATAGGGATCCGCGCAACCATCCCGGACAGATCACCGCCGTTCAGTCGATAGAGCACAAGAGGCAGACTGGTTAAGCCTGCCTTTTTCCCTTATCGGTCGTTTTGGATTTCGGCCTTTGGTTTTCTTCGGAGCGGCAATTCCGGCGGGTGCCCGGGGAGCATCCAAATCGTTTCATGGAGCCGGCGAATCAGCAGATAAAACATGACTTATCAAGGCGTGGGTCCCGGCAGGGAGATGCTTGTGCTGAAGACCCGCATCCCTGGCATTGTTGCGATCCTGGGTAGACAGTGACGGCTTGCACTTCAAGAACTGGTCTCTAAGCCCGTTTTCCTTCAGAGATCTTGCCGCTTTTCCCGCTTTCCAAAATCCTGCCGGGTATACTTCTTTTCTTAGGGGCTCCCGCCGGTTTCCATATGCGGGTTAGAGAGACCTCCAAAAATACAATCGGCTTTTTGACTTTCCTGATAATTATGGGGCAATGGACCAATCCTTTAGGTATGGCAACCACGGTCGATTTGGTAATGACGTGCTTCTCACCGCCCAGGTAGAAAACGACTTCAGCTCCCAAATTCATGATATCCTTCGGATTTCCCCCGATAAAGCAAAGCATCTCCACGAAATTGTGCGAATGAGATTCGTCAAAGGAAATAGGCTTGGAAATGCAGTGATACGCCATGCTGCAATCCGTATTGAGTTCTCCATCATGGGCCACGAGGGATTTCCCGGTATAATACGAAATTTCCCTGATCAGTTTTTTCGATAAAATGCAGTTCGCATATTTTTTCTTGGATGCCATATCCCTGCCTCCTGGAAATGATGATTCTGTCATTTGTCGACTTGATAGGTTCCAGTTCCACACCCGGGACTGCCTATTTCCGTCGCGGCCTGCCTCTCCGTTCATTGACTGGCTGGACGTTTAGGTATACCAATATTGCTACATACGCGCCTTCAGGGACAAGTAGACATTTTTTTTGCTCCGGCTGCCGCCCGGCTCCGGGTTTCCGGCTCAAGAGCAAACCAGGCTATGCTGATATGCGAGTGCGCCGGACTTCGGTCCTTCATCTTTGACACGGTTTCGGCCAGCTGCTTATCGGGAACTGCCGGTGATTCCGCAGAAGGGCGCTGCCGGGGCCTGTGCGAATCCGCTTTACGGGGACATACGCAGACAAACGCCGGTAAAAAATGCCTATTTATTCTTTCAGCGTACGTCAGCGCTGGAAAAGCGCAGACTATAGGATGAGTGGAATTACGTGTGGAGAAGAATATAGGAGATTGCCTGCTCAACATCCTCCCGGAGCTTTGAGATTCGCCGAAGTGGAATCAACGCGCAGCTCGCCCATCCTCGATCCGGGATGCCAATGCCGATTGTTTTATGGGGGCTATTCCAAACGCGGGCGGATTTGCCTATTACAGGGGGCGTTTCAGGTTGTTTGGAAACGCCCCCCTGTATTTGGAGATTTTGTGGCCCGGATCAGGCGATGTCAAAGCGGTCCAGATTCATCACCTTGGCCCAGGCTGCCACGAAGTCGCGGACGAACCTCTCCCCGGAGTCATTGCTTGCGTAGACTTCCGCCACGGCCCGGAGCTGGGAGTTCGATCCAAAAACGAGATCGACGCGGGTGGCAGTCCACCGGAGTTCGCCCGTTTTGCGATCGCGCCCCTCGAACAGATCTCCGGCTTCCGAGGTCGGCTTCCACTCTGTACTCATATCGAGCAGGTTTATGAAAAAGTCGTTGGTCAGCGTTCCCGGCCGATGGGTGAAGACGCCGTTTGGGGACTGCCCGAAATTGGCATCCATAGCGCGCAACCCTCCGACGAGGACCGTCATCTCGGGCGCCGTCAGCGTCAGCAGTTGCGCTTTGTCGACAAGCAATTCCTCCGCCGATATGGCGTATTTGGCTTTGAGATAGTTACGGAAACCGTCGGCTTTCGGCTCGAGCACCGCGAAGGATCCCGAATCGGTTTGCTCCTGGGAAGCATCCGTACGGCCCGGCGTGAAAGGAACAGAGACACTGTGACCGGCGCTCTTCGCCGCCTGCTCGACCGCTGCGCATCCGCATAGGACGATCAAATCGGCGAGCGAAACCCTCTTACCTCCGGATTGCGCATCGTTAAACTTCTGCTGGATTGCTTCGAGGGCCTGCAGCACGATCTTCAGCTGGGCCGGCTGGTTAACTTCCCAATCCTTCTGCGGGGCGAGACGGATGCGCGCCCCGTTGGCGCCGCCACGCTTATCGGAGCCGCGGAACGTGAATGCCGATGCCCATGCGGTCGACACCAGTTGGGAAACGGACAGTCCGGAAGCAAGGATCCTGCGCTTCAGGGTTGAAATGTCCCGCGCATTGATCAACATATGGTCGACTGCAGGCACGGGGTCCTGCCATAGGAGTTCCTCCGCCGGGGCCTCCGGGCCGAGATAACGGGAGCGGGGTCCCATGTCACGGTGCGTCAGCTTGAACCACGCCCGGGCGAAGGCGTCGGCAAATTCCTTAGGATTCTGCTGGTAGCGGCGTGCGATCGGTTCGTAGATCGGATCGAAGCGCAGCGAGAGGTCCGCCGTGGTCATCATCGGCCGGCGCTTCTTGGATGGGTCGTGCGCGTCCGCCACCATGTCCTCTTCGTCCACGTTCTTGGCCAGCCACTGATTCGCGCCGGCCGGGCTCTTGACCAGTTCCCACTCGTATTTGAACAGCACTTTCAGATAGCCCATGTCCCATTGGGTCGGATTCGGCTTCCAGGCGCCCTCAAGGCCGCTGCCGATGGCGTCGCCGCCCTTGCCGCTGCCGAAGCTGCTTTTCCAGCCGAGGCCCTGCTCCTGGAGGGGGGCGGCTTCCGGCTCGGGCCCCACATGGGTCGCAGGGCCGGCGCCGTGGCATTTGCCGAAGGTGTGTCCTCCGGCGACAAGGGCAACGGTCTCCTCGTCGTTCATGGCCATTCGCGCGAAGGTCTCGCGAACGTCACGGCCGGAGGCGACCGGATCCGGGTTGCCGTCCGGGCCTTCCGGGTTCACGTAGATCAGGCCCATTTGCACGGCCGCCAGAGGATTTTCAAGATCCCGGTCGCCGCTGTAACGGCTTTTGGGTTTTTCGCTCGTGGCCAGCCATTCCTCTTCGGCACCCCAGTAGATGTCTTCCTCGGGCTCCCAGACGTCCTCGCGCCCGCCGGCGAAGCCGAAGGTCTTGAATCCCATCGACTCCAGCGCGCAGTTGCCGGCGAGGATCAAAAGGTCGGCCCAGGAGATTTTCCTGCCGTATTTCTGCTTGATCGGCCAAAGGAGACGGCGCGCCTTATCGAGATTCACATTGTCGGGCCAGCTGTTGAGGGGCGCCAGACGCTGGCTGCCGGAACCCGATCCGCCGCGGCCGTCGCTGATGCGATAGGTGCCTGCGCTGTGCCACGCCATGCGGATGAAGAGCGGCCCATAGTGCCCCCAATCGGCCGGCCACCAGTCCTGCGAGTCGGTCATCAGCGCATAGAGGTCCTTCTTCACCGCCGGCAGGTCGAGTTTCTTGAATTCCTCCGCATAGTCGAAAGCCTCGCCCATCGGGTTGCTCGCCGGGGAGTGCTGATGGAGAATCTTGAGGTTCAATTGGTTCGGCCACCAATCCCGGATGGACTTGCCGCCACCGGCGATGGATTTGTGCGTCCTGCCCGTTACCGGGCATTTACTTTCATCATTCATAAAGATTCCTCCCTTAGTTGCTTTTTCGCGCCAGGTTTTCTTCCTCCGGCGCATTGGAGACATAATCCTCGGATTTCAACCTGGATTTTTTCGACGTGCCCGATGGATTCTACGGAATCGGGCAGTTTCAGTCTGTCGAAGGCGTCGCTATAGAAATCCCGTGTCAACCCGCACTGAGTACACACAAAATGATGATGGCGGCTGAGATTGGCATCGAATCGTGCCCGCTCGCGTGAAAGCCCAAGCGTTGTGATCAGCCCCAGGTCTTTGAGCCACCAAAGAGTCCTATAGACCGTATCCAGCGATACGGTCGGCATCCGCCTGCGTACGCCGCGGAAAACCGTCTCCGCATCGGGGTGGTTCACGGTCTGCAGAACTTCCCGGAAGATTTCAACGCGCTGGTGCGTCACTTTCACCCCGAGATTTCTGCAGGCCTCTTTGAATCGGGTTATCTGCCGCTGAATATCCTTATTCATCCTATTTACAACCAATTCCTAAATCGGAACTGCATCCTAATTAGAAAAAGTATAGCAATTTGAAATTCATGTCAAGGTCAAAGCCCCAACGGGGTGCACGACACGAATATTGGGAGAAGGGAATCAAGGCGGATTCAGGAGTCGATCTTAAGGCCATAGATTCCGTAAGATCGACTCCTGATAAAAAAACTCGAAATTCCTGCTGCGGTGCGCCAGAGCGGGATTCTCTCGTCAGAACCGAAGCCATTGCGTCGGGGATCGATTTCCGAACGCTATGTTAAATGCAGCAAGCCCGGTTCTGTGCGCTTACTTCAAAAACTCTTTCATCCAACAGTGACAGAAAGTGTTGCTGTATAAGGTTTTTGCCCAGTGCGGGACGCCATCATTATCGAACATCCTACCCCGGCTGAGCGAAGCGAGCCCGGAGCTTTTCTCTGTCCGCTTCTCCAGGGCTTGGCATGAAAACACGAGTTTCGCGACTGAAACTATTTAGGAATAAGCGTCGTCAAATCCGGAAAATCTGCCCTGTTGCTTTCCGTTTGAAATGTACTCTCTGCTGTAACGGAAAATTGAATTTGATTGCCCCGGCACTCAGCTGCGGACACTCGTTCACACAACATCCGCAATACCAGCATTCGTCAGGATGAAGCGTAATCGGGGGCTTCCCTTTTACGGGATTAGGTATATACACGTCCACTTGGCAAACATCGACGCACGTGTTGCAGCCGATGCATGCCTTCGGGTCTCGAATAACAGGTCTATTGGGCGTAGTCACATTAGGCATAACATATATTTTTTTGACTTGAGCGCCCTTGAGAACGCTGCCGGCTCCCTCGAGAGAAACCGCAGCGCTGGCAGCTCCAGCGACCGCGCTTGCTTTGAGGAAATCTCTGCGTTTCATTGTCCGGCTTTTCTTTGGCTTTTTCATGTCCTTTCTCCCATTTATCTATTTGCCGTTCTATATATGGCTTCCGTTCAGCAATACGCGAAAAATAATTCATTGTGATCGCGTTCGCCGGTTTGGGCTCGCCAGGGCTATCCCTTGTAGGTGCCGACATAACCCTTGTTATGGTTTTCGTAATTTTCCTTAAGATTGCCCCAGTAATCCACGGGCAGTTCGCCCACTTTCAATTTGCCATTTTCCATTTTAAGAGTAATCCATTTTTTCCACTCGGGCGGGTCCATTTGAGGGTAATCTATCCTTTGGAAGCTCAAGTGCCTGCTGCTGGCCTTCCTCGCCAGAGATGCATGGAGAATGATCTGGGAAAAGGCGAGGATGCTCAGATCCTCCAGGCTGCGGATAAGCTTATGCGGGTCCAGGGCATAGAGCTGGGGCACCCAGTTCTTCTCAATGTCCTCGAGCGCAGAAAGGCCCATTGTGAGGAGCTTTTCGTTTTTGAACTCGCTGCAGAAGTACTGCATATTCCGGGATATTCCGGCATGCAATTCTTTCCATTCTATGCCCTGGCTTTTCTTGATAGGAGCGTAAACGCGTGTTTTCTCGCGCGCGATTTGCTCTTTGGATATGGCCGGCTCGCCTGCTCGCAGCGCGTAATCGGCTGCCTTTCTGCCGGCATATCTGCCGGTGGATTCCGCATAGCTGTGGTCTCCCGGACCGTACATCTGTTCACCGGCAGCATATAGGCCGTCCAGCGTGGTTTTCAAATCCCAATCGACGACAGGGCCGCCCCTGGTGTTCATACTGTCCGGAGAGCGGAAATGAGCGGGTGTGGTCCCCTCGATCAATGTATAGCTCGGGAACAGGTCTTTGCTTGGGTCAAATCCAGCCTCCTGGTATTTTCTTCGAATGGCTTTTGTCGTCGATTCTTCCACGTACATCAGGTCCCAGCAAATCTTTCTCCACCGCTCGTCTTGAGAGGGGAAATCGCCCCAGAAGGGAAGCGCCAATTCTCCTTTAAGCACGGCTTCGCGCAGATTCCCTTTTTGTGGAAGCGGCTTGCCGTTATCATCAATCTGCGACAGATGCTCGAAGCTGGCATCGATCCCCGCGTACCATTTGTGTTTGTAACCGGTTCCCAGACTCAGAAGCCCGGACTTCTCCATCTGGGTAACCGCAGCACCCGCTCTGAACGCCATCACCGTACCGTCGCCAGAGTTATTACGGGACCTGAATGTAGAGATACCAGCCAATTCGGTGTTGAAAACCCAGATAGAACCAATTCCCGCTGTGGAAAGCACAACGGCTTTGGCTTTGAAAATCATGAACTCGCCGGTTCTGGTGTTGATTCCGGTGGCACCCACCACCCTGGCGCCCTGGACGCCCTTTTCGTTCAACAGGCTGGTACACATGACTCTATCGTAGATCTTGACTCCCAGGCGCTCGCACTCTTTTTTCAATACCGGTTTAAGACTCGAACCCCAAAAGCGGAGACAGGCATTTACAGGCTGGTACCTGTCGGCAATTACGAGTTTTGTCTTTTCGTCCCTTCCCCAACAGCCCACATATTCGCCTTCGGTATCCCTGATCTTGCCGCCCATGGGCTCCAGTTCCAAAAACGCATCGAAGCCTTCGCGGCACTGTATATAGCGTCCAATCCCACAGCAAAATCCGCCGTAACTTTCAATAATGCGCTGGCATTGCTCCTCGGGACTGACAGTCATCAGAGGGCAGGTCATTGGGTAATCCCAGTGATCCCCTCCCGGCCCCCCGGCACCACTTCGTATCGTTGCCGCTTTTTCGACTATCGCGACCCGGAGGCCTTTCCTCTGGGCTGCGCTTATGGCCGCCCGACAACCGGCGATTCCACCGCCGACGATCAATACATCCGTATCGATCGTCTGCTCCTGTTCATATCGTATCGGGTACGGCCATTCGGGCGTGCACCCTTCTTGTTCAATCCATTCATGCCATGAAGTCATTTTCCAGCCTCCCCCAGGCACTCACCGTGCGGTATTTGCTGCATTTTATTGTTTCCCATATTGAGAATTATGCTCCGAAGAAAACCTCTTGTCCCGGCACAATTAGAGAAATAGATAACGGATTGCATAAAAGTTTTCATATCCAGAGGCTTGATCTGGATGTGCTTCCTCTCTTTTCTTAACACAAAAATATTGGCACGCCAAAGTATAAAACCGCCGATCCGCATAGATCAGAAACTCACAGTACCGAGACCGATTCTTGGCTGGCGAGCTGTGAAACGAGCTTGGACAGCCACGATGCCCCTGTCTCGGCATGGATCGGTTTCAATGAATCGTGAATCCTTAGAAAGTTTAAAAGAGCATCTCTTCAGGTTCAAAGTTTTCAGTGGCAGGGCTGATCTTTTTCCCGCCAAGGGAATTTGCAGCGCCTGCAAATCCCGCGATGCCCTTACTTTCAGGAAATCTCTTTCTCAGGATCGGGCCCTAACCCTTTCTCTCCTGAATCTGTGGACAGAACCGTTCGGCGGACCTGTCAAACCTATGCCCTATACACGCCGGAATAGTCCTTATTGTGAGCTTCCCAGCTTTCCTTGAGATTGCCCCAATATGCCAGGGGCATCTCACCGATTTTTATTTTGTTGTTCTCCAGCTTCAGAGTAATCCACTTGTTCCACTCGGGCGGATCCATTTGCGGGTAATCTATCCTTTGGAAGCTTAAATGCCTGCTGCTTGCCTTCCGAGCCAGAGAAGCATGGAGAATCATCTGCGAAAAGGAGAGAAGGCTCAGATCCTCCAGACTGCGTATCAGCTTGTGTGGGTCCAGCGCATAGAGCTTGGGTACCCAGTTTTCCTCAATATCCTGGAGTGCATCCAGCCCCATTGTGAGGAGTCTTTCATTTTTGAATTCGCTGCAGAAGTACTGCATGTTCCTGGATATTCCGGCGTGTAGCTCCTTCCATTCTATGCCTTGGCTTTTCTTAATCGGGGCATAGACGCGAGCTTTCTCAAGCGCGATTTGTTCCTTGGATATAACCGGCGCACGCGAGTTCAGGGCATAGTCGGCCGCTTTTCTGCCGGCATACCTGCCCGTGGCCTCAGCATAGCTATGGTCGGCAGGACCAAACATCTGTTCCCCGGCAGCGAACAATCCATCCAGTGTCGTCATCAAATCCCAGTCGATAACGACACCACCGCGGGCGTTCATACTGTCGGGCGAGCGGAAATGAGCGGGGGTCGTTCCCTCGAGCAATGTATAACTCGGGACCAGATCCTTGGCCGGGTCAAAACCGGCTTCCAGATACTTCCTTCGAATGGCTTTTGTGGTCGACTCCTCCTCGTACATCAGGTCCCAATTGATCTTTCTCCAACCCTCCGATAGGGAAGGCATATCACCCCAGAAAGGCAGCGCCAATTCCCCCTTGAGCACGGCCTGACGGAGATTCGCCCTTTCCGGGAGCGGTTTGCCGTTATCGTCGATCTGCGAGAGATGCTCGTAGCTGGCATCGATTCCCGTATACCATTTGTGTTTATAACCGGTACCCAGGCTCAGAAGTCCGGACTTCTCCATCTGAGTGACCGCAGCGCCGGCTTTGAACGCCATCACGGTGCCGTCGCCGGCGTTGTTGCGGGACCTGAATGTGGTGATGCCGGCCAGCTCGGTGTTGAAAACCCAAACGGATCCTATTCCCGCTGTTGCGAGCACGATCGCTTTGGCTTTAAATATCATGAATTCGCCGGTTCGAGCATTCACTCCCATGGCGCCTACCACCTTAGCCCCCTGTATGCCCTTTTCGTTCAGCAGGCTGGTGCCCATGACCCTATCGTAGATTTTGACCCCTAAACGCTCGCACTCCTTTTTCAATACCGGTTTAAGCGAAGATCCCCAAAAGCGCAGACATGCGTTGGTCTGTGAATACCTTTCGGCAATTATCATCTTGGTTTTTTCATCCCTGCCCGGGCAACCTACGTACTCATCCTCCGTGTCTCTGATCTTGCCGCCCATCGGCTCCAGCTCCAGGAATGCATCATAGCTTTCCCGACACTGGATATAGCGGCCAATTCCGCAGCAGTATCCGCCATACTCGCCAATGATTTCCTGGCACCTCTGTTCGGGGGTCATTTTTGCGAGAGGAAAGGTCATTGCTTCCTCCCAGTGGTCGCCGCCTGGCCCTCCAGCGCCGCTCCGCACCGTCGCCGCCTTCTCGACCATCGCAACTCTGATGCCTTTCTTCCGGGCGGCACTGATGGCGGCCCTGCATCCGGCAATACCGCCGCCGATCACCAGGACATCCGTATCGATGGTTTGTTCCTGCTCATATCGAATCGGATACGGCCATTCGGGCGTGCATCCCTCTTGTTCAATCAGCTCATGCCATGAGGTCATGTTCTAGCCTCCATATAAGCACTTGGGTGCTGGTCCTAGGACACTTTGATCGTTGGGTGCTCGATATTTGAAAACCGCCTTTTGCAGGGGCATTTTCCTTTCAGCAAAGTTCCGAAAACAGCCAAAATTCGTCGTTCTGCGGGGCGCTCTCTTGAATAGCCCGATTCCTGCACTGAATCGTGTTTTCTAGGAGCCATGCCGCGGCATGAAACGCATTAAAAATTAAACCGGACGACAATGATGCCATTCCGCGGCCCCATGCCGGTTCCTGTCGACTGTTCCGTGGCTCCCCGTGATGTGTCGATGTATCCGAAACCGGAAACTGGCTTGCCTTTCGAATCGACCGACTGTGTTAGCTTAGCATTTGTCGACGTGGGATTACTTAGAAACGTCCGGTTAAATATGTTTTGAAAATCAGCCCTGATACTGAACGAGACTCCTTCCTTGATCTGGAACATTCGTCCCAGACTCATGGCTTCGGAAGGACGGCGCATCTGCCGATAATCGCCGTAATAGGCAGCCCCTGTTCCAAACTGTCCTTGAGGCGGATCAACCCACGCCTTAGGATTCAATACGAAATCTTTCTCCGGATCGAAACAGTTGTGACAATTGATATCCACAGTCCAAAGCGGTTCACCTGGAACTCGGTTGGCATAGGTGCTTCGGAAGAGATACGTGCTGAGCTGATTCTGCGCAACTGGAGCAAGAATCGGCATTCCGCTGGCATACTGCAGCATGGTGCCGATCGCCCAATCACGAAGCACCCACGACAGTACTTTGTTGCCTCCTAATTTGGGCACTCGGTAGTTCAGCGCTGCGACGAATACAAAGGGCCGCGAATTTCCTGAAAGATACTTGTTGGTCGGACGGTCGAAAACATCGTTCACGGCAGTTTCCGTACCCATCTGCAGCTCTTTCTGCCAGGTAAAAGTACTGCTAAAGTCGAGCCCATGAGAAAAGCGCTTGGTTGCCTTAATCTGCAGCGAGTCGTACCACGTCCTTCCCAGTGGCGCCCAGCGATAGCTTATCTTGCCAAACTGTGGGAACGGCCGCAAGGATTGGGCCACTGTGGAAGCCATGGGGAACCCGGCATACGGAGGCTCGTTGAATCCGCGCTTCGCAGCGGTCGACGAATCCAGCCGCGAACGAAGCAACTCCCGGTCCGTTGCATTGTTTATATCAAGCCCAAATGAGCTTATGCGTTCCGCTGTCAACGCGTTTACATCGATGAGTGAATTACCCTGCCACCAAGCGCCTCGGTTGCCAACATAAGCGATTTCTATTGCCAGATTCCTGAAGATCTCGCGCTGAATGCTGACACTCCACTGGATCATTCTTGGCGGCCGGCCGGCATTGTGATCGAAAGAGGTCGGGGGCGAGGTCGTCGTGCCCGGGCGGGGATACTGGCCGGGATCCAGGTTGGGCCACGGAGCCGGAATAGGAGGACCGTTTCTCAGAAGTATAGCCGGATCGCCGTATGACGGCGAGGAGAAGGGATTATTGGAGGCAACGCCGCCTACGGAGGACATTGTGTCCTCTTTACCTGTTTGCGCATATGAGATGCCCAATCCCGCACGAAAGGCGGTCTTGGAGGTGATCTGATAAGCTAATCCCAATCGCGGTCCGAACGCGTAAGGATAAACTTCTGCGAAATCGCAGTTACAGTGGCCCGGCCAAGATCCCTCAAAGATCACTGCGCCAGGCAGATTGCCGGCACTTGGATTCGGAAGGCTGGGCGCAAAAGTTGATGCTCGGCCGTACTGCTCCTTCAGGTATGTCTGGTAATCCCAACGCAGTCCATAGTCGAGCGTCAATTTGCGAGTCACTTTCCAGGTATCTTGCACAAACAGAGCCCAGGCCGATTTTCCCCATCGCATGTTGGAAATAACTCCAATGTTTCCGCTGTTGACACGACCCACAAGGAAACTCGCGTAAGGGAATCCGACGGAACCGCCCTGCAGGTTCTGACCTAGAGTGGAAGGAAGACCCATGTCGGTAGCTGAAAAGGTATAATTCCCATAAGCTGTCGACGACACAGCGGCGGGGTACCCCTCGACGCGCATTTCTGCTCCAAATTTGTAGGTATGGTTGTCCCTAACCCATGTCAAACTGGCATTCGATGTTGGCTTGAGCATTGTTCGAGTATGCTGTGCATAGGGACCCATTGTCTGATACATACCCACAGAAGACTTTACCCCGCCGCGAACAGCATTGAGGCCCGAGATTAGAGGGAACCCAGGAGCGTTCGATCCGGGAAGGCCGAGTTCCTTGAGTTGATCGAAGGTCTCGTACTCCGTGTCATTATTGACCGAATTGCCCTGGATGCCGGCTCCCATATGCAGAATCATCGTTGGATTTATGGTCAGATCAAAATTTAAACGCGATGTGTACGACGTAATAAAGGTTCCCGTATTGGCCGTTACCGGACTGGGAATTCCGTCAGCTCCTCGACCTTGCGGCTCCTTTTCATCGGTATTGGACCAATAGAATGACAGCTTCGAGCGGGTGTTCAAGTTGTGGTCAATCTTTATCGCCGGGATAGTGTAAGTTCGCTTATACTCCCATGGATATAGAAAGTTGCTGGTCAGGCCATCACTGGTTGGGGCTGGAATCAAGTTCTGAATGCTTACCGCTACCGGATCGAAACGATCCTTTGGAATAATATTGTTGGGGAACGGATCTCGAACACGAAGGCCGCTCACGATACGTTCAGTTTCGGGATCGTAAATTGCATTTTCCAAGATATCGCGGCCTAGAGGGTCTTTGCCAAGAATCCGACCCGTCAATGCCTGACTGAAGTTTCCATCGCGGTAGAGGAGTGTCGGAACTGTTACCGGACTGTTGTTGTAGATCACCGACCTGCGATACTGCTCGAAGTTAAAGAAGAAAAAAGTTTTATCGTGACCGTCATAAACTTTGGGAATCCACACCGGCCCGCCAAATGTAAAACCGTAGTTGTTTCTGCGCTCACGCGACTTGATATTCTGGAATGGCATGCTCGCATTCAGCGCCTCATTGACCCAATATTCATAGGCACTTCCATGAAACGAGTTGGAACCCGATTTCATCGTGACGTTGAAGAAGCCGCCGCCCGCTTGTCCATACTCAGCCGCATAATTGCTGGTTTGAATCGCAACCTCTTCGATGGCGTCCACGCTCGGTTGGCTCATACTTGTGCGGTTCGGCACCAATCCGGAAGTAGCATCCTGGCCCTCGATCCGAAGTGCCTGAGTATCAGAGGGAGCGCCATTAACGCGCATTTTTGCGGCGCCTCCGTCAACGTCCACAACAAGGGTTCCCGGGATTAATTGCGTCGCAGCATATGGGTTTCGAACGTTCTGCGAAAACCCCAAAACGGGAAGCTCGTTCAGACGGGCAGAGCTAACGTTATGGCTCAGTTCGCCGCTTTCTGTCCTCAGTAAGGGGGCATCGGCATTGACGGTAACAGTTTCCGTTATATTGCCCACCTCGAGCGCAATATCTATCCGTAA
>CAYYTC010000041.1:0-27080 GCA_964474425.1 uncultured Acidobacteriota bacterium
TTGCCTGCCGGCCCTCCGGGCCTAAATTCTGAGTTTCGCGACAGAAACTAGTTAGCTCCGGGACTGGATCGGACGATGTGTTAAGCGAGACCGGAGCCTGGATGGCGCGGCGAACCTTTTTTGCATTGCCATATATGCCTATTTATCATGGAGTGAGTCGTGAACGATGACTGGATCGGCCTCATCCCTGCTGCAGGAAAGGGGGTGCGCCTTGGCCTTCCTTATCCCAAGGAGCTGTATCCTGTTATTCAGAAAAATCGCTATAAGCCTATAGCCCAGTATGTGCTCGACTGCCTTACGAAGGCCGATGTGGATCATGTTGTTTTCGTTGTGAATGAATCCAAGCATCAATTGCTCGGCTACTTTGGCGACGGCAACAGGTTTGGATGCCGCATCAGCTATGTCGTCCAGGAGTCCAACGACGGTCGGAACCAGTCCACTTCTCCCGGCCTGGCACACGCCCTGAATTCCGCCTATCATCTCACCCGCGGCAAAACAGTCTTTTTTGGAATGGCGGATACAATCATGCAGCCTGCAGATGTTTTTCACCGGGCATATACCGCGGCTCAAGGGGATGATGATGCGATTCTTGCGCTTTTTGAAACGGATCGGCCGGATAAATTCGGCATGGTGCGATTGGATGAAAGGCAAAGAGTTCTGGAGATAGTGGATAAACCGAGAAGTACCGAGCTTACACGCATGTGGGGCTGCATCATCTGGAGGCCGCGATTTACGGAATTTCTCTTCGATTGTGTCCATAAGCGGCAGATATCCGATTTTGCCGGCATCATGAATGGTGCCATCGTATCCGGTCTGAAACTGCGCGGCATAAAAATGGAGGGCGGCACCTATATTGATCTCGGCACCTATGACGAAATTATGGAACTGGACCGCCGCATGCGGCAAGAGTAGGTCATGCAGGAATCAAATCTGAAATCCGCTGCACTGGGGACCGGGGAAGCCCCAATCCCGGAACTATCGATTGTACTGGTCTGCTGGAATAATAGGGAATACCTGGAGCCCTGCCTGGAATCTCTCTATTCGGCGGCCTTGCAGTGCCGGTTCGACGTTGTGGCCGTGGACAACGGTTCCACGGATGGCAGCCAAGCCATGCTGCGCAACAAGTTTCCCGGCGTGCATCTGATAGAGAATGACCGGAATGTTGGGCTGGGTAAGGCAAGCAACCAGGGCATCGAAGCGACCCGCAGCCGGTATGTGCTGCTGCTCAACAACGATACGCTGCTCAATGGTCCCTCATTGAATGCAATGGTCGGCTTTCTGGATGCGCACCCCGAAGTGGGCGCAGTCGGCGGCAGACTGCTGAATCCCGACGGCTCTTTTCAGGCGGGCTATGCGGATTTCTCAACTCTTCGCGAGGAATTCCTGATCGCCACACGCCTTGGGGATCTTCTTTGGAACGGCTATCCAAGCCACGCCGATGCAAAGGAATCAAGGTCCGTGGGCTGGTTGAGCTCTGCCTGCCTGCTTTTAAGACGGGCGGCTTTGGACAAGGTCGGGTTGCTGGATGAGGAATATTTTATATACGGGGACGAGGCCGATCTTCAGTTTCGGCTTATGCGGGCGGGTTGGCCGGTGTATTATCTGCCCTCTGCACACACCATTCATTACGGCGGGCGAAGCATGGACCGCTGGCGGCGCCGAAAAATGGTCTATCGAGGGAAAATTCTTTTTTATCGTAAGAATTACGGATTAGTTCGTACTATGCTCCTGCGGCTGATGCTTGGGGGGCTGAGTTTGGCTAAAATGCTTGTCTGGACGACAGTCATGATGGTGCCGCGGCATCAGGACAGGGCGAAAAAAGAACTGCATTCAAATTGGGACATTATCTGCCTGTGCTGCACGACGGATGGATGACTCCAAAGTTGCGGCAACGAGGCAATCCGCTCACGAATGCATATAGGGGGCCATATCGATTCCGGATTCATCTCTATCGTTTGGTCTAAGCCCACCGCATTTTAGGCGGGTGAGCTTTCAGTTCGATTCTCAGGGCTGGCACAAACGAGAATGAAGACGCCTTCGGCACTCATGATAGCCTCGATCCTATTCCGGACCTCTGACGGCCGGATCTATTCACTGCCAGCCCTTCGGGCATCAGGTGGCTTTAGCCGATAGTGGTTGAAGGATCTGATGGGCAGTTGAAATCTGCAGTTCCATGGACAAACGCGGAGGAAAATCTGCAGGCGGCGTCTACTGAGGTTTGAAATCCCTGGTCGCCGCGATGACCCTGGCCTGCTGATCCGCTGTAAGATCATTATACAGCGGCAAACGCAGCAACCGGTCGCTCAGGTCCTCCGTCACAGGACAATCCCCGGCCTTTCCGCCAAACCGCCTGCCCATTTCTGACAAGTGCAAAGGCAGAAAGTGAAAAACACCGGATATGCCCCTGCTTTTCAAATGAAGGATCAAAGCCTGGCGGCACTCCAGGGAGGGCAGAATCATATAGAATAGATGGTATGATTGGGAGCAGGTGGCCGGCACGATCGGGAGCCGGACATTGTGGGTCTGAGCCCAGTCCGTCAGGTTTTCATAATAGAAATCCCACAGAATGCGTCGTTTGTTTTGAATTTCCTCCCGCGCCTCAAGCTGAGCCAGTAGAAACGCCGCTAGAATGTCCGACGGAAGAAAACTGGATCCTACATCCACCCAGGTATATTTGTCCCTCTCTCCCCTGAAGAAACTGCTCCGGTCCGTCCCCTTTTCCCGTATGATTTCTGCGCGCGCTATATACGCCGGATCGTTGATTATTAGCGCTCCTCCTTCGCCGCAGCTGAAGTTCTTGGTCTCATGAAAGCTTTGCGTCGCGAAGGAACCAAAGGTTCCGAGATACCGCCCCATGTATTTGCCAAAAAGACCATGCGCATTATCCTCAACGATGGAAATTCCGTTGCGGGCGGCTATACGGCAGATGGCGTTCATCTCGCAACCGATGCCCGCATAGTGGACGGGTACCATTGCGCGAGTTCTTGGGGTCATTGCGTTTTCCAGCATTCTCTCGTCGATATTGAGTGTGTCGGAGCGTATATCGACAAACACAGGTTTCGCCCCGCGAAGAACGAAGGCATTGGCGGCGCTGACAAAGGCAAATGAAGGGACAATGACTTCATCGCCCGGCTGGATGTCCAGAAGCAACGCCGACATATCCAGGGCGTCGGTGCAGGACGTGGTGAGCAAAACCTTGGGAACACTGAGGACCTTTTCGAGCAGGGCCTGGCATTTCTTAGTGAAAGCGGCATCGCCCGCAATTTGGCCGCTATGGATTGCCTGCGAAATGTAGTAAAGCTCTTTGCCCGTGATGGTCGGCCGGCTATAGGGGATTGTATCCATACCTTTGAATCTCCCGGGATAATTCAAAACACTGCTGCTGCAAAGAGAGCTTTGATATAAGCCCATTCTTTTGGGCAGACCGCTCTGAGATCAGCCAGATCAAAATGCTGCAGACGAGGAATCGTCCAATCTCAAGATTTTCTCATGAAACAGGCGTCTTCCCTGGAAGTGAAATATTGTCAGCTCGAGATTGGAGGGATAGGCAACAGCGAGAGACTCGATACAACTCATCCCCCGTAGAATTCCATGAAACATCTGCAGAAAAATCCCATGGGAAACAATCAGGAGGTGCGAACCGAGATGTTTGTTGAAAAGATACTGCTGAAATTTCTTTGCTCTTGCGTAGACATTTTCAAGCGCTTCGCCTCCCGATGGATTGACCGAATGGTAATCCTTCCCGACTTTCACGAACAGAACCGGAGGATTCATGTTCTGTGCCTGGTCCCATGTGCAACCTTCAAGTACTCCGAAATTCCTCTCGACGCATAGGCTGCTCTGAATGATGGGAATCGCATCTGCGGCTATGATTCGGGCGGTTTCAACGGATCGTTTTTGGGTTGAAGATATAATTGCGTTAAACGTATATTCCGCCAGCATGGTTTTTGCTTTATGCGCATCCTGAATTCCTAATTCACTTAGAGAAATGTCTAGAGAACCGGCATACCGTTTTTCCAGGCTATACTGGGTGCGGCCATGCCTAAGGGTACAAAGGATCATGGATGTTTGCATGCAGTATTCTCTGTGAGCCGAATAATCTCGTTAAGCCGGACGATTGAAGAATAATCCGTCGCAAGAGGTCCGATTTTGATGAATTGCACATCGTACATGCATGTCAAAATGGACAGGAATATGGATTCCGTACTGATGGAGCGATGCGAAGTTATGGGGATTTGGCCGCAGCTAACCGCCGATTCGAGGGCGCGGCGGACCGCAGTCACTGTCCCGGCCTGGTTGGGCTTGATGATTGTTCCATGCGTATATCTGTTTGCGGCGCCTTCTTCGATTCGTTTAGCGTCTGAGGAGTAAAAATTATCGCCGATCACGGCGCATGAATCCTGGGATGTGGACAACTGGCGCCAACTCCGATAGTCCTTTTCATGAAACGGATCTTCAAGGAAGCGAAGGTTGTATTGGCGGGCAATATCCAGCCAGTAATCAATGAAGCGCTCACTGGAGCGGGAAGTATGATCCGCTATCGAAAAATGATAATTCCCATCTTGCCATAAGTCCCCGGCTGAGGCATCGATCATCAGATCGAACTTGCGTGTCAAATTGAGCTTCTCACAAACGCTCAACAGGAAATCGATGCATTCTCGATTATCGGATGTAGCAAAGCGGTGCACAGGATTGCCCGATATATCGCTTGTGACATGTTGTCTAAGTTTTTCCCTAACATTTCGCTGGATAGCATTATGATTATCAATGACTTCTTCAATACATGCAATTTGAGACACAAGGATATATTCGGGAAAATCACTTAACACCGGATTTGTATAGGCATGACGGCCGCCGTTCAAAATGTTGCAGCAGATCCGGGGTGGGAGGCATAATTTGGTGTCCGTAAGACCGAACAGCTCATTAAGAGTATGGCGTTTTCGGGTCGCATTAAAAAACGCCTCGGAGAGTGCAAAGGAATTATTTCTGCCGAAAAAACCGGCATTCGCAATGAGATATTCATCGAAACGCTCTTGGTTTAAAGACATGCCGATATATCCGGCAGTGCGAATTGCCTTCAAAATGGCCTCCGGTTCAGCGGATAGGCTTTTATCCTCGTACATGCTGATAGTCTCACCTTGAGGGGATGCGCCAATTCCAGCCATCCCATCATTAAGCTCGATCACAAATTCGTTT
This sequence comes from uncultured Acidobacteriota bacterium, assembly GCA_964474425.1. Lineage (GTDB taxonomy): Bacteria > Acidobacteriota > UBA6911 > UBA6911 > UBA6911 > UBA6911. The sequence continues at coordinate 5,197 of CAYYTC010000041.1, forward strand.
GTGAAAGCGACATGCGAATTAAGAACTTTTCGGCATGCTATGGAACGTATTATTGAAGATACAATTGTGGGATTCATTGTGACCATAACGGCTTATTGGAGGCTCGATCTATGGAATACTCCAAAATATCGATACACGGGAGCCGAAAATGTACGGCCTTTTGGCGACTTATTGCTTCTGCAACCCTAATCCCGGGATTATGCTGGAAGCTGCCCTCTTCCGCTCCTTCGGAACTGGCATTTATGATTATTCTCAAGAATTTGCGGAGTTCTATGGCTATAGGATTAGCGTTCGTATCTAAGAATTTATGGACGGCGGCACGGGAACAACCGGTTGCGGTAGGAACCGATCCATTCCCATCGAGAGGGCTTCTATAGCCACTTATGATAATAAAGGGTCATGGATCGAGTGAAAAATCCCATCTGCTGGTACAGTCTCTGGGCCGGAACGTTTCGCGCTTGCGTGACCACCTGCATGGTACGGCTTTCTCTGCTTTTCGCCCAGTCCAGTGCGCACTGCACCAAACCTGTGCCGACACCTTTCTGGCGATGCTCGTGATGAACCCCGGCCAATTGGATAAGACTGATATCATTCCTCTTAACACACGCAATCAAACCTACTGCATTCCCATTATCATCCGCCCACCGCGCCACAAAAACCACATCGGCCATGCCCTGTAGGGAGTTCTTAATCCACAACTGATATAAGCGCTTATCCTGCCCCCTCTGGAAATTGTTATCAAAGGTATAGCGGCTGAACTGACCAATCTCCATGGCTATTTCCTCAAGGCGCGGCAGGTCAGTTTCTGCGGCTGTATTGACAACAAGATCATCGGGGATAGGGTGCCTTAACGAAGGGGCAGGATGGTTTTCAAACGGGTATTCCAGCGTCACCCGGACATCCACCAGGTGAAAACCGTTCCTCTCTGCGGTAAGCACCGTTGAAAGATCGTTGGGATCTGCCTCAAAATACAGGCATCGCAACCCCTCTTGGCGCGCATTTATCAAAATAGACCTGACAGTATCATCGCTCAAAGCAGTTGTTTTGATGCGGCCAATGGGCATGGAAAAAAAATCCGTATCCCAGGGAAGTTTTTCAACATGAGGATTCATGTTCACCAACTCTTGGATTGCGTTTGTTCGGCCGGCGTATGCGACGGTATGACCGTGAGCCTTGTCCGCCGCCAAAGGGAGCGAATCAAAATAGATAGAGCCCCTCTGTTCAGCAGATATCCGGTGTCAGCCCTCATCGCCTGCACCACGTCCCTGGGAACCGGGTCATAACAACCGGAGTGAAAATTCCGAAAAGCCCGGCTGATGGAAAAGAAACCTTTCAATAATCGCGCGCTATGCTTTCTATTCAGTTTGGACAACAAGCAGTACAAGTCATCCATCACCCTTCGATCACTCGAATTTCCCAGTTCGTCCTCATAGTTCAGCAGTTCATCGCTCAGCATACGCATGGCGCCTGAATCAACATTTGCGCCTTTTTCCAGGGCTGTTCGCAGGAATGCTTCGGCATCCTCGCGATTGCCCCAGATCATGGTGTGGAAACCTTTCAACAAATAGCTTTTTGCGATAATTTCATCGCGCCGGCTTCGCAGGTGTTGAAGTTCCCTCGGCAGATTTGTGAATACCGACTGTAAAATTTCTTCGTGACTGCGCACATAATCCACCGTACCAGCGGAAATCCATAAAAGCCACGAGCTTAAAAACGGGCAAGGATCGCCTTTGAAAAAGGTGGGATTGAGGCTGAGGGTTTGTTTTAGGAATTCCCGGCCCAGATCAAATTCTTCCTGAATGAATGCAATATAAGCCCAGATGACATAAATATTTGAAAATGCAACGTTTGAGAGCGCTTGGACATGGTCCGGACAACGCGGGTCGGAAAAGATAATTTTTTGACAAGCCAATTCTGCCTGACAGCGTGCGGACAAATGCTTGAGTACGCGATACGGATGATAGCGCCGGTAGTTGAGAGCTTTACCCACAGCACCAAATTCGCAGCCAGCAAGGGCAAGACGTCCTCCAAAAACGATTTCATGACCGTTGAAGATAACGTGTTCTGTTTGATGAGAGAAACTGGCATCCCAGATTTCATCGAGCAGAGCCCACTCACGCCTGAGCACCACGTCGCTTGGAGAAACAGGGAATCCCAAAATCCAATCGGACAGGCAAAGGCTTGCCGAAGGCTTGTATATTCCACAAACGGCCTTTTCCGGCCCTATAACTTCAAAGCGCCCATTATAGGACATCCCGACTTTCGGGTTTCTCCTCAGATAGTTAACATGCAGCTGGATTTTTTCCGCATGAAAAAGATCATCCTGATCCAGAAAAGCAATAATCTCACCTGAAGATGCCCGGACTCCGGTTTGTCTGGCAGCAACCGCACCTAGATTTATTTCATGCCTGATATACCTAATTCGAGAATCTGTAAGCCTGCCGATGGCATCCGCCGTATCTTCGGACGACGCATCATCCACAACAATAATTTCGATGTTATGGTATGTTTGATCCAACAAGCTTTGGATGGACTCGCCTAAATGCTCCCTTCCATTGTAGGTGGGGATTATGATGCTGACCCGTGGATTCCTCATTGTGTATTAATACCCATCGTGTCCTATCATCAAGCATGGATCAGCCGGGTGAACCCCTGGATGGTTCTTTGCCCTCTCATCGGGGCGGGGCACCAACCTCATCTGTCTGCGAGCGGCTGCATGCAATATTACAGATTGGATTTCCCGTTTCCTTTTCGGACAGGGGTTTGGCTTCTCAGGCGCATCCAGAGCTCTTTGGTGACAAGGTGGTCAAACACCATATGCGCACTTTCTATCATCCCGACATCATCGGTCGGCGCCTGTATGCAAAGATCTACAATTGCCCGAAGGCGCCCACCGGAAAGGCCTGTCCATCCCACGGTAACGGCGCCATTTGCAGCGGCAAATTCCAAAGCTCTCAAGACGTTTGGGGAATTTCCGCTGGCACTGATGCCAATGACCACATCGCCTCTATCCAGCAAATTTTCCAGTTGCTCTCTGAAAATCTGCTCGTACGAGGTGTCATTGGCCCATGCGGTGATCAGGGAGATGGAATCCGTCAAGGCAAGGACCTTCATCCTGGGCTTACCTGGAATAATGGTGGCCTTGGAGAGATCATTGGCCACATGAGAGGCAGTCGATGCGCTGCCCCCATTGCCAAGAACGAAAATGTGTTTCTGGTGTTTCCATGCTTTATAAAGCATCGACACCAGGCGGGAAATCGACTCAGTAGGAACCTTTTCAAGCATCTGCTGAGTTTCCAGAAGGTATTCGCGAATTGAGTTCATAGGGCTCCTTACATATCCGCTATTTTGTTGGGATAGGTTTGGGGCGGTTTCAGAATGTTTCTATTTTCAAGGTGCAGGATTCGGATTTAATGATGCGCTATGGGTTCGGTGATATCGTATGAATTTCCAGGAAGGGGCAAAAATCAGTTTTGCAGCCAAATAATTCGAAAATTATCCCAAAGATTCTGCGCGAGCGTTCACAGAAGGAAACAGTTTGATCGTTCTTTGCATTCAAGCAGGCACCCCATGCAGCCGCTTAGTAAATCAGAGCTGCCTGGGCTAAACCGGGCATGATATTGAGAAGGCCATAACCAAGAGTTTTGGCCGAACTGCCCGGAATAAATAGGATGTCGTTAGGCATCAGTGGAAAATCAGGTTTTTTCCCTTGCAGAATCGCTTTGAAATCGACAGCCAGTTCCTGGCGTTTTCCGCTCTCATCATATCGCAGAAGCATGCCTTTGCTCATTTTGGCGGTTCTCATGGGACCTCCCGCTTTGGCGATGGCTTGAGTCGCCAGCACCTTTTGTCCGAAAGGCAACGCAAAAGCGCCGGAACTGACGACATCCCCCACTACAAAAAAGCAGCTTTCCCGCCTTTGGGGGACGTAAAGGACATCGCCACCCCGCAATTGAATATTCAATTCGGGCCTGCTTCCGTCGTAGAGTTCCTGGAAATTGATTTCGATGGCTTCCTCGGCAACGGATTGCGGCGCTGAATGCACGCTGTCGGAACTGGGCGATGGAGTCTTGCGCCTGTACAAATAGCCTATCGGGCTGGCGACCTCGTTAAAGCCTGCTGTCAGGGAAATCAGATCCATGACATGCATTTCATCCCGAATCAAAAACTGTCCGGGCTGCATGACCTCGCCCAGAACATAGACAGGATGGGCACGGTATTCGGCAATTCGGACCTGAACCCAAGGCTTTTTTATAAGACCCCTATCGATTAGCCGACGCCCAATCTCATCCTGTATTTGAGACGTCGTCATGTCTAGCACTTTGATCACGCCTAAATGAGGAACATGTATCTTGCCGGAGTTGCTTATACGAATCGTCTGATTGAAATCCTCCGAGCCAAATACTGCGATGGCCAGGGAGTCTCCGGGGCCTACGAGATAGTCGGAATGGCTTCTAGGCTGCGTCTCTTCCGCAGCCTGTTTAGGTTCGGATGCTCGGGAAACCTGAGGGATCAAAAGTAGCAGCAATAAAACAAGTCGATGCATGGGAGTCTCGCAATAATTCTCATTTGGGTAAACCGCCGCCTCTGGCGGCGCGACCGGAAAAGGCTCTGCCGTTACGGCGTGCGTTACCGATACCGAAAGCCCCATAGGGGCTTCGTTTCAAAGATCAGGGTAGAGCGGCGTTTTTTGCCGCTCTACCCTGGGTAGGCGAATGGATGGACGGTATACCCTTCTATGAAAGGGTTGAATCGGGACTCAACCCTTTCAGGGTAGGCCGAATCCCTGAATCTATTCCCAGGGTAGGCCTGCAAAAAGCGCGGCCAATCCTGGGCTTTGCGATGGCGCCCCGTTGGGACGCTGCCCGCATCCTGGGGACTTCCTGAAACCACCCGCTCTGCGGGTGGAGTGTTCATTTTAGGGGTGTCAACGTTCTACGGAGATACGGACACTATCAGGAATGATTCCAAGAAGCCCATATCCAAGAGTCTTGGCATTGCTTCCGGGTATGAATATTATGTCGTTGGGAAGCACCTCGAAATCTTTTTGCCTGCCCTGAAGTATGGCGGCAAAGTCCACTTTGGATTCTTGGCGCGCGCCATTTGCATCGTAACGCACAAGCATTCCGTCGCTCATTTTTGCGGTCTTTGCGGGGCCTCCAGCGAAGGAGATGGCTTGGCTTGCAAGCATGGAGCGGCCCAAGGGCGCTTCATGAGCGCCCGGCTTTACGACATCCCCTACCACGTAAAAGTATTGGACATCCCTCCGGGGCACCACAAATACATCTCCTTTTCTCAGCGGGATGTTGGGTTCCAGAACCCCGCCGGATTTCAGCGGCTCCAGATCGACTTTTATAATCTCGGCCCCGGGAGCCGCAACTTCGGGATTCTTCAGTATGGCGGCCTGTGGGGAATTGCCGGCCATCCAGACATTAAATATCGCGCTTCGTCCGTCCCGTTCCTGAATTTCCTGAGCCGCGGCTTCTCTGCCTGTGCGGGAGCGCCTGTGAAGAAACCCGTAGCGCGAAGCGGTGATATCCAAACCTCCGGCAAGAAATATGGCGTCCATCAGCGTCAATTGCTGCGACATGACATATTCCCCGGGATTATCCACTTCCCCTACAATATAGATGGGTTTTGATTCGTAGGATTCTATATATACAAGAACCTCCGGCTGCTTGATCAGCTGTTTATCTCTCAGGAGATGCGCAATCTCCTGTTCCAGTTCCTCCGCCGTCAGTCCTGCAGCCCGGATGTCGCCCAGCAGGAGATAATTGATAAAGCCCGAATTGCTGATCGTGGATGTCTGGCTGAGCATTTCGTTTCCGGTCACCTCGATTTTAAGCACATCTCCCGGCCCCAACTCGTAATCCGGGGATATTCCGGGCAACCGCTGAAAATAGAAGGTCTGTTTTGGCAGGTTCGTCCCAAACCAGCTCATCGGGTTATAGTTCAATGCGATTCCGGGGTCCCTTTGTTTGCTGGTTTGGCTCAAGACAATGCAGGGAAGTGTCATGGCGATGACCATTATCAAAATACGTAGGGGAAGCTTTATGAGATCCATTTGTCCTCTTCTGAAGATCATAGACTATGACAGGAATGCGAAATAGGCGGCCCCGAAAACCCGGAACCAAGACCGTTCTTCATGGTAAGCGTAAGTTCGGGAGCTGGGAACGAAAAACTCCACATCCAGCGATACGGTTTCCCTTGTTATGCAAAAACCGGAATGCCAGATTCCCAATAGGAACGGAACAGATGCCCTCCATGTTTTACAGGAAGACGCATGGGAAAATGCGCGACGCGGTCTAACGTGCATAATTAAATATAACCTTTGTGCCAAACCGCTCAAGATTGAATGTCAGTTCCTGGAAATTCCGAAGTGCGCAGCGCACGTCTTTCTGCCGGCCCGGTGGGCAATAGAGCAACAGGAAACCGCCTCCGCCTGCCCCGGCTATCTTTCCCCCCAACGCCCCGGCTTTTCTCGCGGTTCGATAAATATCATCGATCATGCCGTTGCTTATTTTGGATGCCAGCTGTTTTTTTAGTTCCCATGCTTCATGCAAAAGAAGACCGAAGTCATCCAATGCTCCTGTGGCAAGGCACTCTTTGCCCTTAAGGGCCAGCCTTTTCATCTCCCGCAGAACATCCAGCTTCCTGTCCAGGTTTTGCACCTGCTCGGATAGAATCGTCTCGGCTTTTCGGGTAACGTTGGTAAAAAACAGCATCAGGTTTTGATTCAACTGGCGAAGCGATTCCGTGTCCAGCACAAGTGATTCCACGGTTGTGTCTCCGTTCCGGCTGAAGGATAGAAACCTCTGGCCTCCATATGCGGCAATGTACTGGTCCTGGATGCCGATCGGCTTTTTTAAAACCTCCAATTCTATTTCACAGGCTTCACGCGCCAGGCGTTCATTGTCAACCGGTTTTCCCAGGTAGTGATACATGGCATTGAGCAATCCGGTCGTCACCGTGCTTGAAGAGCCCATCCCCGCGCCGGAGGACGGGATATCCGCCATGGTGGCGATTTCAACGCGGCGCAATATGCCTGTTTTGCGCATGCATTCGCGCACCAGTTCATGCTGGATTTCATCGATGCTGTCCACCATTTCGGTTTGTGTGTATCCGACGCGGATTTTATTGTCGAATCGCTCCTTTATGATGACGAATACATAGCGGTTGATGGCCGAACAGAGGACGCAACCTCCTTCCTTGAGAAAGTATTCGCGAAAATCTGTGCCGCCGCCGAAAAAGCTTATGCGCAGGGGTGTTTGGGTAATAATCAAAGGTAAACCTCTTTATGAAGCCGTTGAAAGGATTCCGCTGCACAGTAGCAGACATCCGGCTCACAGATTGCGGATGGGAACCTATCCATTTGTGCCAGCGGCCTGATCGACGGCCTCGAGGAAATTGCGCGAAAGGATCTTCCAGTCATAGTGAGCGCGGACGAGGTTAAAAGCGTTTATCGTCCAATCAATGGAACGGTTGGGATCTTCAAGTACGGCGAGTACGGAGTTCGCAAACGCTTCGGGAGTATCGGCGAGGAGGAGATGCTTGCGATTCGCAACATCGAGGCCTTCTGCCGCTTTCGATGTGGCGACAACGGGGGTGCGCATGGCGAACGATTCAAGGATCTTAAGCCGCGTTCCCCCTCCGATGCGGATTGGGGCTACGCTGACGGCTGAGGCTGCGATCCGATCCAATACATTATGGACCGCCCCGGTCTGACGGATGCCTGGCGAAATTGGCAAATGGGCTGCTCCCGGATCTCCGGTTATTATCAGAACGGCATTTTTTCTTTTCGACCGGATGATGGGAAAGATTTCATCTATAAACCATTTCATGGCATCAAGATTGGCCGCATAGCGAAGGGAACCGGCGAATATCAGAGAATCCGGGACTCGATGCATGGGCGGCCGTACATAAGTGTCCAGATTAATACTATTGGGTAACACACGAATCAGTGTGTCTGCGGGGATGAATTCGGAAAGCATTCGGCGCTCGACTTCCGACGTCACGGTACAAAGACTGAAATGAGCCATCAGATTGGTTACGTATCTGCGGTGCTTTGCCCATCTGAGTTTGCCGCGCATGGCTGTCAGCCAGGATTGTTTGGCCGAAGGATCCGGATAGAAGCCTCCGAGTTCCACCTCCTCGAACAATGCGGGGATTCGCTGAAAACACCGGCAATAGCTTGCCATGACGGTCTGAGAAGCAATAATCAGATCAAACCGGTCTTTGTCCAGCGCCCTGCAAATCAGAGCCTCCATCTCCGGGCTGTGGGTGTCTGCAAGCCAGCGGGGCCGTTTGGAGAGGAGGCCCATAAGAGCGCGGCAACTGTCCGGTCTGAATTCTCTGTAGGGACAGACCTTAATATCCACGGGGCCAGGACCGGGAAACTGTGCCGGAGATATGCGCTGGTCCGGATCTACAAAGCTTATCAGGGAGACCCTGTGGCGCCCGCAGAGTGCCTGCAGCATATTCCATATTCGGATCTTGGAGCCGTTATCCGGCGGGTCCGGATACCAGCGCGACAGAAAGAGAATTTTCATCAAATACCAACAGGTTCAATGCTGATCAGGCATTTATGGACAAGAGATTTTGTGAAATTGGTGGCTGCTTTTCAAAAGCTATGCCCAGGCATGGAGTCTGTTCATCATTGAAATGGTTCAGGTTTATCTGGAAGACGCCAACCATGGACGGGCATTTCTCCGGCATGCCCGCTTCGGGTATTTGGGGTTCGCAGAAAATAGGTCCATATTCTGGCGCCAGCTCTCATACAAGCGTTTGCAGCGCAGGGCACTTCGGCGAAGTTCCGCTAATAGGCGCCGCGAGCCCTGAGTATGGCAGGCAGGGTTTGGACGAAAAGAATTTGAAGATCCAGCCATACGCTGTAATTGCGGATATAATACATATCAAGGCGGACGCGTTCTTCGTAAGATATGTCCGAACGCCCTGAAACCTGCCACAGCCCCGTTACTCCAGGTTTCACGGTCAAAAGGTTAAGCCTGTGATGGCCGTATTTCCCGGTTTCGGCAACCGTGATCATGCGTGGACCGACCAGGCTCATCTGGCCGCGCAGAACATTAAAGAGCTGGGGGAGCTCATCCAGGCTGTATCTGCGAAGCCAGAATCCTATGCGTGTGACGCGCGGGTCGTCTTTGAGTTTGTGGTCCAAATCCAGCTGCTGAATAAGTTCGGGCTTATTCTTTAAAAGCTCTTCGCCATTCATAAACATCGTGCGAAATTTCAGGGCATCGAACTGCCGCCCGGAAACTCCGAGAACTCTTCGGCGGTGCAAGGCCGGGCCTGGAGAATCCAGTTTAACGAGCATGGCTAGGAGGACGTAAACCGGCCAGGCCAGGCATAAAAACGCCAGCGTCAAAGTGAGATCCATGAGGCGCTTGAGATAGACCTCCTCGGGTTCCAGCCGGATCTTGTTCACACTGAGAAGAGGCACGGTTCCAATGGTCTTGACGGAAACGCCCGTGGTGAAAAGTTCATAAAGACCGGATGACAGGCGCAGGTTTACGGCCGGCATGCTGTTCACATCTTCGCCAAGGCGCAGGAGTTCATCCCGTCTGAGTGCGGTCGTTGCTACAACAAGGTCTTCAATCCCATGGGCGTTTACAATGCTGCATATTTCCTGCAGGGGCCCCAATACGGGGAGGTTCAATAGGCTGTTCATTCGATCAGGATCCCGGCCGGCAATGAATCCCAAAAGCTTGAGACCCGACTTGCGCAAATCGCCCAGATCGGCGGCAAGCGTCGCAGCTTCCTGATTGGTGCCGACTATGACTGCGGGCGTCAGGAAGTAGCCCAGTGTCCTGAGTGCATAGACCAGTCTTCTGGTCGCGAAGCGGTTCATTGCTATAAGGACGAAAGTCAGCATCCATGCAAATGCCAGCCAGGCGCGCGCTATGATAAATTGGGGCTCGATAAATGCAATGATTATCACGATTAAAGTACTGATAGTGCACGCATTGAACAGCCGTGCGTACTCGGCGATTCCGCCGAGCTTTTCCTGCAGACTGTAGAGGTTATAAATCACAAAGACCAGAATCCATATTGGAATCAGAATCGCGGTCAGCCCGAGATAGAATGCCCGGCTTGGCAGGACCTCCGGCGCAACGGTAACCTGAAGGCCAAACCGCATCCAGAATGCCAGCTGGAATGCCATGGCCAGAGCCAAGACATCGGTGAAAATAAGATAAATTTTTAAAAGCCTTCGCTGGGCTGCGAGCGAAACCGCAGGCGGATTCGGATATTGGGATGCACACACAGCCTGAGTGATATCCGGGAATCGGCTCAGCATAGGGTTAGAAGGTCTCCGGGGAGATCTCTTTGTGTCTTGGATGCGTCCGGTTCTGCACGCGGAATCTGTTTATTAGAAAATCATATCCAACCACCGCGCAAATGGCTGAAAAGGGAATGAATATCGCGTCAACCGGCAAGCGATACCTGATTAGGGTCCAGGTCATCAAATGCAGTAATGTGCAGCCGGCGCCCAGCAGGATCAATAGCGATGTGCCCTGAGTCAGGGGACGCGCGATCCGGTTTTGCTTCATACAGGAATAAAGCGCCAGCAGTTGCCCGCCGACAGCCAGCGGGAAAAATATCCCGAAAGAAAGCGCCCGTGCATAGTTGCTGATCCGGCTCGAGCCGTCTGAAGGCCAGAACCTGAAGAATTCCTTGATACGGCTTGCGGAAAGCCGCATGTAGCGCACAGGGTCTTCCCGAACAAATTCGATTCCCTTCCGCAAAAGGGCTCGATCCATCGCGGCTTCGTTCAATCCACTCAATGCTTCCGGGATAAGCGATCCGTATTCGGATGCCGGCAATATAGGGACAAAATTTGTGCCATGGACCGGATGGTTTCCCCAGAAAAAAGCAAAACCGGAATTCGTGTTGAGTAGGACCCACGCATCAAAGACCTTATAGTTGCGGTACGTCCAGGGAGCGAGGCAGGCTATGAGAATCGCCGGAACGACTGCTGTGCGCGCGGCAAGCTGGCGTATTGAAATAACGCGATTGCAGCAAGTCAATTTCCACAGCAGCCACAGAAGGATCACAGGCGCCAGAAACAGAAAAACCTGGCGGAGCAACGTAGCAAGAGCGCACGCCGCTCCAAGCTGAATCCAGGATCTCCAACCTAATGCGCTGGACTTTCGGGTCGGGATGCCGGTGGCAATATCAACAGCCCAGAGGATGGCGACAATATAGAAGGACTCCGTCATGAGCGCGCCGCCATAAAACACAAAATAGGCGTATACGGCTGAAAAGGAGGCTGAAACCATCCCGACTCTGGATCCGAAGAGTCTCCGGGCGATCCTCCAGGTAATCAGCGGCTGCAGCAATCCGACCAAAACCGCCTGAATAATCCTCGCTGCAACGATATTGGGTCCGCCCAGGGCATAGACTGCGGAAAGGAACAGGACATAAATATAGCTCCAGTGCGCAGTCGGCTGTCCTGCGGGCGTGGCCGGCCACCAGCCGACATCAAAAGTGAAGCCGTGACCTTCGAGCACGCGAGTTGCCAGCTTATGATACGAAATCTGATCCGCGATTCCGGGCAATGCATTCAATTCAGAGCCCTGATAGAGCGCGGAGGCGATTCTCGCAGAAACAGACGCCAAAAGTATCACGCAAAGATACAGGCGCACGCGGCGGGACCTTGTATTGCGGAAATCAGGATCGCGCATTTTCGTATATATGGACCAATTGGCGGGCAATATCCTGCCAGTCGTGGTTCGCTTCGACGAAGGCTCTTCCCGCAGCCCCGAGGCTCCGGCAATGTTCCGGGTTGCCAATCAATGCAATGAGAGTGTCGGCCATATGCTGGTCGTTTTGTGCTACCAACAAATCCCGCCCGTGCTGTGCGTGAATTGCGCCTACGGCCTGGGGCGTCGCCACAACCGGAGTCGCGCATGCCAGGGCCTCCAGTACTTTGTTTTGAATGCCGGCGCCGTACTGAATCGGAGCCACGGCTATGGCCGCCCGGCGCAGGTAGGGGCGGATATCGTCAACTGTTCCAGTGACCAAGATCCGGCTTGGATCGCTGCCCAGGATTTGAGAGATGGGACTATCCGGAAACGGCAGGCCGAGGCTGCGGATCTCCGGTGAAGGATCGCTGCCGGCGATCCATAGACATGACTCCGGATAGACGGACCAGATTTTTGGCATTACATTCTTTGCAAACCGTACCACTGCCGTCACATTGGCGTGATAGCTCATCTTCCCTGTGATAACGAGTGTTTGGGGCGCCCTCGGCTCGTTCGAAGGGGAGAAATATCCGAGATCGACTCCATTGGGAACAACGTGGATCCTTTCACGGACAGGACTTCCTGCCGCGGACCCGCTTTGCCGGCGCAATTTTTCGGCCAGAGTCAGCATCCCCTTACGATCCGTTTCTGAAGTCACAAGCACGCGATCGAATTGTGTTGCCAGCCATCCTTCGCATTTTTCAGTCCGTGTGAGTTCCAATCCTGCGATGGAACGGGAACGGAAGGCGCAACTCTTTTGCACGGTTTGCCGAAACAGATCGCTAATGCAATCCACGCTGTCCCAGATCACCGGAGGATTTTTCCAATCTGGATGCGGCATCCTTTGTTTCAGCATCAACGCATACCGCACGCCCCTCAGGTGTTCAACGTGAACAACGTCGAAATTCTGAGTCTTTAGGGTGTGTGCGATTCGTTTTGCCAGATGCGGGTTCCAGCTGTAGCAGGCTTGCATGGGATATCGGCTGGGAAGCGCCCGCAGGCAATTCCAAATCGCGCGCACAGGAGACATCCTTTCTGTTATCAGGCCATCCAAATCCATGCCTGGCCGCTGCGTTGAATCCAGATCCCTTTCTCTGTTCCAGAGAGTGGCAAGGGTGATCCTGTGGTTCAGCGCCGCAAGCGCTTTTATCAGGTTATAAGGCCGCGTGCGGATTTGGTTTGGTACGTAGGCAACCACAAACAGTATTTTCAAAGATAAATCCGGTTCCAGGCCTGATAGAGTTCCTGCCAATTGTAGAAAGACTCAACCGTGGCTCGTCCATTGTCGGCCAACCGCTGTGCAACCTTTGAATCCTGCAGCACGCGGATCAGGCATTCGGCAAAGCCATCTTCGTCGTCGGCGATAAGCAGATTTTCATCATGGATGGCTCTCATTCCCTCCGATCCCACCGAGGTGGAGATCACGGGAAGCCCCCAGCACCAGGCATCGAGGATTTTTACCCTCATCCCAGCTCCGGTTTTCAGCGGCACGATAAAGGCCGCGGTTTCGGAAAGGTAAGGATGCAAATCGGATATATGGCCGGCAATATGTATCCTGCCGGCTGATCCGGATGTAAAAAGTTTTTTGGGTGCTCCCTTGCCGATCAGCGTCAGAACGGCTCCGGGTGCAGAGTCTGCAACCTTGGGCCAAATGTGTCTGGCAAACCACAAAATGCCTTCGGCATTGGGAGGCCAATGCATTCCTCCTAGAAATGTTATGCGGAAGGGGTGCGGCCGCCTGATTCTCCGGCGTTCTGCAGGATCCGTTGCGATGGGTATAATTGAGTGCCGATCGGAATCTCCATTCATCCCGTGCATCACCTCTCGCCTATCCTTCTCCGTGACCCAAACAACTTTGCGGAACTGTCCGCAGACATAGCGTTCAAATGCGGCGAGTTTCGTGGCTTCCTTAAGCAAAAATTGCCGGACCAGAGGATTATGCCGATGCTCGGCCAGCTGGAGCGGGATCCTGTGGACGGCATTGTGCTGGTCCAAGACCTTCAACCTGGATCCGCCGTGTTCAAGACCGTAGAGTGCCATCCAAAGCTGGTCTGCGTGCATGGCATCAAAGGACCGGCTTGCCGATAATTCGCGGATTTTGCGATGCATTTCGGGGACCTGATCCCTCAGTATTAAAAACGGCATTTCACCCATCAGGCTTTGAATCCCATTTCGCATATCTGTGAATCGCGAACGTACCAGCGGAATTGTATGAACCGAATGGCAATATCTGCAAAGGGACTGGATATCCTGATCCCTGTCCTCGGGACGAATGAAGCAGACGAGCGTTATTTCGTGCCCGGATGCCGCCAGGGATCGGAGCACATAATAGGACCGTATCTTAGGCCCCGCGTCCAGCGGGAGCGGCAGGAGTTGGGATAAAAAGAGGATTCGCATGAGTCCGTTGCTTTCCCGTATTGCATGCCATAGAAAGATGGATACGGTGTCCGGGCTTTCGGGCCATTGTATTGTTTAGACGCATTGGGGGGGCAATGGCGGCGGCGCGATGCCGCTGCCGTGCGCCTGATGCACAGCCATGCGCTTGAGCGCCAACACTCCACCGAGGAAAAGCCAGAAAAGGACGCTGGATCGGAATCCCGGCAGACCGACATTGTAGACAAAGGGAAGGATCCAATCGGCCAGCATCCCGGATACGAGGGCTCCGGCTAGTCCTCCCAAAGCGCCGATCAGATAGGCTTTTGCAAAACTGTCACCATTCAGGGACCGCAGCAGCCGGAAGATCGCGCCGATGATTTCAAGGATCAGCCAGCAAAAAGCCAGCAACCCAAGGATGCCGGTCTGCATCAGGATATCGATATAGTTGTTATGAGAACTGAAGCTGACATACCACCCTAGGATTGGATATAGCAGCGTATAGTAATAATAGTTTGCGGGGCCTAATCCGATCAGGGGACTCTTTTCGAACAACTGCCAAAGCACGCGCCATGCCTCCAAGCGCGTCATCCAGCTGTACTGCTCATGAATCATGACCAGGTCCATTGCGCGGCCTGCCCAATACAGTCCCCCCGGAATAGCCATCATGCCGATTCCGGCTATCGTCCGCGGTAGTCGAAACATGAATATGATGGTGAGGGCCACCAGCGACGGCAACCACCCGGAAGCCCACGAAGCTGTCAAGAACAGACCGCGATAGAGAGCCAGGGCTGTCAGACCGAACAGCAGGATGCGTGCGGTTGCCGGAAGCTCTTTGTTGAATAGCGCCTGGCTGGTGCTGATCGCGACAAGCCAGATCCAGAACATGCTTCCAACCGATTCGGGACTGCTCCATCGGGCTGCAGTTTCCAGGCCCGGAACGCTCTGTGTTAAACAGAAAATGCCGCCTGCAAGCAGGAACAACCATGTCAGCCATCTCAAGTAACGTAAATGTCTTATCTGGTGGCCCAGGACTAGAAACAAGCCGGCGGACAGGATGAAAACGCCCAATTGGGCAGCCTGTGCCGATATGGGGGCGCCGGGGGCGTGGAACCAGGGAAATTGTCCGACCAGGAAAGCAACCAGAGTGATTACGATAAAGGCTGAGGCTGCGACGGCGATCCTGGACGGTTCAAGGTCGGAATGCTTGCGCAGGACAAGAATTCTCAAAAGCCATGAACCGCAAAGGAGCGCAGCAAGGAGCCAGGATGCATTCAACGCCACGCCGGAATCCTGGACGAGCTCGAAAGGGAAGGCGACGGCCACAACAATTAAAACAGCCAGTCCGATAAAGGAAAGCCTCATCTATTGCCCAGTCCTCAAGGGCCGGGATCGTCCTGCGGATTTGGAACCGCCCGCTGCCCAAAAAACGTGGCCGATTCCGACACGAAGGGCTCTCCTGAAAGTCCGGAAGTCGCTGAGCAGCATCTTTAAGTATGTCAGCGCAGGACGGGGGCGAAGGGCCCATTCCCGGAAGGCGCGTTTTTGCCAGTATGTCAAATCCTCGGAAGAGAGATTCTCATACCGCAGCACCGTCTCCTTGTCCATGTCCACTTCTTCCCACTGAATCCCTTCGCGAAACCATCCCTTTTCGATGACCTCAAAGAAAAACGGCGTTCCGGGATAGGGAGCCGCCACGTGAAACAGGGCGATCTCCAAGGGCAGGCTCTTGGATAGTCTGATGGTTTCCCGGATTGTTTCTATGGTCTCCCCGGGAAGCCCAATGATGAAGTACCCCCAATTTTTGATGCCTGCTTTTCGAGCCCAGGCAAGGGCGCTATGAGTTTTCCGGAGGTCGATGCCTTTGGCGGCTTTTTTAAGGATGGTTTCGCTGCCGCTTTCAATTCCCCAGGATATCATCCAGCACCCGGCGCGCCCCATGAGATTCAGCATCTCCTCATCCACGAAATCAACCCGGCTGTTGCAGGTCCAGCGGAATTTCAGGCCTTCCTTTAAAATCAACCTGCAAATGCCCAGGACCTGTTCGCGACTCACCGTAAAAGTATCTGCATACATGTGGATATTGCGTATTCCAAGGGCATGAAGAATTTTGAGCTCTTGCAGGACACGTTCGGGAGACAGCAACCGCACCGAAGATCCATAGGAAACGTGCTTGATGCAGAATTTGCACCCTGCGGGACAGCCTCTGCTTGTGAGCACGAAGCAGAACGGGCCTTTCATGAGCGGCATGAGATATTTCCTGAGAGGCAGGAGGTGGTACAAAGGCGCCGGCAGGCTATCCAGACTGGGAATAAATGGCCTGCTGGGATTTAAACGAATCGCGCCGCCATAACGCCACACAAGCCCCTTGATCCCCGACAGATCCTCGTCATCGCCCGGATTATTTCCCGGTGCGGTATCCCATTCGGGATCCGTGGCTCTATACAATTCAATCAACCAGGCCGGGCGCTGATTGTTTTTGCCCTCTAACCTTTCAATCAACTCTCTGAGCGTGAGTTCGGGTTCACCCCTTAGAACGAAATCGAGGGCCGGATATGCGTTCATGGTTTCGAACGGCATGGGTGTAACGTGCGTCCCGAAGGCCAGCGTCTTCGCGCCCATGCTTTTTGCAAGCATTACGCCGTACATATCGTTTGTCAGGGTGGGCGCGGTCACGTGGGTGAGGTAATATCTGGGCATCTTGCTGTGCAGAATAGATTCAAACTCAGCCCAGCCTGTTCTTTCAGCGATCGCATCGATAATGGCAACAGTGAAGTCGGGATGGAGCATGGCAGCCAGTTGGGCCAGGGAACACTGTGGCCAAACCATCTCTTCGCGGCTGCGGCGTCCGACGCGGTGCTGAGTCCGGATCCAGATCCCCCCATCGGGAGCCGGTGGGTTCACCAGCAATACGTCCACAGCCCCGGCAGGGCGAATTTTCGGCATCCGCCGCACTGCCGCACCGGCATCAGGAAATTGCGCCGGCTTTATGGGCGGCAGGGGCCTTGTGCCGCGATTCTGTTGGGGACTATCCAAGAATTTTCTCCCGGAGATCAATCTATCCCTGGTTAGACAAACATGGCTTCGGATATCACAGTCGAATCAGCGGCCGATCAGATCGTGATCAATAAATTTATCCCTGCGGCTGAGCGTGGCCATAACGCGTATGAGCAGCCAAAAAAGGACAAACTGGGCTCCGGCCAAAAGAAAAAGAGCGCTGCCCAACTGCCAGAGCCATATCCTGGTAATTTCCCAACCCTGCAATCCTAGAACAAGGCTCAAAATGCCCAGAATGGCTCCGATCGCGCCTGTTCCAAGGCCAATCCATCCGAAATTGCGTTCTGGGGATTTTCCGACAATTTTTTCAATAAAAAGCTTTTGACGGATTGGCTTTCTGCAGAAAAGAGCCACAACATAATTGAAGGAAATGCCGAGTGAAAAAACACTGGCGCCGCCGACGGCGAGGATCAAACTCACAAATACCGCAAAAACACCCCATGGCCCAAGTTCATGAATCCCCGACACCCGGGCTGCTATGAGAAACAGCCCAATGGCTCCGGAGATCGAGAGGGCGCCGAACCCCGCCAACTCCAGAATTCTGGCGGGATTGTACTGGAGGGCGGTCCAGAGGATTGTTCGGAGAAAGCGCAAGCCGTCCCGGACGACGCTCAGCTTGGACCGGCCGGAGCGTTCCCGATAGGGTATGGGGATCTCGACCACTTTAAGCCCTTCGTGAATCAGCCGGGTGCTCATTACCGGCGTAAAATTCAAGCCATCCGGCAGAGGGTAGATCTGGGGAAGACATCCGCGCCGGATGATTCTCATCCCGCTGGCGGGATCCTGAACTTTCTCATTTCCGATCAGACTGAGCAGCAGAGACCAGAAAAAATTGCCGATGCGGCGGATAGCGGGCATTCCGGTATCTGTCCCGGATCTTCTGGATCCGATAACCACGTCGGCGTTTTCTCTGAGCGCCGCCCGGCAAAGCTCGACGAAGCTTTCCGGGGGGTAAGTGCTGTCTGCGTCCAGGAACGCGAGCAGGTCGCCGGCCGCCTGGCGGAAACCTGTCTTGATTGCAGCGCCATAGCCGCGGTTGACGGGGTGACGGACGAGGTGGACGCCGGGCATTTCCTCGACAATGTGTGCAGTGGAATCCACGGATCCGTCGTCGACCACAATCACTTCGAGTCCGCTGATCCCGGATGCTTTCAATGCATCGCGGATTTCCAGAACCTGCCGGACAATTGCGGCGATTCCTTCTTCTTCGTTCAGCGCCGGTATTACCACGGAGAGCGTCAAGCCGGCAGAGCATTCCGGTTCATTCCCCCAATCCAGGCTGCTAAGAGATGGCTGACTCATGCGGAGGTTCCTCGAAATAGACTTTGAGTTGTTTATGTTGGGTATGTGCATCGCCGATTTTGCGAATTATGCGGGCCGGGCTTCCGGCAACCAGGGTATGGGGCGGGACATCGTGAATAACCACCGAACCGGCAGCCACAACAGATCCTTTTCCAATTGTAACACCGTCGGTTAGGATGGCTCCCGACCCAATCCATACATCGTCCTCCAGAACAATGCCCTGGGCCGTAATGCCCTGTTCCACAAACGGGCGTCCGGGATCTTCGAAAATGTGATTTACGGCAATAATCTGGACCATCGGAGACGTATAAACGCGATTGCCGATTTTTACGCCTCCCTGGCCTCTTATGATGTTGTACTCCCCGATGAGGCTGTGCTCCCCGATCTGGATGCCAGAGTGTGGAATAGCGCGGAAATTGTAAACGTGAAGAACGGATCCATGCATCACGAGCGTATGCCGGCCTATCCGAATGCCGTTCGGGCAGGCGTGCAGGTACACGCCCTTGTCGATATAGGTGCCATGGTTCAAAGTGATGTTTTGGGCAAATCTTATCCGGGCTCCGTTTTCAATGGCTGCCAGACCGTTCATTCTAAGAATAAGCCGGTAGACGGCAGCCCGGACGGCGATCCCGGGAAGCGCCGGGATCCACGAAAACAGACCCAGCACCGTTTGTTCCAGAACATACCGTAACGGATTCGATGCCTGGCGGTTTAAATAAAGGCGTATCTGGGATAGGTTGCTTTGGAATACATTCATGCAGCGCCTATTAGGGAGTGCCACGAGGGAACGCCTGTAAGCCTCAGGAAAGGGTTTTGCAATCTGAAACGCAATGTCCTGTAGATTGGTGTTGCGCGATCTATGCGGAGGGATCGAACGGCATCTATTGCCGAAGAAGAGCGGCTTTTCCTCTCGGTTGCAGACTACTGATAGTACTTTTTATAATAGGATGACTCATACCTGCTTCGGGTTGCCTGGTTCAACACAATTCCTAAGACATTGGCGCCCGAATGGTTTAGCAGGTTCCATGCGCGCCGCACCATGTTTTTCGGCGTGTGTCCCGCTTTGACTACGAGAACGACTCCGTCTACTTTTGAGCACAGCACCCGGGCGTCGGCAACCGCCAGGAGCGGCGGGGCATCCAGAAGCACAAACTGATAGAGTGAAGAAACCTTGTCCAGCAGCACATGCAGTTTCTCGGAATTAAGCAAAGCCACGGGATTGGGCGCCTGAGGTCCGGCAGTAATAACAAACAGGTTGTCGTACCCGGTGCTGTGAATTATGGGCATCGGATCGATATGGCCGGAAAGGAAGAGACTAAGGCCTCCGTTGTTTCTGATCCCCAGGGCTTTTGCCAATGCCGGTTTCCGCATATCGGATTCTATTACCAGTGTCTTGTTCCCCACATCGGCAAAAGCCTGCCCCAGGTTTTTCACAAGCGTTGTCTTACCCTCGGAAGGAGCGGCTGAAGTAACCATGATGACGCGCGGGGGATGATCGGATTTAGAAAGAAGAATAGAGGCGCAGATTGACCGGACGGCTTCCGCCGCCTCGGGGGGCAAAGGGACTCCGCGCGCTTCCGGATTCCGGTCTTGCATCGGGATTCTCAGTGCGGTTCCCAAGACATCGGTTTTGCCTTTCCCGCTGCCGATCAGTGCGTTGGCTCTGGATGCCCTGATGAGCGGCACGGATCCTAGAGCTGGAAGGGAAGCCACCTCTTCTGCTTCTTCGAGGGATGAGATCGAATTATCCCAGAAATCCATGGCGAGTGCGAAGCATACGCCGAGAGCCAGACCCAGCAGGGAAGCCAGTCCCAGAATCCAAAACACCTTGGGGCTGTCAACCTTATCATCCGGGCGTCCGGGTTCGACCACATGGATATTTCCGAACTCCAGGCCGGCGGTCACGCTGGTCTGTTTCAATCGTTCCAGCAGGCCTTCGTACAGCTTTTGATTTGTTTCAACTTCCCGGCGCAATATATTGTACTGGATTGATGCGTCGCGAAACCTGTCCACCAGCTGTTGCTGCTGGCTCATTGATTTTGCAATTAATCCGCGGCGGCTTTCGGCTGTCTGAAGATCCATCTGGGTCTGTTCCTTTGCCTGGGCCAGGACTGCCGCCTTTTCGCGTGTCAGCTGATCGCGGGCCATATTGACTTCATCGCGCTTCTGGATCACCCCAGGCCAGTTTTCGCCAAAATTGCTTCGCAGGGCTGAAAGCTCATGCTCCAGCTGGAGAAGTCTTACGTTCAAGGCTGCCAGATTGGGTGTCAGGAGCTTTTCGGGGAAGCTATCCAGCGAAGCCTTTTTCATGGTATCCAGCCTGGACTTGGCGACCATCACGTCTGCTTCGCTGTCCGTGAGCTGATTAGCCAGAATGGACAATTTCTGCTCCACCAGGTCGGCTTGCCCGGGTTCCGCGCTTCTTATGTTGTGAGACTGTGCATACTTTGCCATCTCTTTCTCTGAGACCTGGACCCGCTGTTCAAGTTCATGCAATTCGCCTTCGAGGAGCTTCCGGGCCTTCTCTCGCATTTCCTGGCGTGATCGGAACAGTTCCTTGATATACTCTTCAGCGAATACGTTGACCATGCCGGCGGCTACTTTAGGGGCTGGAGCCAGATAACTGACCTCGAAGAGTTGACTGTTCTCGATTCTCCGGACCTGAAAGCGGCTGTGCAGCCGGTTAATTTCGGATTGCATTGCTTCCCAATTGGATTCCGACTTGAGCCTCTGCGATACACGAGACATTAAGGTGGGGCCCTTGAGAACCTGCTCCTGAGTTTTCATATAAACTTCAAAGTAGGGCGTGGCATTGGGCAAATCTGCTATTTCCCTATAGGGAAGGACCTGAACTGGATCGGGATTGACCTGAATTAAGGCAGAAGACCGGTAAAGCGGCGTGGCAAGATATGTGTATGCTGCTGCAGGGATCAGTACCGCGAGCATCACAGCCAGCATCTGGTATTTTCTTCTCAGAAGCCTTTCAAGAAAGCGGCGGGCGTCTAAACGTTCCTCGGATGGATCGAAGCCGAACCTCTCGGCATGAAGTGCGCTATGATAAACCAGATTTTGTGAATTTTCCCTTTTTATGATATCGGTCACAGAAAAGCTCCGCGCGTATGTTTTATATTAGCTCAGCCGCATATAGCTTCGCCCTGTCACTCACAGGAGCAGGAAGGCACAACTTCTTTTTATCTATCGGCATTTTCATGCATTACATCTTCGATAAGTTCAAATTGGTTTCAAAAGATGCCATGGGCCGATAGCGCCTGGTATCCCTTTGGTCTCAGTGTTAATCCGGAGCGCCAGGCAAGCCTGGCTCGTCTTGTGAGCTGACAGGAACTCGCCCTGTAATACCGCTCAGCAAGTAGCTGACTGAGCGCAGCCCGGGGC
>CAYYTC010000041.1:27180-31738 GCA_964474425.1 uncultured Acidobacteriota bacterium
GCAGTCGTTGTTGTAGACAACGCAGATCACGGGCAGCTTGTTTTTGACAAAGGTGTCGAGCTCGAGCAGGCTATAGGCCATGCCGGCATCGCCGGTAACTACCACGACCGGGGCTCCCTTGTAGGCCGCATGCGGGCCGATGCCTCTTTGTACAGCCACGGCGGGCCCCATCATCATGGCCAGGTCCGGTCCCATGGCCCGAACTGGAAGCAGACGGTCGCCTTTTGGTCCGGACGGTGTGCGCGCAGCCATCGCATGCAGGCGAAGTATTCAACCAGAGCAAAATCCACCCCAAAGGGATTGTGTTCGGCGATTGGCTGGGATGAGCTATGGCGGGCATCAAAACACAACTTCGGGGTAGATCTCTCTATCGATCGCCTTCCCAGGGTAAGCCGCAAAAAACGCGGCCAACCCTTTGGAACCCAGCCGCTTCGCGGCAGTAATTCCAGGACCTCGCCACAGAATTTTCCCAGAGAGTCCTGTTATTGATTTATACGAAGAACTATTGGATATGCCCACTATTTGGGATGTAACAAAAATCGCGAAATGACTGCCCTGAAAGGGCAGATTCACACAGCCCAGGGTAGGCGGCGCTTTTTGCCGCCTACCCTGGGTGTCCAACCAGCGCAAAATCTATCCCGAAGGGATTGTGTTTGGAGAGTGGCTAGGATGATTTATGGCGGGAATCAAAACACAACCCCTTCGGGGTAGATCTCTCTATCGATCGCCTTCCCAGGGTAGGCGGCAAAATACGCGGCCAACCCTGGGCTTTGAGACCCTGCCCCTTCAGGGCAGTAGCTGTGTTCACGGCTTCGAATTGGCCTAGCAGTGATTCATATACACTGTCTTGGGATCATCGCCACTAATATTGATACAGTCTCTCCAGACCCATCCGCTTAAACCACCACCTGACATCCACCAATCACACGGTTCTGCAGTGGCCGTCATCATGGGAACCTCGCGGAAGCTATAGGCTCAGATTGGACAGAGATGCCACCGGCCGCGTCAAGGGATTCGCGGCGTTTTTGTTCGTGGATGAAGTTGCGCTGCATGTGCCAAAGATTGTAGAATTCATCAACTGACGAAGCGCACCCGTAGCTCAGTTGGATAGAGCGTCGGACTTCGAATCCGCAGGCCGCCCGTTCGAGTCGGGCCGGGTGCGCCATTAAATCCTTGATCCGAAATCCCTTACAGTACCCATCCAATCCTTTAAGTCAGGATTGTCGTTGGGGGTTATTTGGGCGTAATCAGGCAGTCTTCGGTCCTTTTGCCTGGTCTGCTTTCTTGATTTTAAGCGCTTGTTCGAGCGCATCCACGGCCGCTTTCCTGTGCGACGGGGCTAGATGGGAGTAAAGCGGAAATATTTATCCTGTTTATTTCCTGTTCGTTTCCACTTTATTTCCGCTTGCCGTGGTTTGCCGGGTTGAAGAGGAAACATAGTGGAAATACGCTTCCACTCATGAACCGACCATTTTCACTGTTCATGCATGTTATGGCAGTCGAACGATGTTTATTCCGCGGCTTTGAGCGGGTAGCGGACGCGCACGTGGATGGGATCGACGACGGCGATGCAGGCGGCGAGTTTGTCGAGATCTGTTCGGCGTACAAAATCGGTGATGAAGGAGTTGACGGACAGCGGGCCCAATGAGAGCGGGCGGAACAGAATGACGCCGGGATGGGAGCCGGGCGGATACTTGCGCAGGTCGGCGAACTCGACATCCAGAGTCATGAGCATGCGCCGTTCATCTTTAGCCGCTTGTGCGATCTCGGTATCCGGGTGGGAAAGAAGATTCTCGTCAGCTGCGGTCAGGACATCATGCCCCAATCCAATCAAAACCGGTTTCAGATGACGGGAGAGATTCTCATCCAGCTTGAGCTTCATTGCAGGGTGCCCGTCTTCCAGACGCTCTCATGCGCGAGGTCTGCCGCATAGGCGAGAGATGCGTGAATGTCATCTTTTGTCAGTTGCGGATAGTGATCGATGATCTCCGGTTCCGTCATGCCTTCGGCGAGGCCGTCGAGAATCACGGCGATTTCAATGCGGGTGTCGCGAATGCAGGGCCTGCCGCCGCATACGTTGGGTTTGGAAGTAACTCTTTCCATCAGTTCCTGTTCTGGCACCTTTGATCCTTTCTGTGACGCGTAATTCAGATAATCGATTTCAAAAGTTCATACCTATTATAGCAATCGAAAGAAATATCCCAATCCAGATTAAGAATCTTTTCTCGCTTATCCTGCTTTTCTCGCAGCCTTGGGAAATCAAATGTTTCTAAAACTGATGCGAATTTGGCCAAAAAGCTTGCGGGTTATTTGGGGGTAAATGGGACGCAAAAACGGCCTTTCGTGGATTAGGTGGATAAATGGCTGATCATGATCCGAATCAGTATTCATGCGGATTTCAGAGAAAATATTGATTTTTCAGAATTTGAGAAAAATGCCCCAAAAGGGACTTCGAATCCGCAGGCCGCCCGTTCGAGCCGGGCCGGGTGCGCCATCTACCCATCAGTCCGAATGACAGACGAGTTTAGGATTTCAGGAAATCATCGGGTTCGATGTTTGCCTGTTTGAGGACCGCGCGTATTGTTCCTTCCGGGAGATCTCCGGGATGGTTGGGAATTGTCGTATATCGGTTCGTTTGGGGGTTGAACCAGATCTCATGGCTTCCGGCTGCATTGCGATAAAAAGCAAATCCAAAACGACGCAGCTTTTTCACAATCCTTGCATACCCAAAGCCGGCCAGTCTGCCCATAGCTATCCAACGGAAAAAATCAGGGGATAATCGAACTGATCGGCAAGCGGAACCAGATTCACATCAGATTGAGCCTCGATTAGTTTGCGCGCCACGTCGCGAGCGATCTCGAGTGTCTCGGCCACAGTTCTCCCCTGAGCCACCAATCCCTGCAAACTATCGGATGTTGCCAAATAGACGCCTTCCGGCAGCTTTTCGATATGAATTAGGATGCTTCTTTCCATATTTGTGCTCCCAATTTGTATTATACAGGATTTTGTTGCACAATCTCAGGCCGTCTGCCCGTTCGAGTCGGGCCGGGTGCGCCATCATAATTACTAAGCTGAATGCTTAATCTCTAGATGGCATGGATAGCTTCTCGCAGGATGCGCTCTTTCAGCGCCGGTTTGATGGCATCGCGCAAAACCAGATCCACTTTGGATACACCAAGGATGTTTTCCAGGTAATGCTGCGTTCTGGAGAGGTGGAACAAGCCTACTGGCCGGCCGTCAAACTCCACCAGCAAATCGATATCCCTTGGCGGCGTGGCTTCGTCGCGGACGATAGACCCGAATAACGCCAGGGATTTGATCCCGAATTCCCGGGCTAGCTTTTCCCGATGCTGAGCGATGATTTTGAGTGCCTGGTCGCGATTCATGCAATTCTCCGGGGGAGGGAATTGAACCTCCTTAGACCAATCTCCGAACAGTCTAGTGATTGGGTTGAACCGACTCAAGATTTCAGAACATGAAGCGCTAAACGAAAGAAGGCAGGAGATTCGTTGATGCCCATCATTTATCCAAAAACAAAACAGCTTTGCCGGATGTGCCTGACTTGGACTTGAGGAGGGTGTTGAAATGCACGACACGCAGAAGATCATGGAAAAGCACAGCAAGTTTAAACAGGATGCAAAACGTTGCGATGGGCAAATATCTTTGAGAATACGCAATCGTTGTTGACCATACTCCATAAACGGCGTACATTTATGGAGCATGGTCGAGCGTTTAATTAATCCGTTGAAAACAAACAGCTTCTTTCTTTTCGGGGCAAGGGGAACGGGCAAATCTACCTTTCTCAATAACTATTTTCCCCATAATGAAAGCATTCTGTGGATAGACCTCCTGAATCTGGAAGAGGAGGATCGCTATGCCAGAAATCCACAAGAACTTGCCGGCAATTTGGATGTGGCGCCCGGGAAGATCAAGTGGGTCGTTTTGGATGAGATCCAAAAAGTCCCCAAGCTGCTGGATGTCGTGCATGGCAGAATTGAATCCTGTGGAACCAGATTTGCTATGACAGGATCAAGCGCAAGAAAGCTGAAACGCGAGGAAACCAATCTTCTTGCAGGCAGGGCATTTGTCTATAGCCTATTTCCTCTGACACACCGGGAACTGAGTGACAGTTTCAATCTCGATTCTGCATTGATGTATGGAACCCTGCCCGGTTTGTTAAAACTTCATTCCTCTGACGAAAAGAGGGCTTTTCTACGAGCGTATGCTCTGACCTATTTGAAAGAAGAAATTTGGGCAGAGCACATTGTTCGCAAGCTGGATCCATTCAGGAAATTTGTTGAAATTGCTGCGCAATGTAATGGAGAGATAATCAATTTTGCAAATATTGCCAGGGATGTTGGAGTAGATACTAAAACGGTGCAGTCTTATTTTGAGATATTGGAAGACACGCTGATTGGCTTTATGCTGGAGCCTTATCCTCAATCAGTTCGCAAGCGCCAGCGTCAGGCCCCCAAATTTTATTTGTTCGATACCGGAATTCGACGTGCATTGGATAAGACCCTTACCATTGAGTTAAAGCCGGGAACCTACGCCTACG
>CAYYTC010000041.1:31838-43983 GCA_964474425.1 uncultured Acidobacteriota bacterium
TCATTGGATCCAATGCCAAAACGGATTGGGCAAGTCAAAGCTTTTCCATGGCAGCAGGGCCTTAGGGAGCTCGGCCTCTAAATTTCTATTTTGGGGGAACCAGGGTAGGGATCTTCGGTTTGAATTAGAGTGCCCACTTCATGATGAATTTGCGCGGACGGGGCTCCGGCCGGCTGAGGAATAATGCTATCTTCTATGCCAATCCATTGGCTGGAATGCGGATGCCAGGCCCTGAATCCTATGGTAAGTGCAGTTCCGCTCCGTGAGAAGGGAATCGGAAACAGTTTAATCCGTAACCGCCCGGCTCTGCCGAAGGTGCCTGACTCTGCCGCGAACGGGCGGGGCAATGATGGAAATGAAAATGTCCGGCATATTTGAGGAACAGAATTGCCGGCATCGGCGGCGCGTCCTGTGCCGCTGGTCAACAGTTGCCTGTCTGTAGAGCCGCCAAAGCTGCATGTGTTTCAAATCAGCAAGATCGCATTCTGCTCTGTTGCTCTCATGGAGGCATCATTAATGAAGGCAAACTCCCCATGTCTTGCAGAACCGTGCGTCCCGCTATTCAGATCGCATCGCATAGCGTCTCAGTGATATGATATAAATGAGTAGCGAGATATTGTTGCTCGGCCGGCATCCAAGCTTTTACCCTTCCCATTAGGAAGAATTCATAGGGAAGTCCGCAAGCAAATTGGCACATGGGACGTTGAGGAGAAGTGGTGCCGCGAAAACTGCGCGAACTCATTAGAGATCTTGAGAGAGCAGGTTTTATCAACAGAGGTGGGAAAGGCAGCCATCGGAACTTTGCCCATCCGAAGGTGCGAAAGCCAGTGACGATATCCGGACATGAGAGCGAGGATGCGCTGCATTACCAGGAGAGAGCCGTTCGCCTGGCAGTTGAGGAGTCGAAGAAATGAAAAAAGGTGATCCGTATGTGAAGATCGTGGAGTGGTCCGATGAAGACAAATGTTTCATCGGCAGCTGTCCGGAGTTGTTTTATGGCGGCTGTCATGGTGCGGACGCCAAAATTGTTTTTTCCGAACTCTGCGATATTGTTGAGGATACTATTCGCCTGTATGAACAGGATGGCAAGCCCCTGCCGCCTGCCATGTCGGGGCGGGATTTCGTTAATGCGATGCAGCATATTGCCTGAAAATAGACTAAAAAGGGGACGGTCACCAGTGTCCCCATTCCTTCGAGCAGAGACAGATAAAACATGCAACCGGAAAAACGCCTCGAATCCCAGGAATTAACCGTGCAATTCGTGGCAGTTTCCACTGCCGAGCTAAATCCCGATGGCAGGCCTAACCTTCATCATGAATGAAAAACCGATTCAGGATTTCAGGAAATCATCAGCCTCGATGTCTGCTTGTTTGAGGACCGCGCGCAATGTTCCTTCCAGCAAATCTCCGGGATGGTTGGGAATTGTCGTATATCGGTTCGTTTGAGGATTGAATCAGATCTCATGGCTTCCAGCTGAATTGCGATAAAAAACAAATCCAAAACGACACAGCTTTTTCACAATCCTTGCATATCCAAAGCCGGCAAGTTTGCCCATGGCTTGCCAACGGAAAAAATCAGGGGATAATCGAACTGATCGGCAAGCGGAACCAAAATTCGTGGCGTTTTGTTTTTGTCAGAAAAAGTAGGCCTGGTCCTCACCGCGCATGCAGACTTTGTAGGCAGGGACGATCTCTCGGACCAGTTTGGGTATATCCACAGGATCGCCGGGGTGATGATCGAGCGTTACGGCGATGCGCGGCCGGTAGCGGAGCAGAGTCTGGCGTGCGCCCGCGAGCGCCTGTTTCTCGGACCCTTCTACGTGGAGTTTTACATAATCGATCCGTTCAAGCTTTAATCGGCCGACGGCCTCATCCACCGTCGTGGCCGGAATTTCGATCACGCGCGACGATTCCTTCGCCGTTTGGTTTCCGTCCAGAACCTCTCCATCCAAACTGGATCCCCCTTCGTGAAACCTCAATATCTGCTGTTTATCCCAAAGCGCTGCCTGGATCAGGATGACGCGGCCCCGGGCGATTTCCTCGCGGAATGTCTCGCGGAAGCAGGCCGCACAGGCCGGATCCGGCTCAAAGGCAACCACGAGCCGGGCTCGGCGGTCCAGCGCGAAGCGCGAGAAGGTCCCGAGATGGCTGCCTCCATCAATGACTATATCGCCGGGCCGGATCGCCGCCTCTCCACGAAGGTATATTTCATCCAGAACGCGGTATTTCAACGCAGTCCGTAGAGCGTGCCTGTCGTCAATGCGGCCATAGAAGCATCCAAATCGGCTCTGCCACAGGGCCGGGCAGGGTCCTTCTGTTTGTTTTTCGATTTTGACATCCAGAGGTGAAAGCGATAGCTGAAACGCCAGCCTGCGCGGTATTGCAGGCGCCGCGACATCTTCCCAGTTCACATCGGGCAGATTGCCGGAGACTTTCGCGATCAGGACTTCAGCGCGCCATCGTGCCCGGGGCTGCTGATAGACGGCTGCCGACGCGGCGATGAGGAATATAGCCAGGAGAACCGGGACTACCCGAAACCGTTTCGACACCATTATCGTCCTCCACGGCATTATAGACTGAAAAAACGCAACGAATTTCATGGATTCCACTGGCTGCTAAAAGCCATCAGTTTTGGGGCGAGTTATTGTCCCACTTCTGACACTCCTGATATAATACCTGCGATCCTTGATGATCGGTCTTGTAATACAGGAGAGCATGATGGCCAATCCGATCGATAGAATAACGATCAATCCGGATCAGTGCGGTGGGCGTCCATGCATACGCGGTATGCGAATACGCGTTGTTGATATTTTGGACCTTTTTGCCGCTGGTCTGAATGCCGAACAGATCCTTGCAGAGCTTCCGGATCTCGAAATAGAAGATATTAGAGCTGCTTTAAAATATGCGGCGCGTCGGCTGGACCATCCGGTAATGGTTGCATGATCATCTGGCTGGATGCTCAATTATCTCCATCCTTTTCAAATTTCTAAAAGCAAAAACGCCACGAATTTTACGGATTATATTGTTAATTCGGGGAATTCGTGGCGTTTTTAAGCGCCCCCGGCGCCCGCCGCCTTTTTGCAGCCACCAGTCCCAGGATCGTTCCCAAGGCGTTATAGCCAAGATCCATGAGCGAGGAATTTCTTGTGGGAAGGTAAGCCTGGGCCAATTCGACCGCCAGACTGAACGCGATTCCAATGATTGCAGTTAAGATGCCTGCCGCCAATTCCTGTCGGCTGGTTTGTCTCATGAAAAATATGAAGAAGAAAAATCCCAGCGGCATAAATCCCAAAATATTGATTGCGGCATCCAGGAAAGAAGACGCGCTCCACCTTATACCCTGCCCCTCCCAGGGCTTTTCCAAAAAGACTCTTCTTTCAGGCGCAAAAATTTCAGGAATCCTCAGGGCGTCCTTTTCATTCTTAGCGTTGCGTATGATCCTCCCCTGCCGCTCATCGAATAAATAGAGGCTGATGAGGCTCTCTCTCTTGCCAAGCGACGAAGCATCCTGTTGCTGCCACAGAAGGTAATTTTCGGCAATCTCATCCGCGGCAATGACTCGATCATGGATGCCCATGCCCAGAATCTCTCCCGGCCAGTAGCTTTGGCCTGTGGGCGAATTGCCTAAAATGAGGCGGATGCTTTTCGATGTCATTCCTCCAAGGAGGCTATGGCGAGGGTAGTTTTTTGCCAACCGGCCATTTACAAATATGGATGTCCCATCTTTGCCATCTTTTTTCGAAGTGACGGTTATGAAGACGTCCCTGTCTTTGATCAAAGCATTGCGCAGCCCGATTTCCTGGTACGCTTTCCCAGGCTTCCGGTTCTTTTCTTCCGCCGGTCTGTAGCGGATGATGAGATGGGACTTCCACTGACCGAGGAGAAAAATGTCGGGGGAGAGACCGTCATGGAATGTCAGAATGGAAGGCAGATTTGGCGTCTCCTTCCTGGGATGGAGCCAGATCTCCAGGGTCATTTCCAGGCCGGGGAAGATCGGCGTTGCCGCATCCCACCCCGAAGGGTCGCTGAAAACAATTCCCGGGCCAAAGACATGGATTCCGTTCCGGTCCGTCAGCCAGTTCGCCTTGTTCGGGGGCCGGAAGTTGAATGGCCAAAGCCCTACAGTCAGGATGGCTGCAAGGATTATGCCGCAGACGGCTTTCAGGAATCGCATGTGTACTATGGTAACTGTCCTCAACGGTCTTGAAAAGAAAAACGGATTTTAATGCCACGGATTTTCACGGATTTCATTGATTTTTAATTTGTGGAATTGGTGGCTGTGTTGTTTTTATTGTCGCTGTAATATTACAGGATTTCCCACTGATCCCGATTGATGCCAGCCTGATGCAAAATGCGCAGAAGCAAATCGCGGCTCATCTTTGACCATAAACTGATGCTTGCCCCCGGAATCGAGCCCGGAAAATCCCAACTGCTTCAGGTACTTGACTAAATGCCGGTGGCTTATGGGACCTCAAGAGGGCATCAGGCTACTTCTGCATCCGTGACTAAACGAATGCCATCAACCTCCGGCAGTGGGTGACCGAGGCGAAGTCCTAATACAATCCAGCCCTCCAAAACCTCTTGCAGTTGGTCGCGACAAACCTCAAGTGCCGGCGCATTTGCATTAACGCCGCTAAAGCCCGGGATTTCTCCGTAATAAGTATGATCAGATAAAATCTCATACTTGGCGTTGCGCATCGCCGTTTGGATATATAGAGTTAGCATTGTGATAAAATTGTACAATAATAGAAGGAAAGCGCCACACATTTCACTGAACGGCCACGGATTTTTGGCACGGATTAACACGGATTAAAACTATGAAAAACGAACTGAAGCAAAGGTTTCTTGAAAGGTGGGAGAAATATTTTCCGGGAGCGAAGCTGCCCATGACCTTCTGGTACACGGATGAGCCGGGGACCGTGCCGTCTTTGGAATCCGTCGAGGGGCGGCAGTGCTTTGTCGATGATCTGGCCGCCGTGCGGCAAGGGAAGTCGCTGCGCTTCGACGCGAAGACCGTCGTCTGTCCGGGAGGGAATCGCTATCTCGGATTCACCCAGGGTCTGATGCCGAATTTCGAGTACTTCCTCTCCTGCGGCATCCCCGGCAAACTGGAAGGCGAGCGGTATAAGAAGTCGCCGGAACTTGTCAAGGAGTTGCTTAGGAACAATCCCGTCCTGCCGGCGCCTGCGAAATATATCATCTTTAAGCGCTGGGACGCCCTGGAGGCAGCGGATAATGCGCAGGTCGTGATTTTCTTCGCTCCGCCCGATGTGCTTTCCGGCCTCTACACGCTGGCCAACTACGACGAGCCGACGAACAATGCCGTATTCTGCCCGATGGGAGCGGGTTGCGCGACCATCGTGCAGTATCCGCTGCAGGAATGCGCCTCGGACCATCCGCGCGCCGTCCTGGGTATGTTCGACGTCTCGGCCCGTCCCGGCGTCGATCCCAATACCCTGACCTTCGCCGTCCCAATGGCAAAATTCGAGCGCATGGTCGCCGACATGGACGAAAGCTTCCTGATCACCGATTCCTGGAAAAAAATCAAATCCCGACTATAAAAACGCCACGAATTTCCCAGCGCGAATTCTATAAATCATCTATTCGTGAAATTGGTGGCGTTTTTTGTAGAATGTAGCTCATAGGTGGGATATGCGTGAAATTATTTTCGAAGTGACCGAGGACGAGATTGACGGTGGATATGCAGCCTCGACAATCGGTTATGGCATACACACCGAAGCGGATTCTCTTTTCGAGTTGCGGGAGAGCATTCGCGAGGCCGTTGCATGCTATTTTGACGAGTCTATGGATCCTGTGGGAGTGATTCGCCTACATTTTGTACGCGATGAGGTTTTGGCGCCTTGAGAATCCCTCGGGATATATCGGCTGAGCGATTAATCCATTCGTTAAACATCCTTGGATACACTGTTACTCGCCAAAAAGGCTCCCATATGCGATTATCAACAAATCTGGATGGGGAGCATCATGAAGTCCTACCAAACCATAATCCTATAAAAATCGGAACATTGCAGCAAATCCTGGGGGCTTAACTGTTTTGGGGGAGGCAACCCGGTCCATTTATCCCGAGCTCTGGATTTGCCGACCATCTGAAGGCCCTGAATCCGAGATCGGATCTCAGGCGCCTCGCCCTGGGACCATGTTATAGGCTTCCTTTGGATTGAGCTTCTTCCGAATTCCTGCTTCCAAAGCCTCTAATCAGATTTGACCCGCCCTAGGAAACCGATGCCCTCGTAGGCAAATCCGGCGTCGTTTTGAAGCAATCCCCGCAGTTTTACATCCGATCTGAATTCCATAGGCTATTGATGGCTATGTCGAGGCACTTTATGCCGGTGGTTTCCATGCCTCAAGCTCCTGGGGAAGCTGCTCCTGTTGCCGTGATGCAAAATCCCGGATATAGAGTTTTTCCAACAATTGCGTAGTGACAACGCCGACCAGCGCCATGTTGTCGCGGGCGCTAATGGCTGCCGTATCCATGGTGCGCAGTTTGGCCAGCAGCATCCTGACCCGCAAGGGATCAAAGATTCCGGCGGCTGCTATTGCGCTCTCCCCGCACAGGTCCTCAACATGCCCGGCTTTGCCGCAATGCAGGAAACTGGCGGCGTCCGGCGCCCGGTAGGCCTGCTTGACCCGCTCGATGACCTCGAAGGGCACAAGTCCGTTAGCGATCTTTTTTAAAAGATACTTCTCCTTCATCACCTTTATCTTCAACGAGGCGGGAAGGTTGAAACCGAATTCCACAAGGCGCCAATCCAGGAACGGGAACCTACCCTCGACCGAATGCGCCATCATCATGCGGTCGCCCTGCGAAGACAAAAGGTTGCCGGACAACAACGTCTGCATCTCGATATACTGCGCCTGCGCCAGCGGGTCCCAGGCACCAAAATCCTCCGGCAGGTTCGCGTCAAACTCATCGACGGCGTCATAGGAGCCGATCTCCTTCTTCAGATCGTCCGAGAATAGCGCCTTGACCTTCATGGTCATGTCCCAGCGCGGGAGATGCGAATAGTGCAGGATGTCAACCGGCACCAGGTGCCTGCGGTAAAATCCCTCCAGGAAACTCGATATCGAGTGCGGCCAGTTGGGGATATAACTGTAAAGCTTGCGCATCAACAGTGGCCTTAGGCGAGACGGTGGATTGCGCGCCCAGAACCTGCGGATCTTGTTCTCTCGGAAGAGGTCATAACCGCCGAGCACCTCATCAGCGCCTTCACCGGTCAGGACGACCTTGATGCCGTTGTCTCGTACCAGTTTTGCCAAGAGATACAGCGGTGCAGGCGCGGTGCGGATAAGGGGCTTTTCCGCGAACCACACCACTTCTTCCATGATGGCGCTGATATCATCGTAAGAACAGGATATTTCGCGGTGCTGTGTCTGTATCATCTCAGAGACTTTTTTCTGATAGGAGGCCTCGTCAAAATCCGCATCCTTGAAACTCACCGAGAAGGTTTCTAGCCCCGGATTGTAGAATTTTTTCACCAGAGAGCTGATGAGCGACGAATCAATGCCGCCGCTCAAATACGATGCCACGGGCACGTCTGCACGCAAACGCAAGGCAATGGAGTCCCTGAATAAGTCGATCAGCCGCTCAGCATAATGCTCTTCGTCGATCGAGCTGGTCGGCTGGTGCTGCATGTAGTTCAGCCTCCAGTATTGCCGGGTTGAGATCTCGCCGTTCTGAACTGTCAGAGAATATCCGGGAGGGAGCTCCGAGATTCCCTGAAAAGCCGTGCGCGGCGTAATGGTTGCCCAGAAAGTGAAAATTTGGTCCAGGCCAATGGGATCAATGGCCCGCTGCACGCCAGGATAAACGAACAGGGCTTTTATTTCTGAAGCGAATAGGAACTCTCCATTCAGGACCGTATAATAAAATGGCCTGATGCCCATGCGGTCCCTGCCTGCCAGTATCCGATTGTTCCGCTTATCCCAGATAGCGAACGCGAACTGCCCGTTGAGGTCGGCGAACATGCCGTCATCCTTGTCTTCATAGAGGTGAACGAGTACCTCGGTATCGCTCTTCGTATAAAACACATGACCCCGACCTATCAGCTGCCTGCGCAGCTCAAGGTAATTGAATATCTCTCCGTTAAAGACCACCCAGATGCTCTTGTCCTCGTTGTGCATGGGTTGCGAGCCGCCGGCCAGGTCGATGATGGAAAGCCGAGCATGGGCGAGGCCGATGTGTTCGTCCGAGTACAGGCCGAACTCATCCGGGCCGCGATGGCGTATCATGAAGATCATGCGCTTGAGCGCGTCGATGTTTACCGGCTGTTTTTGCTTCAGGCTGTAAATGCCGCCGATGCCGCACATGTTCGTCGTCCCCTTACAAGCATTAAAGAGTGCACTGGTGAACAGATGCACCCAATTTGCCCTTGTTCACCGGTTAGCGAGTTTGCCGGTTCACCATCCTCACTTACATGGCAAGGAGCGTATTTGCATACATCAAGCAATTATCGACGGCGTAAGGGCAACGCCGGGCTACGGCGATGCCTGAAACCATCAGCGATGGTCCCCGGCGCATAGCTCCCTAACAGAACACTCTTTTCCTGGCAATGTCGAATGACCTGTTGGTCCTGAGGTTACCCTTCCGATCAAAGCCAGCTTTGAGCTCTTCCCAAAGCGGGTCTTGCTTGGGTTAAGGAAAATCATTGCCAGAATAACTGGATCTGCCTCTACCTCGAACTTGGAGCGGGACATCTCGGCCGTTATACGCAGCCTGTAGCCCCCTTTGGAAAAGTCGCACGTACTCGAGCTTTTCCACGCTTGTTTTGCCGACGAACCGCTTGGTGATCCCCGACCGGTTCTGCTGTCCGCCATCCTCGTGGCTGCTCAGGGATTGTAGCAGTAACGGGCGCGTCGACCAAGCCATGGCCTCGGTATAACAATTCGGAAAAATCGCAAATAGTTTTTCCTGCTCTGATTTACTCCCCCTCATTGCCAGAAAGCAAATGGTACTTTGGGACAGTTTTGCATGACGCCTCGAAGGCTGCCTGATCGAGTCTGGCCAGATATGCTGCCCAAAAATTCCACGAAGTGGGGATCATGTGGCCTTTGCATTGGATAAATTGTCCGAATCCCGGACATAGACGCCCGTTTGAGCAATTGGCTGTAATTCTTTTATTTGCAGTAGATTAGAGGCCATCTCATGACGGTCACTCAAACTGTCCGAATTCCCTACAATAATTGCCTATCGAGAACCACAGCCCTTTGTGGGATTTTAGCTGTAAATAGCTATTAATTAATGACTTCTTGGATCGGCGGCGAAAGGGAACGGTTATTGCTTAAAAAATGCCGGCAGTGGAATAAAGGAATCCAGCTTTTGAAAGGAATAAAGCAAAATGAAAAAGTCCCGGTTTATGGTGGTGATGGGAATATTGGCAGTTCTTGGCGTTGCCGGTAGCGGTAATGCAGGAACCTTTGAACTATCGGACATAACCCAATTTACTGTAACCGGAACCACCCCCGCAGAGGATTTCATCGGCCGTGGTACGGGTGCTGTCAACTTTTTAAATCGCACGGGTGACTATGTCGCATGGGCACACAATTTTACATTTAGCCCCCTGCCCGATCAGATCCTTGGTGCGACTCTCACACTTTCGCTTAGAGACGATGAAACAAATACGTTGAATCCGATGACCTGGGAATTTGGCTGGGGCATAGCCGAAGACGGGAGTTGGGATTTGGGCGCGATAAGTTCGGCAACTTATACATATGGCGTTAATGTGGACTATCTTGCCGATGGGCGTTTCGCCGTGATGATTGGATCTCTTGCGGGTGATTTTTACATAGATCAGTCGGTATTAAACATAACCTACGAGACAGCCGATCCTATAGTCTCTACCGCAGTACCCGATCCTGGGTCCACCTTATTGCTTTTTGGCATGGCGCTTGGGGTACTGGGTTTGGCCGGGTGGTGCCGGGGGAAATAGCAGGGATTCCTTTATTCCGTTGATACTGTTCGTGTAAGGCCGTTCTTCGGGACGGCCTTTTGTTTTGCATTTCCTTATTCAAAACAACCTAAAAGGTTGCTTTGTATTTACTAAGCCCGGCCCTTCCGCTCCTGGAACCTGCGCCGCCTGCTCGAATTAGGCTGAATGCGCCAATGAATCCCCTAACAATTCATAATATGCGGCATGATTTAGCCTCGATACTATCCAGCATCCCTGAAGTATCGGCTTGGTCAAATATCCTTAAACCGCTCTCAGGAGTTGCCATACTCCAGAGTATTCGGTGCTTCCCGCAAATGAGAGGTGGCTCGATATTTTGAGGTGAAATCTTTGTAAGCTCTTTTTACCGCGTCCTCCGAAATATCCAGCACTTTTGCCACATCGCCTTCCGGCACCCTATGCTCCCATGCGTATAATAGGTGATCCAGCTTATCAAATGAGATCCTGAAAAAGAATTCTTGGTCGGATACCGGGAGGCTGAATGTATCGGGACTAGGCTGACGATTTATTATTTCAGGAATTACCTCGAGATAATCAGCTAATTGATATATCTGGTTTTTGTATAAATGGGTAATAGGTTCAATATCAGTGCCTCCATCGCCATATTTGCAGAAATCACCCAACAAAAACTCTGTGCGGTTAGTGGTCCCGATTACTAAGAGATTTCTCCTTTCTGCCTCAGCATAAAGATGCAGCATTCGAGCCCTGATTTTTATATTCGCAAATGAGGTAATTCTGCGAAACTCATCCGGATTTAGACGTTTCTTCTCTGTTTTCCCGTTTGGCAATTGAACCTGAAGACAATAAAAGCTATAGGAATCTCTCTCCAGCAGGTCAGTAGGAAGCACTATATTGTATTTGCAGCCGGGCTTATAGTCAGGAAGCAGTTCCTGTATGAATTCATCCCGTGCCTTATAGTGAAAAACACTGTCAACAGTAGCTGTAATGGGGATTTGGCGATACTCTATGCCCAAATTGGCGGCATGTTTTATTGCATATTCACCGCTGATCGGACTAGTCTCTGCTTCAGGGAGCACAAGTCCAACCACGTTGTCTTTCCCGACTGTGTGTACGGCAATGGCCGCAACTACGGCGGAATCAATGCCGCCGCTCAATCCTACTAGCAAGCCTTTTCTTCGAAAGACTGTATGGAGCTGTTCAATAACAAACTTCGATATAATTGCCAATTCCTGTTCAGGATCAATTTTTAAAATGTCACGGCTAAATGTCATGGGAAACCTCCTGACGGGGATATCGGCTATTCTATGATTTTTTGTTTAACCGTTTCATCAGATTTCTAGGAAATTATGGCGGCCCTGTGATGGCTATTGGCTAAGACAGGCGCAATCTTGTTTCAAACCTCGTAATCAAGGGGGAGCCGGATTGCAGCATTAAGCATCACTGAGGCGATTATTTTGACAAAATGCTATTCGGGGAAGTGTCGGGACCGGCGTATCGATAAATGAGCCTGTTGCATTTATTGCAGGTGACAATAACCGGAATGGGCGGGCTGCTTTTATCGCCCGTGATCTGGTGACAGAGCGCGTATCGATTCCGAACACAGGCCATGTCGACATCGGCATGACAGTGCCGAAATCTGCTATATCGTTCCTATTCTGGTTTGAGGCTGATTCGCGTGTGGCCCGGCTGTACAACGACAAAGGCGTTGAGCAGCTTATTGCCCTGGTCGTGTATGACTTGAGCAACTGATTTGGACATGATCCGCCGAGCATTGCCGGGAAAACGGATCAGAATGACCCCTGCCGACTTGGCGTGGCTGATAAAAACAAGCCAGCCGGATCAAATCCCGGTCGTCTGAGCGCGGCATTACCTCGCTGGCGGCCAAAACATCATAGCCTTCGGCTCGTAGCGCGCGCACAATCGCAAAATCGCAGCTTTCATCGGCCAGGAAGCGCAGGGAGGACGTCATTAGACAGGCTGCAATAAAATGGTTTCATGAGCCAGCGAGTCAGCAGCATACGCCAACGCCGCTTGGATATCGGCTATGGACAGACGCGGATAGGCATCGAGCAATTCAGCTTCAGTAGCACCCTCGCTCAACTTGCGCAATATCAATTCAACCGGAATGCGAGTCCCGCGAATGACCGGCTTGCCTACCATGATTTGGGGATTAATCTCAATCCGATTATTCACCATACAAAACTTTCTCCAAAATACTAG
>CAYYTC010000042.1:0-43213 GCA_964474425.1 uncultured Acidobacteriota bacterium
AAGCCATTATTCCTTATTGCCTTTTATACCCACAGATTGTGCGGAAGATCCATTTGTTTTTATGCCTTCGAGCCTTCGGGTTATAGTGTGCCCATGGGAGGGGAACATGGACGCCGTGAGGACTCAGCAATTGATCCGCGAATACTGGAGGGATTCCGTCCTTCCGAGGCTCATGGAATTCATCCGGGTCCCGAACAGATCGCCGCTCTATGATCCGCGATGGAGGGAAACCGGCCATATGGATCACGCATTATCGATTATTGAGCGTTGGTGCCTCGAGCAGCGGATCCGAGGAATGGTTTTTGAAGTCGTGAGGCCTGAAGACAGGACCCCGCTGCTGTTTCTGGACATTCCCGGGGATGGGCCCGGCTGCGTTTTGTTCTATGGCCACCTGGACAAACAGCCCGAGACCACCGGCTGGCGCGACGGTCTCGGACCCTGGGATCCCGTGATCGAGGGAAACAGGCTGTATGGGCGCGGCAGTGTGGATGACGGCTATGCGGTTTTTGCGGCCATGGCCGCTGTCAAGGCGCTGCAGGATCAGGGCGCTCCGCATGCGCGCTGCGTCATTCTTATCGAAACGTGCGAAGAAAGCGGGAGCATCGATCTGCCCTTTTATATCGAGACGCTTGCGGACCGCATCGGGATACCCGGCCTCATCGTCTGCCTCGACTCCGGCTGCGGCAATTACGATCAGCTGTGGTGCACCAACTCACTCCGGGGCCTTGTGGTGGGGGATTTGACTGTGCAATTGCTAAAAGAGGGAATCCACTCAGGAGACGGGAGCGGCGTGGTCGCCTCCAGCTTCCGCGTGATGAGGCAGCTTCTCAGCCGCCTGGAAGATGAGAAAACCGGCGAAATCCTGGTTCGCGAATTTCACGCCGACATTTCCCCTAATTCCGCCGAACAGGCTGCGTATACGGCCCGGATACTCGGCGACGAAGTATTTACAAAATTGCCGTTGTTTCCGGGTGTGCGTCCGGTAAACGGCAGCGCGGCGGAGCTGATCCTCAACCGGACATGGCGGCCGGCGCTTTCCATTACAGGCGCTTCCGGTCTGCCGGATCTCAAAGATGCGGGCAATGTGCTTCGTCCCCTCACCGCAGTAAGGGTGTCGCTCCGGGTGCCGCCCGGATGCGATGCGGAGAATGCGGGCCGGCGTCTCAAATCCCTTTTTGAGGAGAACCCTCCCTACGGAGCCGTTGTGAGGTTTGAAACCGGCCAGTGCGCATCCGGGTGGAGCGCTCCCGTTCTCAGTCCCTGGCTTGCCCGGTCTCTGGACCGCGCTTCGGAGACCTTTTTCGGCAGGAGAGCCGCTTACATGGGCGAAGGCGGATCCATTCCCTTCGTGGATATGCTGGGCAAGAGGTTTCCCGAAGCGCAGTTCCTGATCACGGGGGTGGAGGGGCCGGGCTCAAACGCCCACGGCCCGAACGAATTTCTGCATATCCCCGCGGCGGAGAAGCTTACCTGCTGCATCGCCCAGGTGCTTGCGGATCAAATCGAGTTTTCGTAAGGGGGCCGGAAAGCCCCGCAAAAAATGTGGGCTAGCCTTCGACCCGGCGTCTGAGCCACGCGGCGTAGCGCCGGAATGTCAGCGCCAGTCCCGTATACACCAGGACTACGGCTGCGGCGGAGGCTATCCCTGCGATGGTCTGGCCGGCGAAGCCGTAATACTCCCCGGTGTGCACGAACCGCATCCAGAGGCGGGCCCTGATCCCCTTATCCATATCCTCGAACCGCTCCGATCGAACGATATTTCCGGAGCTTCGATCCAGGACGACCGTTGATCGGAGTTGAGGCCTTACGCCCGACCCCGTATCGACGGTAAAGGAGACGGTCTTGTCATTGGCCCTCGGCAGCTGAAAATTGATCGACTGCCAGCCCTCTGTCTGGTTTTGCGCGCTCTGTACGAGCGTGTCCAGCCCCTCCAGTTGCAGCGGGACGGGCGCCATATCGCGGCCCATACCGGGCCTGCCGCCGGGACGGCCGCCCTGGGAAGACGGCTCGCTGCCCGCAAGCCGGAAGACCAGGCTGCTGGCCCAGGGATAGGAGATCACGACGCCGCTAACAATCACCAGGATCAGAGGCACGGTGCACCAGAATCCGAGCACGTGATGCCAATTGTAATCGCGCGCCTTCGAACTTAGTCCCCCACGGAACCAGGTGACCATGCGCACCGCGCGGCGCGTCCAGGTCTGAGGCAACCACAGATAGAAGCCGGTGATCGCCAGAAACAGGAAAGAGAGATTGCAGGCGCCCGTCACTGCCTTTCCGATGCTGCGCTTTCCGCCCGACAGGGCGAGCCAGCGGTGCCAGTCGGTCATCACCCGGAAGAATTTTCTCATTCCTTTCGAGCCGGCGCCCAGTACCTCGCCGGTGTATGGATTGAGAAAAAGCATTTCATTCGGGCCCGTGGCGACGCTCGCTGCTTTTGCGGGATCCGAGTACAGCGTCAGGTTCGAGGGATTAGCCCCAGGCATGGCCTCGCGCAATTTCCCGACAAGGACCTCGGGAGACAACCGGACCGCGCCCGGAGGCGCCTGGATCCGATACAACCTTTGATCCGCCCATGAGGTCATCTGTTTCTGATAGGTGAGCGCCACCCCCGTTATCGACATGATGAACACCACAATGGCCGTGACAACGGCGAAGATGAGGTGCAGCCAGAATATGATTGTGCGCAGTTTCATAAGCCTCCAAAGGTTCCTGAGCCATAAAGCAAGACGCTTTATGCGGATCGACAGCACATATATTATTTGTGTGACCGCTTCGTCCCTGTTGACCAGGTGTCAAGTCCAAATTACGCGAAAAAGTTTTTTTGTTACACGTTTCGCTGCGAGGGAAGCAGGTGTGAGATGATGAAGCCTGCATGGGATGCGGATTTTCAAAGGCTGAAAAATATTTGTTAAAACTCTGGGGAAGACGAAAATGAAAATACTGGCTCTTTCATTCAGCCCGCGGGAGCAGGGGAATACGGAGTTGCTGCTGGATCATGTTCTGCAAGGCGCCCGGCAGCACGGCGCAGATACCGAGCTTTACCGGACCGCGGACAAAGATATACGTCCCTGCGACGCATGCGGAGTTTGCTTCAAATCAGGCGAATGCCCGATTCAGGACGATATGCAGGAAGTCTACGCAAAGATGCTGGAAGCCGATGGGATTGTCTTCGGCTCGCCGGTTTATTTCTACAATATTACGGCTCAGGGCAAGGCGGTGATCGACCGGACTCTCGCCCTGGGTCACAGCGGCTGGACCCTGGCCAACAAGACCGGCGGGATCGTGGTGGTCGGCGGCAGCCTGGGCTTGATCGATGCCGTGAAGGACTTGTATTTCTATATGATCGTGCACCAGATGCTGCCCGCCAATTTCATCGCCGCTTACAGCTCCAACAAGGGCGATGTCAAAAGGCTGGAGAAATGCAGGAGCGCGGCCGCGGATCTCGGGAAGCAGCTTGTTAAGATCGCGGAAAAGAAATTCACCTATCCGGAGGATGTCAAGGCGAACCACATAGGCTATGGGACGCATACCTGGTAAATGGTCACAAGCCGCAGCTCCCGGGTCGCAAGTCGCAGGCTATGAAAATAAAGAAAAGAACCGGAGCGGCCGAAAAATCAGGTATGAAGAACCTGCTGCTGGATAAAATCGAGTATAAATTGGAAGAAACACCGGGAGGCGTCTGGCGGCGATTTGTATATCCCACAGGCGCATCCTATGCGGAATATCGTAGCAACACTCTGATCTTCGGCTTGCCGCTGGTACATTTCACCAGCGGCCGGTGCCCGGAAACCGGGAAACGCAAAGTTGCCAGAGGATTCATTGCCGTGGGCAGGAAAGCCATTGGCGTCATTGCCATCGGGCAGGCTTCGGCGGGAATTGTCGCCCTGGGCCAGGCGAGCATCGGCCTGCTTCTCTGCCTGGCCCAAGCGGGGGCGGGCCTGGTCGCCATCGGCCAACTGGCG
The DNA here is from genome assembly GCA_964474425.1 of uncultured Acidobacteriota bacterium. GTDB lineage: Bacteria > Acidobacteriota > UBA6911 > UBA6911 > UBA6911 > UBA6911. Next base: position 3,963 of record CAYYTC010000042.1, read on the forward strand.
CTCGGAGCGATCTTCGGCGCCGGGCAGCTTACTTCGGGAGTAACGGCAATCGGGCAACTGGCCGCCGGCAAGTATGTCCTGGCGCAAATGGGATTCGGCCGCTATCTATGGGTTCCGGGACACGCGGACCCGGAAGCCGTACAACACTTCCAGGAATTATGGGCTTGGTTCGCCTCCTACCTTCCTTTCCTGAAATAGGGGAAGACAGAAGCCCAGACTCGGCAATTTCCGAATTCCCGGCAAGTATCCTCCGTCAGACCCGGAATCTTTGCAGTTGCCGGCCTCTCACAGGGGTCTGATCGGAATCGAAATACCTGGAAATACCTAAAGCTCTTCCACCCGGACTCCTTCGCGACGCAGCAGGTCGCGCTTCATTTCCTTCCCCAGGCCGTAGTTGCCGGTGCCTCCAGTGCTCGGCACCACCCGATGGCATGGAATCAGCATGGGGATCGGATTGCGCGCCATCGCATTGCCGACGGCGCGCGCGGCTTTGGGACTCCCCACGCGGCGCGCCAGCCACGCATAGGTCCGGACCTCCCCGCGCGGCACCTGTTGAAGCGCTTTCAGAACCTTTCTGTGGAATCCGGCAAGGCAGGAAATGTCCATGGGAACAGCATCAAATGCCCGACCCGCCGCAGCCTGCCGGACCGCCTGAACGCAGGACGCGGGAATATCCCCTCGAACAGGTTTGACTCCGGTTCTCCGGAGGTGCATGTCCTCAAAAGCAGCCGCAGACTGATCTGCCGGATGGATCATGGTAATTCCGTTCGGACCCCAGGACACCCAAAATTTGCCTGTTTCCGTCTCGACTTTGCAGTAATTGTGCATGGCACTTCTCCATCGAAACCCATTGGTATTTTTCATATAATATCAGCGCACTTGTGGCGCAGGGAAGGTGTCTCTGCCGCCGGATGCAGGAAACCAGGGAAATTTTCATTTCGATCCGGGAGTCTATCATGGCCAAAGCAACCAATCTCCAGTCTGCCGGGACCATCGCCGGCATCAAAGAGCTGCTCGGGAATCAATCGAGCTATTTTCTCGACTACCAAAGCAAGACCGTGAGTAAAGACCAGCTTCATCTGCCGGGTCCTGATTTTATCGACAGGGTATGGATAAACAGCGACAGGCCGGCGCCGGTTCTGAGAAACCTGCAGGCTTTGTTCGATCATGGCAGGTTGAAGGGAACCGGCTATGTTTCCATCCTTCCCGTAGATCAGGGAATCGAGCACTCCGCCGGCGCCTCTTTTGCTCCGAATCCCATCTACTTCGACGGAGAGAATATCGTCAAGCTTGCCATCGAGGGCGGATGCAACGCCGTCGCTTCGACACTCGGGGTCCTCGGTTCTGTATGCCGGAAATATGCCCACAAAATCCCGTTCATACTCAAGATCAATCACAACGAGTTCATTTCCTATCCGAATACCTATGATCAAATCCTGTTTTCCAATGTCCAGCAGGCATTCGGACTGGGTGCGGCGGCTGTCGGCGCCACGATCTATTTCGGTTCCGAGGAGTCGAAGAGGCAAATCCAGGAGATCTCCGCCGCTTTCCATGAAGCTCATGAACTGGGGATGGCCACGATTCTGTGGTGCTACCTGCGCAACCCGGCCTTTGACAAGAAAAAGGAAGGCGGGCCCGATTATCATGTTTCGGCCGATCTTTCGAGCCAGGCCAACCACCTGGGAGTCACCCTAGAAGCCGATATCATCAAACAGAAGCTTCCTGAGAACAACGGCGGGTACGAGGCCCTCAAGTTCGGCAAGACGCACAAGAAGGTTTATTCGGAGCTGACCTCGGACCACCCGATCGACCTCACACGCTACCAGGTCATCAACTGTTATATGGGAAGGGCCGGATTGATCAATTCGGGGGGAGCGAGCGCAGGCGAAAGCGATCTGGCCGAAGCGGTGAAAACGGCTGTGATCAACAAGCGCGCCGGCGGCATGGGGCTGATCTCCGGCCGAAAAGCTTTCCAGAGACCCATGAAGGAAGGGATTGCTTTGCTGAACGCCATCCAGGACGTGTATCTCTGCAAAGATGTGACAGTCGCCTAGGCCGCATTTTGCACGATGCCTCAAATATCGGGCGGCCGCAAGGCCGCCCTGAATCCTGCTCTTTCCTGGGCTGCTCGACCCGCGGATTATGGCCAATCACATCCACCTTTCCGTAATCATCCCGGCATACAACGAGGAATTGCGCCTGCCGGGCACTCTGCAAAAGTCGATCGACTATCTGAAGCCGCAGACCTATATATCGGAAATCCTCGTGGTGAACGACGGTTCCACCGACGGCACCGAGCGCATCGTCCGGCAGTACTCTTACGCCCCGATCGCAGTGAAAACGCTCGCGCATCCGGACCGCGCCAACCACGGCAAAGGCGCATCCGTCAAGCTGGGAATGCTGAATGCCAGGGGGAATTACCGGCTGTTCATGGATGCCGACAATTCCACCAGCCTCGACCAGGTCAACCGGTTCTGGCCCATTTTCGATCAAGACTACGGCCTCGTCATCGGCTCGCGCGCCTTAAAAGAGTCCGTTATAGCCGTGCATCAGCCGAAGTACAAAGAGACTGCCGGCCGTATCGGGAACTGGCTTATACGAACTTTTGCCGTCCCGGGAATAAGGGACACACAGGCAGGATTCAAGATGTTCTCGGCCCGCGCGGCGGAAGAGGTCTTCCTCCGGCAGACCATCGACCGGTGGGGATTCGACATCGAGTTGCTGGCGATCGCTCAATCCCGCGGCTTCAGGATACGCGAAGTCCCTATCACCTGGATCAACGCCCCGGGCAGCAAGGTCACGATGTCGACGTATCCGGAAGTCCTGGGCGAGATATGGCGTATCCGGCGCAATCTCAAAGCCGGCCTCTATAAATAAGCCGCACCAAGGCATTGCTGAGATGCCGACAGATACTCCCCATTCCTTGCAGATTCAGGCACAAAGACAGCATGGACGCTATTCAAGTTTGTATTTTTTGACTTTGTAGCGGAGTGTGTCGCGGGAGATGCGCAGCAGCCGGGCTGCCGTTGTCTTGTTGCCGCGCGCCTGTCGGATCGCCTGCCGTATCAAATCCTTCTCAACGTCGTAAAGCGACATCCCTCCGGGCGGAAGGAGGATTCCGCCATCGGAGTTCCCCTCGTCCATCGGCACAGGCATCGCCCCCCCCTCCGAGATACGGATCGGCAGATGTTTCGCCGCGATGCGGTTGCCTTCGGCAAGGATCATCACTCTCTCGATGGCGTTTTTCAGTTCGCGGATATTTCCCGGCCAGTCATAGCGCATCAGGAGTTCGTCCGCTTCCCGTGTGAGGCCCTGGATATTTTTGCGGAATTTGCTGTTGTAGTGACGGATGAAATGCGCCAACAGCGGGGGAATATCCTCCTTGTGCTCTCTCAGCGGGCGGATGCTCACCGGTATGATGGCGAGGCGAAAGTAAAGGTCCTGGCGGAATTTCGATGCCCGTACCGCATCTTCCAGGTTGCGGTTGGAAGCGACGATCACGCGCACGTCGACATGGATATTTTTGACTCCCCCGACACGCCGGAACGACTGGCCTTCCAGAACCCGTATGAGTTTGGCCTGCATGCCCAAAGTCATCTCACTGATCTCGTCCAGGAAGAGCGTGCCTCCGTCCGATATCTCAAACATACCCCTCTTCATGGTATGCGCATCGGTGAAAGCCCCTTTTTCGTGGCCGAACAATTCCGATTCCATCAGTGTTTCGGGAATTGCGGCGCAGTTGATGGCAGAGAATGGGCGGTCGCGCCGGGAAGATTCATAGTGGATGGCATGAGCCACCAGGTCTTTCCCGGTTCCGCTTTCGCCCTGTATCAGGATGGTGGATGCCTCGCTCTCCGCGATCTTTTTTACAAGGTCGCGGACTTCCCGGATGTGGGCCGATATCCCGACAATGCGGTCCACGCTGAACTCGCTGCGCTGGATCTCGTGCGTGAGGGCCACCTCCGACCGCAGGCGCCGGGTTTCCAGGGCGTTTCGAACGGCATTCTCCAGTTTCTCGAAGTTGATGGGCTTCTCGATGAAGTCATAGGCGCCGAGTTTGAGGCTGCGGACGGCGTCATCCACGACGCCGAAGGCGGTGATGACGATGACGGGTATCTGAACATTGCGGTTGCGCAGTTCCGAAAGCACTTCGATCCCAGTCATGTCCGGCAGGCGGACATCCAGGGTGATCAGGTCGGGATTGTCGAGCTGGATCCGGCCCAGCGCGGTTGTGCCGTCTTCGGCCAGGCTGACATGGTAGCCCCATTGCTCGAGCTTCTGCTGAAGGGACCATCGCACGAGGCGTTCATCGTCCACAACGAGAATTGTTTCTTTCGGCATCGCAGCCAGCCTTTCGGACAGCCTTCCCGAAAATAAGGCGAATTGACGGTGAGGCGCGCTGATCTGTGCCGGCATCCATCCGGCCTCTGGCCCTGGTCGGTTCATCCTGCCGCCTGAAGAGCGGGGATATTAATCCGGCGACAGGACTAAATGCTGCAGACCAGGGGAATGGCTATAGCGAAAACCGTCCCCCTGCCCGCTTCGCTGCGCACCTCGATGGAACCTCCGTGATACTGGACATTTTTCAGGCATGTCGCCAGGCCCAATCCCACGCCGTCCGTCCGGGTTGTGAAAAACGGTTGAAAAATCTTTTTCTGCAGCTCCTCAGGGATGCCCGGGCCCTGGTCGCCGACCTCCAGCCGGACGGTCCTGGTGTCGCTGTCGAAATCCAGCGTCACTTCAATTTTGCCGCCCGCAGGCATCGCCTTTTCCGCATTCAGCAGAAGGTTCAATAGCACCTGTTCGAGCTGCGTCTCGTCTCCGGTGAAAGCCGGGACTGCTGCGAGCTGGTTGACACGGATCGAAAGCGCCTGGTTTTTCTGGGTGGCGCGGGCTATCGCAACCATGCGGTGCACAAGCTCCTGCAGCTCGACCGGTCCGTGGGAAGGGGGCTTGGGTTTGGCGTAGTTCAGCAGGTCCCGGACAATTTTATCGATGCGGTTGACCTCGCGAACGACGTCGCCAAGAATCTCCCGGTGCCTGCCCTCCAGAGGGAGCGAATCGCGGATCACGTCTATGGCGCCCTTGATGCCGGCCAGCGGATTCTTGATTTCGTGCGCGAGCCCTGCCGAAAGTTCGCCCAGCGTGGCGAGGTGCTCCGCGTCCGCGAGCTGTTTCTCAAGGCTCTTGAACGAAGTCACATCTTTGAGGACCGAAGAGCTGCCGATGATGTTCCCGGAATCGTCGCGGATCGCGGTGCGGGTAAAGATAACCTGGATCCGTCTGCCGTCCTTTGTGATGCGTTCGGTCTGGTGGTTGCGGACCGCCCCCTGAGCCCGGAACCTGAGGCGGATGGATTCCAGCTCGCGCGCCTCGAGGTGCTCGGGCGGGACGATAATATCGATCGAGTTCCCGATCATTTCGCTGGCCAGATAGCCGAAAATGCTTTCGGCTCCCTTGTTCCACGAGGTGACGATGTCGTTCGGGTCCATGGTGATGATGGCGTCGGCGGAGTCGCGCAGGATATTGGCCATGAATCGGTTTTTGCCGGCCAGTTCGTCCTCCAGGTGGCGGATTTCGGACAAATCGTGCGCGACCCCGATCGTGCCCGCTATTTCGCCCATCCGGTTGCGTATTGCCGAAACCGACAACACAACCGGAGTCACGCGGCCCGTCAGTGTCACGAATTCCGTCAGATATTTTCGGACGCGCCTCTGTTCCTTCAGGCGTTTCATGACGGCGTGCACCTCGGAATCGCCGCCGACATAAAAGGAGCTGACCTTCCTGCCGATCGCCTCGCTGGGAGGGACTCCCAGGATTTCGCTGGCGCCCTGGCTGCATGAAGTGATGACTCCTTTGGCATCGGTAGTGACGATGGCATCCAGCGAGGTCTGCTCGAGTTCGCATCCCATATCGCCGATGATGCGCAGGCAACGGTCGAAGCGCTCCGTAAACCGTACTGCGGCCAGCATTTCCTGGGTCGGCCGGGCTTCCTTGCCCCATTCAGCCGCAGGCCTGAGTTCGAATTTACAGGCGGAATCCCCTTTCCCGCGGCAGTGGGTTTCCAGGCAAACGATCTCATCGCCGAAATACTCGCTGGCATAGCCGCCGGCATAGCCTTCGAGCGTCCAGCAGACGGGGCGGGCGCCGATGCCGTGATGCTGCAGTTGATGCTCCGCTTCGAAGGAATTGAGCCACTCTCCGCGCAGATGGAACTTGCCCTCGGTCCGGCCTATTTCCAGGCGGTCCAGCTTGATTTCGGCCATGCCCTCCAGGCAGTGGACCCGTATGCCGGCCCGCAGCCATTCCTCGTCGGAGTCCCAGGTATATCGCCGGCGCATCTGGTGCGCGTCGTGACGTCCGCACTGATAGCCGACCCTGGTGAGTATTCCCCGGGCCACCTCCCATCCCAGGTTGTCGATCAGCTCCCGCCGCATGCTTCCCAGGGCGGCGGCGTCGAGCATGACATAGCGGCTGTTCCCGAGGCTGATACGCCCGGAAACGGGATCCACCTGGAAGACATCTTCGAATTTTAGGGCGTCTGCGCGCATTGAGCTTTGCTGATATATGGGAGCGGCCTCATTTCTGGTCCTTTTTCCTGCCGTCGATCAGGGAACCGAGTTCCCGCGACCGGACGGTTGCCGCTTCCACGGCTTCCATAATGGTAGACCGGAAATTGCCTTTCTCCAGCATTTTAAGGCCTGCAAACGTCGTCCCGCCGGGAGTTGCCACGATGTCCTTCAATTCGCTGGGATGCCGGCCGGTTTCGAGGAGCATTTTGGCGGCGCCATAAACGGTCTGGGCGGCCAGAAGCGAAGACTCCTTGCGAGAGATCCCCAGCTGAACTCCCGCGTCGCTCAGGGACTCGATGACGAGGAAGACAAAAGCCGGTCCGCTTCCTGAAAGGCCGGTGACGACATCCATCAAGGCTTCATTTTTGATGACCACGGCTTTCCCGACACACTCAAAGATCGAGAGGGCCCGCTGCAAATCCTCCGGCGAAACGTTCCTGCCGGGACACAGCGCCGCGATGCCGGCCAGCACGGAAGCCGGTGCATTGGGCATGACTCGGATGATGCCGGACTTATGGTGCATTTTGGCGGCGAGTTTCTCCGTCGTCACGCCTGCCGCTATGGAAATGAACAAATGCCCTTCGTGGCTTGAACCGGAAAGCTCTTCCAGCAGGTCGTCGATGTTCTGCGGTTTCACCGCGATGATGACGATCGATGACTGCGCGACCAGTTCGGCGTTGGATGCCGCGATGCGGATGCCGTAGGTTTTTGAAATCATGGACAGGCGTTCCTGGCTGACGTCGCTCGCAAGGATATCGGTTTTCCTGACTTTTCCGGATTGTATCAACCCCCGTATCAGAACCTCTCCCATGTTCCCCGTGCCGATGATCCCGACAACTTTTCCGCTCAGCATTCAGATCTCCTTTTTGTATCCTGTCCGGGGTGAAAGGCTTGCCCCTGGATCGGTATTTTCGAAAAACATGAACGGGGCCATGCCTGCGTGCCGCTTACCCAGGGTGCCCTGTGGCTTTGCAGATGACCGCCGTTATGTCGTCGGTTTGATGCAACCCGCTCGCGAAACTCCTGACAGCCTGATAGAGCCCGTTCACGATTTCCTGTGCGCTTTTCCGGCGGTTGGTTTTTAGGAAGTCGAGCGCGCGATCCACGCCGAAGGCGCTTTGATCGGGCCGCTCCGCCTCCGTGATCCCGTCCGTCAGCAGAGCAAGAATTTCGCCCGGTTCCAGCTTGAAGGGATTGCTGCAATGGAACGGGTGCTCCGGCAGGAAGCCCAGCGGAATATCCATGCTTTCGAGAGTTCGTTTGAGAGCGCCGTTGGAATCCAGGATATAGCCGGGAGTGTGGCCGGCATTGGCATACACGACGGTCCCGGAGTCAGGATGCAGGCTGCAGAATATCAATGTCGCGTAGCGGTCCTTTTCCAGGTCCGACACGAGCGCGTTGTTCATCCGCGAAAAAAGCTCTCCCACGTCGGAAACCGTTTGGACGAAAGCCCGCAGATATGCCCGCAGCTCGGCCATCAGCAACGCAGAGCCTATTCCGTGGCCGCAGACGTCGCCAATAGCAATTCCGACGCGGTCTTCGCGCAGAGTTACAAAATCGAAGTAGTCCCCGCCGGTTGCGTCCGCGGGAAACGCCGCGCCTGCCACATCGTATCCCTCAATCTGCGGCGGAGGCATGCTGTAAAACTGCTGCTGCACGGCGCGCGCCAGCCGCATCTGCATCTGCTGATCTTCCAGCTTCCTCTGTTCGGTTACATCCTTTATGACCGTTACGAAGTGAGTGATGTTTCCGGCAGGGCCCTTCATGGGAGTGATCGTCTGTTCTGCGTAAAAGATTTCTCCGCTTTTCTTCTTGTTGGCGATGGTATGCCGGAATACCTCGCCGGACAGGATTGTGGACCAAAGCTTCTCGTAAAAGGCCTGGTCGTGCACGCCGGAATTGAGAATCCGCGGGGTGAGGCCATCCACTTCCTTACGCGTGTATCCGGTGGTTGTCTCAAAAGCCGGATTCACGTATTCGATAACGCCGGCCCGGTCCGTAATGATGATGCTGTCGGCTGTCTGTTCCACCGCATTGGTCAGCGTTTGCACCAGCGTTTCGGTTTCCTTCTTTTGGGTGATGTCGTGAAACACAACGACGCTTCCCCAGATATCGCCGTTCCCGTTCTGAAGCGGCTTCGCCTGAGCGGCGACCCAGATCCCCAGAGGACACTGTTCATTGCGAATGTATATCTCGGTTTCGGGGACTTTTTTGCCCGTAAGCGCAAGTGCCGAAGGCAATTCGTCGGCGGGATAGCGTGTCACCCCGTCGGGCTTGAAGCAGCCCTGGACGTCGGACCAGGAATGGGGGGAATCGCCCCTTGCGGCGGGTGCCAGCACATTCTTGGCGAGCGGGTTGCAGATCAGGAATTTGCCCTCCCGATCCGCGACGATCACACCCGCGGTAAGGTGATGCAGGGTGGATCGGAGGACTTCAAGCTCGTCTTCCAGAGGCTGCAGAGAACGATCGCTTGCTTTATCGGCCGTAGTAAGAGGATCCATCCAAGTGTCAACTCCTGCCCTTCAATGTACCATGGTTGCCGTGCTTTTTTCAGATGTAATTCAGTCGCCAAACGCCCGGCTCTCCCGGAAAACTAATGGAGTTTAGCAGTTCCTGGATCGGAAGCACCTCATCGGCTTTTGCCAGCGTATATCAGCGGTTCATACCGGCAGAACCTCATACAACCGCTTTGAGCGGTGCCCATTTTTCAAGCCTCCGCCTCTGCCGGAAGATATTCACTGGCTTATCCGCTGCTTCTGACCCGGGTGCCCGGCAATGTCTCAGGTTGCATGTCGCAGCTACAGGTATCACGCACGGACGCGAGGCATCGCCGCGAAGGACCACGAGCACTGGACCTAATCCATATTTGCAAACCCGTGTTCCAGGTCGCCGATGATGTCCCGGGGGTCCTCGAGGCCGACCGACAGCCGGACGAGTTCGTCAATGATCCCGAGCTTATAGCGCTCCTCGCGGGTAAGGTTGTAGTAGCTGTTGAGCGCGGGGTGGGTGACAAGAGTTTCCGGGCCGCCCAGGCTCGGCCCAAGCATGCATAGTTTCAGGCCGTCGAGGAACTTGAGCGTCTGCTCGAGATTGCCCTTGATTTCGAAAGTGACGACCGCGCCGAAGCCCTTCATCTGGCGTTTGGCCAGTTCGTAGTGGCGATGGCTTGGAAGACCGGGATAATAAACGCGCCGTACCCGAGGCTGCTTTTCCAGGAATTGGGCAACCTGCGTGGCGGTATTGTTCAGCCGCTCCATCCGCATACCGAAGGTCTTGAGACCGCGGATCAGAAGATAACAGCTCATCGGATCGGCGACGCCGCCGGTCATGCGGCGCCACTGATAAACCGGCTCGGTGGCCTTTTCGGATCCCAGCGCGGCGCCGGAGAGGACATCGTTGTGTCCGCCGAGATATTTGGTGGCGCTCTGGATGACGATATCGACTCCCCGTTCGAGCGGTCGGCTGTTGAAGGGCGTGGCGAACGTACTGTCGATGACGCTGAGCACGTGATGCACGCGCGCGATCCGCACGATTTCATCGATATCGGCGATATTAAGGTACGGATTGGTCGGGGATTCGGAGATGATCATGACGGTGGACGGAGTGACGGCCTTTTCCATGGCTTCATAATCACCCATGGGGACGACGGTACAGCTGATACCGAAGCGGGGCATGACGTGCTTGACCATCGCTAAGGTTTGTTTATAGGCGTCGTCGGTGATGATGATGTGCTGCCCCTGAGTGCAGTTGGCCAGGATCGTGGCGGAAACTGCGCTCATGCCGCAGTCGAAAAGGATACAACGCTCGGCGCCTTCAAGGGCGGCCAGCTTCAGCTCCGCGGCCTGGCGCGTCGGATTCCCGTAACGTCCATATTCGTAATGGTCGATCTCCCCGTTGGCGAAGGAGACCATTTCGGCGACATCTTTAAAGACAAAGGTACTGGTGTAGTCGATGGGTGTTGTGATGCTGCCCATCCACCGCTTTTCGCCGCAGTGCACTGCGATGGTGTCTCGATGTCCGGTCGGTTTTTGCTTAAATTCGTTCATACAGATCTCCAGATTGCTCTAATTAGTTTCTGTCGCGAAACGTGACTTTTGGGCCAAGCCCCGAAGGGGCGCAAGAGAATAGCCAGGGGTGAGCGAAGCGAACCCCTGGTTGAGATCGTGAGGAAAAGAGCCCTGAAGGGGCGACAGAAAGCATTGCCATATAAAACCTTTCGCCCCTTGCGGGGCTCACTTAAATGCAATATCCTATCCGGGGGCTTGCGCCCCCGGCTATTCTCTTTCGCCCCTTCGGGGCTTTGGGCCGATCGCTCATTGACATGTTTCGCGACAGAAACTAATTAGGATGGCGTGCCCCAAAGGATCCAGGTCGGGGGTCGATATCGGCGGATGATATCATCCGTCAAACGCAAAAAATCCTATTATTATCCCAAATTCCCCCTTAATGCGATAAATCTGTGCATTTGCAGTTGGACTAAAACAGGTTTCTGCTAAAATCACAGCACGTGCGGAGGTGAATCTGGCCTGGTGGCTGGCCTGGACTTCAAATCCAGTTGTGGTTCACCGGAAGGTGGGCTAGGTGGGTTCGATTCCCATGCACCTCCGCCACAATGCTGTTGCTTGATTTGCCTTGCAGAAAAACAAAGAGGTCCCAGAGTAGGGATGTAAAGCCGCAATCCAGTTGAACTATTCCCAAAGGCTCCCTTCCCAGAGCTTTTTAAAAAACACGGTCACGGGGAGTACGATGACGCCCTCATCCGTGCGGCGTTCGTGAGTCTCACCGGCCACGATTATTTTTCGCTTCAGTTTCACTTCTTCTGCCAGGGCCAGCAAACCTCTCAGGTCCGTTCTGGATATGCGTTTTGCTGCTTTCACTTCTATTGCGGTATGCCCTCCTATAACAAAATCCACTTCATACCCGGACTGGCTGCGCCAGAATGAAAGCTCAGCGTCCATGCGCATGTAAAGCTGGATCGATCAGCCCTGCGTTCGGATCATTCTTCTGACGGAGCAGCACTGGGATATCTTCCAGCGAATGCTCTCTGATGGAAACGCAACAGCCAATCTCGTGCCGGATGCGCACCTGGCGGCGCTGGCCGTGGAACACAACTGCGAGTTATGCTCCACCGACGCGGACTTTTCAAGGTCCCCCCGGCTGAATTGGCGCAACCCCGTCAGCGATAAGAAACGATAGATGGCTCCGGGGATTAGCTCGTCGAAGCGGGCGACGCAACTCTTTCCTAACTCCCGATTGAGAAAAGTGGTAAAAAGGACGCTCCACGCATTCCTGCCATCTGCCGGGTCGGATGCGCGGAGCATTCGTTTCTGAAAGGACCGGGAATGGCGCAAACGCAGACAGTGGAACCCCCATTGAAAACATCGCTGAAAGCCAATATGGGCCGCTATCGCTGGGTTATTTGTGCACTGCTGTTTTTTGCCACGACCATCAACTATGTAGACCGCGCGGTGCTGGGGGTGCTCGCGCCGACGCTGCGGACCGAAATAGGATGGACGGATCAGCACTACGGCTATATCACCGGGATTTTTACTTTGGCATATGCCGTTGGATACCTCTTTGCCGGATGGCTCATCGATAAGATCGGCACGAGAATCGGGTACGTGCTGTACCTGGCTATTTGGTCGATCGCGGCGGCGGCTCATGGACTGGCGCGTTCCGCCTTTGATTTCGGACTGGCTCGTCTTTTTTTGGGCATCGGCGAATCGGGCAACTTTCCTGCGGCACTCAAAACAGTGGCCGAGTGGTTCCCCAAAAAAGAGCGGGCTTTGGCAACGGGCATTTTTAATGCCGGAACAAATGTCGGAGCTGTCGTGGCGCCCGCCGTGGTTCCCTGGATTGCGCTGCATTGGCACTGGCAGGCGGCGTTTGTGATAACAGGGCTGGCGGGCCTTGTGTGGATTGTGTTCTGGTGGCCCGTTTACCGCAGGCCTTCGGAGCATTCAAAGCTCTCTCGAACGGAGCTTGACTTTATTGAAAGCGATCCGCCGGATCCGCAGATAAAGATTGCCTGGAGCCGTCTCCTGCCCCATCGTCAGATCTGGGCATATTCAGCAAGCAAATTCATGATCGACGCCATCTGGTGGTTTTATCTGTTCTGGTTTCCGCTGTTCCTGAACGACCGCTTCGGCGTGGATTTAAGGGGAATCGGATTGCCGCTTATTACGGTCTATCTCCTGGCCGATGTCGGATCGGTTTTCGGGGGCTGGCTCAGCTCATCTCTTATCGGCAAAGGCTGGACCGTAAATGCTGCGCGCAAAGCAACCATGCTGATCTGCGCCATTTTTATACTTCCCGTGATCATGGCGCCCAATGTTGATTCGAAATGGCTTGCCGTCTGGCTGGTCGGCATTGCGGCGGCAGCCCACCAGGGCTTTTCCGCCAACCTCTTTACCACGGTGTCGGATATGTTCCCGAGAAAAGCGGTGGGCTCGGTTGTGGGAATTGGGGGGTTTGCCGGCGGCATGGGAGGTTTCCTGATGAACCTGGGCGCAGGGTGGCTCAGACAAAACACCGGCAGCTATGTGATAATGTTCCTGATTGCGGGTTCTGCCTACCTGATTGCGCTGTTTGTTTTCCATTTGCTCGCTCCAAGGCTGGAACCTGCGAAAATCGAACAATAAAAATTCATCGCGCAGTCCTTGGCCTATGGGGACTCGGAATATTTACCGGCCGCACCATCCGCTAACGCTGATTTACGCTGATAAAAACGCTGATTTGCGCGGACCATCCAAATAAAATGATGGCCGGTAAAGCCGGGTTGTGGCGCTGCGAACTGAATGCAGGCGTCGACTAAAACCTTATCCCGATCCTGACGCCCCACTCCCTGGAATTGTTGGCGGGTTCCCATGCCGGTCCGTAAAGGACATCATCGTACAGGATGTACGACAGCTCGGACTGTTCAATATCCCAGTACTTGTAATAAGGTTCGACGGTTAAATCAAGTTTTCCAAGGTCCTTGATCAGCTTGACGCTGCCCCTGCCTCCCCATCCGTCCCTCTGATCGTTTTCCAGGTTGGGGACGCCCGGATACACATCGCCGAACCGGCTGTACTGCCATCCGTGCCAGAAAAGATCATATTCACCCGACAGACCCAGCGACCAGCCGCCCCCCAGCTTGAACATGCCTTCCATGCCCAGAGGGCTGTAAATATATTTGGATTTTCTGTCATAGCCGCCATGCCCGGTGGTGCTTGTCTTTTCGCCCATGTCGTCAAACAGGTACCTGAATCCAAAACCGACAAAGGGTGTGAGGCGCACTTTCTCCGATGGATGGAGGTCGCGGCCGAACAAAACCTGTGAGTCGAACAAAAATTCTCCAATGTCGTCCATCGTGCCCGTCTCCAGAGATGAATAGTCGACATTGCCCATTTTGAGGCTTCCATTAAGCTTCAACATAAAGTCGCGCTTGTGGAGTGTGTAGTCGCCATACACGCCGGCCATGATGCCGCTTTCCTCCATGATCCCGGGTTCCTTATACCCGAGATGCGAAAGCTCCACGCCCACGCCCAGCCCCCACCGGTCGACGAATAATGGTGCTTGAGCTTTTTTCCCCGGATGGGAGGGCGCGGTGGAAACCTGAGATGGAGTTGTCGTGAAAACCTTCGGCGGCGGTTGAGCGGCTCTATCCTGGGCTTCAGCTTTGGCTGCCGAATGTTCCGTGGATTGCGGGGCCTGGATCAGTTTTATGTGCCCTGAGGCAATATAACCAACAACCCTGCCGATCTGTATTTTCACGTATCCGGGTTCATATCCGAGAATGAATACTGTTTCCCCGCAGGAGATCTGTCTGGCAACAAAAAGACTTCCCGGCTTTTCCCACGCGGTAACGCTGGTCTCTTCCTGGCATACGATGACGCCCTGGTCCTGAGCTGTGGCAGCGGCCGTGATAAACAAGCAGAATGCGACCACAAAAACGTATTTCATGGCAACTCCATCCTTTTTCAATTACCGGCAGGCTCTTAATTCCTTTAAAAAAACGACTTTAACGCCTGTTTGAGATTTATCGACACGGCGGCATAAAAGATTTACAGCCAAAATCGAGGATGTGGATCCCCAGGATCCGCCGGACGGTTCTGACGAGCCCGTCCGCTCCAACGGTGGGGATGGAGCTCTTTCTGATTTTGGATGGGGCGGCTGCTCAAGAGCCACCCGATAAATAATCGGCAGGGGTATATTTAAATCATCCGGCGCGGCGCTTCTCCGCCCGGGCGATAGATACCTGCCCGTCCAGCCTTTCAGGAATTGCCTGCTGGTGATTTTCCTGTCTCCCGGCCGGCATCCATAGCCCCACATGGATATTGGAGTCATCTGTGGGCTTTAGAACCATGGTCACTCGGCAATGCGCCGGGATAGGGCGTGTATAGCCTGGACTTATGGGGCTTTTCGGCATTGGTGCGGCGGGGAAATTTTCGGTTTTGGTGATTTCGAGGCTGGGGCCCGGCATTTTCAGCTCAGCACGCCTGGCGCACGAGTCGGATGTCTGTGCCCGAATCAGTGAAGGCATGAACGCGACGGCAGGCGCCGGCATCGTTATATAGGGGAATTTGTTGCATCACAGAACTCCGTGGGATGGTCCCAAGCATAGCCCAAATCCCTAATAAAAGTATGTAGGCTAACCCGAGAGCATTTTTGCCTGAATTGTATTGACTCCATGGTTTGTTCCACCGATTGTCGGGGCATTTCATAGTGGCTGAAATCCGAATTATTGCATTGACAGCCCTGACTATATTTTCATAACATGAAGTGTTTCTTTAAGTGAGGCTTAGAAGATGGAAAAGAAGGATTTGAAAAAGAATTTGAACATAAGATGCCCGATTTCGGGATATGCGTGCATAAACTGCAGTCTCTACAGAGGCAAGCATTTCAACCTGTGCTTCCAGGATCATTTTGCCGGCGATAGCGCGAAGGGCACGGGTCCGCTGTTTAGCATGGGTTATCTGGCCACGGCACGCATTGTTAAGTGTGACGGCTGCTCTACCGAATATGTGATGATGAATCCTTAGCGGGAAACACATCATCCCTTGACGGCTCACCAAAGCCTAATTACAGCCCAAAAAACGATTTAGGCGATTTACTTATCGGGAGAGCTCTCAGGATTGACATTAAAGCAATACCTCCCCCCCTGCGTAAAGGGGGGGATGGGGTGAAAGAGTCCTCAGTTTTGTTTTTGGCGTAAGATTCCGCATTTTGCAGTCCAAGCAGGAATATCGGGAAGTTAGTCCAGACCGGCATGATCAGGAACGGAGAAATAGAAGCGTGCCGGTGATTTGAGCGAACATACGGTTTATTCTTCCTGTTCTCTTCGTGACAAGTGGCAATCGCACAATCTGCCACCTTTGAGAAAGAGAATGAAAGCGTAAAATTAAGGGGGTCCAACCTGAAATGAAGACCATTACAACTGATTTTGAATATTTAGCCGCAACGACGGTTGAGGAGGCTCTCGATCTGCTTTCTCAACATAAAGACGATGATTATAAAATCATCGCGGGCGGTCAGTCTTTACTCACCGCAATGAAACACAGACTGATTGCTCCTGAGTTTATTATTGATATTAAAGGCCTTTCGGATCTGGATTACATCAAGTTCGATGATAAAGAAGGCCTGAAGATCGGCGCTCTGGCCACGCATCGATCTCTTGAGAGATCGTCGATCGTTCGCGAAAAGTACCCTGTGTTGTGTGAGATGGAGGAGAATGTCGCGTCGGTTGAAACGCGGAACTGGGGCACTGTGGCCGGCGATCTTTGCAATGCCGATCCTGCGGTCGATCCTGGGCCGCCGCTGATTGCATTGGATGCAAAGCTGAAGGTAGCCAGCAAGGACGGAGAAAGAACGGTTGATGCCGAGGAATTTGCCTTGGACTTTTTTGAAACCGTGGTCCAGCCTGGCGAGATGCTTACAGAAATTCAGATCCCCGTTTTGCCGCCGAATACCGGAGCCTATTTTACAAAATACTCCCAGATTCATGGGGACTATGCACTTGCGTCCGTGGCGGTATCAATAACTCTCGATAAAAAGAAGGAAGTTTGCGCCAACGCCAGAATCGGTCTGGGAGGCGTCGGCGTGAAGTCCCTCAGAGCGAAGAAGGCTGAAGAGGTTCTAAAGGGCAAAAAAATCACCGAGGCTCTGCTTGAAGAGGCGGCCGAGGTAGCGAAAACCGAGATTAGCCCCGTATCCGGTATCGAGGGATCGGCGGATTACAAGCGAGAGTTGGCGGGAACTTTGCTGAAACGAGTGGGAGAAGAAGCCCTGGCGCGAGCCCAGAAGGCCTAATCCATGACAAATGGGGGAACGTTATGAAACGGGAGTTAAATATTGTTGTTAATGGAGAGTCTCACAATTTCTTCATAGAACCTAAGACTCTCTTGGTTCAAGTTATAAGAGAAATGCTGGGATTAAAAGGAACCCATCAGGCTTGTGATAGCAGTTCCTGTGCAGCGTGTACCGTTATAATTGAAGGGAAAGCTGTAAAATCCTGCTCCATTTTGGCGCTGCAGGTGAACGGGAAAGAAGTTACGACCATTGAAGGTCTGGCCGACGGCACCAATCTGCACCCAATTCAGCAGGCTTTTATTGACAATTGGGCATTCCAATGCGGATTTTGCACCTCAGGGCAAATTATGGCTGCCAAAGCATTGTTGGATGAGAATCCCAACCCGACAAGAGAAGATATACAGGCACAGATGGACGGCCATCTCTGCCGTTGCACGGGATACAACATGATTAATGAGGCTATCCGGGATGCGGCCAAGAGGCTGCAGACACTGGAGGCGGCAAAGAAAATACCGGCGCAAAGGGCTCCGCAGGCACAAAAGTGGATGCAGACGGCTAAGTCAGGGAAGGGGGCAGCATAATGAAAGAATATTCCATAATAGGTAAACCGACACCCAATGTCGACGGGCCGGCGAAAGTTACGGGCGAAGCCGCCTATTCCATCGACATAACCTTGCCGAATATGCTCTATGGCAAGCTTTTAAGAAGTCCTTATCCGCACGCCAAGATCCTCAGCATTGATACCAGCAAGGCAGAGGAACTGCCGGGAGTAAAGTGCATCATCACGGGTAAAGATACCCCTGGAGGCAAATGGGGTCTGTGGAGGCGCTTCCGCGAGCTTGCCGATCAACAGGCTCTTGCCACGGACAAGGTGCGCTTTATCGGGGACCCGGTGGCTGCCGTAGCGGCTACTACCGAAGAAATCGCCGAAAAGGCTCTGGACCTGATCGAAGTCGAGTATGAGCCGCTGCCGGCCGTATACGATCCGATCGAAGCCATCAAAGACGATGCGCCTATGGTGCATGACGATTTTCCAAGCAATATCAATGCCACCCGTCATATTGAATGGGGAGACGTGGACAAAGGATTTGCCGAAGCCGACTATGTCCGTGAAGACCGGTACGTGATTGAAGCGGCGCATCCCTGCGCGATGGAAGTGCACAATTCCGTAGCCAGCTATGACAAAGGCACGGGCCGATTGACCGTGTGGACATCCACTGGATCGCCCTACTTCGTGCAGCAGAACATTGCGGAAGCTCTGAAGTTGCGGGAAGGCGATGTCCGGGTCATAAAGCCCCATGTCGGCGGCCACTATGGCGGCAAGAATTCAACCATGCCGGACGCAATCAATGCGGCCATTCTTTCCATGAAGACAGGCAAGCCTGTGAAGATTGTTTTCAACCGCGACGAGGAATTTACCACCACGGAACATCGTACCGCTCAGCATATGGCCCTGAAGATCGGCCTGAAAAAGGACGGAACGATCGTCGCTTTTGAAGCAAAGGCTATTACCAATGGAGGCGCCTTTACCGGATTGGGGGCTACGACGCTTTTTCTCACCGGCACCTTCATAACCATGCCCTACCGGGTACCCAACTATAGATACGACGGTGTTCGAGCTTACACGAATATTGTCTGGGGTACGTCGATACGGGGATTCGGCGCCGTTCCTTCGAAGTACTGCGCTGAAACTCAATTAGACAGAGCGGCCAAGGACCTTGGGATTGATCCGCTGGAAATCCGGCGTAAAAACGCTGTAGCGCCCGGTTACGAAGCTCCGGGTCAATATAAGTTTGAAAGCTGCGGTATTCAGGCTTGTATCGAAAAGATGGCCGAAAGAGTCAAAGAAAAATGGCCCAAAGTCGAGAAGGATGAAGGCATCGGATACTGCGGATTTGCCTACATGTCCGGCGGCATCTTCAACTGGATCGATACTCCGTATGCCTATTCATCGGCTCACGTAAAGGTCAACTGGGATGGAACGGTCGATCTGTATAGCCAGGCAGCCGATGTCGGTCAGGGCCACAACACTGTGGCTGCCATGATCTGTGCCGAAGAACTGGGTATCGGCATCGAGGACATCCGCCTGCATATGGGCGATACCGCTCATGCCTATACCGATCTCGGCGCCTGGGGCAGCCGGGAAACGTTGATGAACGGCAACGCGATCAAGGATGCCGCTGCTCAGGTAAAACAGAAACTCATTGATCTCGCAAGGCTGAAGCTGGGCGAGAATATCGCCTATGACCTAGTAGCCAGGAATCACAGAATCTACCTTGAATTGCGACCGGAAAGAGGACTCTCCTACTACGATCTTGTAAAGGACGCGATCCGGGCAAATGATGGAGTGCCTCTCAGCGGAGTCGGCCACTACACGCCTCACAATAAAGGCATGATCTCTCCTGCCTACGGTATGGGAATCATGGCGATTAAGGCGAAAGTGGACCGGGAAACGGGTCATGTCACAGCCCAGGATGTTCTGGTAGTGCATGATTCCGGCCAGATCATTAATCCTTTGGGTGCTCGGGGCCAGGTTGAAGGATCCATTCACATGGGGCTCGGCTATGGCCTGTGTGAAGAGATGCCTATGGATCAGGGCATGTTGCTGAACCCTGAATTTGTGGACTACAAGATCCTCCGGACCCGCGATATGCCGGAGATCGAGATCCTGGACATTCCTACTTATGAGCCGAATGGCCCATTCGGCGCCAAGGAAGCTGCCGAAGCTACAATCGCGCCTGCCGCTCCGGCGCTGGCAAATGCCGTCTATCAAGCCTGCGGAGCGGAGTTCTTCAGCAACGTCTTAAAGCCTGAAAAGGTTTTGAAGGCACTCAGAGAAAAAGAGAAAAAAGACAAGGAAAGCGCAAAATCCAAAGCACCTTCCAAAGGCAAAAGGTAAATAAGGAGGAAATCGTACATGCCTAATTATCGTTGTCCAATGTGTCGTAAAATCTGTTCCGAACACCTTGATTTAGCCCGGCACTATCTGGGACAGACCGACAAAAAACACAAAGACTGGCTCAAAACCCAGGGGCTTTCCTATGCAGCTTTGATTAAGGCACAGGTTACCGAATTCGGGAATAAGGGCTATCAGGCGCTGGCCGATGTACTGAAGAAGACAGCCGCCGAAGTCACCGAAGGATAGACTGTAAGGTTGCCGCCCCAGGCATTGAGTCCGCTCAATGCCTGGGGTTTCTCGAAGGCGTACGCACCATTTAATTAAGTTCAGCAAAAAATCATTCATGCAGGTTGCTGCGACGGTTGTTTCGATACGAGCGGCTGTTTGGACCGATTGACCATAGTCCTGCAGGTCTACAAGGGATTTGGAACAGCGCAGAAGAATGCATTCGACCCATAGCAGATGCTTCTGAGAGAGAAAGGAGTTTTGAAATGATTATCGACGGGCAATTTACACTGCACGCGCCCATTCAAAAGGTCTGGGATCACCTGCTCGATCCCAAAACACTGGGTACCTGCGTTCCGGGTACGGAAAAAATGGAAGCCATTGATAAAGAGACGTATGAAAGCGTCGTTGCGCAGAGAGTGGGGCCGTTCAAGGTTAAGCTGAAATTTACGACAAAGTTGACCGAAGTGCGTCCGCCGAATTACATCAAAGCGGTTGGTAGAGGCGCCGATGTGACCAAGCTGGGCAATTTCTCGACTGAAATCGAGGTCAAACTGAACGAAACTTCCCCCAACGTCGTCGATGTTGCCTATAAAGCCAATGTCAGCCTGGTTGGACGGCTGGCAACCTTCGGCGAGAGGATCATGCGGGCCAAGGCAAAGGAAGTCGGAGACGAGTTCACCAGAAATCTGCAGGAAAAACTCAAAGGATAGCCTGCCGAAATTCCGCGGCCTGAGGCCTGGCAAATTGGGTCCCCATCATGATGGCCAACCGGAATATGGCGGTTGCTTCGAGAGCGATTCCTGCTCGCCCCGGATGCGGACATTCTTGAACCTGATGTCCGCATCCAACCCCACCGGATTCAAACATATCTTTTGACCATGCCAGGCCCGGCGATCCTGGTCCGGCGTGGCCGCTCCCAATCGGCCGGCCTCGATTCCGGCTCCGCATTCTCATATCGAGCTTGATGGATTTCTTACGGAGATGACGGACCGGAACGCCGGAATGTGTGTTCTGCGAGGAAATGATGGGAATCTGCAGAAGTTGTCGGAAGGAAATGTCGGACCCGGCGGTCACCGCCTGCGAGGGGAATATTTCCGTTCAATACCCGGATGGAAGTATCCTGGCGACCCTGCCTTACGATCCTAAAAAACTCCATTTTCCCAACTGGTTTCGCTGTCCCGACTGCAACGTGGTGCCCGGCGGCAAGCATCATACGGGTTGCGATTACGAATACTGTCCCAAATGTGGCGGTCAGTTGATCAGTTGTGCCTGTTTCGATTCTGAAAATGACAAAGGGGCGAAGTAAGTGGGAATTGCCAATTACCTGAACCTGAGCGAGTTCATGAATGAGAGGCTGAAAACCGGACATGCCGTTTCGATCTCAGACCTGGTCCGGGAAGCCGCGGGTCGGAAGCTCATACTTGCATCGGAAGGCACTCTGGCCGGCAAGTCGGATCTGGAAAATGGGTTCATAGATTTGATCGACGCACTTTATCGTGCCGGAGCCATCCGGCCTGACCCTGCTGACGAATCCGAATCTCAGCTGGTCCGTCTGTATGAGTCCGGAAAATTGGCGGAAAATGGATATGGTGGAGAGGAGGGCGACCGTTTTTTGGATATCAAATGGATAGCCCTGACAGACAACCTTCCGGTTATTGTCAATCTGTAATTCGTAGCCCACGCTAAGCACCTTTCTGCCGCTCAATTTTTGCATTCAGCCTTCCACCGGATCCTTCCCCATGCCGGGGCCTCAATAAATGCGCATCCCTTCGTCGCCTCTTTCGGCTTTCGTTTAAGCCGCGGCTGGCGGTAATTTTTCTCTTCTGATACCATTCCAGACGATGTCTCCGAGGAAGGCGTGGCTGAAGGGTACAGTGCGGAGGGATGCCCGGGCAAAGGGCCTGGCCGATGCGCCCCATTGGGCGGAAGCGTTGGGCAACTCATTGCGCATTGCGTTGCGAACGCTCTGGGCTCACAAGCTACGTTCCATCCTTACGGTTTTAGGCATAGTCATCGGAATCGCCGCTGTTGTCCTGATTGGTGCGACATTGGAGGTCGTCCGGGATTTGGCGGCGGAAAGCACCGCTCGGACTATCGGCGCGGACACATTTATCATTGCCCAGGTGGCGTCTTTGGGCAACCTCAGCCGCAAAGAGCTTTCGGATAAGCTGCGCAGGAATCCCGAAATTTACCGCCGGGAGGCAGAGGCGCTGGCTGAGCGCGTTGATGCCGGTATTCTCTTGGCGCCCGGCCTGGAGGAAATCGCCGACGTCAAAGCCGGAAACAGTACCTTTCTGGCCGCATCCATCGCCGGCGCCACGGAAAACATCCAGGCCATCCGCAATATCGTGCTCAGCAGCGGCCGTTTCTTCACCGCAGCCGAGAACAGGCGGTCGCTCAGGGTTGCGGTGATAGGGCAGGATCTGGTCAAGGAGCTCTTCCCGTCCACGGATCCCATCGGCAAACGCATCCGGATCCGGGGGGAGCGCTTTTTGGTGATAGGCATTCTGGAGAAACAGGGTTCGGCCTTCGGCTCATCCCTCGACCGGATTGTCTATATCCCGCTGCTCGCATTTGAAAAAATCTGGGGCAGCCGGCGTTCTGTAACAATTTTTGGGAAGCGGGAGGCGCCGGGTTTGATCGAAGATGCTCAGGAGCAGGCGCGAAATGCCATGCGCGCTCTTCGCCGCCTGAGACCCGATAAGCCCGACAACTTTGATGTACTGGCTCCCGAGGCCGGCCGCAGCTTCCTGGCCCGTGTGGTCGGGATAGTCTCGGTGGCCATCGTGCCGATCAGTTCCGTAGCCCTGATTGTTGCCGGCATCGTCGTAATGAACATGATGCTTGTTTCCGTGACGGAACGGACACGAGAGATCGGCATCCGCAAATCCCTGGGGGCGAGGAACCGCGACATTCTGGCTGAGATCCTGTTTGAGTCCACCATCCTGAGCTTTCTGGGCGGCGCCGCGGGCCTTGGGATCTCCTATGTCGGAACCTTCGGATTGAGCCGCGCTTTCGACACCAGTGTTTATATTCCCCAAAGCTACGCGCTGACGGCTCTGGGCACGGCCATCATTATCGGGCTCGACGCCGGCATTTATCCGGCATACCTTGCTTCCCGGATGGCTCCGGTCGAAGCTCTTCGATACGAGACATGAAACAGATCCACTTCAAAAGGGAAAATCTGAGCTTCGCCTTGGCCAATATCATGGCCCACAGGTTCCGTTCGCTTCTGACGGTGCTCGGAATCATCGTGGGCATCGTTACCGTCGTGCTCGTAGCTTCGGTCCTGGTCGGAGTTCGCCGGAATATTGCCCTCTTGTTTCGGGAGTTCGGGCCCAATAACATTTTCGCCTATCACTTGAACGGCGATCCCGGCAGTCCCACTATCCGTCCTGAAGAAACAACCCGCAAGCCTTTGAAGGCGGAATTCGCGCGCAAACTTGTGGAGGGGTGCCCGTCTCTGAAGGATGCGGCGGCGCAGATACTCGTTCCGAACCTCGCGAATGGCCGGGCCCTGACGGCTCGATACAAAGGCCTGGAGAATGAAAATATCCAGGTGCAGGGCGCTGCCTGGAACTTCTCCCAAGTGACCAACGCCGAGCTGCAGTCGGGCAGAGTCTATACTCTCGAGGAAGAGCAGCGTCGCGCAAAGGTCTGTGTTTTGGGCGCCAACGTCAACGCCTCCCTTTTCCCGGCAGGGGACGCCGCCGGGAAAAGTATCGTCATGGATGGCGCCGTCTACCGCGTGCTGGGCGTTTTTGAAAAGCGCAAGGGCGGTTTCTTCGGGGAAAACAGGCAGGATAATGTAGTCATGATCCCTCTCAAGACCATTCAGATGCGCTATCCCGATGCCGAAACTGTGGTGCTGTACTGCGAGGCCAGGCCGGGTTTGCGCGACGGAGCGCTGTATGAGGTTGAGGCGGAACTGCGGAGATTGCGCGGACTCAAATCGGGGGACGAGACGAATTTTACCTTGAGCACATCCGATTCGATTATTCAGCAGATAAACCGCATCACGGCGTTGATTCAAACGGGAACCCTGGCAATATCGGGTCTCGGACTGCTGGTGGGCGGCGTGGGTGTTATGAACATAATGCTTATGTCGGTGACGCAGCGCACGCGCGAGATCGGCGTGCGCAGGGCTGTCGGGGCGCGCCGGCGGGATATAACCTGGCAGTTCCTTCTTGAAGCTGCGCTGCTGACCACCATTGGCGGTGCAGTAGGGGTTTCCCTGGCAGGACTTCTGGGGCTTATCCTGGCCTATTTTATTCCGAACCTGCCGGCAATCCCGCCGGCCTGGGCGGTGTTCTCCGGTCTTGGTGTCTCGACTGGAGTCGGCATCGTCTTCGGACTTTGGCCCGCGGTTAAGGCCGCGCGCCTGGATCCCGTGGAGTCGCTCCGCTACGAGTAACCGACTTGATATCGGAGGGTTTCAGGGTTTCGCAGAATGCTTGAATGCATCGGTGAGTCCTGCCGCCATGCTGAGTGGCTTGCGGAGTCTGAAAACTCCGGGAGCAGCGGATGCCGGCATGCGCCGATGAAGACCCTGGCCTTTAAGGCCGGTGTCGATGTGCAAAAACCCATAGGACTGCTTCCGTTTCGCGGCTTCCGTGTTTCGGCATGCAGAAGGAAAATGCCTCAACATTGGATGGAATTCGATGACAGGTGGCCTGACAATCAGGGAATTTTGGGATCAGCACGATAAAGCGCTGCTGCGCGCTGCAATCCTGACGATGCTTGCTGCTTCGTTGGTGTGGCTGGGCTATGAGTTCTGGCGGCTCTGGCAGCCGGCTTTGAAAGGCGGGGTCGACCTGAGACTCCTCCATGGATTCACCCACGACTGGTTTGCCGGCAGGCCGATATATCGGGAGTCGCACAGCGCTGTTTACCCGCCCGCTACCTACGCCATGCTCTGGCCCATGCTGGGCTGGATGACGCTATCGGCTGCCAAATATCTCTATGCCGTGTCTGCGCTTTTTGTTCTGGCGTGGTGTATGGGATTGGCAATCCGGGAGTGCCGTGCGGAGGGATTTCTGCAGCGTGCTTTCGCCGCGCTCATCCCCGCCTCCATGTATGCGGCAGGCGCGGCCATCGGGAACGGGCAGTTTACCATTCATGTTATCGCCATGCTCGCGGCGGGTTTGCTCCTGGCCGGGAGAGAACGGCGGGGGTTGCGTTTTGGTCTTGTTGCGCCGGCGCTTGTATTGGCGGCCTTTATCAAACCCAACATTGCAGGATTTTTTTTCTGGATTCTGCTGTTTGTCCCCCGCTCCCCGCTGCCGGCTTTGTTTGTCGCAGCGGGATATGCTTCCCTCACCGTTTTTGCGGCGGCATTCCAGAGGTCCGATTTTCTCTCGCTGATTCGCGACCTGCTTGTTCGCGGTTCGTTTGTAGGCATCCGGGGCAGCGAAACAGGCAATGTGGCAAACCTCCATATCTGGCTTAACCGGCTCGGCCTGACGGAATGGAATCTCCCGGTGATGGTGGTCGCGCTGACGGCTCTCGGATTCTGGGTCTATCGTCACCGGCGCATAGAACCCTGGATTCTATTGGGAGTGACCGCATACATTGCCCGGATGGCGACCTACCATCGCTGGTATGACGACATGTTGATTTTTCTGCCGATGGTTGCCCTTTTCCGCATCGCCAGAGAACGGTCCGCCGAATCCAGGACGGATATCATTGCCGGCATCCTGCTGGCGGCCACGATACTTGCTTCCCTGGCTCCCGGGGGCCTGTTTCTATTCCCGGCGCCATGGAATTCGCTGTATGTGACAGGGCAAGTGGCAGTGTGGATTGCGGGACTGATTTTTCTCCTCCGGCGGGCATGCATCGAAAGGAAACATGCCGGCGAAATCAATGGACCGAAGTGTTGAATAGCGAATTTCCAAGGCTTTCAAATTCGTCAGGTGCCTCCGGCCAAGCCCTGACTGCGGGACACACGTGACACTGTGGGCAGGCTGCTTTTATTTCCGGATGAGATTAGGTTCAGGCAGCCTGCCGGCTACGGTTCGCTTGCCCCATTCTGCACCGGAGGCTTGAAAGATTGGAGCCGCTCAAAGCGTTTGGAGGAGCTACGCCGGTCTTGCTCGCGGACCCTCGCCGAACAAATCGGTGAAAATATGACGTTTGTCAGCGCTTTTATCAGCGTTCCTCAGCGTTTCAAAATACGGAGCTGTCAAACTCTTTGAGCCCCAGGCAGAGCCGGGGGCTTACCAATGTAATTATTCATGATTCTATAGTCTGCGGTTCAAAAAGCTGTGATGACAAGTATTGAGGACGACATTGCTTTTGTGAGATTCGGGCCAAATAGCGGGGAGGGCCATTCATGAGCCGATACCACAAAGCGTTGCTTGCGGTTTTTGCAGTGGTCTGGATATGGGCGGCCATTCAGCCCAAATACCCGGATGACTGGCTTCTGGAAAACATCCTGGTATTTGTATCGGTGCCGGCATTTGTCCTGGCGGGGTATTATTTCCGGCTGTCCAACCTCTCCTATACGCTGATAACAATCTTCATGATCCTGCACCTGATTGGCTCCCATTACACGTATGCGGAGGTGCCGTTCGGATATACGCTGCAAAGCTGGCTGGGTGCGGCCCGTAATATGTATGACCGAATGGTCCATTTCTCTTTCGGGCTTTTGCTCGCGTACCCGGTCCGCGAGGTTTTCATGAGATTGGCCCGCGTCAAGGGTTTCTGGGGTTTTTATCTGCCGCTCGATGTAGCTTTGTCGCTTTCCGCCGTCTATGAGGTGATCGAATGGTGGACTGCCGAGGCCGTCAGCCCCGGCGCGGGGCTTGCGTTTCTGGGAACCCAGGGGGACGTGTGGGACGCACAAAAGGATATGCTGGCCGCCGGCACCGGGGCCCTGATCGCCATGGTGGTCTTTGCGGCCATGAATTGGAAATTCGATCCCGGTTTTGCGCGGGAAATGCGCCAGAGCCTTGTTATTCCCAAAGGCGACCGCCCGCTGGGGGAAGTCCGTTTTCGCGAGTTGCTCAAACGATGGCGGAAGAAACGGTAGGCGCGGGCGGACCGTGAAGTCTGCGTGCAATATTGGCGCCGTGGCGCGAACGGGTATTTATAAACAGCGCCATGTTTCAGGTCCCGGTTTGCAGGCTCCAAGTTTCTTAAAAACCTGCAGACCGGAAACCGATCAGATCCGCATCGAATCACGGGATCCTGTCAGAGATTCAGGCAAGTGCTGCAGCCTGATTTGGGATTGGCGGCTGTTACCAGCGGGGTTCGCGATGCCCTCCATGCCCTCCTCGATTGCCTCCCCTCCCGCCGCCAAAGCCTCCGCG
The DNA here is from genome assembly GCA_964474425.1 of uncultured Acidobacteriota bacterium. Lineage (GTDB taxonomy): Bacteria > Acidobacteriota > UBA6911 > UBA6911 > UBA6911 > UBA6911. The sequence continues at coordinate 31,262 of CAYYTC010000042.1, forward strand.
GCGCTCGGTCTTGGGCCTGGCTTCGTTCACCGTCAGGTTGCGGCCTTCCACCGAAAAGGAGTTCAGCTCTTCGATCGCTTTCAGGGCTTCGGCGTCATTCGCCATTTCAACGAAGGCAAATCCTCGTGACCTACCGGTCTCCACATCGCGCATCACCGTCACCGAATCCACAGCACCCTTCTGAGTGAATAGATCCCTTAGTTCGGTTTCGCCCATTGAGAACGGAATATTGCCGACAAATATTTTCTTTCCCATCTCAAAACCCTCCATATCGCCGGCTGAATTCGAACTCCGGCAAATTTATAACCGAATGCGCCTGCAGCACAGGCTGTTTGCATGCGATGGATTGCGGCTCAATGCAGGATTGAATGGGAATGGACGAGTCATCCGTTTTCTTCTGACTCTCCGCGCCGCACGAGCAGTGTGCGTTTTCCACCGGACAGACCAAAACTACCATGAATGAAGCATCGGATACAATGGAAACGTCATACCCCGAGGAGCTTCGGTCCATGGTTTAGATTCCCAAATCAATTCGCGGAGCATAAATATCGGCTGAAGATCGCAGGGCGCAAATCTCAATTAAAAAATTTTTAGAGAAGGGTGTAACAATTGGTTTTTTACGGTGTATATATGGGTATGGGCAAGTGAACGGCCGTTCCTATGGGTTTTTTGCTCCCTGCTCATGTTCAACACTTGCCCATCTGCCCCATGCATAATTAAGTCCCATTATTGCCTGCAATGGACTCCATCTTTTCACCGAATGCAACCGTCTCTTCGCCCTGCAGGCTCTATCCGCCGTCGCGGTCAGATTCCCAGAGAAATGCCTATACCCTGGGCGGCTTTGACCAGCGGATGATCCAGGTTGACAAACTTATAATTGGCGATGGCTTCCTTAAGCGGTACGGAAACGATGTGGGGGTGGCGATAGGACACCATATAGCCGAACTTGCCCTCTTTCACCAGTTCTATCGCTTTGACCCCGAACTGTGTGGCAAGGATGCGATCATAGGCGATGGGAATGCCGCCGCGCTGGATGTGCCCCAGCACTGTAACCCGTGTGTCCACATCCAGCAGGGCCTTAATCTCCTTTTGAAGAACATAACCAATTCCGCCCAGCACCTGGTCCAGGCGTCCGGCTTCATCGCTCTGGCTGGCGACTACCGAGCCGCCCTGAGCTTTGGCTCCTTCGGCAATCACTATGATGGCGTGGCCCTTGCCTCGGCTGATGCGGCCTTTCAGGATGTCTACCACCTTATTGATGTCATACGGGATTTCGGGAATCAAGGCGATTTCAGCCCCGCCTGCGAGCGCAGCGCTGAGGGCGATCCAGCCGGCGCCACGCCCCATGACTTCCAGGATCATCACCCGGTGGTGGCTGGACGCAGTTGTGACCAGTCTATCTACAGCCTCGGTGGCGATTTCCACCGCCGTCTGGTATCCGAATGTGAAATCTGTGGAGGAAAGGTCGTTATCGATTGTTTTGGGTACGCCAACGATGTGCAGGCCCTTTTCAAAAAGCTGCTGAGATATTTTCTGCGAGCCGTCGCCGCCGATGCTGATGACGGCATCGATTCCCTGGTATTGGAGGCGCCTCAGCAGGTCGTCGGAACGGTCCACCGTGGTCCATGTGCCGTCCGGTTGCTTCACCGGCCAGGCAAAGGGCCCCCCTTTGTTGGTGGTGCCGATGATGGTGCCGCCCATAACGTGAATGCCGGCAACTTTGCGCCCGTCCAGAGGAACGAGTTCCATGGGTTCCTTGAGGATGCCGTTATAGGCGTTGATGCTGCCCACCACTTCCCAGTCGTACTCCTGGGATGCCCGCCGGACGATGGCGCGGATGACCGCATTTAATCCCGGGCAATCCCCGCCGCCTGTGACGACCAAAATACGCTTGCCTGCCATGGTATTTCCTCCGGATTAAGGTGGCCTGACAAATCCATTGGCAATCCCCAAAACCGCGCCTGGGGAAGCTCAGGGCCTGATGAGCATCAGGATCAGATAACGTCCCAATGAGCCGAAAAAGGCGTTGACGAAGGTTTACAGCCAATAATTGGGAGCTGCTATCCCATAATTTTGTGAACCGCCGGCGCCGCAATTCGATCCATGGCCGGGATTCCGCCCAGCAGGGGCCGGCAGTAGTTCTTGAATGCCTCTGTGACCATGTTGTCGCCGCCAAGAAAATCGTCGGGCATGCGCTTGGTCCTTGCAGCAACCTCTTCCAGCCTGACAAGTTCATACTCCACGGCATAATCGCCCACCCGCTTTATGGCCACGGATCCGTCTACGTTGTGCCAGACAGAAAACTGCACGGCTTTTTCCCCCACTTCCCGGGCTTCGCTGGCGTCCACATCGCTGACACAACCCAGGAAGGAGCGCTGAAGATATCCCAGAGTGTCTGCCCGGACTCGCTTGATCCTGGTTTTGGCTTTGATCAGATCCGCCAGCAGGTCTCCGAGGGCGCCGGTGCCGGAAAGCTGTACATTGCCATGTGCATCTTTTTCCGCGTCGCCGGACTTTAGTGAAGTCATCATGGGTTGGCCGTTCGCATCCTGGATCCCTTCGGAAACCGCGACGACGCAGCGGCCATACCGCGAATAATTCTCCTCGACGTCAAGGATGAATTTTTCCTTGTCGAAGGACCATTCCGGGACATAAATCAGGTGCGGCCCGTCGTCGGGGAATTTCTTGGCGAATATGGAGGCAGCTGTCAGGAATCCGGCATGGCGGCCCATGACCACGGCGATATACACTCCGGGCAGTGCCCGGTTGTCCAGATTGGCTCCGGCAAATGCCTGAGCCACGAATTTTGCCGCGGAACCGAAGCCGGGGCAGTGGTCCGTCCCCACAAGGTCGTTATCTATGGTCTTGGGCACGTGTATGGTGCGCAGTTCATATCCCTGGGCCTTGGCCTGCTCGTTGACTATAAGGCAGGTGTCCGCCGAATCGTTGCCGCCGATATAAAAGAAGTACCGGATTTCGTGCGCCAGCATCACTTTGAACATCTTTTTGCAGTATTCCATATCCGGCTTATCGCGTGTGGATCCCAGAGCGGATGCAGGGGTCAGGGCTATTTGCTCCAGGTTGTTGGTGGTCGCCTGCGTCAAGTCCAGGAATTCCTCGTTCAGGATGCCTCGCACGCCGTGCCGGGCGCCATACACCTTGGTGATTTCAGGGAATTTGCGCGCTTCCAGCACAACGGCGGCAAGGCTTTGATTGATGACGGCTGTGGGTCCTCCGCCCTGGGCTACCAGGGCTTTGCCGGATAATTTAGCCATGATTTCCTCTCATTATAGTAAAAATAATATCCAGGGCTGCAGTCGGGGGCGCAGAAATCCGGCCACCGCCGTCCCTGACATATCTTTCACCCTCAAACCGGGAAAGACTGTCTTGCACCGTAAAAAGTTTATTTACAACAAATAGTGCCGTAAATGGGAGACAGCCTTTTGGAAATACAGTGTACCTCAACCCGCATTGAATTTCACCCATCGCATTCATTGCGGAATTAAATTGCATCCCGATCTTTCACAGGCACCGCAGGCAATGATACAATCCCGCTTCTATGCAATCCTATGCAAATATAAGAAGGAGTATATAGATGCCGGTCTCCGTATTAAAAGATGTGACAGTCGTCGAATGCGCCACCTACGTCACCGGGCCCTACGCCACAGCGCTGTTAGCTGATTTGGGCGCTCGAGTCATCAAAATCGAATCGCCGCCGGACGGCGATCCCTACCGTTATTTCGCTCCCGGTGAGTACTATAGCCCGAACTTTGCCCATCTGCATCGCAACAAACAGAGCATCCTGTTAGACCTAAAGTCGCCTGAAGGCAAGAGAATCTGCCTCGACCTGGCCAGGAAGGCGGATGTTTTTGTCGAAAATTTCCGGCCCGGCGTCGCGGACCGCCTCGGCATAGGCTATGAGACCTTGCGGGAACTGAACTCGAGGCTTATCTACTGCTCCATTTCGGCTTTCGGCAAATCGGGCCCCTATGCATCGAAGCCGGGCTTCGATACTCTGGGTCAGGCCATGAGCGGCCTTTTGGGTCTGCTCGCGGATCCTGAGGAGCCGAAAATCATGGGCATTGCCCTATCGGATTATGTGACAGGATTTTCCGCCGCTTACGGTATTCTCAGCGGGCTGATGGCGCGGCAGGCTTCCGGCCGTGGCCTCAAAGTGGAAACTTCCCTGTTGCAGGCGACCCTGTCGTTCATCGGCGAAACCGCTGCCGGCTATTTCGCTACCGGAACGATTCCCACTCGAATCGCCAGGGTCAAGAACGGCCACGCGTTTGCATTCGTGACGCAGGATAATTTGCCCCTGGCGATTCACTGCTCGGTGCCGGAAAAATTCTGGCTCGCGCTCCTGAAGGCCGCGGACCGAATGGAACTTGCGGAAGACGCGAGGTTCAAGACACGCGACGCCCGGCGCCAGAACTTCGAGCAACTGGAAGAGGAACTGGCGCCGACCTTTGCGACCAGGGACCGGAAACAATGGCTGCGCCTTCTGGAAGAAAACGATGTTCCGGCGAGCCCGTTATACAATATGAAGGAAGTTCTGGAGGACCCGCAGGTCCTGCATCTTGGGGTAACGGAAGAGGTGGAGCACCCAAAGACGGGCAAGGCGAAGTTCGTCGGCGGCCCCGTGCGCTTTGAAGGCCTGCCTCTGGAAAAATCCGGGCCGCCTCCGCTTCCGGGCGAACACACGGATGCCATCCTCGCGGAACTAGGCTACAGCAGGACCGACATCGATAAATTCTTCCGGGCGGGCGCCATTAAGTTGCATTCAAAAAACTAGGATCCGGCGAGGGACTGCGGCCTTTTCGGGTCTTGCCGAAATCCGGTGCGCTTCATATGCGTCACTTTATTGGAGCCTGCCTTTAAGGCGGGATTGCCGAGCGCGGCGATCAGGAAGGTCTCGCGCTGAAAGAGCAGTCTCGGCATTCTACGCATGGGTAAGCGTATGAAAAAGGATGCCAGGAAAAGCGGTGTGGATCTATACGTGGCTCATGCTCCGGAACCGGCGGCCCAAAAGTTTTCACAGCTTCGAGCAATCATAAGATCCGCCGCGCCGAAGGCGTCCGAATCCATCAGCTATGGGATGCCGTATTACCACTATAAGGGGCGTCTGGCATATTTCGGTTTGTGCAGAAAGCACATTGGCCTTTACGTGCCGCCCCCTGTTATCGCCGGACACAGCTCCGAGTTGAAAGATTTCGTGACCACGAAATCTGCGGTTCATTTGCCCCTGGACCGAAAGCTGCCTGCAAGCCTGATCAGGAAACTGATCAAAGCGAGAATGATAATAAATGAAAAGCAGGGCGCCGGAAAGCAGTGATGGATCAGCCCCCGGCTGCTCCAGTAACCGCCAATTGCCTGCAGTGCGCATCTGATGCCGTGATTTGCCTTCAGCGGCCCCGCATATCGCGGCAGCCGGTTTATCCGGCAGATTTCCCTATATATCCGGCATTTCCATAGTAAAATCGCCCCATTTGAAACCTGTACCGCACTCGAGACACGCGCGGAACGGCTTTGGGTTGACATATGCCGGGATTGCCAGAAAATGGCTGCGCCGGAATTAAAAACGAGATGCAGCTTGTTCGGCTAATCCAATCAATGCTTCACACCTGCTTTTCGGCTTGGTGAAAGAGATTCCGATGACCGGAAATACATCGCCTTATCGGCTCAGGTCAGAAACGGCCTCAACGTTCGCGGCATGTCCGCTCCATCCTCTTTAAGGAGACGCTTATGGCAGAGAGATTAAACAAATCCTTGCTCTACACGTTCGGCGTTGGGGATCTGTTTTTCGCCCTGATGATCAATATGGAATTGTACTTTTTCCCGGCTTTCCTGACGGACTACGCCCAGTTCTCGCTGGGCGTAGTCGGCAGGATCCTGTATGTCACCAGCTTTGCCGATATTGTCTGCGCCCTGGTGGCCGGCGTGATTTTGCAAAAAGTGGCTCTGACGTTCGGAGGGCGCTACCGTTCGTGGCTTTTGATCGGGCCCCCGATTGTCGCTCCTCTGTTTATTCTGCAGTTCACGAAGATCGGGAACGTTTCCGTGGCGGCGTGGATTATCATCGTGGGATTTATAGCCAGCCACCTTCTGTTCAATGTCGTCTATGCCGCGACGGGATCCATGGTGGGGAGCCTGAGCCAACGGCCCAACGAGAGGACGATATTGTCCAGCAGCAGAGCGCAGGGCATGGCGGCTGCGGGCCTAATATTCTCGGCGACCGCATTGCCGATGATCACGTACTTCGGAAAGCGCACGGACACCGTCGTGGGATTTTCCATTGCCGTTGCCATCTACTGCGTCCTGATGGTTCTGGGATACTGGTATGTCTACAAAATAAGCGCCGCGGCGAGCGCGGACAGCGATAGAGCGGCTCCGGTCGTCCAAAAACAGGACCGTCCGTCCGTGGGGCAAATGGTCGCCCTGGTTTTCAAAAATCCCCCCCTGCTGGTGCTGATTGTGGTCGAGACGTTCCGGAACACCTGCATGTTCATGATCACGTCTTTTGCCTTCTACTATTTCGGATATGTCCTTAAAAATTCAGCTTTCCTCTCCATCTTCATCCTGGCCATCAGTCTGGCCGCGCTGTTCGGCACGTTTGCAGCCGCGTGGATCGGGGTCAAGATCGGCAAGCGCCACTGCTACGGGATAACGCTGGTTCTGGCGACCTTCATTTTTATCTCTGCGGCGATGGCGGGAAAAGCCACCTGGGGTTTCACGATCATTTTTTGCATCGCCAATATGCTCGTCATGATCGCGGGATCGATGACCACAGCCTTGTTCGCCGACACGGCGGTCTACGGGGAATGGAAAACAAGCAGAGACATTCAGGCCTTCATCATGTCTCTGCTTGTTCTGCCGATCAAAGTGGGGGTATTGTTCCGAAGCGCCGTCATCACGATGGGCCTGATGGCCATAGGATTTGTGGCCAATACGGTTCCAACCGAAAGGGTTGTCTCCGGAATCAGCTCGATCATGATTTTCTCCCCGGCGATAGCGAGCGCCATCGCGGCGGTCATATTCTATTTCGGGTATCGAATCGAGGACAAGGATGTCCTGAAAATGCAGAACGAAATAGCCGGGCGGGCCAAGATAAATCCTTGAAATAAAACAAGCGGGATTGCCTTTCGCATACCGGAACCGCACTTAGGCTTCACCATTCATTCCCTAACCGGCTCTTGACGTCATGCTGGAGCATCTCGGCTCACACGGCACAAAAGCGCTCGGCCCGGCCAGCTTCCGGTGACCTGATCGCAGGCATCGAAGTCGTCCGTCGTCAGCACGTTTACGTTCGACTGCCACAACCCATGCAGCGAGGGCTCAGCCCCGGGCTGTTCCGGGAACCACCAGCAGTGTTCCGCATGCACCACGCGCGGATCGATTCCCGTGGTGATCTGTGCCTTCATGACAATGGCGCCTCTCGGGGTTTCGATCTTTGCCCAGTCGCCTTCGCGAAGGCCCAGCCCGGCGGCGGTCTCCGGGTGCATTTGCAGGAGAGGATCGGGATGCTGTTCGCGCAATCCCATGCCGAACTGGCGATGCTCCGACTGAAACTGCGGCAGGAACCGTCCTCCGTTAATCAGGATGAGAGGAAAATCTTTCGCAACCTCCGGTGTGCTCACCGGGCTCTCCGGAGGCTCCTCGTAATGCGGCAGGGGGTCATATCCCAACTCCTCGAGCAGGTTCGAATAGAGTTCGAACCTGCCGCTCCGTGTCGCGAACCCGGTGACCTTGCCGGTCCGGGGATTGATCCTGTCGTAGGTCCAGGGTTCCGCACTGGCGATCACATATTTGCCGGTAGCCGCCTCCGCAAACTTAATACCCAAAGGCTCGAGGCGATAGTCGTACAGCTCCTCTTCCGTTTTCCAGGGGAAGTGCTCCCCGAAACCGAGGCGAATGGCGAGTTCGCGGAAGAAATAATAGTCGGTCTTACGCTCGCCAATCGGCTGCAGGGCGCGCTCGGCGGCGACGAACACGGACGTGAAGTCTTCCATCGTGGATAGCGTTCCCCGCTCCAGCTTGCTGGCTGCGGGAAGCACATAGTCCGCCAGCATTGCCGTCGGCGTCATGAAGTGCTCCAGCACCACATGAAGATCCAGGTTGGGGCTCTTCAGAGCCTTGTACACCAATCGGGTGTTGGCCGCATTGAGGAGGGGATTGCTGCCCCAGGTAATGAGGGCCTTTGTAGGATACGGAACGCCGTCCACAATGCTGCGCCAGATGGCCGGTTCCGGAGCAGAAAAGCTGTGACCGCTCATAGGCAGGGGCACGCCATAAGTCTGCTCATAGAGCGCGTTCATGCGCTCATACGCAGGCCAGGTCATCAGCTTGAAGCGGTCGCTGCCCAGTTGCCTGGCTCGCTGCTCCGGAGAGCACAGCTCCGCCATCTGCATCATGGAATCGCGCATGGCCATCACGCCATTCACGACGGGTCCCGGCCCCTCGGGAGCCAGTCCGGGCGCCTCGCCCCGCATATTCCCCGTGATGGCATGCAGGCAGAGCTTGGCCTGCTCCACGCGCGTGGCATTGCGTCCCAACTGATCGGGCGCCAGCCCGCTGTGGATGCAGCCGGGCTTGTTGCCGGCATAGGCAATCGCGGAAGCGATGATTTGATCGGCTGGGATCCAGGTAATTGCGGCGACCCGTTCCGGCGTGTACTCCGCTGCGCGCTGCTTGAGCTGTTCGAAGCCGTACGTCCACTGCTCGACGAATTCCCGGTCGTAGAGGCCGCGCTCGATGATCACGTGGATCCAGGCCATGAGCAGAGCCGCGTCGGTGCCGGGACGAATCTGCAGCCACATGTCGGCCATCTTCGCCATTTCGGTCTGCCGCGGATCGACGACGATCATTTTGGCTTCTGATTTCTGCGCGCGCCACTTCTGCATAGGCCGCCGGCGGACCGGGTTCGCTGCGGTGTAATCCCTTCCCAGCAGCACCAGGCAGTTGAGATTTTTGATCGGAGGCGCCAGAATGCAGGGTATGTTCGTGCCCGCCAGCGCGAAGGACAGCGCGACCTTGTTGCAGGCACAGGCGGTACCGGAAGCGCCCACGTTGGCCGGATTGCCGAAAAGATTCAGGAAGCGCGCGCGGATGGCATAGAAATCCGAGCGGTAGGTCCCTTCAATGGTGGACAGGCTTTCCGCGCCGTATTCGCCTTTGATCGCCTGGAGTTTTGCGGCAATCTCGTCCAGCGCCCGCTCCCAGGAGATTCTCTCCCAGCGATTCTCGCCGCGCTCACCCTGCCGCTTGAGCGGAACCATCAGTTGGTCCGGATGGTTGAGCCACTCGCGAAAATGCGGAACCCGCTCGCATACCGAGCCTCGATTGTAAGGGAAATCCGGGTTCCCTTTGACGCTCAGGATCTCGTTGTTCCGGACGCGCACCAGCAACCCGCAATTGCAGTGGCAGCCGGGAGACGGCCAGCAGAGTGTCTTCCTGACTTCTACTCCAGATTCCTCGTCCGCGACTTCGCCCATTGGATTTCCTCCCTTTATTCATGGCACAGATTATCCAGCTTTCCGCAGGGCGTCAACAAAACATGCCGGAGAGGATTTTGGACGGTTGCATCCCTGCAAGTGAAGAGGATGCAGCCTTGCCTCAAGATTGGAAAATGAAAAAGAGAATTTCCGGCAATTCCGGCGCCTCACCACGGCAAAACCTTCCGGCTTCCGCAGGGGGGACAAGACCGAGGATACCCGGCGCCGTCAGGAGACAGAGGGAAAATGACGGAATGCGATCCAGATAGATACTAGTATAAGAACAGACGCCGCCAGGCGAAGCGCATAGACCTTCCGGCTCTGCGTTTCCAGCATCGCGCTTCCGCGATGGGACAGAACCGCGCTGATGAGCACGATGAAAATCCCCCGGGTCGACTGCAGGATATTGGGAATCACCACTCCGCTGGACATCCTGAGCATAACCGTAAAGAGCAGGGTCGCCGCAACAAGCGAAAGCGCGGAATAGACACTGAGCTGCAAATCCATGCCATTCAAGGCAAGCGGAACCCTCTTTTTCGCCAAATAGGGGATGATGCAAAGCGAAAGGGCGCCGACAATAAAATTGTAGTAGATCATGAAATTAAAGGAGTCCACGTAGACCAGCGAACGCTTGATATAAATATCCGTAAATCCAAATATGATGCTGCAGGCGGTCATCAGAACCACCGGCCGCAATGGGAATCTGCTGCTTCCGTTTTTTGACGGAGAATAACTGAGTATGGCGATCGAAATTGCCACTAAAACGGCGGCTGTATAGACCTGCCAGTTGTGTTTTTCATGAAGCAGCGGGATCGCCAGAAGGCCGGCGAAAATCACCTTGCTCCCCATAATCGGCATTACGCTGGAAGCATCCCCGCAGTGGAGCGCGCTGTAGAGAAAAAGATAGGCGGCAACACAGGTGATGCAGGATATCAGAAGCGGAGTCCACCCAGCCGGAGAGGGGAATCGCGGCCTGACAAAAATCCAGAGCAACGGCGTAACAAGCGCCTGGATAACACTTATATAGAGAAATAATATAAACGGTTCCCTTATTCTGTTTTTAAGAAGAGCTTTTGAAAAGGCGGAATAGACGCTATGCGCGAAGCCGGAAGAAAGGCCCAAGAGGAAGAGGACGGCATTCATAAGTTGAGTTTAAAACAAAAAAAGCGAACCGCAGAATATTGAATGATGGATTTCGAACCGCAGATGCCCGGCACTTCGAAATTCGACACTCTGCGGTTCGATATCCTGCGGTTCGCTTTTACCCGGCTATATCGCGGTTATTTGGCGAATTCGGGTTTTCTCTTTTCCAGGAACGCGCTAACCCCTTCCTTACAGTCCGCGGCACAGGAGATATCGCCGGCGCCCACATAGGCGATCTCCAGAGCTTCCGCCAGTGTCTTGGCTTTTGCGGCCTTGTTGATGATGCCGCCGATGATTCCGAGGATTTCCTTGCTGAGCGGAAGATCTCCGGCCATGGGCGCATCGGGCACGACGAACTCCGGAATATTCACCGGTCCCTCGGGAATTCGGGGTATATTCCCCTGGAGCCTGTTGACCTCAGCAATGGCCGCATCCATCAACTCGGGGAATGTCTTCACGGTCTTCTTTACAATCCCGATTTCCACGGCCTCCGGAACAGTCAGCCTTTCGGACTTGCCGATCATGGCATGGAATTTCGCCGCCGCATTGGGCCATTTCCGATACGGGATAACGACGCCGCCCATGCCGGGGATCATTCCCAGGGTGATTTCCGGTAGCTGCATGAAGGCCTTTTCCATAGCCACCATGCTGTGGCAACGGGTAGCCAGTTCGGTGCCGCCGCCCATGGCCAGTCCATTGAGAGCCGCAACAACCGGCTTGTTCATCTTGTCGATGTGCTCGAGGACTTTGGAATTTCCGCGCGACAGAGCCTGGCCCTTCTCATGGTTGCCGAAGGTCGCAACGAATCCGCCGATGTCGGCGCCCGCGCAGAAAGCCTTCGGGCCGTAGCCGGTGATCACGAATCCCTTCACGGATGGATCCGTTTCGCCCTTTATAAGCTCGGCAAGTATTTCGCTGCAGGTCTTGTCGCTCAGAGCGTTGGCCGCCTGAGGCCTACGCTGCGTGAGGAGGATCACTCCATCCTTTTTGTCGACCAGGATATCCCGCGGGAAATCGAGGTACTCCTGAATGGGCCTTGCGGGTTTCGGGAATCCGGGGCGTTCGGCGTCGAACTTCTCAATATAGCTCTTGACCTTTTCAACCCCAAGACTGGCCATCAGATCAAATATGCCCTTCCTGTAGCCAAGGGCGATCATGCTGCCGAAATTGAGATCGCTGCTTGTGCCGATATTCCGGTCGGCGACGTCGAAAGCCTGGGAAAAGACGCATCCCAGGAAGCGCATGCGGATCCACTCCGCGATTTCAGGATCCACGTCGACCTTGGTGCCGGGCCTGTTGTATGCCCATTTGTCCACAG
>CAYYTC010000043.1:0-42443 GCA_964474425.1 uncultured Acidobacteriota bacterium
GAAGATCCCAATTGCCAAGGCCATGGTGAAGAGAGCCATATTGGCTTGCGCTTAACCCTCATGAACTACCCGTGATTCGCGCACCGGGCGCAGTTCCCCCGGTGCGCGAAAGCATCCCGACAACGCCGCAAGCCATCGCGAGTTTCAAAAGCGCACCGACGTATCCCGACTGGAGCAGCAGATTTGTATGGGCAATCTGGAGTTCTCGGTTCCCTACAACAATGATCCTGAAACCCTTTCCGAAATCTTTCCACTAAAAGAGAGAAACGGCAACCGCATCCGGGAGATTTATCTCTCGGGACCCCAGGAATTTTCGGGCGCAGGCAGGATCGTTCCGGAAATGGATACCGGCGAATTCGCGAGAGTTGTGGAAAGAATCCACAAGGAGGGGATTCGAGTAAATCTGCTGCTCAACTCGATTTGTGAAGGGAGCGATTGGTATTCCCCGGGCGTCCTGAAGTCGACGATGGAATACCTCGGGAAAGTGCACGGGGAATACGGGATTGAATCGATCACTATTGCAAATCCGCTGTATATCCGTGAGGTGAGAAAGCGCTTTCCGGACCTGGAAATCTGCGCCTCCGTGCTCGGGGACATCGATTGCGTGCAGAAAGCCGTCATTTTCAGGAAAGCCGGAGCGGATGTCATCACGCCCCACATCGATATCAACCGAGACCTCGCCCTGCTTCTGAAAATAAAAAATGCCGCCGGGGCTCAAATAAAGCTGATGGTCAACGAAGGATGCCTCTTCCGTTGCCCGTTCCGGAAGTTCCATTTCAACTATATTTCGCACAAATCGAGAAACCCAGGAATGAAGCAGGGAGTGAAAGCAGAAGACAATGTCTTCAGCCTCAACTGCATCCAACTCTCCAAAAGCGATCTCTCCCAGATCCTGAAGTCCTGCTGGATACGCCCGGAAGATGCGGCGAAATACAGCCCGATTACGAGCTATTTCAAACTGGTGGGCAGAACAAGCTCAAAGAGCATGCTCATCCGGTCGGTCGATGCCTATATGCAGGAAAGCTGGGATGGCGACCTTCTGGAACTGATGGCGGGCAACCTGTATTCGCTCGCGATGTCCCATCTGATGCATCTTGACAACAAAAGTCTGGACGAAATCGGCTTTTTTCAAAAAGTCACCTCCTGCGACAAGGAATGCAGCGAATGCGATTACTGCAGCGCCCTCATAGGGAAACTTGTCAAGCACGGTGTTTTCACGCCTGCAAAAATCCAGGACCTTGGACTGAAATAATCCGCATTAGGGTAAACCGCAGCCTATGGCGGCGCGACTCGAAAAGGCTCTACCGTTCCGGGGTGGGTCCTGAGGAAACAGAAAAGAGAATGATGAATGTCGAATGTCGAGGTAGAGGTCTGGAGAGGCGGGCATCGCAAAATATGCAAGCGTTCAAGTACTTCATAATTCGAAATTCATTATTCGACATTCGATATTCGCATTGATCTCGCTGCCCCCATCCTGGGGGCTTCCTGATACCACCCGCTCTGCGGGTGGAGTATTCATTCTTTACGGCTTGGAGATTGCGTGGTTATTTGCCGTAGCCCCACGATGGGTGAAGCCGGGGATTGCGCGATGAATCGGGATAACTGGGTTAAATCGATGGGACTCGATGTGGATGGCAGCCTGTTCGTCGAAATCGACAATGGGATTAAATTATATGATTTATGCCTGAACCATTCTCTGCCGGACCCGGTAGAGATCCATCCCAGGGATCTGATGAAGATTGAAAACCGGACGCTGTACAACCGTTATCTAACGACGCTCAATGAGATCGCCGGAGTCATGTTCCAGCCTTCTTATGACGCGCGATACCTTTTCCGGGGAGGGGACGTCGTCGTGGATGCCGGAGCCCGCATCGGGACCTTTTCGGCCAAAATTTCCGCAGCTGCCGGCGAAAAAGGCAAAATTATCGCAATCGAGCCTGAGCCGCGCAACTTCGCCTGCCTCCTCAAGAACATCAAGGCCAACAATCTGACGAATGTTGTTGCAGTTCCCAGAATGCTCTGGAGCCGGGAAGAGCGGCGGGACCTTTACCTCTCACTCTATGCGTCGGCGCACAGCGCCTATTATGACGAATTTTATCAATCCACCGGAGAAAGCATCCGCGTCGAAGCGGACTCGCTCGACCATATATTGGAAAGCCTGGGCATGGGAACGGCGGATTTTATCAAGATGGACATCGAAGGCGCGGAGATCGAAGCTCTCGAAGGGATGAAATCCACGCTTGAAACCGTGGGCCAGATGGCCATCGCCGCCTATCATCCGGTCGAGGGAAAGCTCACCCACACGGTGATCGTGCCCCGGCTCGAACAACTTGGCTTCAAAACCGCCTATTCCGATGGGATCGTGCACGCGCAACGCTAAAGATTGCCGATCAAGGGTTCGGCAAGCCTGGTTTTGCGCCTCACTACCATCTTTATGATATGGTTCACGATCCTCAAAGGGACTTTTCTTTACCTTAGATAAAACCTGAGCTGCAAACCATCGATAATTCGTAATTCGTAGTTCGTAATTCTTTTCAGCCCCCCCGCATCTGAGGGAGTATGTGGATGATGTCGCCGTCCTTCAGGATTGCTTTTGCATCCACGCTGCTGTCGTTGAGAAGCACTGTGACACGGGTTTCCCGGGGCAGCTGGAGCCTCTCGAGCACCTGCAGGATAGTGGCGCCGTCCGGCATTTCCCATTCCTTATTCAGTACCATCTTCTCTGAATGCGGCAAGTAATGCCGCAGATGGGAATATATGTGGACGCTTATGTGCATTTCAGACGGACTCGACGCAGGCCAGGATCGACCTCTTTACCAGAGTCTTGGCGATCTGAACCATATACGAGTTCCGTTCCATCGGGACTGCGGCCGCAACTGCGGCGCGGCCGGCGGCTTCCGCATTCTCTTCATCAGCTTTTTGCCTCAGGATGGCCTTTTCGGCTTTTACGGCGCGATAGGGCTTGACCCAAACCGCATTGAGACAGATTCTGGCAGCCGTAACCTTTCCGGAGGAACACGAAATCATCGCGGCGCAGTTGACGATGGGGAAGTCGATGGACTTCCTGATGGCGAACTTGAGGAAAGCGCTTTTTGAGTTCCCGGGCGGTTCCGGCACCTGTATCTCGGTGATCATTTCGTCAGGTTCCAGGACCGTTGTTTTTGCCACATCGACCTGGAAAAGGTTTTCGACGTCCAGGACTCTTTTTGAAGTCACTGCCTTTGCGTTAAGCGCGATCAAAGCCGGCGCCGTATCGCTGGGGTGCACGGCATAGCACCCGCCTTCCACGCTGCCTCCGAAGATGGAGTGATAGCGGTTATCCCCTTCAATGGCATAGCATCTCCCGCCTCCTTTTCTCAGGCAGGGGAACCGGTTGTTGGGATTCCTGTAGTACCAGCACCGGATGTCCTGGCAGAGGTTGCCGGCGAGAGTTCCCATTTCCCTCAGATGTGGGGAAGCCGTGCGGCCGGCGGCCTGAGCCAGAGCCGTGTATTTTTGCCGGATCAGGGGCTCTTTCCCGATATCCTCCAGCTTCGCCAGGGCGCCGATTTTCAGCATTCCCGCTTCCTCTTTGAGGAAATCAAGGCCCGGAATGGTTTTAATGTCTATGAGGGCTTCGGGGTACCTGGGCAGTATTTCATCCTTCATCTTTCCCAGGAGATCTGTGCCGCCCGCAATGAAGCTGGCCCGGTCCCCATATCTACTGAGAGCCGCAACGGCATCTTCAACCGTCCTGGCATTGATATGCGTGAACTTTCTCATAGTCATTCTCCTGAACGCATGGTCGGCTTGAGCCACCATTCCAGCTCATGCGCTGCATGCTTTATGTTTTGCCGAGGGCCCTGAGAACTCTCTCGGGTGTGATCGGGAAGGTGTCGATCCATACACCGAGGGCATTGTGGACCGCAGGCAGAATAAGCGCCGGGACCACAGTAGCCACGTCTTCCCCGATTCCGATGACTCCGTAGGGGCCGTAGCCCATTCCGGTTTCAACCAGGATCGTGTCCACCGAGCCGATATCCAAAGTCGTTGCTATCTTGTATTCCAGAAGGTTGCCGTTGAGCATAACGCCGGTGACGGGATCGTAAACCACTTCTTCGCTTTTTCCCCTGCCGACTCCCATATAGGTCCCGCCGTATTGCTGTCCTTCACACCCCTCCCAGCTAATCACCTTTCCCACATCGTTGACATTCACCACCCGTGTTACCTCGACTTCTCCGGTCTCGGCGTCCACTTCCACTTCCATGAAATGGGCCTGCCTGCAGAGGCGGTGGCGCGTGTTTGAGTAGGCGCCCTGCTGGACCTGCCACGAATAGGCGAACAGCGGATCGGTAAAAGTACTCCGCTGCGCTCCCTTTCCCATCTCCGGCTGAGCGATCATGGGGCCCTCCAGTCCGGCGGCGCCCACCAACTGCCCCAGGGTCATCTTCACGGAAGGATCCTTCTTTACGAAGATGACACTGTCCCGGATGTCCAGGTCCTCGGGTTTCAGGCCCGGGAATGCGGGCGGGAAACTGCCCCTCGATGTGACTCCGCGGGGCCGGACCGCCGCTTCCAGCATTTTCTGCTTCAGCAGCCTGGCTGTATTTCTTATGGCATACCCATTCACCGACATGTTGGTGGACGAATCGGGGGTCATGCCGTAGAAGCCGGCATCGATTTGATTCACAAAATGCACATCCTCAACGCGCATCCCGAGCTCATCGGCCGCGACCTGGCAATACGCGGTTTCGGCATTGAGGCCGCAGTCGGCGCGGGCGCAAAAAATGGTTGCGCTCCCGTCGGTTCTCTCGATGCGGATGCCCACCTCGCTCGAACCCGCGGAATCCTCCCACTCATGCGTCCAGGTGAATCCGATGCCGTGCATCCTTCCGTTGGGCAGTTTTCGAGTGCCCGGCGCATGCCAGTTCCCGTCCCAACCGATGGCGGCTTTGCCTTTTTCGATGCATTCCCGCAGACTGTCTCTGACCGGGAATCCCATCTCGGCTTTGTGCCGGTTCAACCACTCCATGTCATGGCCCTCGGATCCGTCGTTTTTCAGGGCAAGCTCCGTCGGGTCCATGCCGAGGGCATCGGCGATATGGTCGAACACAAGGGTCAGGTTCATCGCGTTGGTATTCTGTTCGCAACGCGTGGGCACGTTGATGCCCTTGTTGATCTGGACGGCCGTCAATTTCCCGTAGATGTTCGGGATTTTTGTGTTTTCCAGGAAGTGAGTCACCGTGCCGAAAACAGGGAACCAGTGGTTGGAAAGCACACTCGAGATTTCCACTGCAGTGATCGTGCCGTCCTTTTGGGCGCCTGCCCTGTACCGGCAAACGCCTTCATCCATCTCACCGCCGTAAAAATCCTCTCTTCGAGTGAAAGCCCATTGGACCGGCCGCGCCGTCCTTCTGGCCAGGACGCCGGCACAATAATGCCCTCCCATGTTCCAGGGCACCTGGCTCCATCCTCCGAAGCTTGCTCCCTGGTAGAGGCAATGGACTCTTATGCGGCTCATGGGAATGCCGCCGAACCAGGAAGAGAGCACCCGCTTGCTGATGTAAGGGCGCTGCTGCTTGACCCAGATTTCCGGGTTCTCTCCATTCCACGTGAAGACGCCGCATGGGCGTTCCGGGCCGACCCATGTGTGAAGCAGCCGCCTGCACTGGAACTCGACGATCCTGTCGGCTTCGGCAAATCCCTTTGAAATATCGCCGTGCTGCTCGACGTCGAGGTACCCTTCATTGTAGTGGTTGCCGCCGGGGTATGTCTCGGGATTCGTCAGGGGGGCTCCCGGCTTCAGGCCCTCTTCGGCATCGAGGATGAAGGGACGCTCTTCCCACTGCACGTCGATCAGCCTGAGGGCTTCTTCGGCGATCGCCTCGGTATCCGCGGCAACGACGGCGCCGATTTCCTCGCCCTGAAAGTAGGCGATTCCCGGCAGGACGGGCACGGCATTGGGAACGTGGCCTCCCAGGTCGGCCAGCGGCGGCAGTTCGGGATCGTCGTAGCGCAGCACCGCGCGGACGCCGGGCAGCGCTTCGGCTTTGCTCGTATCCATGGATACGATGCGGGCGTGAGCGAAGGGAGAGGTGAGGAACCTGGCATAAAGCATCCCCGGAAGGTCTACGTCTATGGTGTAGGCTGCGTGACCGCTTGCCTTTTCGTATCCGTCGAGCCGCCGGACGCCGCGTCGCCCGATGTGACGGCATTCCTTCAGCGGGTACTTGTCGAACCTGCGGTTGTCGAACAGTTCAACAATTTTGCTTTCCACATCTTCGAGCATCCCGCGTCTCCATGGTAAATTCGAGATTCGAAATCTTTATTGCATCCGGTCGGATCGTCTCGAACCAGGAATCAGGCTTTTCCCAATGCCTTCAGCACCTTGTCCGGCGTGATCGGGCCGTCGTCGATCCACTTGCCGATGGCGTTGTAAACGGCGCCGTGCAACAGGTAGGAGGTGATCGTGCCCACGTCTTCGCCGACGCCGATGGACCCGTAGGGCCCGTAACCCAGTCCGGTCTCGACAATGATCGTGTCTACAGCGCCCACTTCATGAATGGTGGCGAATTTGTAATCGAGAAGGTTCCCGTTCAGTACGACTCCGGTCGGTCCGTCCCACACATATTCCTCGCTCAGATTTCTGCCAATTCCCATATAGGTGCCGCCGTATTGCTGTCCTTCCACGCCCTCGGGCGAAATGGCTTTGCCGACGTCATTCGCGTTGACAACCCGGGTGACCTCGATTTCGCCGGTTTCGGGATCGACCTCGATTTCACAAAAATGGGCTTGACGGCACAAACGGTGCCTGCCCGGTTCCAGCCCAAACCTGCCCTGGCGGTGCCATGCCCAGACGTACACGGGCTCATGGGAGGTGTTTTGAATGGCTGCATACTCCCGCGGCAGGATAACGCTGCCCTTTAGGTCCTTCACCACGTCCTGGACGCTTTTGCGGTTCGAAGGATCGGCCTTGACATAGACAAAACTCTCTTTTGCGTCCAGGTCGGCCGGCTTCAAGCCCGGAAAAGCCGCCGGGATGTCGCGCTCGATCAAATGGCTTGTCGTGGTAGCAAGCTCCAGCAGTTTCTGCTTCGCCAGCTTGGCAATCTTCTTCATCACGTACCCGTTGGTCGTCAGGTTGCAGGAACCGTCGGGAGTCATGAGAGGCAGGTAGACATCGTCCTGCTGCCTGAAAAATACATCTTCAACGCGCATGCCAAGTTCTTCCGCAACAATCTGGCAATAGGCTGTTTCCGCATTTAAACCAATGTCCGACCGCAGGGCGATGATGTTCACCGTTCCGTCGGCCTGGATCATCAGTCCTGCCGCTCCTGCGCCCCGCGTGTCATCCCATTCCTGACTCCAGATGAAGCCCATCCCATGCATCCGTCCGTTGGGCAGTTTCCGGGCGCCCGGCGCATGCCACTTTGGGTCCCAGCCGATCGTCTTCTTGCCGGCCTCCACGCACTCCCGCAGGCTGTCCCTGTCGGGGAAACCATGGGAACGCTTGAAATCGGCGAGTTCCTGCATGTTCTTGCCTTCCGCGCCGTCATTCATCAGCGCGACTTCGGCGGGGTCCATCCCTAGTTCGGCGGCCACGTGGTTGAAAACCTGGGAGAGGCAGAAGCACGGCGGGGACTGCTCGCATCGGATGGCCATCGTCGGTCCCTTGTTGACCTGGGCGAGCAAAGTTTCCGAGCAGATGTTCGGTATCCGGGTGTTTTCCAGGATGTGGGACGCCCCCTCGAAGGAGCAATTGGCATAGATGCTTTTGATCCGGACGGCGGTGATCGTTCCGTCGCACCGGGCTCCCACCCTATAATCCGATGTCATCACATCCATTTGTCCGAATGTGAAATCGTCCCTCCGGCTGAATACCCACTTGACTGGCCTTCCTGTCCGCCTTGCCATGAGCGCGCTGACATACTGCGGGATCATGCTGTAATCCATCCAGTTCCATCCCCCGAACATGGCGCCGTTGTAAGGAGAATGGATCTTGATGCGGTTCATGGGTATGTCGAACCACTCGTGCATGGTCCATTTGTGTTCGTAGGGGTGCTGGTGATGGAGCCAAAGCTCGACGCACTCGCCTTCCCAGCGCGTGATGCCGCTCAGCATTTCCGCGTCGGGGCATCCGTGATAGTGGCGCCGGGAAGTGAATTCGACGATGACCTCGGCCTCGCTGAATCCTTTCTCGATGTCGCCGAAATGCAGAACCGGCCCGAAGCCGAACGACACCGGCATCTGGTTGCTTAGTTCCGATGGGGGCGCCCAGTCCTCCATGATGGTTCCCTTGGGGGCCGAGGACCATTGCGGCCGGGCAAGGGCGGCGCCGGGCTTAAGGGCTTCCGCCTGGTCGAGGACAAACGGGCGCTCCTCCCAATCCACCTCGATCAGGCCCAGGGCCTGCGCTGCGATGTCTTCGGTGTCCGCGACCGCCACGGCCCCCAGCGGCTGTCCCTGAAAATAGGCGTATTCGCTGAGGACTTCTTCTTCGGACCCCTGAGTGCTGGTAATTTTCTTCCCCCGTATTTCCGGATCGTCGTAGCGCAAAACGGCCCGCACTCCGAGCATAGCCTCGGCTTTGCCCGTGTCCATGCCTCTGATCCTTACGTTAGGGTAAGGGGAGGTTAGGAATTTCGCATAAAGCATTCCTGGAAGCTGGATGTCCCTGGCGTAGATGGCCTGCCCGCTGGCCTTCCGGTACCCATCGATGCGACGGACCCCTCTTTTGCCTATCTCGCGGAAGGTCTCCGGAATGTACCTGTCATGCTCCATTGGATTGCTGGGCATTTCCCCAAACAGCCGTGCCATGGCTATTTTGCCTCCCGCAGCGTTTGGGCTGCCTCCAGTATCGCTTTGGGATGCTGCGGATAGGTGCCGCAACGGCAAAGGTTGCCTCCCAGCGCCTCCCGGATTTCCTGCTCCGTCGGATTGAGGTTCCGGTCGAGAAGAGCTTTTGCCGTAACCACGAATCCGGGGGTGCAGTAGCCGCACTGCATGCAGTGATGCTTGACGTACGCCTCGACCAGCGGGTGTTTGGATGCCGCGATGCCTTCGACTGTTTCAATCTGCTTTCCGTTGCACTCGATGGCCAGCGTCATGCAGGACAGGATGGGGCGGCCGTTCATGATGACCGAACAGGAACCGCAGGCCCCGCGATCGCACATCAGCTTTGTGCCCGTGAATCCCAACCTGTCGTGGATGAGGTAATGCAATGTCCAGTCGGGCTCGACTTGAAGCCTGTACTTTTGGCCGTTGATTGTGAGGTGGATGATCCCTTCCGGCTCCGGCAGCGTTTCCGCCTTATGTTTTTCGATGAGGTGGGATTTTATGGTTTCAAACGAGTCGAAGGTATCCAGGCAATACGGGCAGGAATACCTGGTTAAAGCGTCGGCTGGATGGTTTCCTCGGACTGTCTTTTTCGTGACTTTCTCGGACATGGCCTGTTGCTCCTGACCCGCAAAGGGGTCCTATGATCGCTTTTCAATAATGCCGCGTGGCTTCTATCGCCATCGGCCGGCTGCGCGGCACGCGAGGATGGTTTTCAGGGAGCCGATTGTGCCCTGGGCTACCGGCGGCCGCTGAGCGTCCTGAGGTAAACGGACTGTTCAATGCGGCTTTCGAATTCTTTCCGGAAATAGTTCAAGCTGTCCACAAGCGGAGTTGAGGCTGTCTGTCCCAGGCCGCACAGTGCGGAAAGGGACATCACGTTGGACAGATCTTCCAGGGCTCCGATATCCTCCGGCGCTCCTTCTCCCCGGGTTAACCTCCCCAGGATTTCGAGCATTGCCTCCGTGCCGTCCCTGCAGGGAGTGCATTTCCCGCAAGACTCCTCGGCCAGAAACTCCGTGTTGCGGTACATCAGGTCGATGATATCCCGCGATTGATTGAATACCGTGACGGCCCCGGACCCCAGAATGCTCTCGTAGCAGAGCGGAGTGTCGAGCATCTCCGCAGGAACGGCCCGGCCGCAGGCGCCGCCCACCTGGATCATTTTAATGTCTTGGGCGCCTGCCAGATCGACGACCAGTTCTTTAAGCGTGCTCCCCAGTTCGAGCTCGTAAACGCCGGGCGATTTCACGTCTCCGCTGATCGAAAAGACCTTGGTCCCCTTGCTGCGTTCGGTCCCTATCGTGCGGAACCACGCGCTGCCGTTTCGGATGATCAGGGGCACGTTCATCAGGGTCTCGACATTATTGATGACGGTGGGCATATCCCAAAGGCCTTTTGTGGGAGGGAAGGGGGGCTTGTAGCGCGCCTCTCCCCTGAGCCCCTCGATGGAATTCATAAGGCCCGATTCTTCTCCGCACATATAAGCGCCCGCTCCCTCGCGAAGCTCTATGTCCACATGCGTCAGAAAGCCCCGCTCCCCGGCCTGGCGGATGGCGTTGAGGAGCAAATCGAACAGAAAATGATATTCCGCGCGGAGGTAGAGGAACGCTTTGCGGGTTCCGATCGCCCAGCCGGCTATGGCGATCGCCTCGATAAGGGCAAAAGGATCGTTTTCCAGCAGGAACCTGTCTTTGAATGTGCCGACCTCACCCTCGTCCGCATTGCAGATGATGTACTTTTGGTCGGCCGCACGCTCCCGGGCGAGCTTCCATTTCAACCCGCAGGAGAATCCGGCGCCGCCGCGTCCCAGAAGGCCCGAATCAGTCACTTCCTCGATCACTTTCTCGGGCGTCATCTGCTTCCGGGCCTTTTCCAATGCGGCGAAGCCATCTTTCTTCAAAAACGAATTTATGTTTTTGGGATCGATCAGCCCACAATTTTTTGTGATGACCCGTTTTTGCACAGCCATTTCCTCCAAGGGTTCCCGTCAATACTGTTTCAGTATTCTGGATATTTTTTTCGGGGTCAGGTCTCCGTGCACATCCTGATTCACAAGCATCGCGGGGGCCCGGTCGCAGGCCCCGATGCAGTTGGCCAGCTGCAGGGAAAACTTCCTGTCGCGCGTGGTTCCACCGGGCTTGATGCCGAGTTCATCCTCGATGCTCTGCAGGATCATTTGCGAGCCCTGAAGATAGCAGGGGACGCTTTTGCAGATCCTGATGACGTTTTTACCGACCGGTTTGGTGGAGAGGTAGGAGTAGAAGGTGGAGACTCCGTAAACATCGCTGACGGATAGATTCAGGGCGTCGGCCGTTTTGGCCATGAATTTGGGCGAAACATAACGGGATGTTTCCTGGGCCTTCTTGAGCAGCGGGAGCAGGTCCCCGCTTTTCCTGTCCCGGGAAATGGGCCGGGGCGCGATCGACGCCATTTTCCTGCCTCTGTTTTTATCCTCCGGATGCCTGGCCCTGGTCAGCGCGCTGGTCGGACAGTACTCCACACAGAGGTAGCAGTCTTTGCAGAATTCCTTATTCAAGGGAATATCGTTGTCTACGATAACCTTCGAACGAAAAGCCCTGTATCCGTTGCTGTACACTCTCTTGCCTGCCAGTTCATTGCATGCGGCAATGCACCGGGAACAGAGGATGCATTTAGACAAATCGCGGTGAATGTAAGGACTTGCATCTTCGACCGGGTAAAAGCGCGGCCTTTTTACGCTGAACCGGGGAGGACCCATCTCCAAACCGGACGAGACTTTGTGCAGGCTGCAGTTCACGGCCCACTGGTCCATCACACAAGGCCCCGTATGGCCGGCCAGAAGAAGCTCCAGAGTCGCCTTGCGCGCCGATATCACTTTGGGAGACCGCGTGTGCAGCACCATCCCCTCCGCGATCGGTGTGTGACAGGACGCGACCAGGCGGCTGGATTTTTCGACCTCCACGACGCAGATTCGGCAGGACCCTGTCGGGGTCAAATCACGGTGATGGCAGAGCGTGGGAATGCTGATTCCGGCCTTTTCGGCGGCCTCAAGAATCGTCATCTCTTCGTGCCCTTCGATTTCTTTGTCGTCTATTCGGAGTTTTATGGGTTCCATCTTCCTCACCACGCTTTCATCCTGTACCGGTTCTTCAGTCCGCTGCGGAGCAAGAATCCGCAAGGTTCCTGGCCCGGCCGGGACGGTGGGCCTGCGCAGCGGATGTTTGGCCGATCATAGTCCAAAGCCTTGCTTTTTCGAAAGCAAAATGTCGGCGCGCGCATCGACGCAAAGGCGGGATAAAGAGTATGAAACCGTAACCATCAAAAAGGCGTGCAGCTCTTGCCTGAGCCCCACAGAAGAAGGTCTGCGAAACAAACGGATCAGTAATAGAAGAACTGGGTTTGGATCACGAGCTGATTGCGGTCCGGCGAATTGTCTTTCAGCAGCCGTCCGAATCCGCCCTTGATATTCAGTTTGTGTTTGAGAATCCAGTAGGCCAGTCCGCCCTGTACTTTTTTGTCGTCGGACAAGCCGGGTTTTGTGAAGTCCCGCGAAGCGTATTGGACAAAAGGCCCGAGCCTCGCGCTCTTGAAGTAATAGGAACCTTCGAGCATCCAGGTGTTCTGCCGGGGAAGGGATCCAAAAGATGCTCCGCCGTCGTAGCGGATAAAATCGGCTTGAAACGTTACGGCGTCGCCGTTTGGCAGAGGGTGATCCAAAAACAGGTCCACCGCGTTGGCGCTATAGTTGCCCTGACGGTCGATGGTGGCGCCGATGCCGAGTATTTTCTTCTGTCCGTGGGTTGTCCCCGTGTAGAAAAAGCCGGTGTCCGCTTCAAGCGGATACCATACGATCCGAACCATGTAACGATAGGGAAAATCGCCTTCGTGGTTCCGGTTGCCTCGATAGATGCCCACGCGATATTCAAGGTGCTTCTTGATATATCCCCGGGCTTGCAGGCCGTAATCGCGGCCGATCTTGGAAAGTGTCGGATCGGAGGACAGAAAGGCGTACGGGCCGTAATCAATGGGCAGGAGCGTGGCGGCGGATTGACCGGAGTTGTGGGATACGGGGACCAGCAGCATCCCTCCGTCAAGCTGGAATTCGGGGCGGAAAGCATAATTGAGATAAAGGTCCTGCAGGAAGATTTCGGATGTTCTCTTCCCGTCGAATCCTTCTTTCCCGAGGTTGGGGCTGTCGCTCTCCACGAAGAACGAGAGCTTCGGGGTAATTTCCCCGCCCGCAAGGAGCCGGAATCTCCTGAGAAAGAGGTTGTTCAGGCTGTCTGTCGCCGTAGCGTTCTCGATCGATTCGAGCTGCGGCTGTGCCAGAAAGCCGAATGATATGGAAGTCTTCCCCCCGTTGAGGGTGAATTTCCATGGCGGCCCGGAGGCGTACGCCGGGGGGGGGCAGTGCCAAAGAAAGGTCGCCAGACAGGCTGTGAGGCAGATGTTCCGAACGATTTTCATGTTTCGTACCTCGCGGCTTCCGCCGTGCAAGGCAACAGGAGACGGGATCTGTCCGGCGCGATGCCGATTGCTTCATTCAAAAAAACGGCCCACGGGATGAAATATCTTCGCATCCGTGGGCCGTTGGAATTTGCGCAAAAGGCTTTTCCGGGGAACCGCCCGGTTGCCGCTCTGCTATTTGTATGCGCCGTACTCTTTGGTTGTGTCGATGAGGGCGTGCAGGTTATCCGCCAGGGCCTCATCCAACACGGCGCCGTTGGACATGAAGTATCCGCCGTCGCCGGCGACATCGTCCAGCAGGCGTTTGACGCCATCCCTGACCTGCTCAGGCGTTCCGGTCTTGAGCAGCGAAGAAGGAAAGTTGCCGCCGAAGCAGCCCCAGCCGCCAAGGTGCTTCTTTACATTCTTCATTTCGGTTTTGTCGAAGAACCAGATAGTCGTGCCGGCCGGGATGTCGGGATCGGTGATGATATCAAGTCTCTGGTTGTAACTCCCTTCCACGAAGGAGTATGGGATCAATCCTTCTTTGATGAGCCCCAATATCACGGCTTTATAGGACGGCCAGTAGAACTTCTTGAAATCGGCAGGGGACATGAAACTGTCCGCTCCCTTGTGCAGCGGAACAAATACTGTTGGGGGATCGCCCCATTGCGAATTGCGCACGCCCATGTCGATCATGAGAGGAATAATACGTTCGCAAGCTTCAAGCATCTCTTTGGGCTTGCGGAACTTGTCGAGCAGGATTGCCCGCGTGCCGCGCAGGGTGTCCCCAATGACGTCCAGGGGAGCCTTTGAGAATGCCCCCTGAAATCCGGGCAGTCCCAAAGTGCCCTTGATGGAGTTTCCGATTTCACCGACTTTTGTGATCCATTCCAGCGAGAGTTTGCCCGCTTCCATGATCTTTTTCAGGCTTTCCTGGATTTGGGGCAGACCGAAGTGGAATATTCCCGGACCGATAAACGGCAGTTCGAGAAGGTCGGTGAACGGAGGGAGCGTGCTCCAGGGCTCGAAGGCTCCGAGAACCCTGGGCAGGTAATAGCGCAGGAAGTAGTCGGAGGGATCACGCATGAACTCCGTGTATTCTCCCGGTTTCATGAACTCGGCTTCCGCGCACTGGTATGGGGTGTTTTCCGGAACACCGTGGCCGGGCCAGTGGTAGAGCTTATAATCCAGCAGGTCGAAGGCCTTGCCCGGGCCATAGAGTCCCGCCGGAGCCGAGACATCGGGGAGAAAATCGGCATGGAACTTCATCAGGGCCTTGCCGAGAATCTCGTAATCGTACATCGGGTCCCTGCAGGTGTAGCCGCAGTAGACGAACGGATAGAAACCGGTCGATATGGAAACCGGCACCCGTTCGGGCTTCTTCAGCTTGACAATATCAATAAGCATCTGGCAGCGCTTTTTATACGCCTCTTCCGTCTGCTTGTTGGCAAACTGAACACCCTCGGGATTCTGCCAGGCTTTTAGCCGGGCATCGAGCTTTTCGGATGGTGTAAGTTTGTCAAAATCGGCTGGTTTCGGCATGGTTATTTCGCTCCCACCCATCCCTTGGACAGGTTCACCGCTGCCATGGCATCTTTTCCGTAAGCGTCGGCCTTGGCATAGGCGCAGACCTGGTCATCCATCTGTCCGCCGCCGATCATGATTTTTACGCTGTCGCGCAGGCCGGCATCCTTGAGAGCCTGGACGGTATTTTTCATGGGATCGTAGGCAAGCGTCAGGAAGCCGCTGAGCCCGACGACCTGGGGTTTGAAGCTCTTGACTGCCTCGACGAACTTGGCGGCTGGAACATCCACGCCGAGATCCATCACCTCGAAACCATTGATATCCAGCATGAATACCACGATGTCCTTGGCGATGTCATGGATGTCGCCTTCCACCGTGCCGAATACGATACGGCCCAGTTTTTTCTGAGGTGCGCTGTCCGAGCTCGCGATCTTCGGTTTCACCATTGCCCCGATCTGCCGCAGCATTTCTCCGGCCAGGATCAGTTCGGGCACGAAGCATTCGCCGGCCGCAAACCGGTCTCCGATGATGCCGAGGGCTGTACGGCAATCATCCAGAAGGCCAATGGGATCCGCGCCCTCGTTCAGCAATTTTTCCGCAATCTTTACGGCATCTTCCTCACGCATATCAACGACGGCATCAATTAATTCTTTCGCCATGGTGCTCTCCTTTTTTGCTTCCTTTGGGTAAGTGTTACTCAATAATAACCAAAACCAACTTAGACGGGATCTCTACTGCTTGTTAAAAACTCCCGCGCGGAACGCGCGCGTATACTTGAGACAATGCTTGTCACGCCCCAGCAGAAGATCCGTGGCCAGCATCGCGGTTTTGATATCATGGTCCATCGGATCGCAAATGGCGCTGTCGAGTCCTGCCTGCATGGATAGAATCAGGAACACCCGGTTGATGTAGGAACGGGCGGGCATCCCGAAGGAAATGTTGCTCAATCCGCAGGTCACGTGAACTTCCGGGAATTCGCTTCGGATGGAGCGAATGGTGTCGAAGAAAATCAATCCGTTTTCCTGACCGGTCGAAATCGTCATCGCCAGGGGATCGAAATACAGCCGGTCGTCGGCAATTCCCAGCTTGCGGGTCTCGACGAGCAGCCGGCGAATGACGGACAAGCGGTCTTCCTTTGTTTTGGGGATGCCCTTCTCGTCCATGGCCAGAGCGATCGCGGGAGTCTTGTGGGCGGCGACGAGCGGTAACACCCCTTGCAGCCTGTGCGGCTCGGCGCTGATCGAGTTGATCATCGGGGTTTGTTTGACTGCCTGGATCGCCACTTCCAGCGCCTTCGGGTTTGCGCTGTCCAGGCAGATCGGCGTGTCGGTTACAGCCTGGATATTTTCAACCAGCCAGATCAAATCGTCCGCTTCGCGGCTTGGATGAGTGCCTGCATTGGCGTCGAGCCAGTCGGCGCCTGCGTCTGCCTGTTTCTTCGCCAGGTCCTGGATGAATGCTGCGTCGCGTTCCTGAATAGCCTGCGCTACCCGTTTCCGCGTCCCGTTGATTTTTTCTCCAATTATCTTCAAAGGAACTTCTCCTTTCAAAAAAAACACCTGTCCGGAGATGGGAACAGTCCTGAACCTCCGAGCCAAACCTCCGGCTAACTCATGCAGGTCAAATATTGCCCTATCAAATATCAAAAAATAACAAGTGCCTGGACCATTGAGGCCTTTCGGGAAGGGTGCAGAAAACCAGAGAATCGCTCAAAGCCTTGTCGGATGTTCCCCAAACAATAAAGCATCCCTATGAAACTGCCATAGATCTGCGATTTATAGGACATTTTGAGGCGCTACACAAGCGTTTTGTTGTCACCGGCATACTCAAAGCCGCGGATTCTATGGCGCGCCCATCCTCGGAGTTCCGCCGGTCGGTCGACATTCGAAACCGCGTTTGCCAAGCATTGGATTGACACCGGCGTGCTCTATAAAGTACCCTCATACTAGTCGTATTTGATAGACTGGAGGTAGCAAATGCCGCATCTCGGTACCACAGAGCTCATAGTCATCCTTGTGATCGTAATCCTGATTTTTGGCGTGAATAAGATACCGCAGCTGGGCAAAGGGCTCGGCGAAGGCATCCGGAATTTTAAATCCTCGCTGAAAGCCGGCCAGGAAGAGCCGCAGACGAAAACCGACAAAAACGAGCCCAAGGCGGGATAATTTCCCAGGAAAGGCCACCCAGCCTCACCATCCAAGGAAGCAGTTGCGCAATCCTCCAGGCAATACCGGCAAACGGCTCGAGGACCCTGCAAAAAGTCGAATTGTGCCGATGCCGGCCGAACAATCTCCCACCAGGGCGGAGTCCTGACGGCAAATCCCTCAAAGCGAGGCCCGAGCCCGCATTTAGCGCGAGTCCTCCATCAGCCTGTCAACGTCCAGCGCGAGCTTGAGGCCCTTTTGAACCAGATCCATGCTCTCAGCGCGCGCGTTTTGGGTGAACGCCTTATCCCTTATTCCGGGAATGTTGGTGAGTACGTTGTAGTGGGCGCCCTTAAGCGCGGCACAGGCAAGCTGCGCCCCGACTGCCGCGTCGCTTCGGGCGTTGGGATTGCCGATCTCGACCAGCACGCGCACGTCCTCCAGCACGCGGAAGGCTGCGCGGGCCGTGCGGAGCGGCGTTTCGGTTGCGTCGATCGTCGCCTGCTCGATGGCGGCGGCGCGGATCTCCTTCTCTTCCTTTGTTTCCTTCGGCAGCTTGATCGCGCGGAGAAGCTCTTTGAATGCAAGCGAATCCTGCTCGACCAGTCCTCGAAGCTGATTGCGCGAGTCTGTAAGCCGGGCATGTATTTCCCGTACCTGAGGATCGCGGGAGGCGAATTTCACCCTGCCTTCCGTCAAACCGGCCATCATCTCGCCCAGGGCCGCAGCCAATGCTCCCGCAAGCGCGGCGACGCTTCCGCCTCCGGGAAGGGGTTCCCCTGCGGCAACACTTCCTAGAAATTCATCGATCCCGGGCCCATGGGACAGGGCTTCTGACAGGCGGTTTTCCAAAATCTGGTTTTGACTGAAATTCTCCAGACGCAGATGGTATTCCGCGGAATCATCCAGCGCCTTCTGCGGGATAAGGCCCACAATTTCGCTGGAGGCGACAGAAACGCCGTAACGGGCGGCCTCCCTGCAAACGAGGTCGAATACCCTGTGGATCGGGGTTGCCTCGTAGTTTGTCAGGTTGATGGAAACCTGCGCCTGATTCCGGCTTTTAATTTCAAATCCCAGCGCCTTGACATAGCGCAGCCCCCCGCCGGAAAACCGGATGGAGCGCGCTATCTCCTGCGCGATCTTCACTTCCGGGGTCCGGAGATAAACATTATAGGCGATCAAGGAGAATCTGGCTCCTACGGCCGTCGCTCCCGCGGAGGGATGCACTTCGCAAGGGCCGAAATCGGGCTTGCGCTCGGGATTGCTCCGGATCTCTTCCCGGATCCCTTCGAATTGACCTTTGCGCACGTAAGCCAAGTCCTGCCGCGCGGCAATCCGCGCGGACTGGTCATAGAGGTAGGTCGGAATGCCGTAAAGCTGCGCTATGTCCCGCGCCACACGGACCGAGAGCTCCACACATTCCTCCATGTCAATGCCGGAAATCGGGATGAAGGGGATGACGTCGGCGGCTCCCATCCTTGGGTGCTCTCCCTCATGCTGCCGTAGATCGATGAGTTTGGCAGCTTTTCCGACAGCCCGCACGACTCCGCGAGCGACCGCTTCGGGATCACCGGCGACCGAGATCACGCAGCGGTTGTGCGCCGCGTCCATCTCGGTATCCAGCAGGGCGACATCCGATTCTGCGGTCAGGGCGGAAGCCAGCGCTTCGACGGTCGCTGGATTTCTGCCCTCGCTGAAGTTGGGCACGCATTCCACGATTCTTTTCAAGGCTGCTCCAATCGGTTGATGACGATGTTTCCCTTTTTAATGGTGACGACGCAATGGTTGATGCCGAAAAAGTAGGGCAATTCGCGATAATCCGATACGTCCATCAGTACAATATCCGCCTGCCTTCCCTCTTCGATCGTTCCGAGCCTCTCGGAAATTCCCAGCGAGTAGGCGCTGTTGACTGTCGCTGCGGTAATGGCTTCAGCCGGACTCATGCCCATTTGAGTGCAGGCGAATGCGAGGATAAGCTGCATGTTCAGATTGAAGCACGTGCCGGGATTAAAATCTGTAGCCAGCGCTACCGGCACACCCGCATCGATGAGCTTCCGGGCCGGCGCATAGCGCCTCGATCCAAGATTGAAGGCGGTCCCGGGGAGAAGGGTCGCCACCGTGCCCGCCTGCTTCAATGCCATTATATCGGCGTCGTCGATAAATTGGAGGTGATCCGCACTGCGTGCCCCCAATTCGGCGGCCAGCCTGGCTCCTCCGCTGTGTCCCAGTTCGTCCGCATGAATTCTCATGCCCAGGCCAGCATCCCTGGCTGCCAGCAGAATGGAACGGGCTTCCTCAACCGTAAAATACCCATCCTCGCAAAACACGTCGCAAAACTGCGCAAGCCCTTCATGCGCGATGCGGGGAATCATCTCCTCGATGATATTGCGGATGTAAGTGTCTCGCGAGTGCGCATATTCTTCCGGAACGGCATGGGCTCCCAAGAATGTCGGCACGATTTCCAGGCGATTGCGCTCACGCAAGGCGGCCAGAACCTGCAGGCTCTTAAGCTCGTCCTCCAGGCTCAAGCCATATCCGCTTTTTGCTTCTATCGTCGTTGTGCCGTGCGAGAGAAAGTGGCGGAAGTATCGCTCGGTTCTGTCCAGGAGTTGATGGGGCGCGGCAGCGCGCAGCTGTTCCACGCTGGCCGCAATCCCTCCGCCGGCTGCTGCAATCTCCTGGTAGCTCTTTCCCCGGCAGCGAAGATCATATTCCTGCGCGCGGGTGCCAGCAAAAACAGGGTGCGTGTGCGAATCGACAAATCCGGGCATTGCCAGCAGGTCAAGGCCGACTCCATCCAGGATCTGGTACCTTACGCCCGGTTCGCGCACCGGGATATCCCTGGTCGAGCCGGCCCATACGATGCGGTCGCCGTGAATGAGCAGGGCGCCGTTCTCTATGATTCCGAGTTCGGACATGGAGGCCCCTGTCCGGGGCACAGGCTCTCCGCGGAGCGTTACCATTTGAGCAATATTCTTCAGAAGCAGCATACTGGATCCTTGACATGCGCCTGCACTGGCATCGCAGGTCGAACACTGTATATCAAACCTTTTCCCAAAAAACACAAAAACGAAAAGGCTCAGAAGATCGCCATAGCGGAAAAAGTCACGGCAGCGCCGGCTTCCGTGTCGGACCACTGCCGGTATCGGATCAACTCTCCTCTGGGCTTGTCGATGCAGCGCAGCGTCATGTAGATGGGAGGGTAGCCGCAGATTCTGCGACTGTCGTTATCGGCGGCAACAGACTGAAAGACGCCCTCCGCATCGCCTTCCTCCACCAGTTTCAGGAAATCCCGGTCCTTCTGCTCCACTTCACGGAGCGAGCGCACGGTTGGCCCGGAGGGATCCCCGAATCTTCGTCCCACATGCGCCAGGTCGGCACCGGCAATCACGCATATTTGCCCCTTTGTCTCGCCCATTGTTTCCCGGAGAGCGTCCACTACTCTGCGGATTTCGGGGTCCTCCGCGGCTGTTCCTCCGCGGGCATAGATGTCATGAAAGGAGTTGACCAGGATCGGAACTATTTTAAAATCCTGCCGCGTTTCCAGCATATATTTCAGAAATACGGCCTGAAACTCGATTGAGTGCTCGCGCCTGTGAGGAAAGTCATCCGCATATTCGCCGTTCAGCCTGGCCGAAAGCCGGGCTGCAAAGTCCCTGTCTGTCACGGCGGGCCCCATCGGGGTTTCGTAGTCTTTGCCGGAGATGGAAAAGCGCCGCGGCATGGGTGTGTGGCAGGTCCCGAATAGGATGAAGGTTTCCGGCGCCGGGGTGCGGGAAAGCGCGCCGTACGCGTGGGCATAAACCGGGCCGCCCCGCGTGAAATCGATATGCGGGGCGATCAGGCCGCGCAATGGCTCCGCCGCAACGGGCTTCCAATCGTCCCCCGGGCCCTCGGGAGGATCGAAATAGCTCCGGATACGGGACCGGAGCGCGTCGGCATCCTCCGGGTAGGAATCGCCGGCGTGGCAGGCCGGACGCGACGGAGAAGCGCGAAATTCCTCGACAAGCGCCCGGTAGAAGCTCCGAAATGCCGGCCCGTCCAGGTAACGATGCTCATCCAGCTGGGTGACGAGGCTTTCGATGTCTTCCATCGGCAGGATTTCTCCTGTCGCCCGGAGAAAATCCGCTTGAATGTCGCGCAGCGAATGCTTGCCGTCCATTCGGGAGACCAGAAAAAGGAGGAACCTGTTGAGGTATATCGGTTGCTCCGCCAGGTTCTGCGGATCCTGAAGGCAAATCAAATCCTGGCTGTCCATGCGGATCGGGAAAGCTTCGACCGGGCGGACACGGGGGTGCAGAAGGTGTTCGGCTTCTAGCATAGATCCTGGGACACGCCTCGGAGTTCTCCCGCAATTTCCATGGCAATTCGGCGCGCTTTCTCGAGCTCCTCCGGGGCGAAGGAAATAGCGCCCACGACCGGGTGCCCGCCGCCGCCATGGCGCTCGCACAGTTTGGCGAGATTGTGGGTGCGCGGATGAGGGCTCCAGGGATTCGATCCTACGGAAATCTTGGCACGATAACTCGAAAGGCTCACTCCCACACAGTAGGTGGCTTGAGGGAACAGGTAATAGGGAATGAATTTGTTATAGCCTTCCAGGTCATAGCCGCTGACGTCGAAAGAAATGGTTCCATCCATGCAGTGCGCGTGCTGGCGTATGATTTCGACGGACCAGAGGTGGCGTTCATAGAGCTTCTGGAACGCCTCCCGCACCCAGGGGATCTCCATGATTTCGCCCAGCGACTTCTGCTGGAACTCGTTTATGAGGCTGCAGATCCGTTCGCGGTCGTGCACGCCCTCGATGACCATCATGAGCTTCATCGCGGGTTCCGGAAGCTCCACGGCGGTCTGCGCGTTCTCAAACAGAGCGCCGTCGATGATGTCGGCCCACCGGATCAGTTCCTCAAGCCTGCCGGATTCGAAGCCAAAGTGCTTCTGGAGCATCTCCACAATAAACTTGGTGCAGGAACGGTAGTTCGGATCGTGGAATTTCCGGCCGCTGCGGTCAGCCTTGAAATGGGCCTCATCCTCCGGACTGAGGAATGCGCTCTGGTGATGATCGAACCACCAGGTCAGGCGAGGGTCGCTGGAATACTTGAAATCCACGATGGCGTTCTCATCCCCGTCGAAATTCACGTCGAGGAAAAGCTGTCCCGCCCTGTGGGCCAGGCCCTCGTATTCAAATTTGCAGTCCCTGCGGATCGCCTGCAGGTAGAAATTGCCGAAAACCGCTGCGGAAGCCAGACCGTCGAAGCAGTTGTTGTGAAAATATATCTTCATTATCTCCATACAGTCTCAGCGGTCTCATCCGGGATGGCTTTCAATCAACCTGGGCGCCAAAAGAATGCTACACACTACCATACTGATTTCCATATTTCAAATTCCGATCCTTTGGTCGTCCAGCGATATAGACAGTGGGGAGGGCAAGTTCGTTGCCGCCTTGCTCGAGTTCAACGGTCCAGCGGCCAGTGGCGATTTTGATGAGATGCCATTACGAGGGGGTAGCTGAGCGTCGAGCCAGACAATCATGCGACCATCACCGGATGGTCCAGACGCCGGGCCGCATAGTTCAAAGCTGCTTTGATATCGTCCATCTCGAGATCAGGAAGCTCTTGGAGAATCTGGGCGGCGTTCAAGCCGGCGGCGAGGAGATCCAGAACATCGATGACGCGTATCCGCATGCCGCGAATGCACGGACGGCCGCCGCACTGTTCGGGATGGATGGTTTTTCTATCGATGGGATTGGTCCTAGCGTTCTCCTGCACTCTGGAATTGGTCCCTTCCCATTCCAGACCCAATACCTGCGGATCATCCATTTCTTGACGTAAGACGTACCGCGTACTATAGTACTACTGTGATTCGATCCTTTCGATCCAAAGATGCTGAGTTGATTTTTCAAGGTCTTTCTTCCAAACGATTCAATCGATTGGTCCCAGTCATCGAAAGAAGGCTTGTTCAAATCCATGCAGCCAGGGCACTCTCCGATATCTCAATTTTCCCGGGCAATCGACTGGAAGCGTTAAAGGGGGGCCGGTTGGGACAATATAGCATCCGGATTAACGATCAGTATCGCATCTGCTTTGTTTGGAAGGATGGCGATGCTTACGAAGTTGAGATCGTTGACTATCATTAGGAGGGAAACAAGATGAAAAAGGCAGCCAAATATCGAGATCCGGTGCATCCGGGAGTGATTTTAAAAGCGGATCTACTGGAACCGCTCGGAATGAGTGTCAATAAATTAGCAGCGGAACTCCATGTGCCTGCCAACCGATTAAGTCAAATCATTAGTGGGAAACGTGGAATTTCTCCAGATACATCCTTGCGTTTGGCGCGTTACTTTGGATTCACGCCTGAATACTGGCTGAATATGCAAGCTCAGTTTGACCTCGAAATCATCCGACGGCAGTCAATGCGGCAGATCGAAAAGGAGATCAAACCCCGCGAGGCTGCATAAAAATATCACGGCAGGCCTTGACGATCGCGCTGCGTTTTGGATTGCAGCATATGTTTATGACGGGATGTTTGCGATTATGACAGGTTCCTGGGCATGTTCTTCAGCGCAGCGTCCAACCGCAATACGCCATTTCACCGGCAAAGAACGAGACGCCGAAACAGGGCTCGATTACTTCGGGGCGAGGTACTTATCCGCAGCACAAGGACGATTCACAAGTCCAGATCCTTTGCTGAACAGTGGTCGGCCTTTGGAGTCACAGACGTGGAATCGGTACGCTTGCGCCCGCAACAATCCCCTGACCTATACTGATCCTACAGGTCTTTACGACCTCAATAACACATGCGATCCGAACGATCACGGGATTTGTTACGGGATTCCACGACAAAAACGGAAAGCAGACCCATCCGGAGACAACGCCTCATAATCCGTGGGGGAATTGAGGTGCACTATGGCAAAGAAACTCCGGTAGATAGCCTGATTATGGGTAGGTATAGCGGCAGCAAGTGCTCAAAAACAAGCGAACATTGGAAACCCCCATCTATGTCGCACTTCCGGCGCAAAAAATTGGCTGGCGGGAATTTGCCTGGCATGGTAAACTAAAGGTTTTGTATAGGACGGCTCTTATAAAAATGCTGCCTGGTAATCGAGGCTGAAAATGAAAGAAAAGATTCATCCCAAATACCATAAAGTGCTGGTGACCTGCGCCTGCGGAAACAAGTTTGAAACCCGGTCCACCAAGCCGGAAATCCGGCTGGAGATGTGTTCTGCCTGCCACCCTTTCTTTACCGGAAAGCAGAAGCTGATTGACACCGCGGGGCGCATCGAACGATTCCAGAAGCGCTACGGTCTGGATAAGATCGAAAACACCTCCAAAGTCTGAGACACCAGATGGCGGATACAAAGCCCACCGCGTCACCCGAAGATATCCTCGTAGGCGGCCAGGCGGTCATTGAAGGCGTCATGATGCGCACGCCACACGCCTATGCGGTGGCGGTGCGGCGTGCGGACGGATCCGTCGAGGTCATGAAAGAGCCTGTCAGACGTCTGTCCGAGCGATGGAAGCCGCTTTCCTGGTTGGTTATCCGCGGCTTTGCCGTCCTGGTCCAGTCCCTCTTCCTGGGACTGCGCACCCTGAATTACTCCATCAATGTCTCCCTGAAGGATCTGGATCCGGGCGCGAAGAAAAAGCCGAAAAGCAGCAAAAAGGAAAATGCTGTCCTTCCGATCGCCGCATCGATGTTTTTCGGCGTGGCTGTCGCGGTATTCCTGTTTATTCTTTTGCCGCTTTGGATCACCACCTGGATGAAGGGCTACATCCCCGCTGTCCACAACTGGGTGGTTTTCAATCTTGTCGACGGTTTGATCCGCGTTGTTTTTTTCCTGTGCTACATCGCGCTGATAAGCCTGATGAAAGACATCCGGCGGGTGTTCCAGTACCACGGTGCGGAACATAAGGTGGTCCATGTGTGGGAAGCGGCGGAGGAGCTCACCGTGGAAAACGCGCGCGGCAAATCGACACTGCACCCCCGCTGCGGCACCAGCTTCATGCTGTTCGTGATGGTGGTCAGCATCATCGTGTTCTCCGTCTTCAAGTTTGACGCGTTCTGGGCGATTTTCCTCTCGCGACTGGTTCTGATCCCCCTGGTGTCGGGGCTTTCCTACGAGCTGATCCGGCTGTCGGCGCCCCGCTGCCGGAAGGGCTTCTTCCGCTGGATGGTGCTACCGGGTTTGACACTTCAACGGATCACCACGAAGGAGCCGTCCGACGACCAGCTGGAAATCGCGATCCGCGCCTTGAGGGAGTCCCTCGAGTTGGACGGAATCAAAGCTCGCGAAGCGCAAACCGCCGCTTAGCGGGTCCGTCCTTGCCTCGGGCCATTCCGGCCCAATTGAAACAGATCTATAATCTAGTGAGACACCCATGATCGACAAGCTCGTTGCCCTGGAAAAAAAATTCGAGGAACTGAATGCGCTCCTTGCGGATCCGGCGATCCTTGCGGACCAGCCCGCTTACCAGAGGCATGCCAAGGCTCACAGGGAATTGAACGCCGTGGTGGAGAAATTCCGCGAATACAAAGGCATCCTGAACGGCATCGAGGAGGCCAAAAGCCTTGCGGCGTCCGAAACCGATCTGGAAATGAGAAAGCTCGCCGACGATGAAGTGATCGCCCTGGAGGAGAGGGAGAAGGCATGCCAGAAGGAGCTCCAATTTCTCCTGATGCCCAGGGACCCCAACGACGATAAAAACGTGCTCCTGGAAATCCGGGCGGGGACCGGCGGAAACGAAGCGACCTTGTTTGCCGCCGAACTCTTCCGGATGTATTCGCGGCATGCGGAACGCATCGGCTGGCGCGTGGAGATTATGGAAGAGCATGTTTCGGAAGTGGGGGGATTCAAGGAAATCATCGCCATGGTGGAAGGGGACCGCGTCTACAGCAAACTCAAATACGAAAGCGGCGTTCACCGGGTGCAGCGGGTGCCGGCGACCGAAGCCAACGGCCGCATCCACACCTCCGCTGTGACCGTGGCGGTGCTGCCCGAGGCCGACGAAGTGGAGGTGGTTGTCGATCCCAAAGATATCCGCATCGACACTTTCTGTTCTTCCGGGCCCGGCGGCCAATCGGTGAACACGACCTATTCCGCGGTCCGCATCACTCACATCCCGACCGGGCTGGTTGTTTCCTGTCAGGACGAGAAATCCCAGATCAAGAACCGGGCAAAAGCCATGCGCGTTTTGAGGTCGAGACTCTACGACATCGCCCTCCAGGAACAGCAGAAATCCATTTCGGAAAACCGCCGCAGCCAGGTCGGTTCGGGCGACCGCAGCGAGAAGATCCGGACGTACAATTTCCCTCAGAACCGCGTGACCGACCATCGCATCGGGCTGACCGTATATAACCTCTCCGATTTTATGGACGGGAATATCGGAACTCTGCTTGAAGGTCTGTTCACCCATTTTCAGGCGGAAAGACTGAAGGAGGCTGTTTAAGCGCTGCGCCCGAGGCCGGGATTGCGGCCGTCAAACGCTGGACCGCGTTCGCGATATAGCAGCCGTTCATTTTATCAAGCGGACGACAACCGATGCATACCATTGCCAGCGCCCGCGAATGGGCCGTTGAGGAGTTCAGGCGGGCCGGAGTGGAATCCCCGATGCTTTCGGCCGATCTCCTGCTCGGCTTCGTGCTCGGCTGGCAGAGAGTTCGGGTCTTAAGCCATCCCGGGCACCTTCTGGCGCAAAAAGACTATGCCTGCTTCCGGAATTTGATCGACCGCCGGGCAAAGGGCGAACCCCTGCAGTATTTGACGGGTGAACAGGAATTCTACGGCCTGCTTTTTCGCGTGACGCCGGAAGTTCTGATCCCGCGCCCGGAGACGGAGCTTCTTGTCGAGGAAACGCTGCGTTTGATGAGGGAATCCCCGATCCCTGTCGTTCGTTTTTTGGACGTCGGCACCGGTTCCGGTTGTATTGCTGTTTCCGTCGCCCGTGAAGTCCCGGTTTCAACAGGATGGGCCGTCGACATATCGGCAGACGCCCTGCGCATAGCGCGCGAAAACGCCGCCCGTCATGGCGTGGCCCACAGAATTCAGTTTGTCCAGTCGGATCTGCTCGAATGCTTTTCCTCCGGGCCGGTTTTCGACTTCATCCTGGGCAATCCGCCTTACGTCCCCTTCGACGATTGTGATAGTCTGCCCCGAGAGGTGAGGGACCACGAACCGCACGCGGCGTTGTTCGGCGGTGCCTCGGGCCTGGGCGTCTACCGGCGGGCGATTCCGGGGATTTCGTCACGGATTTCGCCGGGGGGGTTCCTGCTGCTCGAACTGGGCGCAGGACAGGCGGAGAGTGTGGCGGGACTTGTTGAATCGGGAGGCCTCTGCGTCCAGAGGATCCTCGACGATTTGCAGGGTATTCCGCGCTGCCTCGTGGCGCGGAAACTCCTGCGGAGGGAGCATGGATAAAATTCGCGTGATGGGCGGTGCCCCCTTGGTCGGGCGCGTAACGATCAGCGGGGCCAAAAACGCCGCACTGCCTGCTTTGGCTGCATCCCTTTTGACTCCGGATACTCTTCAGCTGGAAAACATTCCCTATGTCCGCGATGTCCTGACGGCACGCAACCTGCTCGAGGAGATGGGCGTCGAGGCGGAAGTGCGCGAAGATGGAACCGCAACGCTGAATGCCGGAGAAATCCGTTCCTGCGAAGCCCCCTATGAGCTGGTGAAAACCATGCGGGCGGCGATCCTTGTCCTGGGCCCGCTCATCGCCAGATTCAAAAAGGCGCGGGTCTCGCTGCCCGGAGGATGCGCCATAGGCGCCCGCCCGGTGAACCTGCACATAATGGGCCTCGAACTCATGGGAGCCAGATGCGATGTGGTGCATGGCTACGTGGAAGCCTCGACCAGCGGCCTGCGCGGGGCGCATGTCATGATGGATACGGTCACGGTTACGGGAACGGAAAACCTTATGATGGCGGCCACCCTGGCTGAGGGCGAGACCGTGCTGGACAACGCGGCCTGCGAACCCGAAATCAGCGATCTGGCCGATTTGCTGCGCAGCATGGGTGCCCGCATTCAAGGCGACGGCACGCGCACGATCAGGATTCAGGGCGTGAAGGAGCTGCACGGGAGCCGGCACCGCATCATACCGGACCGCATCGAAGCGGGAACCTTTGCCCTCGCCTCCGCGATCACCCGCGGCGACGTTGAGGTCGCCGCCTGCAATCCAGGCCACCTGACGGCTGTACTCGCACTGTTAAGCCAGACGGGCGCCGAGATCACATTCGGTTCGGAAAGCTTTCGCGTGCGGGGAAGGGATCCGATTGTTTCCAAAAATGTCGCAACGCATCCCTATCCGGCGTTTCCCACCGATATGCAGGCTCAATACATGGCCCTGATGACGCAGGGAGACGGGAGCGCGGTCATTACCGAAACCATTTTCGAGAACCGGTTCATGCATGCCCTGGAAATGATCCGCATGGGAGCCGACATAACCATTGACGGCAGGCGGGCTCTTGTAAGGGGCGGCAAGCCTTTGTCCGGCGCCAGGGTGCTGGCATCCGATCTGAGGGCGAGCGCCTCCCTGATATTAGCCGGCCTGGTCTCCAGGGGGGAAACCGTTATCGACAGGGTCTATCATCTGGATCGAGGCTACTATCATATCGAGCAAAAACTGGCCGGGCTGGGCGCGAATATCGAGCGTATACGCTAGGCGGATCTCCTGCGCGTATCGGAGAGGAATGATGAAAATAGTCGCGTGTATCTTCTGCCAAATCGCCGCCCACAAGGAACCTGCGGAGATACTTTACGAGGACGAGATGTGCCTTGCGTTCCGGGACATAAATCCCGGAGCTCCGGTTCATCTCCTGGTCATACCGAAAAAGCACATCGTTTCCCTGAACGACAGCCGGGAGGATGACCGGCTGCTTCTCGGCCACATGCTGAACGTAGTCGGACGGATGGCAAAAGAGCAGCACATTGACGGCACAGGGTACCGTGCCGTCATCAATACCAATGCGGAAGCGGGCCAGACGATTTTTCACCTGCACATTCATTTACTGGGCGGACGCATCCTCCGCTGGCCTCCCGGTTAAATTCTTTCAGGGGTGGACCCGGATTCACCCGCCAAAAGGAATCCTATGGCAAACGAGGAAAGACCCGTACAAATCATTGCAGATCACTCCCTCAGCTCTCCGAGAATCTATTCCAACTATGTCCAGGTCAGCGTTTCTCCCATTGACTGTACCTTGACATTCTGCGACGTCATCGGCCCACAGAGCGAGGAAGAGGCGCTTAAAATGCAAAAAACCGGGACCCTGCCGGCGCCGGTGAGGGCCGTGATTGCCATACCCACTCAGATCGTGGACGGCCTCATCCAGGCCCTTCAGGCGCAACGGGACAAGCAGACCGGAGGAGGCAAACCCTCCACTGGAACGACGGTTCAATAACCTGTCCAAAATCAGGGATTAGGGGCCACCCCGAAGCCCGACCGGAAGGGGAAGTCCCTGGCAACCTTTTGGAACATCGTGCATCCTGTATGGGGAGGTACAAGACCTGCGCGAGAAGATAAAAATGGAGGGATCATGAAACCACTTTTGGTGTTTGCGTTCGTCGTCCTGGCGGCATCCGTGGCCGCGGCGGGAGAAATCTACGGGACAGTTGCGGATGCGGGCAAACCGGTCGCGGCCGGCGTCAAGATCGAAATTTCCGCCGCTGGAAAAACTTATTCCGGCGAGAGCGCCGACGTTACCCTGGCTTATTTCCCGGGTTCCTATGCGAGTCTCAAGGAGAAACCCTACTACCATGAAGTCGTACAGAACCTGATGAAGACAAGCCAGGGACTGACCGAGTAACGACGCCCTTATCGGGTTTGTTTTCGGTGACAGAGCGTGCCTGCATCGGAAAAGGCCGCGCAGCATTTTCGGCTAAACCTTAAGCATCGTCCTGAAAGGGACATCAGAGAGCCGCC
This sequence comes from uncultured Acidobacteriota bacterium, assembly GCA_964474425.1. Taxonomy (GTDB): domain Bacteria; phylum Acidobacteriota; class UBA6911; order UBA6911; family UBA6911; genus UBA6911. The sequence continues at coordinate 29,828 of CAYYTC010000043.1, forward strand.
CCAGCGGAACAAGCGCCGCAAATTCACCTCATATGCTCATAGGCATCAATTATCCTTGGATCGACTGTGGCTGGGATTTCGGGGGGCCTCCGGCGTTGTGGGTCTCCGAAGAGAACCTGCCGGCGTGGTGCGAGAGGAAGCGAAGACGCATCGGGGAGGATTTTGCCCAATTCCGGTCCCAGGGAATTCTAGCCGTCCGCTGGTTCCTCCTGGCGGATGGATTGAATTACGGCACCGGCGCATCTGCGCCCCGTAGAATCGGCGATGCATGGTATTTTGACTCCCTGCCTGCGGACCATCCCTTTTACAAACGGCTCGGTGAGGATTTTGACTATGTCCTGGGGGCCTGCGCGAAAGCGGGCCTGAAGCTGTTTCCGTCGCTGATCGATTTTTCATGGTGCCTCCCTGGGACGGAGGTGCCCGGCAGCCCCGGAATCATCAAAGGCGGCAGAAATGGGATCGTTTCCGATGCAATGAAGCGGCAACTGTTTTTTGAAAGGGTTCTCGATCCTTTGCTGGATATTTCCATGAAATACCGCGACTCGATTTATGCCTGGGAGCTGATCAATGAGCCCGAGTGGGTGACCGGCAGGTTCCCGCTCTTCCGCGAAAAAAGGGGCAACCGGAATGTCACTCTGAAGGAGATGAAATCCTTTATCGCCGAGGGGATACGACGCATCCATGCCCGCCTGCTTCCTGACGGGAGCCGGGCCTTCCAGTCTTCGGTCGGCTTCGCTCATTGGCGCACACTGGACAGATGGGATGCATCGGAGCTTGGAATAACGCTGGACCAGTTCCACTATTATGCCCAGGACGGCAGCGTTTTGCCCCAACATCCTTCTACACGCAAAATCCCCTGCGTTGTGGGCGAATTCGCGACCGCAGCCGGCCGCTCCTGGCCGGATCTGCTGAGTCTGGGCATGGACCAGACGGTTGCCAACAGGCTTCGCTGCATCGAGGGAAAAGGATATCCGGCCTGCTTCCTGTGGTCGGCCAGGGCTGTGGATGCCGCCACCCGTTGGACAGCGGATGAGCATCAGGAGCTTGCAGCCTACACACGCTCGAACGAGCCCGGCAGCACAGCGTGAAAAAACCAGGGGGCGGGCCTGCGCGCACGTCTGCGTGTCATCTGGGGTAGCCATCGGCCCTGCCGGTGAGGCAGCCTCATTTTGACAAATACTGAAGCATGACTTTCCCGAATATTGAATGTCGAATGTCGAACCGCAGAAGTTGAGCCCGACCTCATAATTTGTTATGCGACATTCTGGGGTTCAAAAAGCCTTACAGATGTTTATTCACGTGAAACCGTTTTTTATCTTGTCGGTTGCGATTGGGATCCTTTGCGCGGCCAGTAAGCGTAAAGCCTCCGGCTCTGCCTTGACTGTTGCCCACAGTGTCAAGTGTGTCCCGCAGTCAGGGCACTGCCGGAGGCTACTACATTCAGTTGGGTGCCACGCGGCCGGCGGTTTCATCATTAGTCTGATGCTCCAGGCCCCAGGATTTTCCCGACGTGACAGGCGCCGGCGGGGCCTTCCGATAGGTGATTCGCGCCGCTTAGCGGAGCAGGCCAAAGCAACGGCTTCCAGCCGTTGTCGATTGCTGTCCCCTTTCAGTCCCCCTTCCATGGATACCGGCAAAATCGGCGCGGCGCTCCCTGCGCTCATGCTATCCTTAATTGTGGAGGCAGATGCGGCCTTGCGCCGCGTCGCGTGAACCTGTTTTCGCCGGTCTCCGGATCGAAGTATTCACAGGAGCGGAATTCGCTATGGCAATTCCCAGTTGTTACGCAGGCAAGATCCTGTTCGTCAACCTGACCGAAGGACAGATCCGCGAAGAAGTCCTTCCGGAACCCGTCTACCGGGAGTTTATCGGGGGAAACGGCTTGGGCATCCGCGTCCTGTACGAAAGGATGAGGGCAGGGGTTGACGCGCTGGGACCGGAGAACATTCTCGGATTTGTTGTCGGCAGCCTGACCGGCACGCCGTCGCCGGGAAGCGGGCGGCATATGCTTGTCACAAAATCCCCTCTGACCGGGACCTGGGCGGAATCCAACTCGGGAGGGACTTTTGGCCCCGAGCTGAAAACGGCCGGCTATGACGCCATATTTTTCTCCGGAATTTCTCCCAGCCCCGTCTATTTGTGGATCCGGGATGGCAAGGCCGAACTGAAGGATGCCTCCGGGCTATGGGGGAAGGACGCCTATGAAACCCACGATTTGCTGCAGTCCTGGGGAGACCGCGCCATGAAGATTGCCTGCATCGGACCGGCGGGCGAATCCCTGTCGCTGCTGTCGGGTGTCGTCAGCGAAAGGGGCCGCATCGCCGCCCGCAACGGCGTAGGCGCCGTGATGGGATCCAAGAGGTTGAAGGCGGTTGCCGTAAAGGGCGGCGTTCGATCGATCGTGCCCGCCGACAGGGAAAAATTCAATGGCGCGATACGGCAGTTCCTGGAGATGATCCATAACAACGAATACGCCAAAGGACTGGCCGCAGCCGGTACCGGAAAGGACATAAGCTTCCTGGTCGCAATCGGGGACGCCCCGCTCAAGAACTGGCAACTGACCGGACTGGAAGCTCTCCCGACGCTTACCAACCTCGATGGCGCCAATATGGACAAATACAAGGTCAGCAGTTTCGGCTGCTACGGCTGCCCGATCTCCTGCGGCGCCATCATCAGGCAAAATGAGGGCCCGTTTGCCATAAAGGATGAAATGCACCGTCCCGAATACCAGTCGCTGGCGGCTCTGGGCGGGATGCTGATGAACGACAACCTGGAGGCGGTCATCAAGGCCAACGATCTCTGCAACCGATACGGCATCGACACCATGGGCGTCGGGGGCACGATTGCCATGGCGATGGAGTGCTATGAGAACGGTTTGATCAGCAGAGAAGAAACAGACGGCATCGATCTGACCTGGGGGAACGCCGAGGCGATCGTGGCACTGGTGGAAAAAATCGCCAGGAGAGAAGGATTCGGCGCGGTTTTGGCGGATGGGACGCAGAAAGCCGCGGAGCGTATCGGCAAGGGCGCGGAAAAATATGCGGTCGCCATTCGCGGGAAAAGTCTTGCCTATCATGATCCGCGCATGTCCCCGTCGCTCGGCACGGCAAATATCGCCGATGCCAATCCTGCGCATCATATGGACAGCCAGATTACGGGCATGCTGAGCGAAGGCGCGCCCATTGGTTCGGATCCCGCATTGCAGCCTCCCAAGCAGAATCCGTTCGCAAGCTATTCGATCGGCAGCGCCTATCATCAGCTTTTAAATGCAGCCGGGTTCTGCTCTCTGTACACAGTGGCTACGACACCCCCTCCTCTGGCCGACCTGATGGCCGGCGCCAGCGGCTGGGAATTCGGCTGGGACGAAGCTCTGAAGGCGGGGCGCCGCATACTGACGCTCAGGCAAGCGTTCAATGCCCGAGAAGGCTTGACCCCGGATCAGTTCGAGCTGCCCAAGCGCATCGCGTCGACCGCCAAAATCGATTATGGGGCACTGAGAGACGGATACTTCAGGGAAATGAAGTGGGACATCCAATCAGGCAAGCCTTCGCGGGAAGCGCTGACCGATTTGGGCCTTATGGAGTTAACGCGTGATCTGATCGTGTAATCCCGAGCCCCCAAAAGCCCCTATTCCCAAATTTTGTGAAGACGGCTCTCCAGAGACTGTCTCAAAACTACTGCCCCGATAGGGGCAGTTTCACACAGCCCAGGGTTGGCGGCGTTCTATGCCGCCTACCCTGGGTTTGCAGCGGTGCAAAAATCTATCCCGAAGGGATTGTGTCCGGCAATTGGCCGGGACAATTTGTCCCGGGATTCAAAACACAATCCCTTCGGGGTAGGTCTCTCTATTGATCGCATACCCAGGGGTAAGCCGCAAAAAGCGCGTCCAACCCTGGGCTGAAAGCATTTCAATATGGAGGCATAAGCGGTTTGGGACAGCAGGCTGAGCAATGAGCGCTTCCGCTCGAACAGGCCGCGCAGGGCCCGCGGGATGGGAAAGGTCCAGTGCCGGTGCGGGACAGGAGCGAGGATCGCGGCGGCAAGCTTCTCGGCAAACAGGACGGAGCGTTTCGCCTGACAGCTGGAGCAGAAATTCCTCGTGCGACAAGAAAATGCCAGGAGATGCTCTTTCCGGCATTGGGTGCAGCGAATGCGCGCGAAGCCTCCCTGGAGCCGCCCGCAGGAAAGGAACCCTGCCAATGCGAGTGAAACCTCTAAAGCCCGCAACCGAGCCGCTCGCGCTTGGCCGACGGCCACCCTGTGCGGCCCGCTCCCTGCATGCCCTTTCACGCCAGCCCCAGCAGAGGGCAAAGGATGCGCAGCATGATCAGAAGAATGACGTAGCCCGCGGCGTCCAGCAGAATCCCTGCGCGGAGCATCTGGCCGATCGTGACCCTACCGGAACCGTAGACAATGGCATTGGACGGTGTGGAGACCGGCAGCATGAATGCCAAGCTTGCGCCGATCGTGGCGCCGAGCGCCGGGGGGATGGGTGGAACGCCGGCTGCGCGGGCTACGGCGATCGCGACCGGCACCGTCATGCTGGCGGCAGCTGTGTTGGAGGTCGTTTCAGTGATCACAACCGAAAAAAGGGTCGCGACGGCCGTAATACCCCACACGCCGGCGTCGCCGTCACCTCCCAACAACCCATCCGCGAGCCTTTTGGCGAGACCGGTGCTGTCCATGAGGTTGCCGAGGCTCAATCCGCCACCGAACAGCAGCAGAGTGCCCCAATCGATGTTCAAAGCTTCACGCCAATGGATCGCGCCGCGCGGCGGACTCCAGCTTACGGGAAGCAGGAAGAGCAGCGAGCTCGCCAGAAGGGCTGCTACACCCTCGTTCAACGAAGCGGCCAGCGTCCGATACAGCGTGCTTTCCGTGCTTTGCAGCAGCGCGACCAGTCCCGGCAGAACCCACAGCACGACAGCCGTGAAAAAGGCGACTAGCGTGTAGGTCTGGGCACGCCCCCACGGCGGGAATCCTTCATGCATCTGGGGCAGGGTCGTCTTCAACCCTGCCTGCATTTTTCGAGGAGCCGGGTACAGGAATCGGAGCAGCACGGAAAGCCCCGAAAACATCACCAACGTCACGGGGATGCCCAGCAGCATCCACTCAAAAAAGGGTATGCGGCGCTTTCCGAGAGTCTCCATCATGCCTATCCCGATCAGGTTCGGCGGCGTCCCCACGGGAGTTGCCAAACCCCCAATGGATGATCCATAGGCGATCATCAGCATGAGGCCGGTGGCGAATTTGCGGCTCGCCGCCCGGAGCGTCGCATCGCCCGTTGCGCACATCTTCTCGATTGCGCTGCTGACGCCGATGCCGATCGGAAGCATGATGGCGGCCGTCGCTGTGTTGCTGATCCACATGGAAAGCAGCACAGCCACCGAGCCCACGGCCAGACGTATGCGTTCGGGAGACCGGCCGATGGCCGGCGATCGCAGCATTGCCAGGGCGGCCCGCCGGTCCAGCCCGTTGATGGCCATGGCCCGCGCGATCAAAAAACTCCCCAGGAAAACAAAGATGATCGGATCGCCGAAGTGCCGGAACACCTCGCGGGACTCCCCCACGCCCAAAAGCACGCACAGCGCGGGCCCAAGAAGAGCCGTCACCGGGATCGGGATCGCTTCGGTCACCCAAAAAACAATCACGAACGTCAGGACCGCCCCCAGGCGCCGCTGTTCCGGGGGCAGACCGCCGAGGACGGCATAGGCGATCAAAGCAGCACCCGGCCCCAGAAGCACGCCTGTTCGGCGGCGCTGGAGATCGAACCGGGTTTCAGCCTCCGAGAGCTTGTCAGGGGAATGCATAGTGCCAATGTAACCTCGCGCCCTCCGGCCGTGCAATGGGAAAGGGGGTGTACCCCCTAATGGACGGCACAACCAGCGGTCAATGAGTGCACAAAGCATTCAATAGGGTACTATTCACAGACGTCCGAAAGAATGAGGGGATTCCATTTCAGGCAGATAGGCAAACAGAGATGGGCAATAAAGACGCGGCGCAAGGTCATGCGGATCAGGAAGAACAAGCCCCGCACACAAGGGGTTGGTGGCGGAGTAACCGTGGCCTTTCATGAGTTCAGCCTGTCACGATATTCCACCTGCTAAGCCCGCCTTTTTGTCTCAGTAAATTCCCGCTTGAAGTAAAGCATCTCGAGAATTGGTTCGTTCGGAGATCGTGGAAGAGACTGGAGTCCGCGGGCTATGCTGTCGGCATTGCCGCATTCGGGAGTATCGTCATGAAAACGCGGAGGGCTTGCCAGGAAGGGGAAAGGCAGAAGTTGCAGCATTCGGGCCTGAGACACTCTCCTGGGGAGCTTTCGAATTCACATTCGCCCGAGGTCCCTATGCAGATGCTATATCCGTTTTCCGGCACAATCCTGCAATACAACGACCAACACGTATATTCGCATTGTCGGCGGCCCTGTTCCTGCGCGCTGTGCGGTGGACAAAAACCCTTGCCGGTGCATGGATTTTATTCGCGTACCGTGAGCGAACCAGGGTTCCCCTGTTGGATAGAGAATCTGAATCGATTATAGGGCAAATCCGTTGACGGGCAATATCCGAGTTCCCCGGCATGAGATCAGTCCCTGGTTATCCTGTCCCTCCTATCCTGGACGGGTGCGTCATGGAGGATTTCTTAAATAATTCGCATTAGGGTAAACCGCCGCCTCTGGCGGCGCGACTGGAAAAGGCTCTGCCGTTACGGCGTGCAAATATGAGACGGTCTCCCCACGTGAACAGTCAGGTTCACGAGAAAGGAGACCGTCATGAGAGAGTGGCAGAGCCTCTCACATGTGAGATGGTACTGCAGGTACCACGTAATATTGGTACCAAAATATCGCAAGCGGGCGATCTTCGGATCGCTGCGGAAATCGATCGGTGGGATATTGAGGAAGTTGTGCGAGCAGGAAGGGGTTGAGCTGGTTGAAGGGCATGCGCTCCCCGACCATGTGCATCTATGTTTGAGCATTCCGCCGAAGTTCAGCGTGGCAAATATGATCGGCTTCTTGAAAGGGAAGTCGGCGATCCGAATCCATCGAGAATTCTTGGCGAAGGAAAGAAATTTCACTGGCCACCATTTCTGGGCACGAGGATACTGTGCAAGCACGGTGGGGCTGGATGAACACGATCCGAGACTACATTCGCGATCAGGAAGAGGAGGAGAAGCGGCAAGAGCAGTTACCGTTTGAGGGGCTTGAGCCCCCTTCATCAAGCCACCCGCTCTGCGCTGACTGTTGCCCACACGTGAGACTGTGGCTTTGAAGATTGATCGGGTTGGCATCGATCTATTTTGTCGAATCGGCAGGAGCGGGCCGCGTAGCGGCCGTATGAATTTAGCCGGGCCTTTTAAGGCCCGGATTCGAAGGAGTTGGGAGGATTCCGTCGCGTCAGCGACGGCTGAATTCAAGCGTCGCTAGACGACGCATTTGGTTGTAGCAACTCAGGTGCCGGCCTTAAAAGGCCGGCCTAAAATCAGTCGGCCGCTACGCGGCCGGATTTCCTGACATTGGTTTTGGCGGCTTGGAAATATGAAAACACCCACAGTGTCACGTGTGGGCAACAGTCAGCGCTCTGCGGGTGGTAGATGACTTCTTATCAGACGTAACGTAGGGGAGAACGCATGGAGGGATGCCCCTGTTTGAAAAAAGTGGCTTTGTTCGACTTATCAGTCTATAAGATAAGTTGGATCGCAGGTCAAATATGGCATCAATAACATGAAACCCCATTGGGAATTTAAGGAGGAGACGATAATGAGAAAAATTTTGTCTATTGCGGCCATGGGGATTTTTGCTTTCGTGGCCATTTACCTTATTTCGAAGGCTTTTTTTGCCAAGGATGCCTCGGAATATCAATATGAAGTCTTAAGTCCGTGGGCGGAAGTGGATCCCATTGCTCTCAGGGGAATTTCACCGAGAGTCGATACTCTGGCCGGCAAGAAGATCGGATTGTTCGTCAACATGAAACGCGCCGCAAGACCGATACAGGCCTATGTAGAAAAGAAACTCAAGGAAAGGTTTCCCGATTGTCAAACCAGCTATTTTGACGCTCCCTCTCAGAAGTATCTAGCGGAAAACCAGGAAAAGTATGCTGCCTGGGCCAAAGAAATGGACGCCGTTATTACGGCGGTTGGGGATTGAGGGGGCTGCACAAAGTTCCTCACTTACAACAGTGTAGAGATTGAGGACTTTGGAACACCGGTCGTGCAACTGGTGAATCGCGGTTTCGTAGAGGACGCCAAATCTGCGGCGTCCAGTAAGAGCATGCCAAATATTAGAGTTCTGGGAGAACCGATTGCATGTGAATCGACTGTTGCCAAGGACATCGAGTCGGGCATTGACATGGTATTTGATGATATTGTAGCGGCCTTGACCCGACCCCTGACGGAGCAAGAAAAATCTCCGCAGATGAAGACCGAAGATGCATCCAGAATTGCATTTAAGGGCAATCTGACGGAAATGAATCAATTTTTCTACCGCAAAGGCTGGGGAGACGGACTGCCGATTATTCCGCCATCCGATGAAGCCGTGGCCGAGATGATGACGGGAACGGATCTTCCGGCAGACCACGTTGTGGCTAAAATCATCCCGCGGATGGGCAAGGCTACCGTGGAGAAGATTGCGGTGAACGCCGTCATGGCGGGAGCTCTGCCTACTCATATGCCGGTGCTGATCGCGGCGGTGGAGGCTGTGTGCGATCAGAATGCCGGATTCGGTAACTTTGAGGTGAGCACAGGATCATGGGCTCCTTTCATGGTCGTCAACGGCCCCATAAGAAACGATATCCATATCAATTCTGGCGCCGGCGTTCTCAGTCCGGGGAATCTGTCCAACTCGGCAATCGGAAGGGCCTTGGGGCTGATTATCAAGAATATAGGCGGGGCCAGGAAGGGTGTCGAAGATATGGGAACGCTGGGGAATCCGGGCAAATGGTCGATGGTTATCGCCGAGAACGAGGAAGACAGCCCATGGGAACCCTTGCACCTCGAACGGGGATTCAAAAAGGAAGACAGCACCGTAACCATGTTTTTCCCGAACCAGCACGCCTATTCCATACCGCGCGGCACGGATGCAAAGGGAATTCTCGATTCGATTGCCGGCTCGAATCCAGGCATTATGAATGCCCTGATGATAATCCCATCCCAGGCAGACATTCTGGCGAGTGAAGGATGGACCAAGTCGAAGGTAAAGGAATATGTGACGAAACCCGGGGAGGCAGGTTCCGCTAAGTCCCGGGGTAATGCCGCTGCCCCTAATACTCCCAGAGACGCCATATTGATCGTGGTCGCGGGCGGTCCCGGATCTTGGTATGGTGTGTTCAAGGGTTTCAGGGGCGGGCATATGGGCTATGATTACATCAGCAAAAAAATCGTGCTGCCGAAAAACTGGAATGAGTTGGCTGCAAAGCACAAAAACCTTATTCCTACCTATGAGAGGTATTAAACTACTCTAACCGCGGATTTACATGGGTTGTCAATCCGTGTGGATCCGCGGTTATCCGGGTTGATCACAGACGGGGACGGCGTTGCCTGCGCGGCATACGAGGTTGATGCCTGGGAAAACATCCGGAAGCTGCAGGATCGACTGAAGAGTGGGCAGTATCGGGCGCAGCCGCTGCGCAGAGTCTATATTCCGAAGGAGGATGGGCGCCAACGCACAATTTCGATACCTTCTCTGGAAGATAAAATTGTGCCCGGAGAATGGGCATCCTGATTGATGATCTGAGAAGACGCAATCGAGGGGAGAGAGTCTGCTGGCGTGCTATTCATTCAGGCAATCGGAGCAATAGATTTGAAATGACATATTTCCCGGCGGCCTGTGGATCGTAGCTGGTTCCAATCCGCAAAAGCGATTCAGTATCCGAACAGAATCCCCTGTCCTTGAGATGTGTTTCAAGGATTTCAATATACTCTCCACGTTTTGCTCTGGTTCCTTCCTGCTTCATATAGTGCAGAAAGGAGTCAATTACTGCCGATGGATCGATAGGGATTTCGGATTTTGTCAGTGCCCAATATAAGTCAAACAAATCTCGTCCGCGTCTGCGCTGAAACATTGCCCGCATTTTTGTGCCAAGCATTTCGTGAATGTTGTAACCCTTGATCTTGGTTTGAATGGTTTCACCGCGGAATGGGAAATTGAATGGTATCTCGACGACAGATCTATGAGGCTGCCGCTCTGTTACGTTGGCTTCAATCACAATATCCAGAGAACGGCTCGGTTCCATGATGGAACGTACGGAGTATGTCATCCGCAAAACTCGCGACGGTTTGACTGTATTCCGTATTGCCAATGTGATTGTGTCCCACACCGATGCTTTTGGCATGCCCAGAACCTCTGCCAACACACGCCGGACTGCACGCCGGATATGTTCTGCTGGACGAGATCCGACGACCACCAAATCGATGTCCTCGCTATAGCGGGCCGGCGGTGCGAGGTGCGCTTTGTGCAGGAGCGTGCCGCCACGCATAGCGATCTGAGAACTCAAAAATGAATCATCAAAGAGCGCTGTCATTGCCCTGCATAGCAGTAAATCCTGCTCGACCTGATATTGGGCTGACCAGGGTACAATGGCTTGGTGTGCCAAAATATCCTGTCGTGTAATAGGAATCATATCTTCAGTTCATTGGAATTGTTGAGTATCTGCCAGCGTTCCACAATTGGGAAACTTCTGCCTTCGCTTTTTATTGGAGAAAGCGGGATGGTTAGTAGCTTATCAGGGAGCCAATCAAAAACAGCGTCAGCCATCTTTTCCGCACCTAAAGCATCGAGTATGAAACCAAGGCGCTGAGCAATGGTAGGCGCGTTTTCCGCATCAAGCGCCCGCTTTAATTCACGGATGCGCAATTTGGGCAACAGAGGTGCGATAGTTTCAGCCGCACGATCAATTCCTCCAATGCGGCCGGCATACTGAACCAAATCAAAGGCTGTGGCTTCCGGAGTGCTGATCCAAAGCGGCGCTGGAGATTGAGGCAATTGCTGGATTGGAGTCTTCTCAATATTGCTCTTAACAAAAAATCGTACCTGCACCCTGCCCACCCTTATCGCCCTGAGGGGGTGATCGGTCATCACCTGCGTAACCTGCAATGCTTGCGGATTGGATCCAAACTCACCGGCAGCAGACTGAAGCGCGAGATAGTAAGGACGGTCAAGCCAATCAAAATAATCCTGCAGCCACCAGATTGCCGGAGGCGCTCCCATTATGCGATGCTCGGGACCCATGATCAGAAAAAATCTTTGCCTCGGAGAAACTCTGGCCACCTTGCCTGAGAGTCTTCGCAATTGATTTTTTGCAGCAATTATCGACAATCCTGATTTCTCAATAAGTTCATCAAGAGATAAAGCCACACGCCCTAAAGCTAACCGCTCCTCGATAAACGCTTCTGCCGCACCAACTTGTCTATGCGACCTATCTGATTGGGACAATTTTGTCATTTTCATATCGTACCGTCATATGGTTCATTATGCAAACGTATTATCTGTGCAAAACAACCCCAAGGCTCTCGCAGCTACGGCGCAGCGGTTTAGTCCAAAATGCGGTACTTCCGCAATCTACTGTTGGGGACCCAATCACAACTCATGCACGTAGTATGATTTGAGACTCAATTCCAGGCGATCCGTTCATCGTCGAGGAGCAATAATGGGTCTCAGGTGTCCAAACGTGCAATGCGCAGGATCCGGGTTGAATAGAACCGGAAAAATCATCCGCCACGGATTCTACAAAACCAAGTGGGGAAAGCGTCGTCGTTACCGATGCCAGACTTGTGGAAAGACATTCTGCTCCAATTCCGGCACACCCTACCATCGACTCCAACACCGTCGCACAACTTTCGATGAGGTTGCCACTCTCAGTGTCGAGGGCTTGAACAAATCTGCGATGGCTCGGGTAAAGCGAATCGCCTGGAATACGGGTCGATCGCTGGCTACAAAAAGCGGCATATTCTTGTCGCCGCTTCAAGGATCAAAAGCATTATCTGTAAACTTGCGATCCTGAGCGGGCCTGTTTATCGAATTCAGTGGTATTTTAAAACGGAATTGCGCCTTTAGAAAGGCATTTTGAATAGACCTATAGTGCAAAGCAGATTGGCTGCCAAAGGCAAAATCGAGCCGTCCATGGGCTCAGCGCAGAAACAGATTAGCTGCCGACTGCATCAGAAAAGTTCAGCGGCCCTATGTCGCCGGGCAGGAGCTATGGGCGGGGCCCTGGAAGGGAGTCCAAGCCAGGTCAGAATCTTTTCTATTGCATCGGGCGGATGAATCGCGCATAGAACCCTCATTTTTTAACCGCAGCATGGACAGATTGGGATGTCCACTTCAAAAACCCGTTTCAGAAGCTGGGCCCAGGATGGAGAATATGTCTATGTCGATGTTGGTAATGGAAAGCTGGTACGCCTTCCCGAGTTGTGGACAAGCCTCGGTCCAGTAGATCCGTTCATTGTGCGCCTATTGGCAAGAAGGCGCTGATAGCTATCGGAATCAGGTCTTGTCACAATTACTACCTGGACGATCAGATGCAGCCGGTGCCGAGCAGGAAAAGGCAAAAACGCGCTTAAACGACCTATAATCTCCGATATTAATAAATTGGCGTTGACTCCATTTTACTCATGAGTAAAATGGAGT
>CAYYTC010000044.1:0-42142 GCA_964474425.1 uncultured Acidobacteriota bacterium
CGTAAACCTTGTCGTCAAATTTCTCGCGGACTCTCTTCAGCACTTCCTGGGAATAGCGTGTCCTCGAATCAAACATGGTCACGAGAGCCCGGGGCGAGATCCTATGGCCGGATGTTTTCTCGATCAGAACCATCATATCCGTCAGCTTGGCAACTCCCCGAAGGGAGAACAGGCTCATGTCGATGGGGATGATGGCTTCCGAACTGGCGCGAAGCGCATTGAAGCACAGGTGTCCGATGCTGGGAGGGCAATCGATGATGATGAAATCATAGGCTTTGGCCAGGCGTTCGATCGCTTCCAGAAGCCTTTTTTCCCTTCCGTCCGCCAGCGCCAACTCCTGTTCCACGGCGCACAATCTCGTGTCCGATGGCGCGATATCGAAATTTTCCTTGACCGGTACGATGACGTCATCGAGCTCAATCGGCTTCGTCCTCGCCGGAGCGATTACATGATATATGTTTTTCTCCGGATCACACTCAACGTTGAGTCCCATCGTTGCATGGGACTGGGGATCGAGATCGATCAGCAGCACCTTCCGTCCCTTCAACGCCAGGCAGGACGATAGATTGATGGCCGTAGTGGTCTTCCCGCAGCCCCCTTTTTGATTCGCAATCGCAATGGTTCTCATTCGCTCTCCTTTTCCGCTTCCGCTTTGCGAAAGATGACGGACCGCGCAATACGCGGCTATGATTGCGGCTATTTCCCGGATTCCCAATGCCGCTTACCGCTGAATGCTGCCGATGAACCGTCTCAGGCACGATCAAAGAGGATTCCGATCCCTCCCGGCATCGCTACGGTGCGGTAGGCAAAGCAGCAGACCTTCGGGCTCGTGCTGCGTTGGGCGACGCATCGGAACAAGGGAGAAAAACCCGGGGCGATAAGAAACAGCCTTGGTTCGGCTGCGAAATTAATTACGCGGCCCTGATACATGCGCCGGACAATCGACGCATTGCGGACAACCCAGTCAGAACAGGCGATACCACGAAGGATCGATGCATCCTGCTGGACGACATCGGCGTTTATGATGCAGAGCCGATCCAGGCTGTCCACCGCCACAAGATCGATGCAGCCAAACGGATCGCAGGGAATATTCGCATCAATCGTGCGCAGGCCCTCTTCGAGGACACCCGGAATCGTGTTCAGAAATCCCAGCATCAGCTCTCGACTGACATTGGGAGAGTTATGCAGCAGGAAGGGCGCCCTGGATGGAGCCCCTTCAGAAGGAGCTTGCGCAGGCGCAATCTCGAAAGGTTTCGCCTTGTTGATCGCTCTGTCCGGCGATTGCGAGAGAAACAGGTGGGAAACTTCCTCCAGGTCTCGAGCCGGCCGCAGTTCCGTTCGACGGTTCTCCTCGGGGGAGGTCTCTGCCGCATTCATTAGCTTCGGATCCAAGTTTTCAAGACCAAGCGCGGATGCGCGAAAAATGATTCAAGTCACCGGCTATCGGCATCGAATTCAGTCACGGCGCCACAATGATCCGAATGAAAAAACTCAATACTGCCAGTCAATTGTCTCGATTGCCGATACCGGTCCCATCTTAACAGCAAAATCGGGAAAAACAACTATTGGTTGGTGTAAAAATGGTATGAGCCCCTATATGTCGTGGTGGAGCCCGACCCCATTCCGAATCCCTTTTCTTCCCGGATGCAGAGAATCAACGGCCCCATGCACATTCATGAAGGATTCGCAGCGAGGCGGCGCAGACGGGCGCGGATCCGCAACCGCAGTAGAGCTTTCCGCAGAGTCGAGGATGAGCGCGGGACGCGCCCAAACGGCTGCTCCGTTTCCTATCCGCGTCCGGCGCGCTGCAATTGGCTCGTGCCAATTTGTATGCGTGGGCCAGCTTGTCTTCGCGATAGATCTTGTCGTAAAGCATTTTCCGCAACCCACAGGGCGGCGCTGTAGGCGTCGTCGACCGCGGCAGGAAACTTGTGTTCCGGAGCCAGCCGGTAGCCCCCCGATGCGACCATGCAGCCGGCTGCGTTCGTGAGCGATCGGTTCGTGCCTGAATCGTTTCAGTTCCAGCGGAACCAGCGGAGCGTGCAGGCATAAGAGATGCCGCCCCAGGCGGCAATGACCGCCAGTCGATACAATTGCGAGGCTAACGATGCGCCTTCCAGAATGACGGCGCGCAAAGCATCGTTAAATTGCGTTAAAGGAAGAGCCTGAATAAATACCTGCAGAAAATCCGGGAAACGCTCCGTAGAGAAAAAGACGCCCGAAAGCAGCCACATCGGCATCATGATCACGTTCATGATGCCCGATACTGTTTCCAGTTTCCGCGCCCGGCATGCCGCCAGCAAACCCAATCCGGTGAAGGCAAGCGTTCCGAGCAGCGACAGAATAAGAATTGAGAAAACATTTCCTCGAATCGGGAATCCAAACAGAATCACGCCGGCGCCCAGGATGACGATGAGCTCGGGGACCATGAATACCAGGCGGCCGCCCAGCGCAGACCAAAGGAAATGAGATCGCTTCATCGGGGTTGCGACAAACCGCTTGAGCAGCTTTTTCACCCGCATATCCACGATGACATAGCCGACCGCCCACATGCTGCCCGCCAGCAGATTCATGCCGATCAGACCGGGGATGAGGAAATCAATGTACCGCGCTCCCGGCTCTGTGACGTGCCGATCCGATGTCGAAAGAGGATCGATCCGGCCGGCCTCACGCTGGAGTACGTCGTCGACCCGCTGGCGGGCGAGAACGCTTTCGGGGCGGGTTGGATCCAAAAGGAAGGTCACTTTGGGGCCCGGAATGACGACCAGCGCGGATTTGCCCAGCCTCAAACGATCCATGCACTCGTGCTGCGGGTGGATCGCGACGACGAAATCGGCCGGCCCGCGCAAATTCCTCGCGACCTCCTCAGCCGCAGCGTTCTGCTGGATATCGACGAACACGCGTTCGACCGGACGATTGCGAAACGCAATGCCCAGACCGATGACGAGCAACACCGGAAATGCGTAAACCCAGAAAATCGTCTCCGGCTCGCGGAAGAATTCCCGAAGCCTCGCTTTCAAAAGCTCATTAAATGGATGATAGTTCGTCATCGCGCAGGTGTCTTCCTGTCAGATTTACAAAGACGTCTTCTAGGCTCGCGTTGCGCGTGGACAGCCGCGCCAAGGTAAGGTTGCGCGACTGCAAATGCTGAAGCAAAGCCGGAATTGCGATGTGCGGTTCGCTGACCGTCAGGGCGATTCCATTGCCGTCGATTCGGGCCTCCTTTGTCGCCGGAAGCTTTGCGAATTCATCATTCGACGCGATGCTTGAACCGTCAAGGCCGAACTCGACGATGTGTTCGCCTCCGAGGCCGGATATAAGTTCCGCGGGAGATCCCAAGGCGATGATGTTGCCATGATCTATGACCGCCACTCTGTTGCACAAGCGTTCGGCCTCATCCATATAATGGGTTGTGAGAAGAACGGTGCGCCCTTCTCCCTGCAATTTGCGAACGATATCCCACAGGTGGCGCCGGGATTGAGGATCCAATCCGGTTGTAGGCTCATCCAGGAACAAAAGAAGCGGATCCCCTACCAGCGCACAGGCGACGGCGAGCCGCTGACGCTGACCGCCCGAAAGCTTCCCGACCCACGATTTGGCTTTTTCACCCAAACCGACAGCCGCCATAACTTCATCGGGCGGGTGTCCGTTGCGATAAAAACTGCGGAAAAGGACCAGCGTTTCAAACACAGTGAGCTTTTCGGTAAACCGCGTTTCCTGGAGCGAGATTCCTATCTTTTGGCGCAACTCGTTGTCATTCCGGCCCCAGCGCATGCCGAGGATTTCCACATCACCGGCGGTGGGACGCAGGAGACCTTCGAAGATCTCGATCATGGTTGTTTTGCCTGCGCCGTTGGGGCCCAGGAGCCCGAAGCATTCGCCGCGATGGATTTGGAGATCCACGCCGTTTACGGCATCCACGATCCCTCCGCGGCCCTTGTATTTTTTTCGCAGGCCGCGGCAGGCGATTGCGGATTCCGAGGAAGAGGACCCTATCATTCCGTCACCCTGGCGAAAAACATAATGGTTCTCAAAGGGGACAGTCACCAGTGTCCCCTTGTGTTTTCCGGCCGAAAGAAAATGGGACACTGGAGACTGTCCCCCTTAGCCTCCCTGCGCTATGGCTATCACACCCTTGCGTCAACGAATGAATAAGGACATGCCGGTGCGAAACCTCCGTGCTAAGACTATCGGGATTTGCATCGATGTGCCTGCAAAATGTGCGCAATTTTTTCATAGGTCCCCTGACCTGCTTGGTCTCGAGCGGCAATCAGTGATGTTACAACCGAATCACCGCAGCAATTCCATAAATTCTTCAATGGAAACGTCTGCCTGCCGTAGGATGCTCTTTAGTGTTCCTTGGGGCAGGTCTTTTTTGTGAATGGGGATGGTGATCCTGACGTCCGGGCGAGTGGCATGGAACAGCCGGGCGTGGCTGCCGGTTTGATGGTCTATATAAAAACCGGCTCTCTGCAAGGCTTTGAGACAATCTCTGGCTTTTACGACAGGAAGGGCCGGTGACATAGATCCGAGCTATAAGGAAACAGCCAATCGTTCAGTTCTTGGTTCGGCGTCCGTGGGAATCGGTTCGCCGTGTTTAAGGGCGCTTTCCAGGTAGCAGCGGATGGCATCCTCAGCCATTGCTCGGGCTTCCTTTAGCGTCTCGCCAAAAGTGCATATTTCGGGAATTGCTGGCACAATAACGTTGTATCCGTCCTCCTGCGGCTCAAATAAAACCGTGTATTGGTACTGCTTCACGGATCCTCCTTGGACCTTTTTTTCGCTTCGCCTTTTCATAGATTCTGCTCTTTAGGATAGCCAAGATGGAATCCGCGGTCAATCAGCGGTGATCCAATTGGTCATCGATTGAAAGTGGAATTCGGGACAGCCACCCGTGTCCCCTTTGCAGTTAAAGATAGTATAATCGGCGCACCAGGGGCTTGGCCCGCCAGAAGGAGGAAGAAGGATGAAAATGAAGAATATATTGCTGCTCCTCGTTGCCGTGCCTGTTCTCTCGGCCACCATCATTGCTCAATCACAAGGGCGCAAAGGGGCACAGTCACCAGCGTCCCCCTTAGCTCATTTCCCCGTATCCAGGCCCCAAATTTTGAATATTTTTTTGTAATGATCGGGCTGGATAAAATCAGGCCTCATATCATACGTCAGATGCGAGTAGCCGAATCTCATTTCCTCGAAGTGCTTTAGCCCCGCTACCAATGTCCGGATTTTTTTGCCCGGGACAGAAAAGATTAGTTCTTCTTCTGCGGGCATGGCCCGGATCTGTTCGCCGGAATCCGGCACCGTAATCCGGAACTCGCCGGTTAACATGGTAGGGACGATGGAAAAAACACAAGACCGAAGAGGATCAAATTCAGATCTCATGAGAATCCCATCTTTATATTTCACAGCGAACAAAAGGCTTCTCAATTGAGCCGGATTGCAGTAGACAAGCACCACATCAGGATCGAAAACGGCATTTTTTAATGGTGCGGATAGAACCCCTATGTACTTGCCATACTCAAAGCTGGGAGACGCTTTCTCCAGATTCCTCGAGGCTTCCTGGTTTTCGACCATAGAGGGGAAACCCACATAATCTTCAGGCGGCCTTACCATCCCGTACCCCGATATCGGCGCCGGACACCAGTTGTCTTCTTTCAGCATTGCCAAGGTCATTTTCTGCCGCCGCGACATTGCAAACGCCTGACATTGGGCAAGATGGATTCCCTGATCTTTTTTCGGCCGGATTGCGCCTTTGGGAATGTCCGCTTCCTTCTGCAGCATTTTGACGGCGATGGGAGAGGTTCTCAGTATCAGCATCCTTTCCAGTTCCTCGCCGCATTGGGTGAACTCAGTGATTGTTGAGGCTGGTTTCGCTTCCTGCGGGCTGGAAGCCGATGCTTTTGCCGGGAAAATCGCGCTCCCTGCGGCTCCCAATGCCGCCGTGCTCATTCCCAGCCTCATAGCCTCACGTCGAGAGAATCGGTTTTTCAAGGGAATCTCCTCCTATGCTAACAAACTGAATTAAGCAGCCTGAACATGTTTTGAGCTTTGAAACAAACAAACCATTCCAAACTATTGACAGTGACCCCATAGGACCTATCAATCAGCGGTGGATTTGCAAAACATGGTCACTCGGATGACTCCGGATAGTTTCAATGGACGTCGACCGGGAGCCCAGCGCACTGCAGCTAGCGCATTATTTATCAGGCTTGGCGCTTCTCAAAGCGGATTTGGCAGCACGCATATGGCATCCGCATTGTACAATTGGATGGCGATATTAAGAAGCTATTTAGGCGATAGCTGAAAGGGGGACAGTCACCAGTGTCCCCTTTTATGTGGGGACACTGGTGACTGTCCCCCTTTCAGCTGTCTTTGCTTTAGGCTTGCAGCCCTAAGGGTTATTTGCGAATATTGCGGCATAGCGCGATCCTTGATTGGATCTGTTTTGATTAAAGGGCTATCGACAGGAGAGCACTTCGAAATAACTCAGAGTGAGCAGCGAAGCCATGGCGGCCACGCGCTGCACCGTGTGCCAATTCCGGGCTATTTCGGATTTCCTAATGGAACAGCCCCGTGCAGATGGGCTACCGGCCATTGGCATCAACTTCTCTTTTTTTTGTGCCGATGAGCCTCAGATAGGAAACAAGCGGCGCAGGGGAATTATGAAGGCTCGCGGCATAAGGTTGGCTTTATGGAGCGCATGCATCATTTTCGGCGCTCTTCCCTGCCTCCATGCTGCGGATATCCAAAACTCCATCGCAGCAGCAAGCTTCCGTATTGAACGCACTGAGGTTTCAGGGGGAGCAGAACTGCTGACGCTGCTCAGCAGTCAGCCGTCCCTGGAAGACGCCGGAGAGTCCGACCGGGATATTCCTGTTTTGAGCGTGTTGCGGGATACGCTGGGCGATGCGGATCCTGTGAACGACCGCCTCAGGCAGGTCTGGGTCTACAGCTACGCAAAGCCGTCGGTCTGGCAAAGATTTGTCGCCTGTCTGCCGTTCCTCTATCGCCAGGCTTCGCCGCAAAAACACGGTTCATCCGGGCCGCCCCGTACCGTTGTCGACCTTTCTGCCCCGCATAGAAATACGATGTATCGCCTGCTTGGAGAAATCATACAAGCTGAGGTGCTGGACGAATTCGGCGTTGCAGTACGGCTGGCTTCGCGAAGCTATATGGGAAATGCCAGAGACTACAGGGACCTACAGATCTATCAGGCGCTCCTGGCACTTTCCGACTTCGGGAAAAGCTCCACCCGGGAGGAATTTCTGACGCCGGAAGACATGGAAGTTATCGGGGCCCGCCTGTCACTGTCCACGCGGCGGTTGGGAGGAATGGTAAGCGAGAGATACCTGCAGGCCGCCTGGGACAAGGAGAATCTCAAATCCAACCAGAACCGCGGACACAACTGGGAACTCCTGCGCCAGCAGGCGGAGAAAAATGGGCTTTATTTCGAACCGCTGTCCTTCGAGGCGCAGGAACAGCAATTTGCCCTCCTCTGGATCGATCAGGCTTTGGTCGCCGAGCGGCCGCCCAAATCGTTCAATAAAAAATTCCTGGGAATATCCAATCCTTTCGCGGACAAACGCCTGCTGGAGTGGGACGGCTACGCCCAAACATGGCATTTCGACGCCGACGGCGCCCGTGTCGCGGACGGAGAGCCTTCCGCGCGGGCAGCAACGATGATACCTCTCGCTCTCTACGCACTGGACCATCCGCGGGTTCCTCTATTGCTTGTGGACATGAGACAGGCCTGGAAGCCGGGAACGAAAGAAAGAGCCAGAAGAATCGCCACCGACCTGATGACCGACGTCCTGCGATTGACACGGCTCAGCAGCTGGCAGTTTGCGGTCGGCAAGTCTGCTTTCTTCTTCGTCAAGAGCCGTCAAGGATCTGCGCTGAACCGGTCGGCCCGCCTGCGCGCTTATGCCCAGCTGCAGCGCTCGCTCAAAATCGGAATCTCGATGGATCGGGAATTACACGACGAACTCGCCCGGCGCTCCCAACGCCTTGGACTTAATCCGTTCGATCGCAGGCCGGCGGCGCAGGTCGACCTGGCAAAAGGCCAGCACGCGGCACTGCTCGCATTTGCCCGCTCCCCGGAAGGGCTCCCGGCCCGCCTTGAAAAAGACCGGGCCGCCGAGCTTCATTCCAAGGTTCATTCGGCGCCCAGCCGCGTTCTGTTAAGGGCTGCCAGCCTGGCCACATTCGGACTGTACCGGCCGCACCGCGAGCAGGTTGACGTTCCAGGATATGCGGCCTTGGATCAGTACAGGCGGTTCTCATATCACAGGCGCCTGCTTGAGCGCGCGGTCGGGCCTGAAACGCAGCCGGATGTGGCTTGGAGCATAGAGGAGGTTCGCCGATCTCTGAATGTCATTTTCGAGCTTGGAGAGAAGAACAGCAAACTGCGGCCGGCCGCGGAGGGATTCGTTTCCGATCTGTGCAGGAAAACCGAAAATGAAGATATGGAGCGGCAGTGCGCTGAGCGTCTCACGAGATTTCAGGATCTCACGGAGCCCGTAAAGTCGGTGTTCACTGCCCGCCACGCTGCCGGCGCGGAACCTGTTTTCACGAGGCTCTCAACAACAGCGACATTCCGCTAGCTGCCGCCATGCGCTTTTCACTCAGACTGCTCCCTCCGCTGGCCATCCTGTTCTGCGCCGCCCTGATCCAGGCACAGCCCCGGCGCCTTGTAATTCTGAAGGTGGACGGGCTTCCCGGAGACCTGATCGAAAAGCGTGTCAACGAAATCGACAGGGATACCGGCAGATGGAAGCTTGCGTGGATTCACCGCGTATTTATTGAGCAGGGAACATGGATCCGGAACTTTTATGTTCGCGGGATCAGCTTGTCCTCTCCGTCCTGGTGCATATTGGACACCGGCAGTCACGCCGTCATTCGATCCAATGCAGAGTTCGACCGGCTGACGGGCCGGGTTTATGACTACGTCAATTTTTTCCCATTTTATGTGAACTACGCAAGATCCAGGCGCGCCGACATGCCGGGAGTGGAGGTCCTTGACGAGGAGGGCATCCCGCTCATTCTCGACCGCTATGCCGTCGAGGAGCGCTATCAGGGATTTCAGCTTTATCAGCGCGGGGTCCGCTGGTCCTTGCTGGGCCGAGGACTCAGCAAGGGTTTCCTGGCCAGGAATCCGCTGAACCTGTTCAACGAGTGGCTGTCGGATTTCGACGCGATCCGGAACCTGACAGAGCAAATGGAATTGGAATTCCTCGAAAGGCTGCAGGACCCCCGGCTCCTCTATCTGGACCATTTTGATGCCGACTACGACCACAATGCGCACCTGAGCAACAACAGCACGGATCAGGGCAGAGCCCTGGCGCGGCTCGATGGATTGGTGGGCAGGATCTGGAGCGCCATTCAAAATACCGATATGGCCGGGCAGACGGTGTTCGTGATGGTTTCCGATCACGGCATGAACACAAAAGAAGGCGTATACAGCCAGGGCTACAGTCTCCTGGACCTGCTCCGCAGCATCGAGGGAGGCGGGCACCACGTGCTGATCAACCGCCACCCACTGGGCGAGTACAAGCTGAAAGGCCTCGATCCTTTTGTTACCGAGGTGGTCACCGCCAGCCAGGCATCCGGTTACCTTAAGGGAAAGTCGAAGCAGTATCCCACCGTTATCATGGATCTGGACGGAAACGAGCGGGCATCCGTTCATTTGCGCAACAGCGACTGGAACATCCTGCATATTCTCCTGCAGCAACTGGAAAAGCGCAGCCTGAAAGGAAATCTCCGCAAGGCTGCCGCGCAGGCAGCGCTCGGCATCATAAGCTTGCATCGCCAGCCGTGGTTGTCGCTTATCAATGAATTGAATCAGGAGTTGCCCTGCCTGCGATGCTCCGGGGGTCCAACGGTTTCCGAAACCCCGCAACCTCCTCAAAAGAAGACTAAGGCTGATCGCGAAGCTGAACAGGAACAATCAAGACGGCAAACAGCCCGGCGGGAATCGTGTCAGAAAAATGAAAGCGGGTATGTCCGTTGGAAGAACTCGCTGTCAGGCCTTCTCAAACTTGATCATGCCGCCCTGGAATCGGGCCGCGTGAAGGCTGATTCCCTGATCCCTGAAAGAGTCATGGCCGATGCCAATTCGATCTATGACCTGCAAAACTATGTCACGGGTACGGGCCCTGCCGGTCTGGTGCTAAAGGAAGATGGAACCCTGGATATCGACAGAAGTTTCCGCCGAGTGGATTATTTCCAATTGCTCAGCGGCGTCCGTGTGAGGAACGTGGTCCAGGCAGAACTCGGAGCCCGGCCCGTGGACTTTATCGCAGTGCGCGTCCCGCTCGAAGCCCTGCTTCAAAACCCTGAGAGCGAAGACAAGCCGGACCAGGACGGTATATGGCTTTACGGCGATGAGCGACATCAGGTCCTTCTCCTGTATCGACGGGACGCCGAGGGCGTTTTGCAGTCCAAATACCTGCCTGTCGGCGGACTCCGGCAGGACCGTTCGGGATTGATCCAATACGACAGAATGGCGTGGGGACCGGACTTCCCCCTGAAGGTTTGGGAGGATCCGCAGCTTGAAGGCACTCAGGCTGAAAAGGAGGCCTGGCTGAACCGATGGCATTCCGAATCGGAATGGATGAATGCCGTTCACCGTTGCCGCTATTCCAATGCGGTCATCGGATTGCATGAGTATTTTCTGTCAGAGCCGCTTTCAAACAAGGATAGCCCGGGCAGCTCCGATGAAAAGCTGCTTCGGCGCTTCGAGCGCCGACTGCGCCGCATGGTGCAGGCCGATCTGCTGGTGCTTGCCAATGACCACTGGAACTTCAACGTGCGCGGTTTCAATCCTGGCGGAAACCACGGCTCGTTTTTGCGCGTCTCGACACACTCTGTATTAATGATGCAGGGAGCGGAAATTCCCCAGGGACTGGCCGTAGACCGGCCGTACGACAGCCTGAGTTTCGCGCCTACCGTGATGACGCTGGCCGGCAAAGAGCCGCCCGGATTGCTGCCGTCCTGGGCATCCGGGCCTCTCATTGAAGAAGTGTTTCCGCCCGCTTCCCACGGCGGCGTATCGGCGCCGGAAAAACAGCGCTGATTCTATTGGTAAACCCACGGCTCTGCCGGGGGACTCATAGAGTTTGACAGCTCCGTATTTTGAAACGCTGAGATACGCTGACAAAAACGCTGACACAGCCCGGGATTGGCTTCAAAAGTCAATTCCGGGCTGTTTTTTTTTCGGCTTTGTGTGCGCCCGGCTCCCGATGGGCTGGAAAGGTCCGTGTCGTTCGTGAAGGGCCGATAACGCGGATACGCGTTTCGCTCTGCCTGAAAACATTGCCTGATGAATGTCCTATCGGTATCAACTGTTTCCGCTTACAATGGCTCGCCGGTTACGTCTTGTTTTTCCTGGATATCTCCACCGTGATCCGTTGAAGCAATTCTCAGCGACAAGGAGGATTTCCGATGGTCGAGAGGCTGAGCAAAACCGTTTTGTACACGTTCGGTGTTGCAGACATGCTCTTTCTCCTGATGGCGAACATGGAAATGTTTTATTTCACGGCGTTCCTGACCGACTACGCGCAGTTTTCGATGGCCGCGATCAGCGTCATTCTTTATATCACAGGAGTCGTGGATATCGTGTGCTCGCTGGCCGCCGGCATCATCCTTCAAAAAGTGACGCTGAATTTCGGCGGGAAGTACCGCTCCTGGTTCCTTGTCGGCCCGCCGCTTGTCGCTCCGCTGTTTATTCTTCAGTTCACAAAACTGGGGAACGATTTAACAGCAGCCACGATCATCATCGTCGGTTTCATACTGAGCCATCTTTTATACAACATTGTGTTCACCGCTTCCGGCTCCATCGTCGGCCGGCTGAGCCAGCTGCCCGAGGAAAGGACGATATTATCCACAAGCCGGTCGCAAGGCTGGTCTGCGTCAGGCCTGATATTTTCAATTACCGGACTCCCGATGATTATGTATTTTGGCTCGCAGGCGGGAAAAATCAACGGATTCACAATTTCAGTTGCGGTATATGCCGTCCTGATGATCCTCGGCTATTGGTACATCTACAAAATCACAGCCGGCAAGGAGCCCGCCGAAGAAACTGTCACCGAAGCAGGCCGGGAAGGATCCAGGCAGTCGCTGGGCGAGATTGTCGGCCTGGTATTCAAAAATCCGCCGCTTCTGCTGTTGATCATCTCCGAAACCTTCAGAAACCTCATGATCCTTATCACCACAGCCTTCGCCTTTTATTATTTCAGCTATGTGCTGAAGGACCTGGCTTTCATGACGGTATTTTTGCTGGCTACCAGCATCGCCAACGTGATAGGCGCATTCGCCTCAACCTGGATCGGCATTCGGCTGGGCAAACGCAGCTGCTATTGGATTTTTCTTATACTGGCTGCGGCGGCGTATGCCGCCGCAAGGTTCTTCTGCGGAACCGGATGGGGCTTTACGCTTATATTCTGCGTCGCGTCCTTCCTTGCCAACATTGCCGGCTCCATGAACACCGCCCTGTTCTCGGACACGGTGATATACGGCGAATGGAAGACAGGCAAAAACATCAGGGCCTTCACCATGGCGCTCCTGAATTTCCCGATCAAAATGGCGGTCCTGATCCGGAGCGCCATCGTCACTCTGGGCCTGGTGGCTATCGGTTTCGTCGCCAACGCCGTTCCCGCGCCGGGCGTGGTCAGCGGAATCAGCTCCATCATGACGTTCACACCGGCGGCCGCGTGCGCAATTGCGGCTTTGGTGTTTTACTACGGATACAAAATTGAAGACCGGCAGGTCGTGAAGATGCAGGAGGAAATAGCCGCACGTTAAAGGGGGACAGTCACGAATGTCCCCCCCAGTCAGGTACCTCCGGCAAAGCCGGAGGTTTACCGATGTAATGAATACCCCACCCGCAGAGCGGGTGGTATCAGGAAGCCCCCAGGATATGGGCAGCGAGATCAATGCGAATATCGAATGTCGAATAATGAATTTCGAATTATGAAGTATTGGATCGCTTGCATATTTTGCGATGCCCGCCTCTCCAGACATCTACTTCGACATTCGACATTCATCATTCTCTTTTCTGTTTCTTCAGGACGCACCCGGGAACGGTAGAGAGTTTTCGATTCACGCCGCCATAGGCGGCGGTTCACCCTAATGCGAATTACAGCTGCGGAAACACTGGTGACTGTCTCCCCTTCTTCCCTTCTCTTCGACTGAAGGGGACACTGGTGACTGTCCCTCTAACCTCCATGGCATGGTATCATGCTGGGATTCGGCCGACAGGAGGAAGCGTGTCCATAAGCCCAAAAATCCCGGAACTAAACTTCGTTAAATACCAGCTGGAAAACGGCCTCGACGTGATTCTGCTGGAAGACCACCGACTCCCGCTTGTCGCGGTGAATATCTGGTATCACGTTGGCCCGGCCAATGAGCGCCCGGGCCTGACCGGATTCGCTCATCTTTTCGAGCACATGATGTTCGAAGGCTCCAGGCACGTAGGGGAGAAGGCGCATTTCCATTACCTGGAGGCCGCCGGGGCCAGCGAGATCAACGGCACCACGGACTTCGACCGCACCAACTACTTCGAGACGCTGCCGTCCAACCAGCTGGAGCTTGCTCTGTGGCTCGAAAGCGACCGCATGGGATTTTTGCTGGAAACTCTCGATGATCAAAAACTGGAGAACCAGCGCGACGTTGTCCGCAACGAGCGGCGGCAAAACATAGAAAACGCGCCCTATGGGCTTGTCCAGGAAGAGCTGTTCCATCAGCTTTTTCCAAAGGATCATCCCTACCACGCTTCCGTGATGGGCTCGCACGCCGATATCGAGGCCGCCCGGCTTGAGGATGTCCGGGAGTTCTTTCGGCTGCATTACGCACCCAACAACGCAAGCCTCGCCGTGGTCGGGGACATAAACCCGGACAAGACTCGGGAATTGGTGGAAAAATACTTCGGCCCCATACCTGCCGGGAAGCCTGCGGCCCTGCCTGAAATCACAACTCCGATCATCGCCTCCGAGAAACGCGTCACTATCAGCGACCAGGTGGAGCTGCCGCGCGTTTATCTCGCATGGATTACGGATGCCGTATTTTCTCAAGGGGATGCAGAGTGCGACCTGCTTGCCAGAATTCTGGGAGGTGGGAAATCAAGCCGCCTCTTCAAAAGCATGGTCTACGAGAAGCGTATCGCCCAGGATATCGCCGTGCAGCAGTATTCGCTGGCGTTGGGCTCCGTCTTCGTGATCGAGGCCACCGCCAAGCCCGGCGTCCGGCCGGAACAATTGGAAGACACCATTCGAGAAGAACTGGATCGCTTTCAGGAAAACGGACCGTCGCCGGCAGAACTTGAAAGGGCCCGCAACATCATCGAGGCCTCCATTATCCGAGGCTTGGAGAATCTGGGGGGATTCGGAGGAGTCGCGGACCGGCTCAACCAATACAATCATTTTCTAAAGGACCCCGGCTACCTGCCCCGGGATCTGCAAAGATATCAAAATGCCACCGTAGAGTCCCTGCGCACCGTTGCCCGCAGCAGGCTGAAACGCGAAGCGGGAGTGGTGGTGTATGGAGTTCCCGGCCGGAAGATTACTAATGATGTTCCGAAATCCTCCCGGGCGGCTGGCGATTCTTTTGCCGAAGCTCATCCGCTGTCCGGCCAGGACTGGAGGAAAGCGCCTCCCGGACCCGGACCAGCGCCCGCCATGAACCTCCCGGTTCCCCAAAAACTGAAGCTCCCTGGTGGACTTAATGTGTTTCTCGTCGAGCAGCATAATCTTCCCATTGTTTCGGCAAACGTGATTGTGCTTAGCGGGGGAGACCGGAACCCTTCGGGCCAGCCCGGATTGGCCTCATTTGCCGCGGAAATGCTGGACGAGGGGACAGGCAAGCGCTCTCCCCTGCAGATTGCCGCCGACGCCGACCAGATCGGAGCTGTTCTTGCAGCCGGATCTTCGACAGACATGTCCTATGTCGTGATGCGCACCCTCCGAAAAAACGCGGATGCGGCTTTTGAGCTTCTCTCCGATATTCTGCTGAATCCCGCTTTCGATCCGACTGAAATAGAGCGGATCCGCAACGACAGGCTTACACACATTCTCCAGCAAAAGGACAACCCTGGAGTGCTGGCACTGAAAGTCTTTTTCGAAGCGGTCTACGGCGCCGATCATCCCTACGGTTTCCTGGAGGTTGGCACGGAGGATTCAAACCGGTCGGTCACATGCGATCAGATCGTTCGCTTTTATCAAGCCGGCTATCTTGCCGCAAATTCCGCGCTGGTCGTGGCTGGGGATCTGGCAGAATCCGGGCTCAGGGACCTGGCAGAAAAGCACCTGGGCCGATGGAACGGCGAGGGAGCGGTCCCCCAAAAGCCCGCGCCTCCTGTCCCTCGGGGACGCAGGATCGTGATAGTCGACCGTCCGGATGCCGCGCAGACTATGCTCCGGATCGGGCATGTCGGCGCATCCCGCGCCAATCCCGACTATGTCGCGCTGGATGTGATGAATACGGCGCTGGGCGGATTGTTCTCCAGCCGGATCAACCTGAATCTGAGAGAGAAGCATGGATACACCTATGGCGCGTCTTCCGCGTTTATTTTCAGACGCGGACCCGGACCGTTCGTGGTAGGCACCGCCGTGCGCGCGGACGCCACTGCTTCCGCAATAATGGAGGTCCTCCGGGAGATCGAGCGCATGAGCGAAAGCCTGATTACGCCGGAGGAACTCGCGGCTGCAGGGGATTCAATGGCCCACTCTCTTCCCGGCATGTTTGAAACAACCCGGGATGCCGCGTCGAGCACCGGCCAGCTCTTTGTCCATGACCTGCCCCTCAACTATTATCGCGATCTGCCGGGCTTGATCCGGGATGTCACCGCGGAGGATGTCCGGCGGGTTGCCGGAAAATACCTGAAACCGGAAGAGACCGTGATTGTGGCCGTAGGCGACCGGAGCAGACTTGAGCCGGAACTGGAAAAGCTGAACCTCGGCCCGATTGAAATCCGCCAGCCAAACGGCGACAAACAGGCAGAATGATTCAAAACCTCCCGCAGAGTCCTGAGCTTGAATGATGTAATTAATGGATTGCGGATCGCGTTCCTGTGCTAAATTTTGTATATGGCGGAATTGGACATAAGGATTCAGGGGGAAACCCTGAACGTGACCCAGGAAATACTGGACCGGTACAACGTACCCGGGCCGCGGTATACCAGTTACCCCACCGCGCCTGAGTGGGTCGACTCTTTCGGGCCTTCGGATTACGAGCAGGCGCTGACCCAATCCAATGATGCCCGTCCTCCCCGTCCGCTTTCGCTTTACATGCATCTGCCCTTTTGCGACCGCCTGTGCCTTTTTTGCGGCTGCAACGTTGTCATAAACAGAAATCACGATGCCGTGATTCCCTATCTTGAAAAATTGCGGTGGGAAATCAGCCGGATTGCCCAAAGCCTCGACACATCCCGGCCGGTGGTCCAATTTCACTGGGGCGGCGGCACCCCGACCTATCTCAGTGCCGCACAGCTCGAGGAGCTTTTCGGCTGCGCCAAAGAGCTGTTCCCGTTTGCGTCCGATGCGGAGATAGGGGTGGAGATCGATCCCCGCGTTACGCGGGAGGATCAGCTGATCGCCCTGCGCCGCCTGGGTTTCAACCGCATTTCCATGGGCATCCAGGATTTCAATCCTCTTGTGCAAAAGACCGTCCGCCGCATCCAGCCCTACGAACAGACCAGGGCGGTGTTCGACCTGTGCCGGTCCCTTGCCTTCGAATCTGTGAATATCGATCTCATTTACGGACTCCCGCATCAGACCGCCGAAAGTTTCCGAGACTCCGTTGACAAAGTGATCGGACTCGGACCGGATCGGGTGGCGATGTTCAGCTACGCCCATGTCCCATGGCTCAAAAAGCAGCAGGGGGCTATCGCCAGGTATATCCCCCAAGGCATGGACAAATTCCAGATTTTCCGGGCCGGGATCGAGAGCTTCACGAATGCAGGCTATAGGTATATCGGGATGGATCATTTTGCCCGGCCCGAGGATGAATTGTGCCTGGCACAGAAAAGCCGGACGCTGCACCGCAACTTCCAGGGTTATACCACCAAGGCCGGCGCCGATCTTCTGGGACTGGGCGTCAGCTCCATCAGCGGCGTCGACGGCGTCTACGCGCAAAATTTCCGGGATCTCAAGGGCTACTACGCAGCGGTCGATCGCAAAGTGCTTCCGACCATGCGCGGCATCCGTCTGACTGTCGATGACGTCATCCGCCGTTCCGTTATCAGCAAACTGCTCTGCCATTGCGTTCTGCACAAGAACGAGATCGACACCGAATTCGGCATCCGCTTCGATGAGTATTTCGCGGATGAAGTCCGCCGGCTGGAACCGCTCAAGAGCGACGGGCTTGTCGACCTGAACGGGGATACGATCTCGGTGACGCAACTCGGGCGCATCTTCATCCGGAACGTGGGGATGGTGTTCGACAAATATCTTCAGAAGCCTAAAAGCAAACCGGTCTTTTCCAAAACGCTTTAGAATCTCCTTGAAAACTCAAGGAAAGCAGTTATGCAAAGAGGAGTTCTGCTTTTCAACCTGGGCGGGCCTGAAACGCTCGGGGACGTACGTCCTTTCCTCTACAACCTTTTCTCCGATCCCGAAATCATACGAATAAAGAGCGACCGTTTGCGCAAAATGCTTGCACGGTTTATCTCTTCGGTCCGGGAGCGCAAATCGCGGCGCCTTTATCGCCAGATCGGCGGAGGCTCGCCGCTGCGCCGGATAACCGACGCCCAGGCAGCAGCACTTGGCTCAGCCATGGCTTCCAAAGGTTTTGCCACGCGCGTCTATGTGGGGATGCGCTGCTGGAAGCCCTCCATCGATGAGGCGGTGGAGAAGATCCTGAGAGACCATATCACCCGGCTGGTCCTTCTCCCGCTTTTTCCGCAGTACTCCCTGACCACCACAGGTTCCTGCCTGAAGCACTTTCAGAACCTGGATCGACAACATGGCCTTTCCTCCAGAATGGACATCAAGGTCATAGAAGCGTGGTATGACGATC
This sequence comes from uncultured Acidobacteriota bacterium, assembly GCA_964474425.1. Taxonomy (GTDB): domain Bacteria; phylum Acidobacteriota; class UBA6911; order UBA6911; family UBA6911; genus UBA6911. The sequence goes on from CAYYTC010000044.1 coordinate 18,010, forward strand.
CGCTTTATATCGAATCGATGGCGGAACTCATACAGGAAAGTCTGGGACGGTTTTCCGAAGGCGGGGACGAGCCAATCCATCTTCTTTACAGCGCGCACTCGATACCGGAGCGCTATGTTCGGGAAGGCGATCCGTACCTGGAGCAGACCCGGCAGACGGTGAAACTGATCCAGGCTAAGCTGGGCAATGCTTACCCCTCGACACTGGCATTTCAAAGCAAAGTGGGCCCGGTTCGATGGCTCAGCCCTTCCACCAGGGACATTATCGCTGAATTGGGCCGCAGCGGCAGCCGCAGGGTGCTGGCAATTCCCGTCAGTTTCGTTTCGGACCACATCGAGACTCTGCAGGAGATCGATATCGCTTACGCATCGCTGGCCGCGAGATCGGGGATCAGGCAATTCCACCGGGTCCCGTCACTCAATCTCAGCGCGAAATTCATCGACGCGCTGGCCAACCGGGTTTTGGCGACCGGGTGTTTCTAATCCATTGGGAGATCTACCCGATCTGCCGGAGCGGCGGTTCAAGCCCGCATACATGCTTTCGATTTCAGGCTTCATGCCTCAGACTGAAACCGGGAATCAGGCGTTAGCGCAGTCTCTGGATCTCATCCCTGAGTTGAGATGCCATGCCGGGGCTGAATCCTAACTGGATGTCCCGCGTGATACCATTCTTGTCGATGAGGATATGCATGGGAATGGATTCTGCACCATACGATAGCCCGACGGATCCTTCTTTATCCAACAGGACTTGTGAGCTTATATTCTGCTCCCGGATATATTCGCGGACCACTTCTTCGGGCTCCTGGAGGTTTATCGCCAGCAAAGCGAGGTCGTTGGGAAACTCGTGCTGCAGTTTTTCGAGCAGAGGCATAGTCATTCGGCACGGGCCGCACCACGTCGCCCAAAAATCCAACAAAACAACCTTTCCCCTGTACTGGTCCAGAGCGAACTCCCTGCCCTTCAGATCCGGGAGTTTGAATTTTGGAGCGGCCTGGCCCACCCGGACAGCCGCCTCCGGTTCGGACGCGGGGCGTGTGCATTGGGAAAGCAGCACCGCAGAAGACACCAGCAAAACGCTGACCATCAAAACTTTCTTTATCATCACGTCGCCCGCCTCCCGCAGCATTGGGAATCAGCCAACAAGGAAACCTCAAACCGGAATTTCCAGTATACCAGTGAAACCGTTGCATGAAGCCAGCATTTCCTTTATGGAATTCGAGTATCGCAGGCCGGGATCCGTTGCGTTAGAATGCGGGGAATGATACGCCAATTCCGCCCCGAGGACGCCTCTTCGTGCTGCCGTCTGGTTCACACCTGCCTCGATGAGGACTCTTCGCTGGCTCCCTCCCTCAAGCAAAAGGTCCGCGCCAACGAAACGCCCCAGAGCATGATTGAGCGTTCCAGGCTCTTTTACGTTGCGGTTTACGAGAAAAATGACTTTATAGAGGGCGTCGCGGGACTGGACCTGAATGAAATCCGGCTGTTATTCGTCTCGCCGGACTGCCGGCGCCGCGGGATTGGCCGGATGCTACTGGAACACGCCAAATCCCTCGTGCCCGGCAGCCTGTTCCCCGATATCTTTGTCTATTCCTCCCCCCAGGCTACGGCGTTTTACAAGGCGTGCGGATTTCTCGAGAGGGGGCCCTGCGACTTCCTGATCGAGGAGGAGCGGCTGCACACCGTTTTTATGACTCTTCTCACCGGACAGCATCCGGTTTCGGAACATTCACCGGGATTCCATGTGAATGAAGTCGGACGGCGGGCTGTCCATGGAGGGAAAGAATGATCTCAAAATCTGGAGGTGTTTTGAGCAAATTCCATAGCTTTTTTGCATTTACTGTCCTCGTTTGCGTATCCCTGCTCTTCGCCCATGCGGCCGAGATCGCGGCACAAACCCGGCAGACCGGCAAACAGGACGCGCAGACTCAGCTGATAACCAACTATCGCAAATACGCGGACCGTTATATAAGGATTTCCGGCGAGTCCTGGAAATACGACCAAACCAATAAGATCGCCACCCATTCCTTCACCCTGAAAAATAGCGCCGGCGTGGCGTACTCGGATATTGAGATCCAGATGACCTATTTAAGCGCCGAAGGCAAAAATCTGCAGGTCCAGGCTGTAAAAATCCCCGGAGTGCTCGCGGCGTACCAGATAAAAAAAATCAAGGATTTGAAAGTCAGGAAGGTGCCGGCACAATCCGATCAGGCGCTTATAAAGGTCACAAAGGCAAGCATCCACCCTTAGCCCGGACAATAAAAATTTTGCAATGATTCTGTTGCGTTTTTAATCCATTTTAATATTATAGACAAATCTTTTTGAGGGATACCATGCGGCATCATCTGATTTCGCATGGGAATAGGTAGTTTTTGTAGTCCGCGTCAACCTGGAAGGCGCGGGATGTTCGCGCGCTCGGCTCATTGGGCAGAACAGGAATCGATGAAGGGACGATACCCGGCTGCAGTATTTTTTGCCATAGTTGTCCTCCTTTGCGGCTCGACCTCCGTCTATCCGAAAACCGGGGCCCAAGGCGCGTCCTCGGCAAAGCCTGGGACAGTCAAGCACACATCGCGGCAGGTTTCCCAACTGAGCTTTTCGGGTGAATATGCCATCCGGAAGGGGGACACCCTTTATGATATCGCCCGAAAATATAAGACTACAACTCAAAACCTGAAGTCCGCCAACAATCTGCGGAGCAACAAGCTCAAAATCGGGCAGATAATCCTGTTGCCTGCAGCGTATGAAGCGGCCGCGAATTCGGAAGCCGCGGAAACAGCCCCCGCATCCGCTGCAGGGAATCAACCCGCTAAACCGGATTCGCCCCAGCCGGAAGATTCAACCCTGATCTCCGAAAATGGATCTCAGCCGCGGCGCCTGCAGCTGGTGCAGGCCGGATTCAATCTTTTGGGCGTTCGCTATAAATACAGCGGAACATCCGAAAAAAGCGGTTTCGATTGCTCAGGCCTGGTAAAGAGCCTGTTCTCAAAATTCGACATCGACTTGCCCCGTTCCTCCAGGGAGCAGTTCAAGCATGGGGAAAAAGTGGATCGGGACGAACTCCAGGCCGGCGATCTGGTTTTCTTCTCCTCGGGCGGGAAACAGGTGACGCATGTGGGCATCTACATCGGAGACAACAAGTTTCTGCATGCGGCGCGCAAAGCCCGCCAGGTGATCATCAGCGACCTGAACAAGATCTGGTATAACGTTCGCTATCTGGGAGCGCGCCGGATCACCGATCTCTGGGGGGACGAATCAAACCCCGAGCCTCAGGCCCATTAGTCCTGTCTTCAGAAATTTCCCCAATCCGATCAAGGGTTGTTTACTCGCTCTGCGGGAATGAGCTATGATGCATCATCGCTTTCATCCCGCGCATTTGTGACTGTTGCAGCCAGGAATTGGGCATGAATTCGGTCGGGATTCGTTCCGGCTGTTGCTTTGGGTTCCGGTTTTCAATGTGCGGGTGAAAAAATCAAACGAATGGCTCATATGCAGAACGACAAAAATAATTGCGTATCCCAGGTGAGGCCCGAAGGGCCGGTAGGCAATAGGCCCGGCCGTGAGGCCGGGATTGGATTACATTTAAAAAGAGCGCCAAAGGCGCGGCACTCCACTGCAGTGCCGGCCCTTTGGGCCTCTTCTGTTCGCAATTCCTACCCCGAGCTGACGCTCGGGGCTATCCCCTGCCGGCGCTTCGCGCCTGATGAAAATCCACGGATGAGCATTAATTTCTGACGCTCAGTATAGAGCCTCGAAATGATTCCATGACAATGAACGGGGCGGCATAGTCCAGGGGCTATCCGCAGGAGGGTTAAAATGTCCCAGCAAGAGGGTTCCACCGATTACAAATTTGAGGACTACGCGTCGGAGATGGCGGCATACCGCCTGCCGCAGACGGCCGCGCTGATTGATGCCAAATTGAAAATAACGCTCGACTCGGGAGCAGCGTTCGATCTCGAGTTTACCGAATACAACAAGGTTTTGTGGAAGAGCGGCGCCGAGCAGGATACAGACTGGTGCGAGGCGGTCCAGGTGGCTCCGAACACATATTTCATCGACATGACGCTGAAGCAGTACCCGCGTCAGACTCAGACCTTCATCATCAACACCGAAACCCGGCAGGCACTATCCATACGCACCCTGATGCGCGAAGGCGACATCGGGAAGGATCCGCGGGCGGTCCACCATTTTACGGCAGGCCGAACGGGCGACCCTTCGGTCCCTCCGTCGGGGCGCAAACCGTCGCCGACACGCGATTTATTCGGACTGCGCGCGCTTTACACCTACAATCCCCGGCAGGTCTTTGAGCACGCCTATATGAATTCCGAGCGATATGCCTGGCACTGCGTCGCCGGACCGCTGAAAGGCCAGGCTGACGTTGAACAATGCACTACGTTCAAATGGGATGAAAACCAGTATGTTTTCTGCTGGCGGGAACACGGCCTTCCTGTCTCGACGGTGTTCTTCTACAACTGGGATCAGATGAAATCGACCGGAAAGTTTTTCGCCATCGGCGAAAAAGGCGCCTTCGCAAATACGCCCGCGGGCGCGCTGATAAGCAAGCTGTCCATGGCTTTCTATCCACGAGAGGCTCAACCCCTATAGCGGCCCGCTCGGCTTGGGAAAAGGCCTCCAGACATTTGGGAAGCCCCTTTTGGACCCCCTTTGGGACAGCCGCCTGAAGAAGCCTGATCGCGGCCGATAAAAGATAAACGGGAGCGCGTGCGCAATAGATATCCCGGCAGCCTTTTAAACCGCAGAATATCGAATGACGAATTTCGAAATTCAGTATTTCGGGGCAAAGGCAAGTTCCGCATGTCCCGCAGCAAAGCCTGGAAATAATCCGTATATTAAAATGAGCTTAGAATGATACGGAATTAGCGGCATTGTGTTATGCTTTCGTCCCGCAGGTTTTCTGCAAGAAGGCGTGTGTTTGTAGGTGCCAATACATAAACCGGCTGGCGACCGGATCCATGGAGCAGCGGCCGAGTGCAGCCAGCCGTGCCTGAACCGTCGCAATCCCACTGAGCTTTAGGGACTGGCGCTCCTGCAAAGACAGGATGGATCGGAACAGAACTGTGCCCTCAAACTTTTATTGGAGCGGAAAACCGGATTTTTCCAAGCCCTGATTACGCAAAGGAGCAGATCAATGGTAGATTACGTCAACATTTTTATGGCCCGTGTGCAGGCCAAAAATCCCGGAGAAACCGAATTCCACCAGGCTGTCCAGGAGGTCGTGGAGTCGCTCTCTCTTGTCCTCGACAGGCACACCGAATACCGGTCCGCAAAAATTTTGGAGCGCATGGTTGAGCCGGAGCGCCTTATAACTTTCCGTGTGCCCTGGATGGATGACCAGGGAGAGATCCAGATCAACCGCGGATTCCGCATCGAAATGAACAGCGCCATAGGGCCCTACAAAGGCGGCTTGCGCTTTCACCCCTCGGTCAACCTGGGAATCCTGAAGTTCCTGGCATTCGAGCAAATCTTTAAAAACAGCCTCACCAGCCTGCCCATGGGCGGCGGCAAGGGAGGATCGGACTTCGATCCCAAGGGCAAAAGCAACAACGAGGTCATGCGGTTTTGCCAGAGCTTTATGACGGAGCTGTTCCGTCACATCGGCCCGGACACCGACGTTCCGGCGGGAGACATAGGAGTTGGGGGAAGAGAAATCGGGTATCTCTTCGGCCAGTACAAGAGGTTGCGAAACGAATTTACGGGCGTTTTGACCGGCAAAGGACTCAACTGGGGCGGATCCCTGATCCGGCCGGAAGCCACCGGGTACGGCTGTGTCTATTTTGCTTCCGAAATGCTGGCGACACGGAACCAGACTCTGGAAGGCAAAACATGCCTCGTCTCGGGAAGCGGAAACGTGTCTCAATATACCATCGAAAAAATATTGCAGCTGGGCGGCAAGGTCGTAACGGTTTCCGATTCCGACGGTTACATTTATGATGAAGAGGGGATCGACAGCAAGAAACTCGACTTCATCATGGACCTGAAAAATGTGAAGCGCGGCCGAATCAAGACCTACGCCGAAAAATACAAACATGCGGTCTATACCCAGATGGACCGTGCCAAGGACTATAACCCTCTCTGGGACCACAAAGCGGATTGCGCCTTCCCGAGCGCGACCCAGAACGAAATCGGCGCCAAAGACGCCCAAAACCTCCTGAAAAACGGAGTTTATGTCGTCGCGGAAGGCGCCAACATGCCGACCCACTACGAGGGCGTCAGGCTCTTCCTGGATGCGAAAATCCTTTTTGCGCCGGGGAAGGCGGCCAACGCGGGCGGGGTTGCGGTATCCGGGCTTGAAATGGCTCAAAACAGCATGCGCCTGCCCTGGACGAAACAGGAAGTCGACAACAGGCTGAGCCTGATCATGAAAAGCATCCACTCAACCTGCGTGGAATGCGCCGAACGTTTCGGCACGCCGGGCAACTATGTGAACGGAGCCAACATCGGCGGCTTCCTGAAAGTTGCCGATGCGATGATGGACCAGGGGCTTGTGTAGCTTTTTATAAACCCTCTGCCGGCCACGAATTGCCCGGATATCCTGCTTATTCGTGCAATTCGTGGCTTTTGTTTTATACTGATATCCGGGAACGGCAATGGCGGAAAAGAAACTGGATCCACTCTGGATCGAGCATGGTTACGGGACGCGCTTTCAGGGATTTCAAAACCTGATGCGCCACAGGATCCGAGACGTGCTTCTTGTCTCCAGCCTCTATGATCTATACCTGTTCGAGGAAGACGGGCGTTTCGACGAGCTGATCAGCAACGAGTACCAGCGTTTGAACCTGAGCCATTCGCCGGACCTCACCCGGGTTTCGAGCGGCAAAGAGGCTATTTTTCTGGCCAAGGAAGAGCGGCGCTTTGATCTCATCCTGACGACGCTGCATGTCGAGGACATGACGGCCGTGCGACTTGCCCAGATGGCGCGTGAGGCCGGCGTGCAGATTCCCATCGTGCTCCTGGCCTACGACACCAAGGAACTCAAAGACCTTATCGCCCACAATTACGCTTCCGCATTCGATCGGGTCTTCGTCTGGCAGGGCGACTTCCAGTTGATCGTCAGCATCATCAAGCACCTCGAAGACCGCATGAATGTCGACCACGACACACGGCTGGTCGGCGTGCAGTCGATCCTGTTCATCGAGGATAACATCCGCCACTACTCGACGCTTCTGCCGATACTGTACACCGAGCTTCTCAACCAGTCTCAACGCCTCATCTCCGAAGGCATCAATCTTTCGCACAAGTCCCTCCGGACCGTCGCCCGGCCCAAAATCCTGTTTTGCCGGACCTACGAGGAAGCCTGGCACTTTTACGAGACCTACAGCGAACATATATTGGGCATCATATCCGACATAGACTTTCCGCGCGGCGGGAAGCCCGATCACGGCGCAGGGATACGTTTCGCAAAGGCTGTCCGGAAAGAGCATTCCGACATGCCCATTCTGCTGCAATCCCTTACGTCGGATTACGAAGCGGAAGCCAAAGCGATGAACCTTTCGTTCATGCCGAAGGATTCGCCCAACGTAGCCCTTTATCTGCGGCAGTTCATGACCGAATACTTCAGTTTCGGCGATTTCATCTTCCGGACTCCCGAGGGACACGAGGTCGGAAGGGCTTCGGACCTGAAAAGCCTGCGGGAGCAGCTGCTCTATGTGCCCGAGGAAAGCATACGGTTTCATGCCGAACGGAATCATTTTTCAAACTGGCTTAAGGCGCGGACGGAATTCGGCCTTGCCCAGAGGCTTCAACCCCGGAAAGTTTCGGATTTCCCGACCGTCCGGGAATTGCGGGACGACCTGATCGCTTCCCTCGGCGAATACACGAGATTTCAGCAGCGCGGATTGATCACGGAATTCAGCAAGGATTCTTTCGATCCCGAAACCAGCTTCATGCGGATCGGCGGAGGCTCGCTCGGAGGCAAAGCGCGCGGTTTGGGTTTCGTCAACACCCTCGTGAACAACTACAACGTCCGCCGGCAGTTCGAAGGGGTCCAGATCGCGGTTCCGCCTGCTGTCGTTTTGGGGACGGAGCTGTTCGACCGGTTTCTGGACGAGAACAACCTGCGCAAATTTGCGCTGGATTCCAACGACGACGTCGAAACAACAAGGAAATTCCTCGAAAGCGGCATTTTCCCCGAGGATCTGCTGGGCGACCTGGCCGCTTTCCTCCACGTGGTTCGCACGCCGCTTGCGGTAAGGTCTTCGAGCCTTCTGGAGGACTCGCAATATCACCCGTTCGCCGGTGTTTATGAAACGTACATGATTCCGAACAGCCATCCGGATCCTTTTGTCCGGCTCGGGCAGCTCGTAACTACCATCAAACGGGTGTACGCATCGACTTTTTATCAGTGCGCAAAGGACTACTTCAAAGTAACCGATTACCATCCTGAAGAAGAAAAGATGTCGGTGATTGTGCAGAAAATGGTCGGCGCGCGGCACGGCGCAAGATTTTACCCCGATTTCTCGGGCGTAGCAAAATCCTACAACTACTATCCGGTGGCGCCCCAGAAACCTCTGGACGGAATTGTCTCCGTGGCGCTCGGCCTGGGCAAAACGATCGTCGACGGCGGCGTTACGGTCCGCTTCTGCCCGAAATATCCCGACCACCTGCTGCAGTTTTTTTCCGCAGCCGAAGCCCTGTCCAATAATCAGAACCAGTTTTTCGCCCTCGACCTGGAAGCTCCCCCAACACAGGCTGCCGAAACCCGCGACATGCTGGTCAAAAGCTTCGGCCTGAACGACGCCGAAAAAGACGGCACGCTGCATTACGTGGCGTCCACATACTCGCCGGAAAACGATGCGCTGTACGACGGCACATCGAGAGCGGGGCTGCGCGTAGTAAGTTTCGCCCCGATACTTCGCAACAAGATATTCCCGCTTCCGCATATCACCGCGCTTCTGATGGATATGGGCAGCTGGGGCATGGGCGCGCCCATCGAAATGGAATTTGCCGTAACCATGTCCGTGCGGCCGCGGGAACTCAGGGAATTTGCGCTGCTGCAGCTGCGCCCCCTCGGCCTCAACAAGGAAATGGACCAGCTCGAGATCGAGGAGGTCTCGCGCGAGAGCCTGATCTGCGCAAGCAATCAAGTCCTGGGCCATGGTGTTTCGAACGATATCCGGGACATCGTTTTTGTGGACGTGGACCGTTTTGAACGCGCCAAGAGCGGCGATGCCGCTCACGAAGTCATGCTGTTCAACGAGAAACTGCTTTCCCAGCAGGTTCCCTACCTACTGATCGGCGTCGGCAGATGGGGTTCGCTGGATTCATGGCTGGGAATCCCGGTGAAATGGGACCAGATCTCCGGCGCAAAAGTGATTGTCGAGGCCGGATTCAAGGACATGGAAGTCGACCCGTCCCAGGGCTCGCACTTTTTCCACAACATTACTTCGTTCAGGGTGGGCTATTTCACGGTGAACTCCACGACGCAGAATGGCTTTGTCGACTGGGAATGGCTGCGATCCATTCCGGTCGCCGAGGAGAAAAAATTCGTGCGCCACATCCGTCTGCCGAAACCGATCACAACCAAAATCAACGGGCATCAGAACAAGGGCATCATTTTAAAACCGGAGTAGGCCATTGACCGAACAAAGCGAAAACAGAAAGCAGGATGAAAAGTCCCGCAAGGTTTATGATGCGTGCCCGCACTGCGGCCACGAGCTGAGTCCCTGGCAACAGGTCCTGCTCACCATCGACCGCGCCCTGGTCTGCAAGAACTGCTGGTATCGCATCATCCTCGACATTTCCGAAAACCAGGAGATCGCCCTCCCTCCGGAAGACAAGGAATAGATCCGATGCAATCCTACAACTCGTTTGAAGTTGAACAATCCCAGGTCATGGCGGCCGCCGAATATCTGAATCTCGACCGGGCTACGCTGGACCTGCTGCTCTGGCCCCAGAGAGAGTTCAAGTTCACCATGCCCGTCAAAATGGACAATGGGGAGACGAGCGTTTTACACGGTTACCGAATTCAGCATAACTTCGCACGCGGGCCGGCAAAGGGAGGCATACGGTTTCATCCGGACGAAACCTTCGACACGATGCGGGCCCTCGCGGGATGGATGACCTGGAAAACCGCGGTCATGGACCTTCCCCTGGGCGGAGGCAAGGGCGGGGTGGTTTGCGATCCGCGGAAAATGTCGCAAAGAGAACTGGAGAATACCGCCCGGGCTTATGTGCGGGTCCTGTCGCGCATCATAGGCATCGACCAGGATGTCGCGGCGCCCGATGTTTACACAAACCCGCAGACCATGGCATGGATGATGGATGAGTACGAGACGATCACGCACCAGCACCAGCCGGGAGTCATGTCCAACAAGCCGCTGCCTCTCGGGGGAAGCGAAGGAAGGCGCGACGCTACGGCCCGCGGCGGCGTAATTGTGGTGCGGGAAGCCTGCAAAACGCACCGGGTCGACCCCACAGGCGCCTACGCAATTCAGGGATTCGGCAGCACCGGGCAGCGGGCGGCCATGTTTCACCAGGAACTGCTGGGTGGCGGACGGCTGGTCGCGGTCAGCGATTCAACCGGCGCCATCCATAATTCGCACGGAATAAATCCTCGGGAACTGGTCGGCCACAAGCTGCGGACGGGATCCGTTGCGGGATTCCCGGAATCCGAACCTGCGGATCCCAAGGAAGTCCTTGAAGCGGATGTTGCGGTCCTCTATCCGGCCGCTCTCGAGAATGCAATCAATGTAAGCAACGCCAAACGGATCCGGGCCCGAATTGTGTGCGAACTGGCCAACGGGCCCACAACCCCCCAGGCGGACAAGATCCTGTATGAAAAGGGGACGCACGTGATTCCCGACATCATCGCAAATGCCGGGGGCGTTACGGTCTCCCATTTTGAGATGGTGCAGAACAAATACTCCTTTTACTGGAGGGAAGCCTTCGTGAACCGGAGGCTCGATTCCACGATCACGCGGGCGTATCGCCTTGTCGACCAGACCGTGCAGCAGAGAAAAGTCCATCCCCGCCTGGGCGCCATGCTGGTCGCAGTCGCTCGTGTGGCGGAAGCCTGCAAACTGCGCGGATGGGTCTGAAGACCCGGGTCCTTGAGCCTCTGAGACCTGGAGTCAATTCCCAGGCCCCAAAAACCCGAGGACTGAATGCACCCTATGCCAATCCCCCTGGTTCTCTATTACCACTGGCTCAACCGCTTCAGTTTCAACGCGCTTGCGGGGGCTATCGACGGCGATCCCGCTCTTGAAGACCTCCCGGTCACCCTGTCATTGAGCGAAACTCAGCTGCAGAAAGCCACATCCGTCCTTCTGAAGCGTTTCAACCACGTTGTTGTGGCATTGTCCGTTTTGACGTCTCAGATGGAGGGAATGCGGCGCATCGCGCGGCAACTCCACCTGGATTTCGGCTCGCGGGTTACCATCATCGCGGGCGGGCCGCACGCGACCGCCCGTCCGGAGGAAATTCTGGCAGCCGGCGCCGATATTGCTTTCCTCGGCGAAGCCGAGGAAAGCTTCCGAACCGTGCTGAAAAAAATTCCGGAACCGGGAGGGCTGCACGGTATCGAGGGTATCGCGTTCGTCCGGGATGGGGTCGTGAATTTAAGGCCGGGAACGCATCCTGTGGTCCTCGACGGCTTCAGCTCCTTTTCGCCGAAGCGGGGAATGTTCGGGCCGATCGAAATCACCCGCGGCTGCCCTTTTGCCTGCAGTTACTGCCAGACATCCCGGATTTTCGGCACCGTGCTGCGCCACCGAAGTATCGGAAATATCGTGCGCCAGGCCGAAGCTCTCCGTTCGGGCAAACGTAAGGTTGTGCGCTTGCTCTCCCCCAATGCGTTTTCCTACGGATCGCCCGACGGGCGTCAGATTAACCTCAATGCCTTGAGGGAATTGCTGGCGGCGCTGCGTGAAAGCGTGTCGTCCGGCAGCCGGATAATTTTTGCGCACTTCCCCTCCGAGGTACGGCCCGAGCACATCACACCGGACACGCTTGGGCTTTTAAGGGAATTCGCCGACAACGACGAGATCGTTATCGGAGCACAGTCCGGCAGCCAGGCCATGCTGGATGCCTGCCGCAGATCGCATACCGTGCAGGACGTTCTCAACGCCGTTTCCCTGGCCCGGAAATTCGGATTCAAGGTCATCGTGGATTTTATTTTCGGACTTCCGGGCGAAAGCCCGGCAGATGAAAAGTCGAGCCTTGCCGTCATGGACAGGCTGGTGCAAATGGGAGCCCGCATACACCCGCACGCTTTTGTGCCGTTGCCGCAGACGGCGTTTTCATCGGAGCCGCCTGCCAGAATCTCACCTGCCGTTCTGGGCGCCATCGAAAGCCTCAGAGCGCAAAAAGGCATTTACGTAAACCGGCGCGAAATCCTGCGGGGCTTCGAGTCTTCCACCTGAGGCTTTAGCTTTTAACGATGGCGCGGGCGATTTCCTCGGCTTTTTTCAGGATTGGATCCGGGACTCCGACGGCTCCGCCTCCGCCGACCCCTACGCCCCGGATCAGATGGGTTTCGCCAAACGCCATCGAGCGTTTGAGAAAATCCTGATACTTTTTGGGGATATCGGCAAAAAGCTCATCCACCGGCGCCCCCTGGGTGATGATAAATACAAGCTTCTTCCCTGCCGGAACGCGCGAAGGGCTTCCGGCCAGGTAGCCGGCCGGCATATACGAGTAGGTACGGTCAATGAAACACTTCACCTGGCCGGGGACATCCGAGCAGTACACGGGCATAGCCATCACGACAACGTCGGCCCCTTTCAGGGATTCCAGAACTTTGGCCAGGTCATCCTCGAGCACGCATTTTTCGGAGGTCGTTTTGCAGGCCATGCAGCCTTGGCAGCCGCGATAGGTGAGATCGTTCAATACAAACGACTCAATTTTTGCACCCAGGCTCGCCGCAGTTTCGGCAAATCGGGTCGCGATAGCCGCGCTGTTGCTGTTCTGGCGCGGGCTTCCGATCAGGCAGCAGATCTTCATAAGGTTGCTCCTCGTGATTCGTTAGGACAGCATAAAAAAAGCCACGGACCCTGCTGATTATGGCATAACCACAGGATCCGTGGCGTTTCTAAAATCCGGCTATTCGGATCTTATTAGAAGTTGAACCGCAGGACCAGCTGGCCTGTCCGCTGACCGGCGGTATTCTGCCAGTTCGATGAATATCCAAAACCGGATGTCGCGTTGCCGTTCGCATCCGTTACCTGTGGAAGCAACATCTGGTTGCTGGGCATAGGAATCCGGGTTCGATTGAACACATTGCTCATTTCGACGCGAATATTCAGGCTGATTTGTTCACGGAACCGGAATACTCGTTCCAGGCTCAGGCTTTCGGTTGGAGCGCGGCGATACCGGTAATCGTTCCACGCGCCTGAACCGATGCCGTATGTGGCCGGCGCAGGAGTTTTCCACGCGTTCGGATTCAGAATAAACACCTTGTTGGGATCATATTTGGAATTGATGTCCTGAGTGAACAACGGCTCCCCTTCAATCCGCTCCGAGTAGGTAGCGGGCGCGCTGAAAAAGGGAGAGGTGTTGCATCCGCCCAGGACGCTGATCGGTGCGCACAGAGACATCGTCTGAGCAGGGTTGAGGTAATTGAGGGCCATTGGAGCCATAATCGGGAGTCCGGACTGGTATATCAGATAAGCTCCGATCCGCCAATCCTTCAAGGTATAGCTCAGCGCCTTATTTACGCTGGACCATGCCGGAGTCAGGTAGGTCGCCGTGAGCACGAACCGGTGAGGCACCGACGAAAAAGACAGGCTCTTGTTCACCCGCAGGTCGTTCAGGTCGTAAATCGCCGGAGTGACCTGAAAGGCCGCGTCCTGCGACTCTGTGCCCACGGTTGTTTCCTTCGACCAGACGTAACTGGCCTGCATGTCGAGCCCATGAGAAAACCGCTTGGTCAGCTTTATTTGCATGGAGTCGTACCAGGTGTTGCCCAGCGGCGCCCAGAGGACATTGATGGTGCCGAACTGCGGATAGGGCCGGAGCGATTGGGACACAGTGCCCTTGAAGCCCGCGTAAGGGGCTGCCAGGTTATGAGCTGCCTTCACGTCATCGCTGACCGTCTCAAACTGACTGATCAACAATTCGCCGTCGGCCACGTTTCCGACACTCAGGTTGTGTTTGGCCAAAATTGCCGGTGTGACACGGTTGGGATCCGTAAGGGTTCCGGTAGCGTTCCACCACGCCCCGCGGTTGCCTACGTAGGAAGCTTCCACGCTAAAATCCTTGGTAAGCTCACGCTGAATCCCGACACTCCACATCAGCTGTCTCGGCGGGTACCCTGCATGGCGATCGATGGACGTCATGAAAAGAGCGCCCGGCGATTGCGGTTGAGATCCCGCAAAATAGTTCGGCCATTCCGGCACACCTCCCGGCGGACCGTCCTGCAGCCGAGTGATTGGAGCGCCCCATGTGGTAGCGGGCCCGTAGCGAACATCGGACCCGAAGCGCAGAGTCCACATTTCCAGTTGAGCCGTCTGGCCGTAGGAAATGCCGATTCCCCCGCGCAATACGGTCTTGGGCGTGATCTGGTATGCCAGCCCCAGCCGCGGTCCGAACGAATACGGGTAATTGCTGGCAAAGTTGTCCACGTCCTGGCCCTCAAAAATCGGCGCCCCGGGTATGTTGCCGTAGGAGGGATTCGGCTTCTGATAGCCAAAACTCGCGATGCGGCCATCACCCTTCAGATACGTCTGGTAGTCATAGCGCAGGCCGTAGTCGATAGTGAGCTTGCGCGTCACCTTCCAGCTGTCCTGAGCAAAGAGGGCAAAAGAGTGTTTCCCGATGTGGAAATGGGACTCCATGCCGATTTCTCCGTTGTTTACCTGGCCCAGCAGGAAACTGGCATAGGGGAATCCTATATTGCCGTCGCCGACGTTTCTCTGATTGAGGTACGGAAGCGCTGTCTGCGCAGGGCTGAAGAAGAACCAGCCGTTGCTGGGTGTCGTAGCCGTGGACGGATAGGATTCCACGCGCAATTCGGCGCCGAACTTGTACGTGTGGTTGCCCTTGACCCAGTTGAGGGTTGCAGTCCCCGTCGGCTTTTGCTGCCATTGCTTCTGCTGCGCCACCGGGCCCATGCTATTCCCCTGGGCGGTCGGGTCAGTCATTCCGCCGCCCTGAGCCTGATAGATGTTGTATATGGTCGGGTAAACACCCGTACCGGTTCCTGGCAAGCCCAGCTCTTTTTGGCTATCCCAGGTTCCGAATCCTGGGGAAGGGTCCCAGAACACGAAGTGGAGGAAGCCGCCGCCCAGATGCAGCAGCACAGTCGGCGAAATCGTATAGTCGAGGTTCACGCGCGCGGTGTGCGCCGTTTCCCACAGATCCCGCTCTGTGGTAAGCGGAGGCGCAAAGCCGT
The DNA here is from genome assembly GCA_964474425.1 of uncultured Acidobacteriota bacterium. Classification (GTDB taxonomy): domain Bacteria; phylum Acidobacteriota; class UBA6911; order UBA6911; family UBA6911; genus UBA6911. The sequence goes on from CAYYTC010000044.1 coordinate 33,355, forward strand.
CCGGGAAAGGCACGTATTGATCATTCAGCGACCAGTAACCGGAAAGCTTCATTCTGGCACTGAGGTTGTGGTCCATCTTGATGGAATAGATGGAGTTTTTCGTGGTGTTTGAATACTGGTTCGAATAGTTATTGACCGTCGAGTTGTTGGACGCCGCTGGAAGATAGGACTGGAGCTTCAGCGCCACGGGATCGAGCGGATATCCCGCCGGGATTATATTGTTGGGGAATGGATCCCTGACAATATAGCTCTTGCCGCCCACTATCTCCGTACGGGTTGTTGCGGGATCATAAATCGCGCCATCCATGATCGGCCGGCCGAGAATGTCCGTGCCGATCTGGGTTCCGGTGTACAGGGCAGGATTGCTGAAATCGCCAACCCGATAGGCCATGGTGGGAATCGTGGTCAGGGAGTTGACGCTCGTATTCAGCTTGTTCTGCTCAAAACTGAAGAAGAAAAAGGTCTTGTCGCGGCCGTCATACATCTTGGGAAGGTATACCGGTCCTCCCACCGAAAATCCCCAATCGTGCCGGCGGTCCCGGGGCGTGTAGTGGTTGTAAGGCTGCGCCGCATTGAACAGCGTTTCGTTTCTGAGGTATTCGAATGCGGTCCCGTGAAGCTCGTTGGTGCCCGACTTCATGGTCATGTTGAACATGCCGCCGCCCACCTGCCCGAACTCCGCGGCGAAGTTGCTGGTCTGGATGGCCGTCTCCTCGATCGAGTCTACGCTGGGCTGCGACATGCTGTACGCAGCCGACCATGTCGTCTGCGTGGCATCCTGGCCTTCAATACGAAGGGCCAGCGTGCCGGCCGGCATTCCGTTGACGCGCAACGCGCCGAATATGCCTCCCGGCACCTGCATCTGCTGGCCGCCGGGTATCAAATTGACCGCCGCGTAGGAATCGCGCATGCCGCCTGCGATGGACATGACCGGAAGGTCGTTCAATCGCGATGAAGTAACGTTGTGGGCCAGCTCGCCGCTTTCTGTTTTCAGCAGCGGAGCGTCGGCGCTGACCGTGACCGTCTCGGTGATGTTCCCGACTTCCAGCGGGATGTCGATACGGAGGGTCTGCGCAACCATGACCGTGATGCCGGTCCGGACATATTTTTTAAATCCGGTCGCCGAGGCTGAGAGTTCGTAAACTCCCGCAGGCAATTGCGCAAGTGTGTAGTTGCCTGTCGCCGAACTCGCTGCCTGGTAAACGGCTCCGGTCGCAGTGTTCTTCGCTTCAATCGGCACATTGGGGATCATGGCTCCCGCCGGATCCGTAACCGTGCCGGTGACGGTGCCCCTGTCGCTCTGGGCAAACGCCGCCCCAAAACAAAGAAGCACACAGACTGATGCAATTACAGTCAAACGCATGAGATATATCCTCCTGAGGCCAAAGTGAACAAATCGACCTTGAACTTGTAAATTCCGATCGCTTTCTCAAGACATCAGAGATCGCGATCGGGACTCGAAGAAGAACGAAATTGAACAACCGCTCGCGCCAGGGTTATCGAGCGGATATATCCCGGTATTGCATTTTCGATTTGCCAAAATGGTAAACGGGGCGGGTATTCCAAGATCGCTTGGTTGACTCGAAAGCGGTAAACAATGCGGACACTGACCAGTATTGCTTCATCGCTTTAACAGGAACGAAAGCAATTGGAAAATTGCGGGAACCCTCCTTCCCGCAAGCCGCCACTTGAACAAGAAACCAGCTTGATTGGCCTTATGTTGCTTTAGTGTGGCTCACGATGTCAAGGGAAAACTGCCAAATATGGTAAGAAAGCTGCCCAGGGGGCTATTGCCGCTTTACATCTCTCTCGTGCGCAGCACTGGATGGAATTCGTAACCCTCACGCCGCGCTCGGGGATTCAGAAGTCAGGAAGAGTCGAGAATAAGGGAATCATGAAGTCTGCACTTCAGTTTTCAACTGGGAACTGTCTTTCCTATACTATTCAGACATGCGATTTCCCGAATAAATACCTAGTCTGAAAAAAAGGCCACGGACTCCAAGGGTATTACAAATCCCTGGAGTCCGTGGCCTGATTTACATATCCAGGCCGCGAGACCTAGAAATTGAATCTCATGACCAGCTGGCCCGTCCTCTGCCCGACGGCATTCTGCCAGTTCGTAGAATATCCGAAGCCCGATGTTGCGTTGCCGTTTGCATCTCTGACCTGCGGCAACAACATCGAGTTAAAGGGCATAGGAATACGGGTTCGGTTGAACACATTGGATAATTCAACACGAATGTTAAAGCTCATTTCCTCTCTGAACCGGAACAGCCGCTCCAAGCTCAAGGTTTCGTTTGGAGCGCGGCGATACCGGTAGTCGTTATAAGCAGCCGAGCCGGTACTGAACGTGGCAGGCGCCGGCGTTGCCCAGGCGTTCGGATTCAGAATGAACGTCTTCTGAGGATTATATTTGTCGTTTATTTCCTGTGTATACAGCGGCTGTCCTGGTACGCGGGGAGAATACCCTGCAGGAGCACTGTAAAAGGCGGAAGTGTTGCATCCGCCCAAAACGCTGAACGGCGCGCACAGTGAAAGCGTTTGAGCGACGTTGTATGTCTGGAACGCCGCAACCGGGGCCGAGATCGGGAGTCCGGACTGGTAAATCAGATAAGCTCCGAACCGCCAATCCTTCAGTGCATAGCTCAGTGCCTTGTGCGCCCCCGCCCACGTGGGAGTCAGGTAGGTCGCGGTAAGGACGAAGCGATGCGGGACCGACGAAAGCGAGAGGCTTTTATTCATCCTCAGGTCGTTCAAGTCGTAAATCGCCGGAACGACCTGGAAGGCCGAATCTTGGGATTCTGTGCCGATGGTTGTTTCCTTCGACCAGACGTAACTGGCCTGCATGTCAAGCCCGTAAGAATACCTCTTGGTGAATTTTATCTGCATGGAGTCGTACCAGGTATTGCCCAGCGGCGCCCATAGCACAAAGATGCTGCCGAAATGCGGGTACGGCCGAATCGATTGCGACACCGTGCCCCTGAAGCCCGCATAGGGTGCCACCAGGTTTTTGGCCGCTTTAACTTCATCGCTGACTGTTTCAAACTGGCTGACCAGCAATGCACCATCGGCCACGTTTCCGACACTCATGTTGTGCTTCGCGAGAATCGCCGGCGTCACGCGGTTGGGATCGGTGAGAGTCCCGCTGGCATTCCACCAGCTCCCGCGGTTGCCGACGTAGGAAGCTTCTATGCTCATATCCTTCGTGAGTTCACGCTGAATGCCGACGCTCCACATCAACTGTTTCGGCGGGTATCCTGCGTGCCGATCAATGGAGGTCATGAAGACAGCGCCCGGCGATTGCGGTTGAAATCCCGCATCATAGATCGGCCATTGCGGTACACCCCCGGGGGGACCGTTTTTCAGCAGACTGAATGCGGTGCCGTAGGTTGTGGCGGGGCCATAGCGGACATCGGATCCGAAGCGCAGGGTCCACATTTCCAGCAGGGCCGTCTGGCCGTAGGAAATACCGATCCCTCCGCGAAATACCGTCTTCGGCGTGATCTGGTATGCCAGCCCCAGCCGGGGTCCGAAAGAATAGGGGTAATTGTCGGCGAAGCTCTGCACGTCCTTGCCTTCAAATATCTGAGCGCCCAGCAAATTGCCGTATGCCGGGTTGGGCTTGTCATAGCCAAAGCTCGGGATGCGGCCGTCACCCTTTAAATAGGTCTGGTAGTCATAGCGCAGTCCGTAGTCGATGGTGAGTTTGCGCGTCACTTTCCAGCTGTCCTGGGCGAAGAGGGCGAAGGAGTGTTTCCCGATGTGGAAATGGGACTCCTGGCCGTTTTCTCCATGGTCTACCTGGCCCAGCAGGAAGCTTGCGTAGCCAAATCCTATATTGCCGCCACCGATGCTGGTTTGATTAAGGTACGGAAGAGCCGTCTGCGCAGGGCTGAAGAAAAACCAGCCGTTGCTGGGCGTTGTAGCTGTGGATGGAAAGGATTCCACGCGGAGCTCGGCGCCGAACTTGTACGTGTGGTTGCCCTTGACCCAGTTGAGGTTCGCCGTTCCCGTCGGCTTTTGCTGCCACTGCTTCTGCTGCGCGACCGGGCCCATGCTGTTAAACTGGTTGGTCGCGTCCTTAAATCCGCCTCCCTGAGCCTGATAAATGTTGAAAATGGTCGGGTAAACACCCGAGACGGTTCCGGGCATGCCAAGCTCCTTGAGATTATCCCAACTCCCAAAACCCGGTGTAGGATCCCAGAAGGTGAAGTGCAGGAAGCCGCCCCCCAGGTGGAGTAGCACCGTCGGCGAGATCGTGTAGTCAAGGTTGACTCGCGCAGTGTGTGCCGTTTCCCACAGATTACGCTCTGTTGTAACCGGGGGTTCAAAACCATCCGGGAATCCCGCGAATACATCGTTCATCGACCAGTACCCGGAGAGCTTCATTTTGGCGCTGAGGTTCTGATCCATCTTGATGGAATAGATGGAGTTTAAATTTTGATTGGAGTAATTTCGTGAATAGTTATTGGTTGCAGCGCCAGTCGTCGTCGCTGGTAGATAGGACTGGAGCTTTACCGCAACCGGATCGAGCGGGTAGCCAGCTGGAATTATGTTGCCGGGGAATGGATCCCTGACGACGTAGCTCTTACCATCCACTACCTCCGTACGAGTAGTCTGAGGATTATAAATCGCGCCATCCATAATCGGCCGCCCGAGAATATCCGTGCCAAGTACTTTCCCCGTGTAAAGCGAAGAGTGGCTGAAATCCCCGGAGCGGTAAGCCATGACGGGAATAGTATACATATCGCTGACGCTCGACTTCGGATTGTTCCGCTCGAAGCTGAAGTAGAAAAATGTCTTGTCCCGGCCGTCGTAAACCTTGGGAAGGTATACCGGCCCTCCGACCGAAAATCCCCAATCGTGCCGGCGGTCCCGGGGCGTGTAGTGGCTGTAAGGCTGAGCCGCATTGAACAGCGTTTCGTTTCTGAGGTATTCAAACGCGGTCCCGTGAATCTGATTGGTGCCCGACTTCATGGTCATATTGAACATGCCGCCGCCCACCTGCCCGAATTCGGCGGCGAAGTTGCTGGTCTGGATGGCCGTCTCCTCGATCGAGTCCACGCTGGGCTGAGACATGCCATACGCAGCCGACCATGTGGTCTGAGTCGCGTCCTGTCCCTCAATACGAAGCGCCAGCGTGCCGGCCGGCATGCCATTCACGCGCAGGGCGCCGAATATGGCTCCAGGCACACTCATCGTCATTCCGCCGGGGATCAGATTGACCGCCGCGTAGGAATCGCGCATGCCGCCGGCTGACAAGACCGGCAGATCGTTCAATCGTGACGTTGAAACGTTGTGGGCCAGTTCACCGCTTTCCGTTTTCAGCAGCGGAGCGTCGGCGCTGACGGTGACCGTCTCGCTGATGCTCCCTACTTCCAGCGGGATGTCAATGCGCAGAGTCTGCGCAACCATGACCGTGATGCCGGTCCGTACATACTGCTTGAATCCGGTCATCGAGGCCGAAAGCTGATACGTGCCAACCGGCAACTGGGCAAGGGTATAGTTGCCCGTTGCTGAACTGGCCGCCTGGTATACAGCGCCGGTTTCTGTGTTCTTCGCTTCAATCGGCACGTTGGGAATCATGGCGCCCGCCGGATCCACAACCGTGCCGGTGATGGTGCCCCTGTCGCTCTGGGCAAATGCCGCCCCAAAAGAAAGGAGCACACAGACTGATGCAATTACAGTCAAACGCATGAGATATATCCTCCTGAAATCAGTTTGAACAAAGCAACCTCAGTCATGAATTTCAAGGCAGCCTCAAGATGTGCGAGGCCGCACTCGAAACTCGAGCAGAGCCAACATGGAACCACCGCCCGTGCCAGGGATTCGAGCGGATATATCCCAGTCTTGCCTTGTTGCTTCCCAGTACAGATAGACAGGACGGTTATTCCAGGATTGCCTGGTTGTCCTAAAAGCAGCAAACAATACGGATAAAATCCGATTTCGTCGCATCGCTTCAGATAAAATTTGGCAACTGGAAGAGCGTGATTTGCAACTGGAAGAATGCGGGAATTTCATTCCCGCGAGCCGCCACTGGGATTCAGCAACAATTTCAGTGGTTTTATATTCGCCCGCGGCACCTTCCAATGTCAAGCAAAATCATTGGGATGCGCGATGGGTTTGCGGAATCGAGTGCCGGCCGGATCTATTTGATATATATAACATAAGCAGCCAAGCATGCTTACGGTTTTCCGATAATACGGGGAGTCTGCAGCGCTGTTTGGGGGACTGGAAGTTACTTCCCGGGAGGCGAAATTGCGCGATCGGTTAGCCGCCCCGGATCAGCCACAAAGGTTCCCGGGGCGGCTTCAAAGGACGTGAGAGAATCAGAACAGCCAGCGCGCAACGAGCTGGCCGCTGCGCGCCCCGCCGGCCAGATACCACGGAGCATAGCCGAAACCCGTAAACGGAGTGCCGTCCGGAGTGGAAGTGTGTAGTTCCCGGTTGACGTGCTTACTGTCTTATACACGTTGCCTGTTCCCGTATTCTTTGCCTCGATTGCCACATTGGGCATCATGGCGCCTGCCGGGTCCGAGAGGGTGCCGGTGAGGAAGCCCCTGTCGCTCTGGGCAACAAAATGCACACGAATCCTTATGCATCCGTGTGAATCCGCAATTAAACAGTTACCATTCTACTATCCGAGTTTGCTTTTTTTACCCAGAGCATCGGCCACCCTCTTCAGCCCCAATTGTTCGAGAGTCTCTCGCTTCGGCCAGCCATTGGAGGTGTTGAAACCCTCGAATTCATAAAACCTGGTCTTCCATTCCTCGACCTTGGCCCGGTCGAGCGTTCGGCCCTGGCCGGTTGCATATTCCCATTTGCCATTCTGATACATAGGCAGCAAGATTCCTCTGCTCTTCACGTTATGGACATAGTCGGGGAAAACCCCCATATCACGGGTCCTTCCCTGCAAGGTACGCATATGCAGGTTACATTGAGCATCAATCAGGAATATGATGGCCGTGTGTCGACGCCAGCATTCATTGATGAGATCGATACTCAAATTGGAGGCCAAAGCGTATAGCGCGGCCCAGGGCCGCAACCCAATATCCGATATTGAAAGAGGCCGCGCCCTATCAGCCTTCAGCTTTCAGCTTCCTTGATCCTAAAAGGGAAGAAAAACTTCTTTTCAAAACGCAAAGAAGTCATGGATGAAAAATTTATCCGCTCCTGTTAGGCCCATTATGAAATCGTGCATTTTTCATAGACGGTGAAGGCCTAAAACCGCAGCCGGGAGTGAGGACGCTAATTCTATGAAAACCGATCCCCGTATCCAGAGACTCAACGACAAGCCGGTTGCACAGGGCGATTATGTGCTTTACTGGATGCAGCAGAGCCAGCGCGCCGAAGAGAATGCGGCGCTGGAATATGCCATCCGGAAAGCAAACGCCGCGAACATGCCCGTGATTGTGGCATTTGGCCTCACGGCCGGCTATCCCGAAGCCAACCTGCGGCACTACTCCTTCATGCTGGAAGGTCTGCGGGAACTGCGCCGGGAACTTGCCGGGCGAGGAATTCTTTTTGTCGTGCGGCACGGCGAACCGCCTGAAGTCGCCCTCCTTCTCGCCCGCAAAGCTTCCTGCATCGTATGCGACCGCGGATACTTGCGCCACCAGGTGCGGTGGCGCGAGCAGGTCGCCCGTGAAGCGCGTTGTCTTGTAGAACAGGTTGAGTGCGACCTGATCGTTCCGGTGGATGTCGTCAGCGAAAAGCGCGAATCTTCCGCGCGGGCCTTCAGGCCCAAAGTGATGCGCCTGCATCGCCTGTTCCTTGACGGGATACGCCCGGTCCATCCGGCCGTTGCTTCCGGCTCCCTGGCACTGAAAAGCCTTGATCTGGACGATGACGCTGCGGTTTTCGGTCCCCTGTCCATCGACACAAGCGTCCGTCCCGTATCCATGTTCGTGGGAGGAACCGGGGCCGCCAAAGCCGGGTTGGCCCGCTTTGTGCGTTCCCGCCTGGCAGGCTATGCCGAAAACCGCAACCAGCCCCATCTGGAGTTTGTATCCCACATGAGCCCTTACCTGCACTTCGGGCAGATCTCGCCCGCATACATCGCGCGCAAAATCTACGGCAGCTCGAGCGGCGAAAAAACCGACCGGGACAGCTACCTGGACGAATTTATCGTGCGGCGGGAACTGTCCTTCAACTTCGTCCGCCATGTCCCCGATTATGACCGGTTCAGCAGCCTGCCCGAATGGGCCCGGGCGAGCCTCCTGAAGCACGCAGGCGACAAGAGATTGTATGTCTACGGCATGGCCGAACTGGATGCAGCGCAAACACACGATCCCTACTGGAACGCGGCCATGAATGAGATGAAGCACACGGGCTACATGCACAACCACATGCGGATGTACTGGGGAAAACAGATCCTGGCCTGGAGCAGGTCTCCCGAAGCAGCCTTCAATAACGCGCTCGCACTCAACAACCGGTACCTTCTGGACGGCCGCGATCCGAATTCCTACAGCAACATCGGCTGGATTTTCGGGCTGTTCGACCGTCCGTGGCCGGAGCGCGAGGTTTTCGGCGTGATCCGGAGCATGACGCGCGGCGGCCTGGAGCGGAAAACAGACGCGGATGCCTATGTCACAAAAGTGAGCCGGCTGACGGGATGAGGGAGAGTGCTTCGGCAGGGATGGGAAATCCGGGTGAAAAATGGTGCAGGGGGCGCGGAAACCGAAATTCCGTCTAGTTAGTTTCTGTCGCGAAACTCAGAACTTAGGCCCGAAGGGCCGTCAGGCCGGGCTTATGGGTGAATAGGAAATGAGCGCCAAAGGCGCGGCAC
>CAYYTC010000045.1:0-41931 GCA_964474425.1 uncultured Acidobacteriota bacterium
AGCGCGTTGCGTTTGTGGATACCGAGCGCGGATCGGAATTCTATGCGATGGATATCCCGGAACGGACTGTCCATCCCAAGGCATTCGACTTCGATCGTTTAATTACGCGGAGCCTCATGGAAACACTTGAAGTGGTCGAGGCTCTAGATCCGAAAACCTACGGCGTGCTTGTGATCGACAGCATCACCCATCTATGGGAAGCAGCACGCGCCGCCTACAACGGTAAGATGCTGCCGAACGGCGGCATCCCGATCCAGGCCTGGCAGCAGATCAAGAAGCCCTACAAGCGATTGATGTCCCTTTTCCTCGACGGCTCCTTTCATGCGATTCTCTGCGGCCGCGAAGGTGTCGTCATGGAGCAGGATGAAGACGGTGAAATGCGTGTTACCGGAACGAAGCTAAAAGCCGAAGGTGAGACCCCGCATGAACCGCACGTCCTCGGACGCATGTGCCCGGAACGTGATGAAAAGGGCGGATACATCATCAAGGCATTTTTCGAGAAAGACCGCTCCGGAATCCTGACCGGCAAAGAATTTCTCTGGCCGACTTACGAAACCATCGCTCCCGTAGTTCGATACCTCTGCGGCGGCGAGCAGGGCAAGCTCGGCACTCCCGAAGAAGCAGCCGAAATCGACATCAGCGCGCAGGAAGCCGAGAGGGAAAAGGCTGAACGCGAGCGTAAAGAGCTCTTCGAACAGATCCGCACCGCATTGGTAGCGGCGAAAACAATTGGCCAACTTCAGACTGCATGGAGCCTCACGAGCGGTAAGAAAACGCGAATTGGCGACGAACTCTTCTCGCAGCTGCAGACGATCAAGGATAGCCGCAAGGTTCAGCTAGTGGAGGTCGCATGAGCATAAAAGCCGACGTCAAATACAACGGAATCGTAGCGCCGGGATCCCAGCTCTATGAAACGCAAACCGGGACCCTCGGCTACCAGGTCATGCTCGAATGCGAGGACGGTCCAACGTCGTTCGTAATCTGGCTGACGCAGAAGAACCGCGAACGCGCCCGGAGATATTTCGATGTGCTCGGAGTGGATCCGGACCAGCTCAAGGATTCCAGCTACATCGAGTACCAACTCGGCCTCGACATCGAGGGCCGGGAAATTGCCTTCGGGACCACGGAAGAAGAGTACAACGGGAAACGCAGCGTCAAGGTGGTCTGGATTGGAAAGCGGTCGGACCCAAACCTGTCTCGCAGCGCCGCCCGTTTTTTCGGCTCTACCATCACCGATGGCGATATTAATGAAGGACTTGCCTTCTAGGCCGCATAGAGCGATGTATGAGTGATCTTGAGGAACTGCTCGGACAGCACATCAAGCTATCCGGGCTGCCGGCGCCGGCGAGGGAATATCGATTCCATCCCTGGCGTCGGTGGAGGTTCGACTTCGCCTGGCCGCGCTATAAGGTCGCTGTGGAAATCGATGGCGGCATCTACAACCGCGGGCGTCATGTTCGGGGCAGCGGTTTCGAACGTGATGCCGAAAAAGGCAACGCCGCAGTGATGGCTGGATGGCGTGTACTCCACTTCACTCCGCGTCATGTCAAATCAGGATCGGCCGTTCAGGCGATCGAAAGCTTACTTAAAACAATTCGCTGAATTTGAATGCGATCCTTTTGAACCAAATGGAGAAATAATCATGAGTGGCGCTAACCTTGCTCTGGTACCCATAATCGAACAGCCGAAGGCATCTCCGCCGGCGGCCTTGCACGAGCTTGATGCAGCTCGATACATCGGAACAAACCGTACCTCTTTCCGTGAGCTCGTGATGGCTGGACATATCCCGTACACAATGCACCTCAACGGAAAACGCAGGATATATCTTCGTAGGGACTTAGACCTTTACCTTGAGAGCCTTCCCAAGCATATAATGTCGTCGCGCGAAAACTCACCGCGACCAGCTCTTTTTAAAGGAGATGGAGCAAAGTGAGTGTTCGATTGAACGAAAAACGCGGTTACTGGCTTATCGATACAATCTGGCCGGATGGTGTTCGCACCAGGACGAAGATGCCCGATGAAGCCACGGCCATTAAGATCAACAAAAAGATCGAAGTGGCATGCGCCGACGAGGAGAGGATCTGGGGTAAACTCCGGAAAGAACTCAGGCTGGAAGGAGGTAAAGGAATCTTGTTCCGGGACTTCTGTGAACTGTATTGGAAGTTGCATGTGTTGCCATACAATCGTCGTCTCGATACAAAGAAAAGCCTGCTCAAGATTCTGAAGGAGAATTTCGGATCAACTCCGATCGACGCTATCACACCTCAGGCGATTGCGAAATTCATCGCCTCAAGGAAGTCGCAAGACCTTAACAACAAGACAATCAATCGCAATCTTGCGGCTCTTCATCATGTTTTGGGATGGGCTGTGAAAAAGGGATATCTTGAAGAGAACCCGGCCGAACGTATCGACCACCTCAGGGAAATCGAGTGGGTGGGAGAACGACCGGACGAATCGGTAATCGACGAGATATTCAGCAAACTTGATCCCCGGGTGCTTCCTGTCTTCACATTCATTCGGGAGACTGGGTGCCGCAAAGGCGAGGCGATCACTCTCGACCGATCGCAGATCGACTTTGCCCGGGCCCAGGTAGTATTTCATTCAAACACAAAGAACGGCCGATCACGCCTGGTGCCGCTGACCGAAAGCGCTCTCTGCGCAATCGCGGCGATGCCGGCGCAAGCTGATACCGTTTTCTATCACCCGGACACGCTCCGGGCATGGACATCCGACGGGGTGTCGATTCCGTGGGAGAGGGCCAGAAAGTCAGCGGGCCACCGAAAGCTGCGCATCCATGACTTGCGTCACGCGTTCGGAATCAAGCTCGCCGAGGAAGGGTGTCCAATGCACTATATCAGCGAGGTCCTTGGGCATCATTCGATCGACTTTACCAGAAAGCATTACGCCAGGTTCAGTCCCGACTCGGCATCAAAAAACGTTCTTCGTGTGCTGGAAGGACGCAAATTGAGGCAGGGATGACCTTGGCACAAAAGTGGCACGCAGGATTTTTTATGGGAGTTGCGGATCGCTGTAAGTTACTGAGAAATTTGGTAGCGACGGGTGGAATCGAACCACCGACCTTGGGGTTATGAATCCCACGCTCTAACCGACTGAGCTACGTCGCCACTGGTCCATGCAGGTGCATTCAACAGGCCACTAATTTTGAGGTCTTCCGGGCTTTATTTCAAGGGCAAATCGTCTGCAGCCGGCCCAAACGCCTTTCAGATTTTTCCACGGCGCGTCAGCGAGCGCAACCGCCCGTAAAACTGGCCGGTCTGGGGAAGCAGAGTGTGGTACGCGGCTACGACTTCCGGGAGCCGGCTGCATTTGTCGGCTGCCGCCTCCATCGCCACCAGGTACTTGATGTTGGTTTTATTGGCTCCCAGGTGCGCGAGAAAAAGCGTGCACGCAAGGTCGTAAGCCCGGGCCTGATAACAAACCCACGCGACGCGCACGCCCGTTCTGGCATCCATGGAACGAATTCGCTCCATGATTTCCTCGCGCGCCTTCGGGCTTTGGCCGGTCTCGAATAACCTCTGGACAAACTCCGGGAAAAGCGCGGCAGGCACTTCTTCTCCCAGGCCGGCAAGAGCGCCCATTTCGCTTACAAGCTCCTCCGGCTCCAGCCTCTTGGCCCGTATCCGCGAGCGTTGCTCCTCCGCATAGCTGTTGCCCGGATTCCCGGCGATAAATTCATCCAGCGCTTTCAATGCCGCTTCCAGGTCGTTCTTTCTCTCGTAAAGCCAGGCAAGATCCAGCAAGGCGTGCCGATTGTGTTCTTTCACCAAATGCAACAGGGATTCCGCTTCGTCGTACTTGCCCTCCTGAGTCAGCGTTTTGCCCAGCCACTGCTGCGTCTGAGGGCCGGCATAAAGCCGCAGACTCTCCCGGAAGCGGCCTTCCGCTTCTTCGTAGCGTTTCCGTCGATACGCCAGCTTGCCTGCCAGAAACATGATTCGCGCGGAATCGGGAAACAGCCGGCAAAGCTGCCCCGCAAGCGCATCGGCTTCCGCGAAACGCTCCGAATTCAGGTAAAACTCCAGCTCTAATCCGCGTGTGGCCGCGCTGAGCGGGTCCTCCTTTTTCAGGCGCGCCAGTATCGATTCGGCTTCCCTCAGATCCCCGCCGGCCAGGGCCTGCTTCATGTTGCGCTGGAGCGTATCCGCAAACGCTTTAACCACGCCCGACCCCCGATTGCAGGTATTTTGCCATACAATAGGAGGACAGGCTACGCAATCCCCCGGTTGTGATACGATAGGGAAACTGGCTAAGGGGATGTATCCATTGAAAATCCGTGACCATGTCGAGGTTGCCGCCCAGCCCACCGTCGTCAGGCTCGATCATCTGCAGTCCGCAGACGCCGGTTGGATCAGCTCCAGCTATTACGTAACCGAGGAGACCGGCCGGCATTTCAAAGCTCTTAAGGCTCTGCTTGCCAAAGAAACCGGCTGCGGCGCGTTTTTGATCGGCCACTACGGCTCGGGGAAATCCCATTTCCTGGCATATCTGACCCAGCAGGTTCGTGAGGGCGCCTTCGGCAACAGAGGCTTGAGTGTTCTGCCGGTATCGCTCCTGAATTACAAAGCCTCCCAATCCCTTGAATCCATACTGGATGAACAGTTGTCCCTTTCGCCGGATCCGGGCGATCGCAGGAAGAAATGGCTTCGACTGGAGAGTCAATATCCCAAAGGAGTGGTCCTGATCCTGGACGAACTTTCTGAATTCCTGCGCTCCAAACCCACTGCTCAGAGCTTCAACGAGGATCTGCGGTATTTGCAGTTCATGGGCGAGTGGGCTCAGGATCATCCGCTGTGGATTCTCGCAGCCATGCAGGAGCAGATCGAGCATACCGGAGAGATCGAGTACGACCTGTTCCGGAAAATCAAAGACCGGTACCCCGTACGGTTCCTGCTCACTCCCGCGCACGTCAAAGACCTGATCGCCGAACGCATTCTGAGGAAAAAGCCCGCATACCGTCAGGCCGTGGAAAAGCTGGCTTCGGAACTCGGCGAAGTGTACCCGAAGAAATCCCTGGATTACGGCCTCTTCTGCGAGATCTACCCCATTCACCCTGCCACCCTGGAGCTGCTGGAGGAAGTCCGGGACCGTTTTTCGCAAGCTCGCGGGATTGTCGATTTCGCCCTGACCCAGCTCCTCGGGAACGAGGCGCGCAGCATACCCCCATTTCTTGATCAGCCCTGGGGCCACCTCATCACTCCCGACGCCATCGTCGATCATTTTGCCGACCTTTTCGAAGTGCAGCCGGAATTTCTGGCAATTGCCCAGAAAGTTCTTCCGTACTTCCGAAAGCACATGCCCGAGCTGTTTCCGAACAAGCAGAGGCAGGAACTCTCATGGCGCCTGCTCAAGCTGCTGATCCTCGTTCACCTTTCTCCTCGGCGCACCTCGCTCGGCGCCGACGAGGCCGCCCAGTGGCTGCTCTTCAAAGTGTCCAGCGTCGATCCCGCGCGCAACCGCGAAATCATAAACAAGGTTTTGGATACCATGTGCTCGCAGGGCGCCTTCATCAAGTCCAGGGATTCCCGCTATCGCCTGGACCTGGAGGACGACAGCAAAGAGCACCTTGAGCAGCTGCTTTCCAGGACCGTCGACGAGCTGAAAGACCGCGGCAGCTTCGTTTTTGAAAATCTGATTTCACTGCTCGAGCAATCCGACTTCAATCCTTTCACGCTGCCCAGGGAGCGGTGGCTCATCCGCAAGGTGCGCTGGCACTTTCATGAATGGGACCTGAGGATTTATCTTGGAGAGGGCGTACCGAAAGAGCCGGCGGAAGGGCTGGCGCTCCAGATCGGCCTCCCCTGGGGAGCACCCGCTGCGGGAACGCACTGCTACAAGATCCTTCCGAGGCCGATCGAGCTTAACCTGGAGATCCTGGAGCTGTCGGCCCTCCTGGACCTGAAGGAGCGTCCGTTGCCCGCCCGCGTTTTGACCCGCGTCACCGAGCGCATCGCTTCAAGAAGCTCGTGGTTTCACTCCCTGGTTCGCGACGCTTACAACAACGCCGGCTTTTACGATCCGTCGGATACGAAGGCCGTCCCGCCGCTCCATTCCATGCAGGGCAACCATGCGGCATGGCTCAATACCTGCGGAGAATGGATCCTGCGCCAGACATACCCGCTCTTCGAGCAGTTCGCCCCCGTCCACGGCCCGCTTCCCAAGGAGGCATACCGTCAGTTCATGAAGTTCGCCTCCGAACAAGATCTTGGCGCCGAGGCGGCTCCGGATTACGTGAAGCTGATCCGCGAAGCCTATCTGGTTCCCATGGGACTCATGCAGCGAAGGGGATCCGAATACCACGTAAACCAGAAGCTGGATAATCACGACCTGGTCCGTTTGCTTACGCCGCTTCTGGACCATCAGCCCACTCCCGAACGCGTCTACCAGCACCTCAGCGCCCCGGTCTACGGACTCACGCCCGATCAGATCCACCTGCTGCTGATCCTGCTTCTGATCCAGGGAGAGATCGATATCGTCAAGGGAGAGCACTCGTACCGCGAGACCTACGAAACCCTGATTTTTCCGCTGCAGTACGACAAAATTCTTCCCGGGCGCGCACTGAATTTATCCCAGCTGCGCGATCTGCAGTCTCTGTGCGAGGGATTCCGCATCCCGGTCCCCCGCCAGTGGAGCGTCCTGGCGCAAAAAAGAGCCCTGGAGCAGCTGCGCAGGATTGGCGCCAAAAACCGCGACCAGCTGGGCGATTTTGCCGCAGGGCTGAAATCACAGGGCGAGGCGGAAGAGCTGATCGCCCAGATAGAAAAGCTGATTACGCAGTGGCTGGCCCTGGAGAAAGGGGAACACGAGCTTCAGGGATTCCAGCATTTTCTTTTTGAGATCGGTTCGCCGGCCCGCTTTATTGCCGAAGCCAACGAGCTGGCGTCGATGCCCGCCCGGTTCGAGAGGCTTTTGAGGGAGACCCGGCGCTACCGCCATCTTTTCGGCTATCCGGCGGTATCGGAATGTTCCAATCCTCAAATAGCTGCCCGCGCCGAATCCCTCGGCCCGCCTCCTTCCCTGGCGCAGCCGGAAGCGCTGGAATCCTGGCTACATAAGGCTCAGACCTTTTACCAGGACTACCGGGAGTGGTACCAGGCCCAGCACGATCAAATGTGGAAACGCCTGAACGCCCATCCAATATGGACTTATAAAATCCCTATGGTCGCGCGCAGCCGCCACCTGGGAGCCGGCGGCACTGTCCGAATGCTTGAATCCGCTGTTTCCGAAGCCAGGGCTGCGCGATGCTCCGGCTTGGCGCCCCTGGATTTCCAGCCGGTCTGCCGGTGCGGGTACGACGGAGCCAACAATCCCCTGCAGCCCATTCTGAGCCGGTTTGAAGACGCCGCCGGCAGCCTGGAAAGAGAGCTGACGCTCTTCTTTCAGCAGGACCCGGTCAAGGCCAAGGTGAAAGTCTGGGCCGATCAGGGTCTGGAGATGAATACGCGCACACTCTCCTACCTTGAAGGCAAGACGGAATATCCCGAGGTGGAAAACCTGGCGCTGTTTGACCAGCATTTTTCGGGCCTTAATCTGGTCCACCCGGTTGAGGCCAGGCCGCTGATAGACCTGCTGAACCAGCGTGTCTGGGAAAAGCCGGCCCTGATGCGGGCCCTGGATCAATTCCTGGACCGCTACGGGCCTCGCATCTCTTTCCGGTTCGAGGAGACACCCGAGCGCGAAGACCTTGCCGCCTGGTGCTGTGAACAGGCTCTGCGGCATAAATGTCCTCTGCCCAAAGGGCTTTTTTCCGCCGAGCGTGCCATCATTCCGCGGCTGATCCAGCCGCAGTGGGTCAGCGAGCAGAGCCTGCTCAATATTGAGAACATGGAACTGGGCGAGCCGGCGATCCTTAGGATATTGGAAATGCTTCTGAGCGGGTTACTGCGCGCGCCCGCGCCGAGGCCGTCATCCGGTGCTGTCGCCGCGGCGCTGGACTTGCTGGAGCCCAATCAACCCGGCAGCGTGGAGGAGCTTGCCGGACTGCTTGCCTGCCTTTACGAGCAATCCGGCCGTTTTCTGAAGCTTCGCCCGCAGCTCTGGCTGCCCCACTTGGACAGACTCGCAACGATCCAATTGAAAAAGGCTCCCGACGACCTTGTCCGCTTGCTTCAGTCCCGCATGGATTTTCAATGGATCGTGGTGGATTGTCTCGGAATCCCGCTGACCGGGACCGTCCGGTCCATCCTGCCTGATTGTTTTTCCGGCTGGAAGTTGAGTTCGGTAGAGTACGCAGCCGTTTCTCGGCAGACGTCGACCGAAGCATTCTACCTGGGACTGATCGGAGGGGATCTGACGAAGCCTTTCGAAAAGATCGATGCCGTGGACAGCCTGATCCATGAGCGCAAGCTCAGTTTTGCGGATCTGAAAAAGCTCGTTCGGGCGGAGCTTGAGGTGGCTTTCCACAAGATCATCCAGCGGCTCGATCCCGGCCGGCCGGTGCTGATCTATGGCGATCACGGATTCCGGCTCGCCCCGGATGGTTCCGGTTTCACACACGGCGGCCCATCGACCGCAGAGCGGCTCACCCCGGTCTTCAGCCTGCTCCCTTAGCTTTCGGCAGAATTCCCATAAAGCTTTTTCGTGAGAACCGCTCTCCAGAGCGGTTCGATTGGGGGACTATCAAGTTATATCCCAATCGGGCTTCCTATTTGGTTTCTGCGAGGGACCTATAATATTCCTCCACCAGTTTACGATAGGCTTCCGGTGCTTCGTCATTTCCCCCGACGAAATACTCTTCGATCTGCTTCAGGCGTTCCAGGTCTCGAGCCAGATCGGATTCAACCGTGCGCAGCTGCCCAATGGCCGCCTTCAGGAGAGCGATCTGCTCCGCACTGCCGTAATCGGGGTCATTCCGGCTTCTCCTCAACGCGTCGATGACCTCTTCGAGGCTTTGCATTTGATCCGGATTGCGGTTCATCAGTCCTCTCAGATCCCTGGCGTCCGTCAATCGCTGTTCCAGCTCACGAGTCAGCTGACTGTCCGGATTGTCTCGATGTTGCCCGATTCCTGCAGGCGGGCCCGAAGCATTATCCGAGAGTTCCCGTATACTCGCATCCGGATCAGCGTTGCCGCCCTGCGGATCCTGCGCCTCACGCCCCCGTTCCGCCGGGGCGCCTTGTCTGTTCTGTGCCTGTTGTCCGGAGGGAGTCTGCCGGAGGCTCTGCCCCTCCCCCTGCTGTGATCCCTGCTGTGCCTGCTGCGGCATGTCGGAACGGTCTCCCCTCCCGCGCTGCATTTCACTTATGCGCCTTTGAATCGACTGGAGGCCTTCGGACAATTGCCTGACCCGATTGACGGCTTCCTCAATCCTTCCTTCCTCTGATTCTCCCAGGCGGCTCTTCGCGGCTTCCAGCTTTTGTTGAACTTCCTCCAGGCCTTCGTGAATGAAGTCCTCGCGCCGCTTCTGGCTTTCATACAATCCATTCCGGATCAGCCGGTTGCCTTCCTGTATACGATCGGATAGCCTTCTGTCCCGGATCGTTTCGGCGGCCTCTGCAAGCTCGCTGCTCGCCGGCTTCTCGGTTTTTCGCGCCTGTCTCGAAAGATCGCGTATGCGGCTTTCAAGGCTGTCGAGCCGCTCTTTGAGTTCATTTTTGCTGGATACGAGATCCTTGCTGCGCTCAATGGCCTCTTCCGGAGACTCGGGCTTAGGCATTTGCCGGGCAAGGCGATCCAGTTCCTCCTGTATCTTTTCCTGTTGTTTCACCAGCTTTCCGGATTCTTCCGCCACCCGGTCCAGGCTTTCTTTGATTGCGGCTTGCTTTCCCTGAGCCAACCCGCCGGCCGCTTCATTCAATTGCTGCAACGCGCGCTGCCCCCGCGCGCTCTGTTCGGCCCCGCTTCTGCTTTGGGAATCCTTGAGCGCTTCTTTCATTTCCTCTATCGCCTTCTGGATCCGTTTGCCGGCTTCGTCCAGCTGGCGGGAACTGCGCTCCCGCGACAGCCTCTGCAATTGCCTCCGAAGCTGCTCTGCCTGCTCCATGATCTGCTGCTGGCTTTGAGCGCTGCCCGCCCGGGAAGAGGACGGAGATCCTCCCTGCTGCGCCCTCATCCGGTTGTTCTCGTTTATTTGCTGCTGGCGTTGCGCCAATTCCTTGAGCCGCTGCAGGGCTTCATCCTCCTTTTGATCCCGCTCCTGCCGTTCTTCGCGCTGCACGGTTTCATACTGGTTCTTCAGTTTGTTCAATTCCAGCTCGAACAGATCGGCCAGGTCCTCCGCCCCGTCCTGCGAACCGCTGCCTCCGGAACTCTGGGCGGAAAAGGACACCTGAATATCCCGGAACAGGCTTTCTGCGCGCGTAAGCTGCTGCAGCGATTTCTGCTCCGGGGGCAGGGCATTATCCGGCTTCTGCGCTCCCAGGTCCGCCGCAGCCCTTTCCATCTCTTTGACGGCGTTTTTCAAATACTCCCCAAGCTTCTCGAATTCAGGGTCCGCCTGAGCGGCCTCGCGGCGTTGGAGACGGTCCACCAGTCCCTGTGCCTGTGCCTGCAGGCGGCTTTGAACAAGAGCCAGGGATTTCAGACTATCCTGGTATTCCTTTGACTCCATCCGGTTCTTTTCGCGGATCAGTTTAAAGGTCGCGCTGATGATTTCCTTCTGCTGCCGGCTGAGTGCTTCCTGTTGCTCGCCGCCTTCGCTCCCGGGCATGGGTTGCTGCTGGCTTTGGCTGTAATTCTGTTCGAAGGGACGGATCTGAATGAAATAGATGTCGGAACTGGAAGTTGCCGGCCCGGTGACGCTATTGCGGTCCCAGGCTTTTGCGTAATAGGAAATCAAATCGCCCGGCTGCAGCCCGAGGTCTTCGAGGAAAAATGTATGAGAGGCGGTCACGGACCGCTCCTGAGGTTTTCCACGATAAAGGCTGACGATCTCCTCAGGAGAGCCGTTGACCGAAAAGCGCAGCTCCAGTTTACCCAACCCGATATCGTCTTCCGCCCTCATCTCGGAGAACACCTCTTCCACACTGGTGGCGCGCAGGTCTCTCATGGGCCGGGTGACGGTAACTTTGGGCGCTTCATCTTCAACCGTCTCGATGTCATATTCCGGAGATGCCGCATGGTCCCCGATCCGGGATTCCGTAACCTGGACCACATAGGATCCGGAATGCTGAAGAACGAAGCTTCCGGCAAAATTTCCGGCTCCGGTTGGGCTGAGATCGAGTTTTGACCGGTCATTGAACAGCAGGCGGGCGGATTGCACCGGACGGCTGAGGCGAATTCTGAGATCCAGCCTTGTTCCCTTCAACGCCTTTATGTCGCCCTCGTCCTCGGCAACCTGAGGCGACATTCCTGTGTAGGCCGGGAAATTGTAGGTAAGATCGATTCTCTCCACGTTCGCTTGATCGACAACCCGCAGAGAGTAGACTTGAGAGCGTACTCCCTCTGATTCGACAAAATAGCGCTGCGAAGTCCGGACATCGACGAGGAGGTATCGAAAAGAACCGCCTCGCGGATCCGTCTCCATGGTTGTGGCATCCCACGGATCGGTTTCCGCAACCTGCCGATACAGACGGACATTCGCGGACTCAAAGCCTACCAGCTTCGCATCAATTAACTGATCGCTCCCCCTGACGATTTCAATATCCCCGGGTAAAACCCTTATCGTCATGGCAAAACCGTGTGATGCGCCGGTCCAGGGAGCGTACAGATTGCTGAAACCACGGGGGAAAAAGGACGGGCCCCAGGTCAAAAGGGCGAAAAGCATCAGGACAGCCCCGAAACCAAGAATTCCGAAAGCGGCCAGGCGTTGCCGGTTCAGGAATATCGAAAAATCAACGCGCGACACCTGTTTCAGCGCGTCCCGGATGAGAAGATCGATCATGCCTGAGTCCGGCGTCTTACGGTTCCCGTACTCAATGGCAGTAACGAGCCGGTCTTCCAGCTGCGGATATTTCTCTTCAATGAATTGGGCGACGGCAACATCGTCGACGCGCACACGCATCGGCAAGTAAATGAAGTACCAGGCGATACAAAGCACCGTGCTGCCCGTCAGGAAGCGAAAAAACCAGACGGCCGCCGGTTTGAACCCGAAGAGGTCGGCGCCCCAGACGCCCAGAACGAGCATGGCGGCAGTGAAGGCCAGGGAAATCGCGATTCCCTGAACCAGGACTTGAGCGCGCCAGCGTGCTCGCACCTGCCGGACTCTGGCTAAAAGGCTCTCATAGGAACTCATGGGATGCTCCGAATTACGAATTCAAGGCCGTCGCTTTCCGGACTTTGTCACTTGATGCCTTCGGTGCTCCATTGGATAAAAGCAACTCTGATATTAAAAATAGCAGAGCCGCCCAAAGAAGGAAAACCCAGATTCGCTGGTTTCTGCCCTGTTCCTCGGCGCCGGGACGTTCGGCTTCAGAGAACACTTCACGCGTGTCTGAGCTCCACGCAGTCGTCATTTCCCGCGCACCGTGATGCGTCAAATCCGATTCCGCCGGCATTGTATTGACGGCTACCGCGACGTTTCTTCCCATGGCGCGAATTTCATAAAAACCGGCCTTTTCCGTTACAAGGCTTTCAGATCCGGACGACAGCTCCAAACGCTGCTTCGAAGGGTTCAGTACGGCGATGGCTTCTCCGGGATTCGGCTCCTCCTCGCCCCGGCGAAATGCTTTTTCAGACAAAACCTTTCTCGGATCGATCACATCCCCTATTTCCAGCCAGTCGCGTTGTCCCTCAAAGCTTTCCAGATAGCGCAGCATCTGCTGCCACAGGGGAGCGTACACCGCCCGCAGGGGGAGGTCGTTGCCGGTGTCGTCAGCCGAGGAGGCATAAATCAGGACGCGCCCCTTTCCCACACCGGTTGAAACCAGAGCGGGGTCGCCGTTGTCGAAGCGCGCCAAAACCTCGGATCCGGAATCAGCGGTGATTCGGGAGTATCTATAAAATTTTGCGTTGGAGAAGTTGCCCGAATGGGGTTTGCCAAAAGGTTGAAAGATCGGGTGGTCTGTCTGTACATACGTTATCATCGCAAAATCTTCGGCCGGCCCTGCTCCCGAGCGTTTTTTCCCGGACCAGGTCTCTTTTATTCCGACGGGGAGCCAGGCCCCAAATCCGCGATTAAATTCGGAAGGCTTTGTTGCGTCCCCAAGTACGACGATAATTCCCCCGCCGCTCCGGACAAAATCCTCGAGGCGCTTTTGTATGGCCGAGGCGCCCGCCGGGACGTCATTCCAGATGAGGAGCTTTCCGGGAACATCCAGTTTCTGCGGCGAAACGATTTTGACTTGATACAGGGACAAACGATCCACGTTCAAAGCTTTGGCCAGGAAAAAGCCGGACGAACGTCGGCCGCGGGTTTCCGGGTTTTCGACCACGACTACGGGTGTCTTTCCCCGCATGTCGATTGTCATGTAAAAACGGTTGTCTTTAACAAGATAGGAGTCTTCGGCTTCCAGAACCACGGAATGCTCCCCCGGAGCGAGGCCCGGGACCTGGAACTCGATTTCCCCGGAGCTTCCTGCGGCGACATGAACGGATTTTTCCGAAATTGCGCGGCCATCCACTTTGCAGCCAACCCGGACATTTTCGCGGTCTCTGTCTCCGAACGCCACGACGGAAGCCTTGATAAGCAAGGTTGACGCACCCGTTGGGTCCGCCCCGGTGACATGAACATTCCGGATCGCCAGATTGCTGAATTCAT
The DNA here is from genome assembly GCA_964474425.1 of uncultured Acidobacteriota bacterium. GTDB lineage: Bacteria > Acidobacteriota > UBA6911 > UBA6911 > UBA6911 > UBA6911. Next base: position 13,655 of record CAYYTC010000045.1, read on the forward strand.
CCGATCCGAGATCCACGCATTGAAGGTCTACGCCGGCGCCGAGGTGCAATTCACGTTCTTCGTCGGTCCAGGCGCTTTTCTGGAAATCGGAAATCAGGTGAATGACGCGTTTTCCCGTTCCCGCCCTCAGGGCGATTTCTTCCGCCATTCTGAGCGCCTGCGCGTATCGTGTCGGCTGGTCGCCCGGCTCCAAAGCATTCCAGATCTCTTTCAAAACAGTTGTACGGTCGCCGGTCAGTTCCGCTCGAATTTCGGTTCTGTCTGAAAACTCGAGGACGGCGAATTTATCCCACGCGCCCGATTGCCGCACAATTTCCGCAGCGGCGTTTTTGGCCCTGTCCCAGCGATCCTGATAACTCATGCTCATGGAGTTGTCCAGCACCAGGACGTGCGTTGTGGCGGTTCCTCCCGCGACAGCCGCGGAAGCGGGAGGCTTTTCGAGATAGGGGCGCATAAACGCGAAAACTATGCACAGAAATGCCAGGATGCGGCATAGGAGCAGGAGCAGATGACGCAGTTTTTGGTAGCGGATGGTTTTTTTATCGATCTTGCGAAGAAACATCAGGGTAGGGAACTCGATCTTCCGGGCGTTCTCCCGCCTTATCAGGTGCAGCAGAATCGGCACCGCTGCGGCCAACCCGCCCAACAGGAAGAATGGATTCAGAAAAGCCATACCGTTTTACCGACAGATGTCCTCAGTATAATTGTTCCCGCCTGGCCAGATAGTTGAACAAAGCCTTGTCCAGCGGGCTGGAAGTCTCGATGAGCGCAAAATCCATGCGATCCCTGCGGCATTCCTTCTCATACTTTGAGATCTGGCCGGCAAGCACTTTTCTGTATTCCTGGCGCAGATAGTCGGGGATGACATACATTTCAGCCCGAGTTTCCATATCCACGAACCGGGCCGCATCGGAAAAATCAAACTGAATTTCGGCCGGGTCCAGTATTTGGAGGACAATCACGTCATTTCCCCGGCAGGCGAGGTGCCTCAATCCGCTCATCACTTTGCCGGGATCGTCCAGAAGGTCGGAGATGACGACAACGATACCCCGCCGCCGAAGCCTGTCCGAAACATTCACCAGTGTTTTATAGAAATCGGTGCTTTCCCCGGGGCGGGCTCTCTCAATGGCATGCAGCACGGTATTCAAATGGCCGATGCTGGTCCGCGCCGGGACATAGTCGATGATGTCGCTGTCATAGGATATGAAGCCGACGGCATCTCTCTGTTTGAAGGCAAAATAGCCCAAAGATGCGGCCAGAAATTGTCCATACTCGAGCTTGCGGATCCCCTGGTTCCGATAGTCCATGGACCGGCTGCAATCCAGGATCAGGTGAATCGACGTGTTGGTTTCCCCTTCATATTCCTTGACAAAAAGCCGGTCGGTGCGCCCGTACACTTTCCAGTCGATTTTCCTGATGTCGTCGCCCGGGCGGTAGGTGCGGTACTCCGCAAAATTGACGCTGAATCCAAGATGGGGAGATCTGTGAAGACCCGAGATAAAGCCTTCCACGACCATGCGGGCAACCAGTTCCAGCGACGCGATACGCGTCAGCGTATGAGGATCAATGAACCGCGTGGACTGCGGGATTGCGGCGGAAAAATCAGCCATATATTCTGCACAACGCGAAATACGGATCGGGGATGACGAAAACCGAAAATTCCGGCGCCCGCATTCGCGCGAAATTCATCATGATTTTAATCCCGATTGCGGCACGGGGACCGTTTCCAAAAGCCGGCGAACAATCTCATCCGTTGTGATTCGCTCGGATTCGGCGTGAAAATTGGTCAATATCCTGTGCCGCATCACGGGGTAGGCCAGAGCCTGAACGTCCTCGATCGACATGTTAAACCGGCCATGAAGAAGCGCTCGCGCCTTGCCGGCCAGCATAAGGTACTGCGCAGCCCTCGGGCTGGCCCCCCAGCTGACATATTCGCCGACAAAATCCGGTTTTCCGTTCCGGCTCGGCCGGCTGGCCCTTACAAGGGCCACCGCGTAACGGGACACAGATTCCGGCGCAGGGACGCGGCGCACCAGTTTCTGGAACTCGATAATGTCGCGTCCCGTGACCGTCTGCTCCAGGTGAATATCCTGCGGCATCGTGGTCGTGGTTACTACCTCGTGTTCATCTTCTTCCTTCAGGTATTCGATCACAATATTGAACATGAAACGATCCAGCTGAGCCTCGGGAAGAGGGTAGGTTCCTTCCAACTCGATCGGATTCTGCGTGGCAAGCACGAAAAATGGCCGCTCCATGGGATAGGTGACGCCCTGGATCGTTACCTGAAGTTCCTCCATAGCTTCCAGAAGCGCGGCCTGCGTTTTGGGTGGTGTCCGGTTGATTTCATCGGCAAGAAGTATGTTTGTGAAAACCGGTCCCTTTACGAACACAAGCCCGCGTTTTCCCGTGGCAACGTCTTCCTGGATAATATCGGTTCCGGTAATATCGGCCGGCATCAGATCGGGGGTGAACTGGATCCTTTTGAAATTCAGGCCGAGAGCCTGCGCGAGAGTTTTGATGAGAAGGGTTTTTGCCAGGCCGGGTACTCCCGTGATCATGGCATGTGCCCCGACCATCAGGGATATCATAACCTGGTCTATAACCTCATCCTGGGCAATGATGACTTTCCGGATTTCTCTCAAGATATCGCGGTGTCCGGCGTTCAGTCTTTCCACTAATTGAGAGTCATCTACGACGTTCTGCTGTTCCATTGGGTGCGGTTCCTTTCAGTTCCGGTGACGGAAGCAGGGTGCAACCTGCAGTCTGCAATCCGTAAAATCATCAATGCGTTAAAGCATACATTACATAATTAATCCCGTATTTGTAGGCTTCATTCGACTGATCGATGGGCATCATGGGATCGTTCGACCACTCCCAGTATTCGGAAATGTCGTTGTTGTAATCGACTATCATCATCAACCGTCCATTGTCGTCACTTATGCCCAGATATTGCGGGACGAGATCTCTGGAGTAGGGCGGCTCGATCGCCAGATTGGAGATGTCGTAGAAGCAGGTCCAGATCGGATGTGTGCGCGGCACCTCCTCGAGAGAACGATCGGGGAAAACCCGTTTCATCTGATTGCGGAAATTCATCAATTCGCGCTCTCCCCGGAAGTCGTCCACAATCAGGAATCCTCCTCTCAGGAGATACTCCGCCATCCTGCGCGTTTCATCGTCCGACAAGTCCATAAATCCCACTTCACATAAGTACGCGATCGGAAACCTGAAACACTCGTCACTCTGAAACGAAATAATGTGACCGGAGGGATTTACATTCACCCTTGTCACTTCCGCCAATATCTTCATGAAATGCTCTTCCGACCGGGGCCAGTCGTGACTCCACGGCGGACCGCTGCCGCGGCCCATCCGTCCGAAAAAGGAGCCCCCCAACCGGCTTTCAAAAAATACGCGCCCGAAAGTAAATTTGCTTTCATCGATCGGGGATTCCTGTCTCTCCTGGGCTCCCAGATAAAGCAAAAACGCCGCGGACAGAGCAACCGGAAGGCACAATTGCCGGACGGAAAGGAGCGAACTTCTCTTGTGGGGCGCGCTGCCATTCATCATTCGGTAACGTCTCCGCTAAGCTTTAAAAGCAGTCTTTGCGCTTTGCCATAGGAGGGCGCGATTTCGAGGGCCCGCAAGGTCTCCTGCTTTGCCGCCTTCATATTGCCCGATGCGAAAAAGGCCGCGGCGAGATCCAGGTGCGCTTCGACCGGGTCCGTGGTATTGAGTGCGACCAGCGTTTGATATGCAGCGATTGCCGGCTCCCAATCCTCCATCTTGAGCAATGCTTCACCCAGCTCTTTTTGCGTCTTCATATCATACGGATGAATATAGATGGAGCGTTCCAGCACTCTGACAAGGGAAACCCAGTCTTTCCGCTTGCCGTAGATATCTGCCGCCTTGATGAGAGGCTCCCTCGAGTCGCCGTCCAGGCGGATCCATTTTTCGAGCTGATCCAGCGCTTCATTTTCCCTCTTCCTCTCGAGGTACATTTGCGCCAACAACTGGTACGGATTACCCCGTTGCGCGTACTGGGGGAAAAGCTTCTGGGCCTTCCTCAAATAAACTTCCGCGTCCTCGAACTCCCCCTCATTTTGAAGCTGCGCGCCCAAATGAAGGTTGGCGAAGAAATCATCGGGTGCATCCCTCAGCTTTTGCTCAAGAAAACTCTTGTCCCTGCTCTCGGTTACCTTCCCGACAGCCTCGGTGCTTCCGGTCCCGACATCGATGCGCGATGCAATTTCTTTAACGCGTGAATCGACATACCGCGCGTAAGCCTCATCCATTGCATTGGCATTTAATCCCAGAGTGCGAAGAAAAACTTCTTCGGCGGGCTTGTTCTCCGCAAAGAGCCGGAGGGATTGTTTTATGCTTTCAAAGCCATATTTCTCCTCCATCCATTCGCAGGCAAGAGACGACTGCAAATAGGCGAGCGCAATCTGTCCCGGATTTTCCGGGCGAGTGAATCCCCGGCTCAGTTCGCTCGCCTTCAGGAGCTTTCCTTCCTTGTAGGCTTTAATAAATGACAGATCGATGCCGTCTCCCCACCCCGGCCGGGCTCTGCGCTCCTCGAAAACCGAGAGACCCTCGGTGAACCAGCGCGGAATGTTGTAGTTGGTCATCTGCAGTGTTATCACGTGGGTGAATTCGTGCCAGAGAGTCGTTCCCCAATTATAGGTCCCGGCTTCCCGCGCGCGGGGCGAATCCATGGCGATCACCTTCCCAAAACAGACACCCAGCGCCCCCTCCAAACCTGTCAGCCCGAGCGTACGGACTGCGAATCCCTTGTGATCGGGAAATATTTCTACGTAAAGCGGCCCCCGGGGGTGGAATTCATACCGCCGGGTGAGTTTTTCATAGGCCTCCTCAGCCAGCCTGGAAGCATAGGATGCAAGAACAGGGTTATCTTCTACGGCCATCCGGTAGCGGAAATGATCGCTTTCGCCTTGAACAAACGTATCCATCTGATCAAGCAGATCCAACGAGTTGGCCGCCCAGACATTGAACGGGTCCCCCTCAAAGGCCTGTTCCATTGCTTTTCGCCCCCCGTCCAGATCTCCGATGCGCGTGAGGTTCATGCCCAGATTCACGTAGGCGGGCCAGAGTTCGGGGTCCAGAGCAATGGCTTTCCGGCTGAAACTTACGGCCTCCTGGTATTTCGTCTTCGAAACCAGGCTTTCTGCGAGCACGCGATAAAGCCCGCCGTACCGGGGATTGACAGCCAGTATCTTCTTTTCCGTCGCTTCGAACGCTGCGGTGTTTCCAAGAATGAAATGGTAGACGGCCAGCAGGCTGAGAGATTCCAGGTCTGCGGGATTTACATCGAGGGCGGCGTGGATCTCATTGAGCGCGGCCCCGTAGTATTCCGCATCCAGGGCCAGCTCAGCCAGCAGGTTTCGGGCCGCAACCAGGTTGGGATTGATCTTGAGCGCAGCTCTCGAATACGCTTCAACTTCGAAGTCATTCGTGTATTTTTTGGCCCGGGCCATGCCGACAAGCGCGTCCGGGTAGGACTCGTTGATCTGGAGGCAATCCTTGAACGACACCATAGCTTCCGTGGCGTTATACTTTTCCAGAAAGAGATTGCCGAAATCAACCAGCACCTCCGGCGAAATTTCCCCAAGTTTCGGATCCGTTGCATCGAGGAATATGTCTCTGGCATCGAAAACAAGGGCTTTTCGCCATGCCGCAACCGCGACATTCCCCAGGGGCCGGCTCCCTTGAACTTTTCCTTTGCGGTATTCTCCGATCAGCCCGTCCCACAGCCCGCGCGCCTCGTCTCTCCGTCCGGAGTCCTCGAGCAGTTCCGCGAGAGCCCGCATGGCGTCCGTGCGTACCGCGGATTGATTTGACGCAAGGGACAAGGACCTCTTCAGAAAGGATTCGGCTTTGGCGTAATCCCCGATCGCTCCATAGATCCGGCCTCCTTCGAGGTGCAGAGGAGCCGAACCGGCACTCGCCGGCAAAAATTGCCCTAAACGCTTTACGGCGTCCTTATAGTTCCCTGTAATGCGCAGCACCTGCAGCAGGCCCGATTGACCTTGCTCGGGATTATGTTCCTCCTTCAGGGCCGATTCGAAGAACTGCGCGGCTTCGGCGTACTTTCCGGTTCGCAGAGCGGATCTGCCCTTCGACAGACTATCTTCACCCGCCGCCCGCCAGGCAAACGCCAGACAGCTTGCCAGCAGAATGCATACATTCGCGGCGAGAAGGATTCGACCGTTATCGGCAGTTTTATTTTTGCAGCTTTGCATGGATTCGCGCCAATTTCAGCAGCAGTTCTTCCAGCTTCTTTTCATAGTCAGACTGAGGCATTTCGGCTTTGCTGTATTTTAAAGCCTCGATTTGCCTCTCCATTTCTCTGGCCTCGAGCTCGAGTTTCCGTTGTTCGGGGCCGCTGTCTATTGAGGCTTCCAGCCCGGAACCGTCGTCGAAAAAGGTAGTTCGGGCAAGCAGGCCGTCTTCACTTTCGGGGCCCGGGTTGCTATGGCCCTCACCGTCCCCATTGTCATCCAGTATGGAGTGTTCCGTCTGCAAATGGTCCTGGTTTTTATAATGATCCTCCACTTTTTGGCTTGTGAAGAAAAAGGCCTCCATGATGGATACGCGGCCATCTTTGTTGGAATCGGCCGCATTATTCTCCAGGGACTCGACGAAATACTCGCCCATGTGGGTCAGATTATTCTCCATTCCGCTTTTTGTCGCCGTTAAGACTATCTTTTCCTTTCCGGAGAGCGCCGGCAGGCTGCCTCCGCTGCAGTTCGTCGCGTTAACCACGACAAAACGCTTTGCGGGAATTGAATAGAGGATTGAGGCAAGCTCCGGGGCAGTGGGATCGGGGCCGACAAGATTGAGTTTGTACGTTCTTCCGTCATAACTGCCATGGCCCTCGATGAAAACGAAAACCAGATCTGCCTCCTTTGCTCGATTGGCAAGGTCCAGGCAGGCTTCTTCGAGGCTTTTGCGTGTCGACTGGCGTTGTATCAGATTTGGGTCCATTTGAGGATCGTCCAACAGCACCGTGACCTGGTCCTTCGGAAATCCAAGCGGGCCAATGAGCAGGGAGTAAAGCTTTCGGATCCCTTCCAGATACCTTTTCTGCAGTTGTGGATCGTTGGCCTTTCCGGCCAGCAGGATCGCGTACCTGCCGTCGCCGCCCGCTCCGGATACTGTCCGGGCGCACGCGGCTAAAGCCAGAACAACCGCAAAAATCACCCAACTCCGGCTGACGACGGTCGACAGCGCTCTCCGGATTCCGGACACCTCCTGTTTGACGGCCGGCATCATCAACAAAGGGTTTCTTTCTGCTGAAATGCCTCCGTCTGCTTTTGAACTGTGACCGGCATGGGATGAAATCATGGCAGACCCTTGCGTTTTCGGAAGAACCATTCGGTTGAGATCAAGCCGATCAAAAGCAGGAATAGAAAGGGCATGTCCCATAAATCCTTTTCTTCCAGGCGAGATGCCCCCCTATCCGTATATGCGATATCCTCGGCCAGGGTATTCAAATTGCTGCTCGAATAGTAGCGGCCCCCGGTCTCAGAGGCCAGGCGGCGGAGAAGGTCCGAGTTAAGAGAAGCCCCGTGGAATTCTTCCGTTGATTCCGCGACGAGAAAATAGGCTTTTCCGCTTCCCAGGCTTTTGTTTCCCTGAAAAACTTCGCAAACGACTTCGTGAACACCTTCTTCCTGAGGTTTGAAAGCTCCGGAGTAGCGTCCGTCTTTTTCGAATTCCCATGTTGATTCCACGGGTATGGTCTGTCCCGACGGCGCTTTAACATGAGCCGACAACTTGACATTTTTAAGCGGCTGAAAGGACTCGTCATTTGCTTCCACTTTTATTATGGCGGTATCGTCCGGGGAATAGGACGGCCTCTCCGTTGATACGGTTATGGGATCCGGGACATCGTTTACGATCCAGCGAAGCATCTGGCGCCAGAAAAGCTCGTGAAAGCTGTCCGCGTGATCCTGTTCCATCCGCCAGCGCCAGCTGGAATCGGTTGTGAATGCCACTGCCATGCCTCTTCCAAACCGCTGGTAAGCCAGGATTGCCGGATTCTGGCCGCCATGCTCCGGCATGCTTCCGCGCGCGAGCACGGTTGCGCCCGGTTTTGGTCCGGCGGTTGGATTGAATCCGATCAGGTCCGGGGCTCCCTCCCATCGTTTGCGATTCAGATCCTGCGGCGTGGAAAGGCGGCAAATGGGATGCTGCGCTCCATAATCGCTCAGGCGGACCTTGAATTTCAGGTTCTGGAATCCCGGGATCGTCCCCGTTCCCTGCCTGAGGTAAAGCGGGAGCACATCTTCGAGCGGTGTATTGGTGTATCCCCCTTGAGCATAAGAGCTTCTTCCGCCCAGCATAAGGAATCCGCCCCCTCGCCGGCTGACAAAATCCGAAACCATCCGCAGTTGATCAAACGTAAAAAAGCTTGCCTCCACGCTCCCCAGGATGATGGACTGGTACTTGAAGAGCTCTTCTTTATTGACGGGGAAACCTTTCTCGAGAGTGCTGGGGGACTCAATCCCCTGACGCAGAAATTTTCCGTCCGCCTGACGCAGCAGCGTCACCAGACGCAGATTTTTGTCGGTGGAAACCGCGCGCCGCAGGAAGCTGAACTCCCAGCGAGGCTCTCCCTCCACATAAAGGATTTTTGGCTGCGTGTCTTCAACCCTCAGCAGGACTGTTTTTTCGTTGTTTTGCAGGACGGTTTCGGAGGGGAGAGGCTCCAGGCGGAATTGAAAAATCCGCGGGCCGTCGCTCTGCTCGCTAAGGTTTACCTTGTAGGTTTTGACTTCACCGTCACCGCCCAATACGATTCCCTGGCTTTGCAGTTGCCGGCCCTGGCCGGTTACCGTTAATTTAGCGCGCTGCCCGGCGTATCCCTCCGCGCGTATCGAAACCTCGGCTTCCACTGCCGTATGCTTCAGGACAGTCCGGGGGGCGGTGACGCTCAGGATTTCGGCATCTCTGAGAAAATGATCGGAGCCGACGCCAATGACATAGATTGGAATCCGGCGCGCGCGAAATTTGGATATAAGCCCGTCCAGATCCTTCGAGCGGTTGTCCGCGCCATCCGTTATCAAAGCAATGCCGGCGAGCGGAACAGTTGCCAATTCGTCCGAAATCCGGTTCAGGCTTCGCTCCAGATCCGTTATATCGCCGCGCCGGGATTCACCCGGGAAGGCCTCCGCCCGTTCCGCCGAGCCGGAAAAACGGAAATACCGAAGCTTGAATTTCGAGGCGAGCGCTTCAAGCACGGGATTGTCGACAGGACGAAGAATATGCTTCTCTATCTGCAGGCGCGATTGTCCGTCGGCTCCGTCCTGAATTTCCATGCTTTTGCTGTAATCGTAAGCGACCGCGACATAATTCTGCTGCAGGATCGCGGCATGGAGACGAAGTACCGGCTGCAGGGCAATCAGCAGGATCACAAGCAATGAAGAGACTTTGAGCGCCGTAAATCCATACCGCCAGGAATTGGGGATCACGCCTGCCGAGCGGCGATACAGCAGATAGGGAATCAAAAGGGCCGCGGCAAAAAGAATCCAGCTGACATATGAAGGCCACAGAGGATCAAAACCGATAGTTCCCCTTTCGTACAGAAGCGGTCGATATTTAAAAAGCCATTCAAAAATTGAACTCATGGAAATTTCGAGATCTTCCTCCGGGCCGTCAGTGGTAGAATGATGGCATTGCGCTACGTTGATTTCAATCGGGCAAGTGAACATTACGGGATCTTCATGAAAATATACAGAACACGGTTGCTGAGCTACGGGGCTGCAATCCTCCTTATAGCGGCTTTCATTCCGCTGTCGATTCCAGCCGATATGGAGGCTTTGTCCGCTGAGGAATTTTCGCGCATGATACGCGATTTCTCCGAAGAAGGGGGGTACTTTTTCTCGGACAACTTTACCTCCAGCGAGGATTCCTATCTGACCATAGTGGCCAAAATGCAGGAGTTGGGATCCACGGGCGGCGCCTATATCGGCGTTGGGCCGGAGCAGAATTTCACCTACATCGCAAAGTTACGCCCAAGAATCGCTTTCATTGTGGACATCCGGCGCCAGGCAATGCTTCAACACCTGATGTACAAAGCCGTCTTTCACCTCTCGCCCACCCGCGCCCACTTTCTCTCGAATCTGCTGAGCCGGCCGATGCCCGAGGGGAAGTCTCCCGGCGCGGATGCACCCTTGGATGAAATTCTAAGCTTCTTTGAAAATATTTCCGCCGATGATAAATCCTACACAGAAAATCTGGCTTCTATCCGCAAGACGATCCAGGTCGATTTCAAGTTCCCCCTTTCATCGGAGGACCAGGCGAGCCTGGAATATGTGTATAAGAACTTCCGCACCTGGGGTTTTAATGTGGGATTTGATGTCAGCCCCCGAAGAGGCCGCGGGTTCAGTCGTTTCCCGAACTTGAAGAGTCTATTGGCAATGAAGGATTTGAAGGGGAAGCAGGATAGTTTCCTCGCAAGCAGGGAGGACTATGATTTCGTGCGCGGCATGCAGGGCAGAAACCTTGTCGTCCCCGTTGTGGGCGACTTTTCAGGCAAAAAGGCCCTGGCCGCGGTGGGAGATTACCTCCGGAAACGGAAACTAAACGTTTCGGTTTTTTATGTGTCAAACGTTGAGATTGTTTTGTTTGACTGGGGTTCCTTTGAGCAGTTTTCCGACTTTGTGGCGAATGTGAGGAAATTGCCGACCGATGAACGCAGCCTGCTTCTCCGCTCCACCTTCTCCTATTACGGTTCCCCCGCGCGGCTGCCCGGATATCAGCTCTGCAACATGCTGCAAAAAGTTTCGGTCTTCCTGCAGGACTTTGACCAGGGGCTCTACAAAAGCTATAGGGACCTGATCCGGACGCACTTCATTGCTCCGGACAGGCCCTGAGAAATCTTGCCGACGGCAGACAAGCCGGTTCAAAGAAACGATTCGCGCCGGGACGAAGCGCACGAATGGCCGCAGCCTATTTTTTTTCGTGAGAACCGCTCTCCAGAGCCGGCCGGAAGGTGAATGACGGGTTAGGGCTTAATCTATTTTTATGTGAGAACCGCTCTCCAGAGCGGTTCGATTGGGGGACTAGCAGGTTATACCCTAATCGGACCGGTCTGGAGACCGGTCCTCACGAAATAGAAAGGTCTGGAGACCGGTGCCACGAAATAGATGGGTCCGGAGACGGATCCTCTCTAAAGCCCCGGGTGGCCGGTGAGGGCGAGGACTGTTGCTGCGGCTTCGGCGATCCGTCCTGCTGTCGCATAGACGGGTTTTGGGCCGATATGATCGACAACAAGTCCCACAAGCTTGATTTGCGACCGGGATTCCGGATACAGGGTGCGGAAAAGCTTCACGGCCAGCAGCGGCGAGACCTGGTGCACACTCGGGGAAGTTTCGGGCCAGGCGATAAAAGCCGCTTCATCGTACACCGCAATAGGTCCCGGCTTTCCGAGTTTGCCCTCCGGATCCAGAATCGTGTCGATGAGCACAACCTGGCTGTATTCGGGGAAATCCGCGATGCGGCTCAGAAGGTCCGTAGACGCGTCCTGCAGCAGAATGGCGGGCGGGAGCGCTGCACGCTGCAATTGCTCCAGCACAAGGCTGCCGAACCCGTCATCTCCGGCCAGAGGGTTTCCCAGCGCCAGCACCAGGATTCTTTTGTGGGCTTCCTTCAACCTTTTGACCCTCCCGGGCAATCGGGAGCCGCACCGTGAAAGTGGCTCCCTGGGGCGAGCTGGCGACTTCAATCCTCCCGCCGGCCCGAGTGACAATCCCGTGAACGATGGATAATCCCAGCCCGGTCCCTTTCCCCACTTTCTTGGTGGTAAAGAAGGGCTCGAAAATCAGGGGAAGTATGTCGTCGGGAATGCCCTTGCCGGTATCGCTGATCTTGATGAGGATTTCCTGGTTAAGCGGCGCAACACCCGTCTCGATCGTCAGCACCCCGTTTTCGTCCATTGCATCGACGGCGTTGATGACGATGTTCATGACAATCTGCTGCAGCTGTCCCGCATCGATGAGGACGTTGGGCAGTTCCGGATCGAATTTGCGCACGGTCCGGATATTCTGGAAGATGGTCTGATTCTCGAGCAGCTGGAGGGTTTTGTCCACGACAGAGTTCACTTCGGTGATCGAGGGAGCTGTATTGGACTGGCGCGCAAATTCCAGCAGTCCTTTCACCGTTTCCCGGCAGCGCAGCGTCTGTTTGACGATCACTTCCAGGCTCTGTTTCAACGGATGGTCGTCGTCGCAATCCTCCAGGGCCAGCATGCTGAATGTCAGCACTCCGCCCAGGGGATTGTTGATTTCATGGGCCACCCCCGCCGCCAGCCGGCCGATGGACGCGAGTTTTTCGGATTGGGCCATCTGGGTCTGGACCGCGACAAGCTCCTCGGTCCTCGTGTTGACCTTTTCCTCCAGCGTGCGCCCCCACTCCTCCAGCTCCAGCTTCATGGCTTTGATGCCGGCCTGCATCTTATTGAAAGAGTTTGCAAGGATGCCGATCTCGTCGCGCGAGCTGATGCGGACCGCCTGATCCAGGTCGCCGGCCGCGATCCGGTTGCTCGCTCTCACTATTTCCTCAAGCGGGAGAAAAATGCTGCGCGTGATGAAATAGGTAATTCCCAGCACGACCAGCACGCCGATCCCGGCCACCCACAGGAATGTGAGCATCATAGATGTGCGGACGGCCAAAAATGGGTGCTCCGGTATGCCGACGCCCAGAAATCCTAAAATCCGGTTTTCATGGTCTCGGATGGGGCTGCACGCCGTAAGGTGCCAGCTGCCGGTGACGCGGGCGCGGCCGTAATACGGAACGCCCTGCGACAGGACCGCGCTGCGGATGTCTGCGGCCGCGCGGCCCCCGAACGGTTGCTGCCCGGAGGCATCCCGGATATTGGTGGCAATGCGGAGGTCGCGGATAAAGATCGAGACAATCCCCGCGGCGCCCTCGGCCTGCTTTTCCCGGCCGAAAACGGAATCGTTGATCCGGGTGACCAGGTCGTCGTTGCGGTTCAGCAGAATGCCTCCGTAAAGAACGCCCCTGGAACCGGAGCTCGTTTCGACGGGAGAAGCCGCGATCAGGACCATGCCGTCCTCCACGGCGCCTCCGCCTCCCTGCTGTTCCGGATCGGGAATAAGGGCGATTCGCGCGCGGTCCGACAAAGCCAGGTCTTCGCGCACGAGCTCTTCGCTGCTGAGCACCTCCGTGCCCGACACTACCTTTCCGGAAAGGGCGCCGCTCATGAAATCGGGGACCGGCGGAGGTCCGGAGTCCGTATGAAGGGCTGTCGCCCGGGAGGGCCGGTAAATCTGCCGGCTATTGGCCTCGATGAAGGAGAGGAAGTGAAGGCGATTCTCATCCCGGATTTGCTCGAGGACCCGGGGCAGGGCTTCCGCGTTTTTTGAATTCAGGCCCGCAGCCAGCCTTTCGGTCTGAGCAGCCCCGACTACCGATTCCCGGACGCCGTCGATATGCCCCGCGTACACCATTTCCGCGGCCCTCAGTCCGTGGCGGATCTGCTTGCGCGCCTCGTTGAGCATGGCCCGGGTTACGATCTGGGAACCGATGAGGGTGGAAATGGCGGTGCCGAAGATGACGATCAGCACGAAGCTGATCGTTATCTTGGCCCGGAGAGAGATGTCACTCAGGCGGCTGATCATCTTGGACGCGGGTCAGATATGGGCGGCCGGCAGGCCGCCCATGTATGCAAATCCAAGAATTAGCGCGGTCGAGCTGCCGCTCGCCGCTGCTAAACCCGAACCATGTGTACGGAGCAGCTGATGCAGGGATCGTAGGCCCGCGCCACCATCGCCAGGCGCTGCTCGATCTCTTTGTCGGAAACGCCTGATCCCAGGCCCTGTTTCACCGCGGCCCGCAACTGGTCCTCGGCGTTGTTGAGGTTCTGGGCAGTGGGCGTGATTACGTCCGCGGATGCGATCCGTCCCTCCGAATCGACCTCGTAGGAGTAGAAGAGTGTTCCGCGGGGCACTTCGGTGGCCGCGGCGCCGGAACAGGCATGGGCCTTGTAGGCTACCGGGCTTTCCTGGACAACGCCGGCATCGAGCATCTCGTCCAGGATGTGCAGGGAACGCTCGACCGAAAAGATCATCTCCACCGCCTGGGCGATGTTGTTCATGAGGATGTTGGAGCTTGGGGTTTTGAGGTTCAGTTCCTTCCATGCCTTCCGCGCCAAACCTGTGATTTTTTCCCCGTTCAGGGTCAATCTCGGCAGAGCTCCGACCATGTAGGACCGGCCGTTGAAGGAACTGTGCTTGGCATGGGAATGCGGCACAAGATGCTCGTTGGTCAATTTCCGGTAATCCCGGACCGGGATGCGCTTCCGAACGTCGCCGTCGAGGATCTCAAGCTCCTTCCCGAAGAAAAAGGTCTCGCCTTCGGGGACGACCGCCGCGCAGCGGATCGGTTCTTTTGCGAATTCGGGGATCTTGATCGTGCGCAGCACTTCCAGCGCCCGCTCGCAATCCGTAAGACCCGCCTTGACCTGCTCGCGCAAGGCGAAAAATTCGTCGTTCGACGGGACCCTGCCGAATCCCCCTATCACGTGGTTGATAGGGTGGACGGCCCGTCCGCCGATGACTTCCTGAATGGAGTTCCCCAGTTTTTTCAGGCGCAGGGCAACCTTAACGGCATCCGGAATCACGCCCGCCAGGCTGATGACGCTGGAATGCCCCATCAGGTCGGGAAGATCCAGCACGAATACATGCAGCGCATGGCTCTCGATATTGGCGCCCTGGTAGGCGAGGTCCCGCAGCTTTTGTGTTTGAGGCGTCACCTCGATTCCCAGCGCGTTTTCGAGGCACTGGAGCGAGGTCACCGTATGATTGGTGGAGCAGATGGCGCAGATGCGGGAGACGATGCCCGTAACGTCCTCGATGGTTCTGCCCCGCACCAGGCCTTCAAAGAGCCGGATGCCCTCGAAAATGTCGAAATCAACCTTGCTGACTTCGTTCCCCTCGAGAACAACGGTTACGCCGCCGTGCCCCTCCACTCTTGCGAGATGATCTACAGAAATCGTGCGTGTCATTGCTATCCCCTTTTCTCAGTCCTGTCCAAAACCGGAGCAGCGAACGTTCGGAGTTTGCGCCTGATTTCGTCCTTACTGAATTCTTTTTGTTCCAGGATTTTTGTGATCGAGCCCATGTTGGCTTCGTCAATGGGTCCGCGGCAGCCGATGCAGGCTATATTGTAGCTCGGGCAACGGGCTCCGCACCCGGCAACCGTGACGGGGCCGGCACAGGGCAATCCGCGCTTTACAAGAAGGCACTCGTTCTCCAGCATCTTGCATTCGAGGCATACCGGATAGGCGGGCAGAGTCGGCATGTCCCCGTTCAGCAGGCTGGCAACGGCGTTCAGAAACTCTGTTTTTTCGATAGGGCAACCCGGTATGTTCAGATCCACCTTCACGAAATCGGAAAGGGGCCTGTGGGGGGCGATGTCCCAAGACTTCGCCGGGCCGTTTTTGCCGTAAACCTGCTGAATCACTTCCGTCCGGGGAGCCCGGGCGTCCAGGGCGGCGACTCCGCCGAAGCAGGCGCAGCTTCCGCAGGCTACGAGAAGATCGGACCGCTCGCGGACACGCTTGAGCGAGGCTTCTTCGCGCGCGTTGGCCACCGATCCTTCGACGAAGGCGATAAGGAGCCGGCTCTCCGTGTCGTTGACGGAGGACCCGCCCAGAAAGTCCACGATGTCGACCGCTCCGAATAGATCCATCAGCTGGTCTTCACAATTCAGGATAACGATCTGTTCGCCCCAACAGCCGCTAAATCCGTAAATTCCAATTTTGGGTTTCACAGGTCACCTCATACAATTTCCGGAAGGTTGATCGCATCCCAGTACGTGAACACCGGACCATGGATGCAGGTGTATTTGTAGCCGACACTGCAGTGGCCGCACTTGCCGACGCCGCACTTCATGCGGCGCTCCAGGCTCATCAGGATGCGGTCCTTGCGGAAGTTGAGCTTGAGCAGTTCAGCCAGGACGAATTTGTACACGATGGGAGGGCCGACCACGGCTGCGTAGGTTTTGCTCGGATCGAAAGTCATCTTCTGGAACAGCGAGGGCAGCAAGCCCACGTTCTGCTTCCAGATTCCCGTGGGGTCGCGGTCGACGGTCAGCAGGCAGTTGAAGTCCTCGACTTCCGCCAGCGACAGAAGTTCCTCGCGGAAGAGCATCTCCGCCGGGCTGCGCGCGCCGTACATCAGAGTCACCGTTCCGAATTTCTCCCGGTTGTCCAGCGCGTACCAGAGAAGCGACCGGAGCGGCGCCATGCCGAGGCCGCCGGCGATGATCAGCAGATCCTGACCTGCTATTTCTTCCACCGGGAAGCCGTTTCCATAGGGGCCCCGTATGCCGACCATGGAATTGGTCGGCATACGGTAAAGGGCGGACGTCACTCTGCCTGCACGCCGTATGCACAGTTCGAGAATTCCCTTGCGCGTCGGCGACGAGGAGATCGAGATGGGCGCCTCTCCGGTTCCTATGACGGAAAGCTCTACAAACTGGCCGGGCCGGTGCTCCCATTCCTGGACGAGAGCATCATCCTGAAAGCGCAATTGGAACAAGTAGTTATCCGGCACCATCCGGTGTATGCGGACGATCCGGGCCATATGGGGCAGATACGGGTTTTCCAAACGATCAAGAGGACGCGGGGACGCTGCTTGCAACTCCATCTTGCTCACCTCGAATAGCTTGAATGACAGAAATTATATTGATTTCGGCCGGGCAAACGTCAACGCACCGGCCGCAGCCGACGCAGCTGGGCCGGCCGTATTCTGCGACAAAGCCTCGCTGCTTGTGATAATAGCGGAACTTCACTCTCGAGGAACGCTCCTCGCGGAAATTTTCCCCGCCCGCGACAAGGGCGTGAGTCCTGAGCAAACAGGAATCCCAGGAGCGGATTCTCTGGCCCTTGCGGCTTCCGAACTCCACTTCGTCATTGACGTCGAAACAGTAGCAGGTGGGACATACCATGCTGCAGGAGCCGCAGGACAGGCAGCGCTCGCCCAGTTCGTCCCAGACGGAGCTGTGATATTCCATCTCGAGGATCTCGGGCAGATCTTCCAGATCCAGGTGGACTTTATACGCATCGCGCCTGGCCTTGGACCTTCTCTTGTACTGCTCGAAATCAGCAACCGTCGGGGTCTGCATGAGGCAATGGCTCATGACGACCATGTCGTCGCCCCTGCTGGTGCCCACCAGGACCAGATAGTCGTTTCCAATGTCGCTAAGGAACAGGTCGAAACCGCTGTCTACGAAGTCCGCGTTCATGGAGCTGGCAAGATGCTTTTCGTCCGGCACAAAGTCCACGCCGATGACGGCCGTATTCTTCCTGCGGGCGATGTAATAAGGATCCGGGTATTTGGCCTGGGCGAAAACGCGGTCGAGGATATTCAGACCGTAGATGTCATAGGCATGAACCCCGAACAGAACCATTGGTTTTGAGGCTTCCGCCAGTTTGTCCTGATACCCCTTTTCGGGGTCGAAGGCAAACGTGGTTTCCCGCGGTGGGAGCATCAGCTTCTTGGGCGGCAACAGGGTACGGGTGTATTGCATCTGAACTTCCGACCACTTGGACGGACGGTCAAAGACGTAACCCTTTCCACGCTTTACAGGGGCGTAGACCTCGCCGAAGGCCGGCAGGACCGACACGAAAAGGTCCAGGTTTTCCTTTGCCATCTTCAATATCTTCATAAACTACCTCCTGCTTGGCCGGCCGGGCTCTTGTCTGAAACAGGCGCGCTCGTCAACCGCATCGCCTCCGACAGCAGGCGCGACGGATCAACGGGCTTCGCCAAAAACAGGTTGGCCGGAAGCCATCCCGCTTCAGGATCGACCCGGAACACAGGCTCCTCCGAATAGATGCTGGACAAGACAATCACAGGAGTCTGGCTCAAGGCCGGAATCCGGCGCAATTCCTGCAATACGAAAAATCCCTCGGTCCTTTCGCTCATCATGACATCGAGGAGGATCAGATCCGGAGGGGCATTCTTCGCCATCTGAATCCCGTCGCGGCCGTTGGACGCACTGCGGACCTTGTAGCCTGAGGATTCCAGAAGGGTTTGAATGGCCTTCACATAATCCATGTCATCGTCGATGATCAGTACTGATTTGGATTCGCTCATTGTTTTCACCAGAAATATACTCTATCAATAATGTGCTAATTGCCAACTGCCTCGGCATACTCGACTGCCTTCGCGGGTTCCGCTATCGGAAGCGTGACCGTGAAGGCCGTATACTCACCCTCTTTGCTGTCGACCCCGATCGAGCCGCCCAGTTCTTCCACAATCCTTTTGCAGATGACAAGGCCGAGCCCGGTTCCCTGAATGTTCTGCGTTTCAGGGGTCTTCACGCGGTAGAACTCCTCGAACAGACGCGGAAGGAAATCTTCGGGGATTCCGATACCCGTGTCCCTCACCACAAGGGTGATCCGCTTGCCGTCACTGACGGCGCTCACCTTTACCGTCCCTCCCGGCCTGTTGTACTTGACCGCATTGCTCACAAGGTTGCCCACCACCATGCTGAGGCTGGCCGGATCGCCGCAAGCCATCGGGAGGTTCGGCTCCATGTCGACGGTCAGCTGCAATCCCGCAGCCGAGGGGAGTTGCCTGTACTCCTGCACGATGTCCTCGGCGATTTTCCGCAGGTCGGAGGAAGCGCCGCGGTCACAGAGAGCACTCCGGTCCAGCTTTGCCAGCATCAGCCAGTCCTGAATCAGGGTCAGCATTTCCGCAATCCGCACCTGCGACCGTGAAATCCATTCGGCGGATTCCTCCGGAAGTTTCGACCCGGACGTATACATCAGAACGTCCAAATACTGCTTGACCGCAGCCAGGGGGGCTTTGAGCTGGTGAGAAACCAGCGTAACGAACTTCCTTTCGACTTCCGCTTTCTCACGGCGGAGCCTTTGAGTTTCCCTGGCTAGGCGCCATCTTTCAAATCCGCGCTCGATGATCATCCGGAGTTCGCTGGGCGTGAAGGGTTTGGGCAGAAAATCGTAGGCGCCCATCTTCATGGCGTCCACCGCAGTTTCCACGGTTGCGTAGCCCGTTATCACCACAATCACCACATCCGGGTCCAGTTTGCGGACGATCCTGATGACCTCGAACCCGTCCAGCTCCGGCATCTTGATGTCCACCACCAGGAGCGGAGGCCGGATCTGCTTCAGGCGTTCGATTCCTTCGTGCCCGTTGCCGAACGTTTCTACTTTGTAACCGGACTTTTTGAGGATTTGTTCGCAGGACAGCCGGATTATCTCGTCATCGTCGATTACAACTACAGTATCGTCGTGAGCCGATAACGGCATGGCAGCCATCCGGGAATACCCGCTGATAATCCTCTAATAGCATCCTCGAGAGAATGCCTCAATCGGCCAGCAGAAAGCCAACCTGGGACCGATCAAAGGGGCGGCCATGCCAGGGTCTCCGGCCAAATATTTCGGGCTTAGAGATTTTGGGCCCTACTTCAAATCTCCAACAGGCTCCGCGCTTCGCTGGAACTCAGGAATGCCCGAGCCTGCCTGACGCATGCATCCATGAATTTCAGGGAATCCGTCGGGTCCTTGGCCCTTGATACCTATCTCTCCGCTTATCAAAATGTGCGGCTGTCCGGTTGAATGTCTGTCTGTGACGGCCTTTTTTTAAAGGCCTCGGCCGACCTTTCCTCGCTCAACCAGGCACGCCAGCAAGTCCATATCGGCTCGCTTTGTCTATTACCGCACTATTAAACTTAACCCGAATAAAGCCTCATAGTCAAGCCTATACTGATTAGCGTTTCTTATAAGGGCCCACTGAATCAGAAGCAAAAATGTTTCCTATGCTGTTCGCCCAACACCGGATTTGCCAGAGGCTTGCCGAGATTCAATTTTGGAAATTCATAACCAAAGCGACGGGACGGGAGGACCGTTGCTCACCGGGCTCCGGCATCGGGGAATCCCGCCGGAACCTTTGAAAGGTCTAACCCGTCCGGGGCCTCGGATTTGCCCCGGATGCCCTGGCTTTTCGGCGGCAGATTGAGATTTTGCGAGCGGATTGACAGCCGGAAAGCTTGCGGGTAGCATCGTAGATGAAAACGCCGATGCGAGGAGTTGCCATGGCCAATCCAAAGTCCGTTGATATATCGGTTGAGTGCCCTTGCTGCGGGGCGCGCTTGACCATCGATGCGAAGCTTGGCAAAGTCGTAAGTCACCAGGCGCCGCCTCCCAAGCGGAGCGCCCTGGACCTGGGCCAGGCCGCTGCGCTGCTTCAGGAGCAGGCGGCCAGACGGGAAGCAATCTTCAAGCAGAGCGCCGAAGACGTCAAAATTCAATCGGAAGTGCTGGAACGCAAGTTTGCCGTCGCGCTGGAAAAGAGCAAGGACGAACCCGTTAAAAAGCCTACCCGCGATATCGACCTGGATTAGGGCCGGAAACGTCTCCGTCGAAAACCAACAAACCGCTGCCTTGATTCGGCTGAAGGATTTTACCCGCAATCCCATTGCCATTTTTTCGGCAGGCTTTGCTTTGAAGAGATTCATATCTTTGGAGTTCCGAGCCAATCCGCGTCCCGATCCGTCATCCAAACAATGCCTCGCTTTTGTTGCCGGCTCGAGAACCGACACTGCGTATTCAAGGAACGCCGACGCGCCCCTGCTTTCCCTAATCTTTATGGCAGATATTGCCTCGGCGGGCAATCCGGTTTAGAGTAAAGGGCATTTATACGAATTGGATCTGCAATAATTGGAGGGAATCGTGGGAAGTTCTGATCGCGGAGATATTCAAATTGCGGCGGATTTATGCAAAGGATGCACTCTCTGTATTGCGGCGTGCCCGGCCAAGGTCCTGGTTCAAAGCGATTATCTCAACCGGCTAGGATACTTTGCGGTGTCGTATACCGGATCCGGCTGCACGGGGTGCGGCATCTGCTTCTATGTCTGCCCGGAACCTGCCGCAATAACGGTTCGGATTCGCAAGGTGGACAAAGATAAATCCGCCGCATAGCAAAGCTCCGGGATTCCGGTTCGTGGGAAAGCTTCCGGCGCTCGCACGGCGTTCCGGGCTGATATTGGCGGCACAGGATCTTCGATCCGGGTCCGGCAGATTTGAAATTTCTTAGGAATAAGCGCAATAGGCGGCAGGCAATGCAGGTAGAAATGCCGGCCGGTGAAACCAAAAGGATTCTGGGAGGCGTTGGATGCGCCATCTGATCAAGGGAAATGAGGCAGTCGTAAGGGGGGCCGTAGCGGCAGGATGCAAGGCGTATTTCGGATACCCGATTACGCCGGCGAGTGAAATCGCGGAAACCGCATCCCTGCTCTTGCCCGAATCCGGGGGCATATTCGTGCCGGCTGAAAGCGAAATCGGCGCCATACAAATGGTGTTTGGGGCGTCATCCGCGGGAGTTCGCGCGATGACGGCATCTTCGGGACCGGGAATTAGCCTGATGCAGGAAGGGGTCTCCTACATGGCGGGCGCTGAGCTCCCCGGGGTTATCGTGGATGTGATGCGCGCGGGGCCTGGGCTCGGAAATCTCGGCGTCGAGCAGGGGGACTACCTGCAGCTGACCCGGGGCGGCGGCCATGGCAATTACCGGACGCCTGTTTTTGCTCCCAACAGCGTCCAGGAGATGTGCGATTTGACCCTCCATGCCTTCGAGGTGGCGGACCGCTATCGCAATCCGGTTTATGTTCTGGCTGACGGCGCGCTGGGGCAGATGATGGAGCCGGTGGAGGTGCCCCGGGCGGTCCATAGCCAAATCGAGAAACCCTGGGCCGTCAGGGGCGATGCCGCCACGCGCAAAAATCTGATCACATCCATATTCCTCGAACATGAAAAGCAGGAAATTCTTATTACGCGGCTGGAAGATAAATACCGGGAAATCGAATTGAAGGAGGTTCTGTTCCAGGAGGTATTGGTGGATGACGCCGAAATCCTCATCGTTGCCTACGGCATCAGCAGCCGCATCGCGCGCGCCGCGGTCGAGCTGGCCCGCGCCGAAGGCATACGCGTGGGAATGCTGCGCCCTATAAGCCTTTATCCTTTCCCAATGAAACGTCTTCGTCAGCTTGCCGGCAAGGCCTATGGGATACTGGTGCTGGAACTCAGCAGCGGTCAGCTGATCGAGGATGTCCGTCTCGCCACAAGCGGAATCACGCCGATCCAACTCCTCAGACGCACCGGGGGGATGATGCCGACCGCAGAGGATGTCAAACAGGCCCTTAAGAAAATGGAGAGCGAGTGTGTGGGAAATAAAGCATAGCAAACCTGCATCTTTTTACGGCCGCTACGAGCGCAAAGGCGGCAATATCGACACTACGCACTACTGCCCCGGCTGCGGGCACGGGGTTCTGCACAAACTCATTGCGGAGGCCATCGATGACCTGGGCATTCAGGACCGCACCATCCTGGTCAATCCCGTCGGGTGCTCCGTTTTCATGTACTATTATATGGATGTGGCTAACATCCAGGCCGCTCACGGCCGGGCTCCCGCCGTGGCTACCGGCGTAAAGCGCGCGCGTCCGGATGCCATCGTTTTCTGCTACCAGGGCGACGGCGATCTGGCGGCCATAGGCGGGAATGAAATCCTCCACGCTGCCAACCGGGGAGAGCCCATAACTGTCTTTTTCATAAACAACGGCATCTACGGCATGACGGGCGGTCAGATGGCGCCCACAACGCCTCTGGGGCAGAAGACCACGACCACCCCACGGGGGCGCAATGCAAACAACGAGGGCCCTCCCATGCGCATGTGCGAGCTTCTGGCGACGCTGGATGCCCCTGTGTATATTGAGCGTGTCGCTCTTACGGATGCCAAAAATCATATGCGGGCCAGGAAGGCCGTTCGGCGGGCATTTCAAAACCAGATGGAAGGGCGGGGATTTTCCTTTGTGGAGGTCCTCACAGCGTGTCCCAGCGGGTGGAAAGTAGCGCCGCAAGACGCTATCCACTGGGTGGAAAATAACATGATTCCCGTTTTTCCGGTAAAGGTCTTCAAGGAGCGCGATGAAAAGGTCGAGAACGCGGAGGCTGCCCCACCCGCTGAGCGCACCAGGATTTCTTCCAGCCAGACGGAGCTTTCTGAGCCCGGGGAGCAGCCGCCGGTTTTTCAGGGCGCCGTCGCCCGCGGCGAGCTCGCTGAGGTTTCCATGATATTGAGCGGATTCGGCGGACAGGGTGTGCTGTTCTCCGGACTTGCGCTGGCGGAAGGCGGCCTTAGGGAAGGCCTCCAGGTATCCTGGATCCCGTCTTACGGGCCCGAGATGCGGGGCGGGACGGCACATTGCCATGTGCGGGTTTCCCGCGATTCCATCCCCTCGCCGCTGATCCATCGCCCCCACACCCTGATGGCATTCAATCAGCCGTCCATAGAAAAGTTTGCCCCCGATATTCTGCCGGGCGGGCTGCTCCTGGTTAATGCATCGATGGTGAAGGACATTCCGGATCGCCAGGACATCCAGGTGGTTCGTGTTGCCTCATACGAGGCAGCTATGGAACTGGGCAATGTGAAGTCGGCCAATATGATCATGCTGGGCGCCTATCTGGAAGTGACGCGGGCGGTGGAGGAGGAGTCGATCCTTTCCGCATTCGTGGATAGCGGTATGCGGCCGAATGTGCTGAAGAGCAACCGCGAAGCGATAGAAGCGGGCCGAAAGCTTGTCAGCGGAATCACTCTCGGAAAATCCCAATAAACCTCGCCCGGTGCCCTATATCGAGCGGTCATTTGCGGGATTGCCGGATGGCACCCCGCGGCCATCCTTGGAAACCAACGGCGGGCAGCCTTCGGGTCTCGCCTTTGCAGGGCAATGCAAAGCTCTGAGCGGCAATGAAGTTTGAGCCTGGCAACTCTTCTCCTACCGGGGACGTGGATGTGAAACTGCCCTCCTTGTTTTTCTGTAATGAGCTCGGGAAAAAGTTATAGTATGATAACCTGTTTATTTCGCGCGGCAGGTTCTGATCGAATCCTGTTTGTAACAAGAAATAAGCGAAAAAAGGGTGCTTGTTGAAAGGAATCGGGCCGGCTTTGAGACCGGCGCGCCATTAAATATTTTCCTGCATGGTGAAACATGAAAAGACAAATGGTTACCATTGATGGTAACGAAGCGGCAGCTTATGTTGCCTATAGGGTAAATGAGGTTATTGCAATATATCCGATTACGCCATCCTCCGCCATGGGCGAGTGGGCGGATGCCTGGGCCGCTGAGGGGTTAAAAAACATTTGGGGCATGGTTCCTTCCGTCACGGAGATGCAGAGCGAGGGAGGCGCTGCCGGCGCCGTTCACGGCGCGCTTCAGGCGGGAGCTCTGACGACGACCTTCACCGCGTCCCAGGGACTTCTGCTGATGATTCCCAACATGTTCAAGATTGCGGGCGAATTGACCTCGACGGTATTTCATGTTTCCGCCAGGAGCGTCGCCACGCATGCCCTTTCCATTTTCGGCGACCACAGCGACGTCATGGCTGTCCGTTCCACGGGATGGGGTTTGCTGGCATCCAATTCCATTCAGGAAATCATGGATTTTGCCCTGATTGCCCAGGCGGCGGCTCTCGAGGCGCGGGTCCCCTTCATCCACTTCTTTGACGGGTTCCGCAGTTCCCATGAAGTGATGAAAATCGAGCAACTCTCTGTCGAGGACATGCGGAGCATGATTGACGACAACCTGGTCCGCGCCCACCGCGCACGGGGGCTGTCCCCGGATGCGCCGGTCATGAGAGGCAGCGCCCAGAACCCGGACGTTTTCTTTCAGGCCAGGGAAGCCTGTAATCCATTCTATCTGGCCACTCCTGCCATTGTTCAAAAGGCGATGGACAAGTTTGCCTCGATCGTCGGCCGGCAGTATCGCCTTTTTGACTATGTAGGAGCCCCCGATGCGGATCGCATCATAATGATTATGGGATCCGGCGCGGAGGCCACTCAGGAAACCGTCGAGTACCTCAACGACCGTGGCGAAAAGGTGGGATTGCTGAAGGTCCGCCTCTACCGTCCATTCTCGGGCCGGGATTTGATCGCGTCGCTTCCGCCAACGGTCCGCACGATTGCGATTCTCGACCGCACGAAGGAGCCCGGCGCTTCCGGCGAGCCTCTGTATAAAGACGTCGTGACCGCCGTGGCGGAGTCGTTCGCATCCGGAAATCTGCCTCTCAAGAGTTTCCCGAAGATCATCGGTGGCCGGTACGGCCTTTCCTCCAAGGAATTCACCCCGGCGATGATCCATGGGGTTTACGAGGAGATGAAAAAGGAAAATCCGAAAAATTACTTCTCGGTCGGCATCACGGACGATGTCACGAACAATTCGATCGATTACGATCCCCATTTTTCGACGGGCGGCGAGGTATCCCGTTGCCTTTTCTACGGTCTGGGAGCAGACGGGACCGTCGGGGCCAACAAAAATTCGATCAAGATCATCGGCGAGGACACGCCCAACAACGCGCAGGGCTATTTTGTGTACGACTCTCGCAAGTCGGGTTCCGTGACGGTTTCGCATCTTCGCTTCGGGGCGAAACCGATCCACTCCATCTACCTTCTGGACCGGGCCAACTTTGTGGCCTGCCATCAGTTCGTATTCCTGGAAAGATACGACATGTTAAAGGATGCCGTCCCGGGGGCGACCTTTCTCCTGAACAGCCCCTATGGCCCCGACGAGGTCTGGGACAAGATCCCCCGCAGCGTTCAGATGCAGATCATCGACAAGAAGATCCGCTTTTTCGTCATTGACGGGTACAAGGTCGCCAAAATGACGGGCATGGGCGCGCGCGTCAACACGATCATGCAGACATGCTTCTTCGCCATCTCCGGCGTCCTGCCGAAAGATGATGCCATCGAGGCCATCAAGCAGTCGATCAAGAAGACCTATGGCGCCAAAGGCGAAGAGGTCGTGAAGAAAAACTATGAAGCTGTCGAGCAGACCATCGCCAACCTGTTTGAGGTCAAAGTCCCCGCGCAGGTATCCAGCAGCCTGGAAAGGCCGCCGGCCGTCTCTCCGCAGGCGCCCGAATTCGTGCAGAAATTCACGGCCCGCATCATCGCCAACGAAGGGGACAGCCTGCCCGTAAGCGCTTTCCCCGTCGACGGGACTTTCCCGACCGGCACGGCCCGATGGGAGAAGCGCAATATCGCCCTCGAGATACCCTCATGGGATCCCGAAACCTGCATCCAGTGCGGCAAATGCTCCATCTCCTGCCCCCACGCGACCATACGCATCAAGGCCTATGACGAGAAGTATCTGGAAAAGGCGCCGCCGACCTTCAAGTCGATGAAGGCCAAGGGGAGCGATTTCCAGCCGAATATGAACTACACCATCCAGGTTGCTCCGGAAGACTGCACAGGGTGCGGCGTATGCGTGGATGTGTGTCCGGCAAGAAACAAGAAGGAGCCTCGCCGGAAAGCGATCAATATGGTGCCCCAGAGCCCGGTCCGGCTCCAAGAACGGGAGAATTACGAGTTCTTCCTGAGCCTGCCCGAATACGACCGCCGGTCGGTGCGCCTGAGCAGCGTCAAGACCAATCAATTGCTGCAGCCGCTGTTCGAATACTCGGGAGCCTGCTCCGGTTGCGGCGAGACGCCGTACATCAAGCTTTTAACCCAGCTGTTCGGGGACCGCGCCCTTATCGCCAATGCCACGGGCTGTTCGTCCATTTACGGCGGCAATCTTCCGACGAGCCCCTATGCCTTCAACAAAGAGGGCCGCGGGCCCGCCTGGAGCAATTCCCTTTTTGAAGACAACGCCGAATTCGGCCTGGGATTCCGCCTGACGATCGATCAGCATGCACAGGTGGCCCGGGAGCTTCTTAAAAGGCTTGCGCCTGAGATCGGCGACGATCTCGTTACGGGACTGCTGAATGCGGATCAGTCGACCGAACGCGGAATCCATGACCAGAGGGAGAGAGTAAAAGCTCTCAAAGAAAAACTAAAGACGACGCACACGGCGGATGGCCGGAATCTGCTGAGTCTCGCCGATTTCCTGGTGAAGAAAAGCGTTTGGATCTTGGGCGGAGACGGCTGGGCCTACGACATAGGGTACGGCGGCCTGGATCATGTGCTGGCTTCGGGCCGCAACGTGAATGTGCTGGTCCTGGATTCGGAGGTCTACTCCAATACGGGCGGCCAGATGTCCAAATCCACGCCGCGCGCGGCTGTGGCGAAATTCGCCGCGGGCGGGAAGCCGATGTCCAAAAAGGACCTGGGGCTGCACGCCATCAACTATGGAAGTGTTTATGTCGCGGCGGTGGCGCTGGGCGCCAATGATGCGCAAACAATCCGGGCATTTATTGACGCGGAATCGTATGACGGCCCTTCCATCATCGTCGCCTATTGCCACTGCATCGCCCATGGAATTGACATGACACGGGGAATGCAGCAGCAGAAGGCGGCCGTCAACAGCGGCCACTGGCTGCTGTACCGGTTTGATCCAAGACTGACGGAGCAGGGCAAGAATCCGTTGACGCTGGATTCGAGGCCGCCGTCCATTCCGATCAAGGACTATGCGTATGCCGAAACCCGCTACAAAATGCTGACGCTCAGCAATCCGGAAGAAGCCAAACGGCTGCTGAAACTGGCACAACAGGACGTTTTGGCGCGCCAGCAGTTCTATCAGCAGCTGGCGGGCATCACCTATGGCTCGGAGCAGCCGGAATAGCTGATCGGCGCGGTGAAGGCCAATCCAGGGTGGGCGGCGGGCCGCCCGCCCGGATGACTGCCCCGGAAAAATTCCCGCAACTTCGCCGTTTTTTCCGCATCGATCCATATGGTATGTTTGCACGGCTCCGGCAGTGCACTTCAGGCTGCCATGCGCAGCCTGTTGCGCCTGCAGGGAGCGCGTGTTCTGTATTAGGTTTCAATGAAGGCCGACTCCTGCGGCCCGAAGAGGATACTATGGGAAACAAGTTCGTATTGCTTTCGATCGCTGTAATTCTGGCTCTGGTGTTTGGAACGTTATCGTTGGCAACCGGCGCAGCGCCGCAGGATAGCGCCAAGAAGGAAAATGCAAAAGTAGACAAAGCCAAGTGTCTTGCGTGCCACGGCTCTTTTGATACGCTGGCCGAGAAAACCGCCCAGTATGCGACGCCCAGCGGCGAGAAAACAACGCCGCATCGATACATTCCACATGCGGACAAAAAGGACATTCCCGATTGCACGGAATGCCACACGCCGCACCCGGTACCGATCCAGGACAAGGAAAAGGTGGTCAAAGCGAACGTCGAGTACTGCTACACCATCTGTCACCATGCGCATAATTTCCAGGTGTGCAGCAGCTGCCATTAATCAATGGGGCTTGTCCGGTATTTG
>CAYYTC010000046.1:0-41917 GCA_964474425.1 uncultured Acidobacteriota bacterium
GGCAAAAAACCTTATACAGCAATACTTTCTGTCGCCCTTTCAGGGCTCTCCTCTTATCGATTCTCACCAGGGGTTCGCTTCGCTCACCCCTGGCTATTCTCTGATCGCCCCTTGCGGGGCTTGGTCCAAAAACCTGTTTCGCGACAGAAACCAACTACTAACCGCTAACCGCTAACCACTAACCGCTAATCTATCCGGCAACAAAGTAACAATAGCCCCAATCACCATCACTGCCGATCCGAACCATACCCAGAACACCAGAGGATTCAAATGCGCCGCGATTTCATACTTCGAGTCCCGGGTCATACCGGCGAATACCACATATAAATCTTCCCTCGGCGTGCTGTGAAGCGCGACCGTCGTGGTCGACTGCTGATCGGCGGTTTTGAATACCCGCTTTTCGGGCTTCAGCGTCCGGACCAGCTTCCCGTCCCTGTACGCCTGCAGGATCACCCTCCCGAACTGATAACCCGGAGTCTGACCCTCCTCGAATCCGGACATTTTTATCGCGTAATCCCCTATCTTCATCTCCTCGCCGGCCGAGAGCTGGCGCGTTTCTTCCCGATTGAAGGCGTTGCCGGTGAGGCCCGCAAAAATCAACACAATTGAGAAATGCACGATATATCCGCCGTAGCGCCGCCTGTTTTTAAGCGTCAGATTCAGGAGCGCCGAAGGGAAGCTCTCGCCCCTGCTTTTCGATCGGATGCGAGCGCCCCCGTAAAATTCCTCGACGATGGTCCCAAGCACGAAGGCGCACAGGCTCAGGCAGACAACCGTGTAAAAATTCCGCATTCCCCCGGCCAGAAGCCCGATGCATGTGACGGCGGCGAAAACAGCGGGCCGGAGGAACGCCTTTTTAAGGCTCGCCGGAGAAGTCCGGCGCCAGGCGAACAGCGGCCCCACTCCGGTAAGGAAGAGAAGCAGAAGGCCTATGGGTATGTTGATGTTGTTGAAAAAGGGGGGCCCGACCGTGATCTGCGTCCCCTTGATCCATCGCGAAAACACGGGAAACATCGTTCCCCAGAAAACCGCGAAGCAGGAAACGACCAGGACCAGGTTGTTGAACAGGAATGCGCTTTCCCTGGACAGGAAGGAATCGAGGCGCCGCTCGCTTTTCAGGTAGGCGCGCCGGCCGATGATGAGGCAAAGGCTCCCGAGCAGGACAAAGGTCATGTAGCCGATGAAAAATTTTCCCAGGTTCGAACCTGCAAAGGCGTGGACGGAACTGACGATCCCGCTGCGGGTTATGAATGTGCCGAAGATGCCCAGCAGATACGTGAAGACAACCAGGATCATGTTCCAGATCTTCAGCATCCCTCTTCGCTCCTGGACCACCACGGAATGCAGGAAAGCGGTTCCCGCAAGCCAGGGCATCAGCGATGAGTTTTCGACCGGGTCCCAGGCCCAGTAGCCTCCCCAGCCCAGGACGACATAAGCCCACTTTCCTCCCAGAACGATGCCGATCCCCAGCAGGAGCCACGTCAGCAGGGTCCAGCGGCGCGTGGTCCGTATCCAGGTATCCCCCAGCTGCCGGGTGATGAGGGCGGAGATGGCAAATGCAAACGGAATTACAAAGCCGATGAATCCGAGATAAAGGATCGGCGGATGGATCACCATCGCCCAGTATTGAAGCAGCGGATTCAGTCCCCTGCCGTCGGCGGGGATATAGGGCTGTAGAGCACCGTCGGCAAAAACCTGCATCAACCGGTCAAAAGGATTCGAGAGAAAAAAATTGAGACAGAGGAAGAAGGAAAGGTTGACCATCAGAACCGCCAGAACGTAAGGCATCATGTCCCGGTACCGGTACCGGTTCTGGTAAACGACCACGGAGCAGAAACAGGCGGTAAAAAAAACCCACAGGAGCATCGACCCGTCGTGTCCGCCCCAGACCGCGGCGATTTTGTAGAAGAGGGGCAGATCGCGGCTGCTGTTACTGGCCGCGTGGGAAACGGAAAAGTCGTTTGTCAGAAGGATGTAGACCAGTGCAAAAAGTGCGAGGGCTACGCCGCCCGAAGAGGCGTAGACTGCCCGCTCCGCGCTCCGCACCATGCGGTCCAGCTTTTGGGCCGCTCCCAGGAGGGAGGCGAACAACGCATATAACGACAGACACAACGCGAAAAGAAGACAAAAGTCGCCAAAATTGGCCATGAATCCTACCTGCACCTGAAATTTGGATCGGTATTGTCAGACTTCACGCCGAGCAAGCATCCGTTGTCTGCTATTGCTGTGAGGCGCTTTTCTTTTCGAATTCCGCTTCGTATTTGGATGCGCACTTCGCTTCGATATGCCGGGCCTGGAACACGCCGTCGGGCGCGACGTCCCCTTCCACAAGCGCTTTGGCTCCGTCCTTGAATGTATCGGGAATCACATCTTTTCCGACATAGCGGACCCTGATGCTCTCTTTCTGGTCGCCAAGGGTGAATTCCATCTGAGGCTTGCCCCGGTCGATGGAGCCGTTCAACACCTCTCCGGCAACTTTTATGGTCTTTCCCTCGAGGTTCCCCTGCATGGTTCGGAATTCGTCGATGGTTACGTAGTAGGCTTTGCTTTCCTGAAATCCCACGAACCCCAGCCAGGCCAGGGCTGCGACAACCACCAGTCCGCCCACTATGAATTTCATCCGCGCAACCATTTTTCCTCCCTGGATTTACCCTCCCGGGCGCCCTCCGGAGTATACCATCGGAGGATGGATTCGGCAAAAGAGGCAATGCCGGTTTTCGGATTAAGTTTCTGCCGGTGGTCCTCAGATGTTTTTTCGGGGTGCTAAAGAGCTGCCGGCCGCCGAAGACGCCAATAATATGCTTGCAACCGGATCCCATAAATGGCACAAAAGGCGATATTCAAAAGAGAGCAGATGGTTCGTTAACCGATTCGGGGGGGGGGGTATCCGTATGTCACAAGCGCAGCATCAGGCAGCGAATTCTCCATACACCAAGAAGCAGGTCTGGATGGCGCTGGCGGCCATCATACTGGCTTATTTTCTCTACAGCTACATCCTTCAGACATGGAATGTCGCTGCTCCCAAGATAGCCGCCGACCTGAATGGCATGGCGCTGTATTCCTGGAGCGTTTCCATCCCTTCGCTGGGACTGGCAATTGGGACGCTGCTGGCCGGCAAGTTTTCAGACATATTCGGGCGCCGGGCCATATTGATCGCATCCACAATAATCTCCCTGCTGAGTACGGTTTTGTGCGCAATCAGCCCGACTTTCCTGGCCTTGATCGGCGCCCGCACCCTCCTTTGCCTGGGTATGGGGGCGATCGCTCCGCTCTGCTTTGCGGTGGTGGGCGATTTGTTCGTCGGGGGAGAACGCAGCAAATGGGTCGGACTGCTCAACATCCCTTTTGCCATCCCTTCTCTGTTCGGCCCCACTCTGAGCGGATGGATGGTTGATAAGCTGACCTGGCACCACATTTTCTGGTGGATCCTGCCGTTGATCTTTCTGTGCATCCTGATAGCTTATGGCATGCCCGCGCTGATCATGAGCAAAGACCACAAAATTGACGTAATCGGCATCCTCCTGGTAGCGGTCGCTTCATCCACGCTGATCTTCGGCCTCTCATTTGCCGGAACAACCTACCCATGGGGATCTGTCCAGGTTATCAGCCTGCTGGCCCTGTCCCTTATCACGTGGATTCTCTTTTTGAGATATGAATCCAAAACGGATGGGCCCATCCTGGATCCCGAAGTTTTCAGGAACAGGACTTTTCTCACCGCTTCCGCCGCGGGATTCCTTTCTTTTTTCGGGATGATGGGGGTGACTCTTTATTACCCCCTTCTGATGCAGGGCATTCAGGGACTCAGCGCAATGACAAGCGGCCAGATCATCACGCCCTTTTCGGCGCTGATGGCCCTGGTGGGTGTCCCCACGGGCTACATTCTTGCCCGCACGAAATCCTATAAATGGATGTATGTCGCCGGTTATGGCATGCTGACGGTCGTGATGGGGAGCATGATCTTTTTCGGCAAGAACACACCCATTCTATGGGGAGTTATCGTCTCTATCCTGGGCGGCATTGGGCAAGGCACCATCCCAACGCTAAATACCGTGGTGATACAGGCCGCTGTCCCCAGAAGGTTGCTGGGCATAGCCACCGGGGCGCTCTTTTTCAGCATCGCAATGGGCATGGCAATTGCGCCGGCCATACTCGGGTCGGCCATGAATACCAAGTACAACAGCGCGCTCCAGGCTGCGCTCCCTTCCGCTTTAAGCCAGGTTGCGGATGAAGCCACAATGACGTCTCTCGGCAATCCGCGGGTCCTCCTCTCCGAACCGGCAATGAAATCCCTCAAGGAGATCCTTCTCAAGAAAGACAACGGGGAGGCGATGCTCGACCAGACTATTCGGGGAATCCGCACTTCCATGGAAGCGGGATTGAGGATGGTCTTTTTGATTGCCGCGCTGACCATGCTGCTGGCATTCCTGCTGATCTTGACGATACCTAAAGTCTCTCTGGATCCCGGCGAGGAATAAACACCGGCGCCCGGATTCCAAAACCTGTAACGCTGACATACACCGACATAAACCTATATATATCTTTGTCGGTTCGTCGGCATTGATTATTGAAGGTATGTCTGGCCGGGAGGCGGGCCGCAGTTACAGGGCCCGCATATATTCAGGCCGCAGCAGATCCGGATCCTTCCTCTGGAGAACCTCCCGGATCAGCTGGAGAGCCTTTTCCTTTTCCCGCGGCATTCGAACCCGCAGGGGCAGGTAATTGGAGGCGTGGTTCGACGCGAAGAAGCAGTTGGTGAACCGGCAGTTGGCAATCATGGTTCCCAATTCCCGTATCAGCTCGAAAGGCGTCGGAAGAACAAGCTTTCCGGTTCTCAGTTCTTCATGGATGGGCGTTCCGGGAACCACCATAAGCGAGAGCGCGCCGACGTATTCGGGATCCATTTCGGAAAGCACTTTTCCCGTATCCTCGGCATGGACATGACTTAGCTCCACTCCCCCGATTCCGAGAAGGACGGTCACCGAGAGCAGGATCCCTGCCTCTTTGACTCGCTTGGCCGCCCGGATCATCTGTCCGGCGGTGGCGTTCTTTTTGATTCTTTTAAGGACTTCCGGATTGCCGGACTCAAGGCCCAGGTAAATGATTCCCAGCCCCAGGCTTTTCAGCTCCTTCAACTCCTCCGTGCTTTTTTTGAGGATATCCCCCGCGTTTGCGTAGATGCCGACCCGTTCGAGTCCCCGGATCTTCAGTTTGAGATAATCCAAAATCCGCACCAGATCCGGCTGAGGCAGGATCAGCGCATCTCCATCCGCCAGGAAAACTCGCGGAATCGTCCCGTAGCCGGAGGCTTCGTCGATATCCTCTTTGATTTCATCGAAAGACTTGATGCGAAAAGACTTTCCTTGAAAGGAATGACAGAAGGTGCAGCGGTTATAAGAGCATCCCACCGCTACCTGGAGAATCAGGCTGTCGGCTTCACTGGGCGGCCTGTAAATCATTCCTTCGTACTTCATGCGAATCTCCTTTGCATGGATTTAGGGTCCCCAATAAAAATAGCATACGGCGCAATGCGGTAGGCAGGGAATCTATGCTAACCTTTCCGGGGGGGCCTAACCGATGGATTTGCCTAAAGATTTCACCCTCCGGTTACGATAACCAGAATGCGACCTAAAAGCGGGATAAGCTGTTCTGGTGTCAGACTTTGGGCTCCCACAGGCCGCCTTCCTGGATCATCGGGGAGCCCGGCCCAAAGCCCGGACTGCAGCGCAGGGGAAAATGGATACTGAAGGCAAGCCCAAGAAGGTACTTGCAGAGGAATTGGAGTCTCTGCGTGCAGATATTGCACACCTCCAAAGCCTGATCCTTCGGCATCCGGCGGAGGATAAACCTGCCGAATCTTCACTCGCCCCCCCTCAGAAAGAAGAGAGTCATCTGCCGACGGACCTGTTCGATGATTCGCCTCTCGGGATGGCCCTGGTGGACGGCCGGTTCTGCATCCTGAAGGCCAACCGATCCTTTTGCCGCACCCTGGACTGCACGGAGAACGAGATCCCATCGTTGCATATCCCCGACTTGGCCCGGGAGCAGAATGCCTGCAGGCTCATGATCGGGCAGGTTCTCGATGGCGTAATCCCCGTCTCCAGGCTGGATGGAGAATTTCGAAAAAATAGCGGAGAGTATTTCTGGGTCCGCATTACGGCATCGGCGGTTCCCGGACAAAACTGCTGCCTCGTGACCCTTGAAGACATCAGCGCGCGAAAATGGGCCGAGTCTGCGCTGCAAGCTGAGAAACAGCTGCTGGAGAGGCTCATCAACAGCAGTGTGGACGGCATCCTGGCATTTGACCGCAACCTGGTCTTCACCATCTGGAATCCGGGAATGGAGAGGATTTTTGGAGTCGGTTCTCAACAGACGCTTGGGCGGCCCGTTTTCAAAGCATGCCCGTTTCTGCTGGAACTTGGCGAGGATGCAAACTTTGCCGCTGCGCTCGGCGGTCAAAAAGTCATATCGAGGGATAAACGCTACCAGATTCCCGGAACCGGCAAACAGGGATATTTCGAGGGCTACTACAGTCCCATGTATGACACCGGCGGCGGAGAAGTGATCGGCGGGCTGGCGATCATTCGCGATGTCACGGAAAGGAGGCTGGCGGAAGAGGGGAAGCGCATCAGCGAGGAACGTTACAGGGAATTGTTCGAAAACGCCTACGACATGATGTACACCCACGACCTCTCCGGGAAGATCACTTCCGTCAACAAAGCTGCCGAGCGGATCACCGGATATACTCGGGCCGAAGCCCATCAGATGCGGTTCAGCCAGTTCATCGCCCCGGAATTCCGGCAGGCAGCGCACAGGATGATCGATTTGCAGCTTTCAGACCAGGCGCCGCTGACCCAGGAACTGGATATCCTCGCAAAAGACGGCAGCCGGCTGACGCTGGAGGTCAGCAACCGCCTTATATTTCAGGAAGGGAAGCCGGTCGGAATACAGGGCCTGGGCAGAGACATCACAGAGCGCAAAAAGACCGAAGAGGCTTTGCAGCAGGCCAACAAAAAGCTGGAAGCCTGGGTTCACGAACTCGAGCAGCGCACGCGTGAAATGACCCTGCTCAGCGAAATGGGCGATATCCTGCGGGCCTGTCTCACCACAAAGGAAGTCTACGAGGTCATCGTCAGGGTGGCCCAGGAAATATTCCCGCTCCAGGGAGGCGCGCTGTTTGTGCTCGGCCCATTACGGAACATCGTGGAGGCTGTCGCGGAGTGGGGCGACACTTCGAGGGTGGAACTCACGTTTTCGCCCGATGAGTGCTGGGCGTTGCGCAGAGGCAGGGTCCATTGGGTGGAAGATACCCGCACCGGGCTGCTCTGCAAGCACCTTCACGCCCAGCCGCCCGCGGGATATTTGTGCGTTCCCATGATGGCTCAGAGCGAGGCCGTAGGCATCCTGCACCTGATTCAGCCGGATAATTCCCCGATGCCGGAGGCCAAGCTGCGCCTGGCCGTAGCCATGGCGGAGCATGTCGCCATGGCGCTGTCCAACCTCAGGCTGCACGAGACCTTGCGCAACCAGTCCATCCGGGACCAGCTGACGGGGCTGTTCAACCGGAGCTTCATGGAGGAATCCCTGGAGCTTGAACTGCGGCGCGCCGCCCGCAGTCAGCACCCCATCAGCGTGATCATGATGTCGTTGGACAACTTTCAGATGCTGAGCGACAGTTTCGGGCTGGACATAGCGGATTCCGTCCTGCGCAGGACAGGGATGCTGCTTCAGGCCAATGTCCGCAAAGGAGACATTGCGTGCAGGTACAGCGGCCAGACCTATGTCGTGGTTCTTCCCCACAGCAGTTGCGAAGTCAGCTTTAAAAGGGCTGAGATGCTGCGGGATCTGGCCCGGACTCTTGAGGTCAAATACCAGAGCGAACAGGTCGGCCATATCACGGCGTCGATCGGATTGGCGGTTTTTCCGGAACACGGGCAGACCGTGGAAGCGCTGCT
The DNA here is from genome assembly GCA_964474425.1 of uncultured Acidobacteriota bacterium. Classification (GTDB taxonomy): domain Bacteria; phylum Acidobacteriota; class UBA6911; order UBA6911; family UBA6911; genus UBA6911. The sequence goes on from CAYYTC010000046.1 coordinate 7,953, forward strand.
CCGGTCGGCGGAGTCTGCCCTCAGCCGGGCAAAAGGCAGCGGAGGAGACTGCGCCATAGTTGCCATATAGAAGGACGGCCTCTGGAGAGCCGTCCTCGCTGGCACATGGGGTAGAGAAGCATCCTATTGGATCCGATGGATTATGTTTTTTTCTGCCGGCTGTACTGTATGAACTTTTTGCTTGCGTTTTCGGGGATAAGGTCCAGAATTCTCCTTCGGGTATACCAGCGTCCCCCTTGCCCAGTTCTTTTTTGCATCTGTTCCGCCTGAGAGGGGAAAGGTGTATTCCTCAGGCGGTGTGCTGTCCTTGGTGGAATTGACTCGAAATGGAAAGAAGACGGATCGACGGCCAGTTCGAGCCTCTTTGGGATAAGCTGGCTGACCTGAAGCGTATGGAGGCCGATTTGTCTGTCGCGGCCGCTCCCGCTTCTTCGCCTGCCTCCCAGCGGCTTAAGGCTGAAATCGAAAAGCGGCTCGGATTCTTTCCGCCTCTTTTTGCGCCGGCGCTTGAGATCCCGCCGCTGCTCGAGAGCTTCTGGCGCCAGCAGGCCGCTGCCTATTTCGATAATCCGCTCCCCGCGCGTTTCAAGGAAAAACTCGCCCTCAGGCTGGGCCGCTACTGCGCGTCCCCGTATTTCGTCGTAACCCATGCGTGCATCCTGCATCAGCTTGGACTGACGGCTCGTGAAGTGAGGGATTTGGTGGAAAGGCCTGCGCTGACTTCCGCAGGCCTTGAGCAGTCCTTTGAGGTTCTTGCCCGGCTGCCGCAGCCTCTGGACTCCTGGCCGGAAGACGACGCGGCGTTCGAGGAAAGCCTCATAGCCTGCAGTATCGCAATTTTCCTGGGTCTGGCGGAATCGGGTCGATGCTCCGCCCGTTTGAAGGATTTGCTCGGATCCCCGAACTACCAGTATGTCGCAGCCCTTCTTGCCGGCATCAAAGCGTCGCATCTGTGGATCGAGGCGCATCCGGAAATAAATTGCCAGGACCACGCGACAGTCCGGGACTGCTTCCTTCCGCTGGTCCAGGCCGAGCCGCTTCTGGTGGATAGATTCTGCAGCCACAGGGAGACCGCCGGCAGGAGCCTTGCCGGAACGGACGTCCGGGAGGGAGGTGCGGAAGGCGAAGAACGCTACCGGGAACTGTTCGAGAATGCCAGCGATATCATCTACTCGCACGACTTCGAAGGGAATTTGATATCGATCAACAGGGCCGTCGAGCGGCTCACCGGATTCACCAGGGCCGAGGCCCTCCAAACGAAGATTATGGATCACATTGCGCCCGAATATGCCCATTTGGGCCGCAAAATGATTGATCCCCAGATAGCCGGCGAAGTCCCCTTCAGCTGTGAACTTGAAATATACACCAAGGACAGGAACCGCGTTGCGCTGGGAATCAGCACGCGGCCCATATTCCGCGGCGGCAAAGCTGTGGCGGTGCAGGGCATCGCACGCGACATCACCCGGCGGAAAAAAACCGAGGCGGCGCTTCAGGAGGCCAATCAGAAGCTCGAGGCCTGGGTGAATGAACTCGAGCAGCGCACGCGCGAAATGACCCTGTTGAACGAAATGGGAGACATCCTGCGCGCATGTCTGACCATGGAAGAAGCCTACGGCGTCATCGTCCGGGTGGCGCAGCAGATTTTCCCCGTCCAGGTCGGCGCCCTTTACGTCATAGCGCCGTCGCGTAATCTCGTGGAAGCCGTTGCCGTATGGGGCGATGCATCATTGGCGGAGCATTCCTTCTCTCCGCATGATTGCTGGGGATTACGCCGGGGCCGCACCCATTGGGTGGACAATTCCCAGTCCGGCCTGATCTGCCGGCATATCCGTCATCCTTCAGAGGCCGGCCATCTGTGCATCCCTATGATGGCGCAAAGCGAAGCCCTCGGTGTTCTCCACCTCATGCAGCCCGACGGCATCCGGATGACCGAGACCAAACAGCGCATGGCCGTCACCATGTCCGAGCATATAGCGATGGCCCTTTCAAACCTGAGGCTTCACGAAACGCTGCGCAGCCAGTCGATCCGCGATCCTTTGACGGGGCTCTTCAACCGCAGGTTCATGGAGGAATCCCTGGAGCTGGAGATACGCAGGGCGGCGCGCAACCAGCGGCCGCTGGGAATGATCATGATCGACCTCGATTATTTCAAATACTTCAACGACAATTTCGGCCATGAGGCCGGTGATCAGCTGCTGAAGGAACTCGGAGCCCTGCTCAAGGGGAACATACGCGGCGAGGATATTGCCTGCCGCTACGGCGGGGAAGAGTTCACGCTGATTCTTCCCGAAGGCACAGGCGCCGTCACCCTGCAGCGCGCGGAATTCTTCAGAGACGCCATCCAGCGCCTCGACGTCCATCACCGCGGCCATCCGCTGGGCAAAATAACCGCATCCATGGGAGTCGCCGTCTTTCCGGATCACGGGCGGACCGCCGAAGCCCTGATCGAAGCCGCCGACAAAGCCCTGTACCGCAGCAAAGCCGCCGGCCGCGACTGCGTCACCCTCGCCGGATAGCAATATTGACGATTGACGATTTTCGATTGGAAACACAAATCGTTATCGGGGTAGCACTCTGGATTGGTTCGGTACCGCAGGTAGCTGGAGGATGTCGGCAAAAACTGATATGCCGATTTACTGCAGCGTTTGCTTCAAATCGACAATCGCGAATTGTCAATTTTGCGTAATGATCATCAGACCAGGACTGCCATCAGTGTCTGTTTCCAATCGTCAATCGCAAATCCTGTTTATAGTTTTCCGGTATCTTCAAAAATCTCACTTTGCTTTCCGCACTGAGCTTCACTTCGCCGGTTCGCGAATCATATTCGTACGGCGTGCCCAGCGGGTCGGCCAGCGAGTGCTTGCGCGCTTTCCCGCGCACGAGTTCCTGCAGGTTGCGGGGGAAAGAATCGTGTTCCAGCTGGTATTTTTCCAGCAAAAATTCCAGCGTCCAGAGATCTTTGGCAACCTGGATGCTCAGGAGATGATTGCGCGCATTTTCCCTGATGTTTGCCCGGCTGGATTCCCGGTACTGACGCTCCCAAAGCGACACCGCTATATCCATGGCGCCGCCTTTTGTGAGCGATGCGGCGGCAAGTCCCTCCATCCAATGAGGCGCTTCCGGCAGGCGGCTGGCAGCCAGCCATGTCTCCCCGGCGGCCTTGTAGTCCTTTAAAAACCAGTAGTAGACGAATCCTTTGTCATACATCAGCCGCCACTCCTGCGGGTGAGTCCGCAGCCCCTTGTCCAGAAGTTTCAGCGCTTCGCCGGGCTGGCCCGCTCCTATGGGGTCCGCTTCGGCAAGAAACGAACTGCCCGAACGGTATGCGTCCAGGAGATCGGGATTCAGAGTCGTGGTGATATCGAGAAGCCTGGGCAGGTTTTTGTACCGCACCACCCTGCGGTCGGCTTCATCGCGCCGCCCGTAGTATTGTATGGTCCTCATCCAGTAGAAATCAGCCAGCAGGCAGTCATAGCCCAGCGCCATCCTTTTCACGGCTGCCGGCGAGCTGAAATAAAGCAGGTCGGGATCCAGGCCGGGATCGCCCACGCGCGCGTCCATCCGGTCCTGCACGGGCTTAATCAAAGCAGCGCAGATGAGGAACGTAAGGCAAATCCAGACAATCCGCGTATCTCCCAGAATCCCTCTTGCTCTCATTTGAAATCCCGGCGCATGAAAATACAGACCGTGAGCGAAACAACAAGGGCGCAGTAGAGCACGCAGTAAAGAGTGGCCCAGGAAAGGGCCAGACCATCGATGGGCCGGGAATAGGATGCGCTCTGAATAATATGGCGGCTGTCGATCAGCGTGAAATTGGAAAAGTTGGGCAGGATGTAATACACCACCCGGCATATCCACTTCACGGCAGCCGATTGGGTGATCTCTCCAAAACGGATCAGGTCTGTCCCGAAGTGCCCCGCAACCCACAGGAAAAATGTGAATATGGCGGAAAGCGCGGGCGTGGAGAATGCGGAAAATAGAAGAGCCAGGGCTGTGACCAGCGCCAGCGAGAGAAAAATCATGTAGGCGGCCGGCAGTATCCGCAGGTGGGCGCCCAAACCGGCCCGGCTGACATACAGGAGTGCCAGCTCCAGGCCCGCGGTCATGATGGCCAGGTTCACCAGAAGAGTGAAGAGCAGCCCGGCGTATTTCCCCAGGACAAGCTCATACCGGTGGACCGGCTTGGCCAGCAGGGCATAAACCGTTCTCTTCTCGATCTCCTTGTAGACAAGACTGATCCCAATGAAGATGGCGATCAGCATTCCGAATATGGAAATGGATGCCAAGCCCAGGTCGAGAATCACTTTGTCTTCGTTTCCCAGGGTCAGCTGCCCCAGCGCCAGCGAACTGAGAATCATGATGAGGGCGAAAAGGATCAGGTTGTACAGGATCTTGTCGCGTATGTTCTCCCGGAATGTGTTGTGGGCGATTGCCAGTATGCGCTTCATGAGTTCCTCGATGCTCCGGATGCCGCTTTCCCGCGCACACCCGGCGGCTCCTTCCGGTCCACCGCCGACCGGAAATAATCCTCCAGGGAGGAACGGATCGGATTTACCGAAATCAGTTCCAGCTTAAGGGCGAAGGCAAAGGCGAGCAGATCCTCCAGATGCCGGGAATTGTCGACCCGCAGGTGTAGACGATCCCCCATGAGCCTCAGCTCCTTGCAGAATTTCCTGACGGAATCTATCGCTTCATCCGTCCTCCCCGCCAGGATGACCTCGTGTCCTTCAATCCCCGCTTTCAGAATTTCCTCCAGGACGCCAACCTCCTGGAGCTTTCCTCCGCTCAGTATGGCGACACGGTCGCAGATTGCCTCCACGTCGGGCAGTATGTGGGAACTGAAAAAGACCGTCACGCCCCGGGCTTTGAGCGATGTGATGATGCGGCGCACTTCCATGCGCCCCAGGGGATCCAGGCCCGACATGGGTTCATCCAGGAAGACAACCTCCGGGTCGTTGATGATTGCCTGGGCGATCCCTATCCGCTGGACCATGCCCTTGGAGAACTTGCGCAGCTGAAGCTTGCGCGCTTCCGCGAGCCCCACGCTCTCGAGCAATGCGTCGACTTTCCGGGACAAGGCAGGCTGCCGGAATCCGAACAGCCGTCCCATGTAGGTCAGAAGCTCCTCGGGCGTGAGGTAATCATAGAAATACGGATTTTCCGGCAGGTATCCGATGCTGTGGTGCATCGCCACCGAATCGGTGGGCCGGTCCAGAATACGGGCTTCCCCCGAAGTCGGGTGCAGCAGATGCATCAATATCTTCAGTGTAGTGCTTTTGCCTGCCCCGTTCGGCCCGAGAAAACCGAATATTTCCCCCTTCTGCACCTGCAGGCAGAGGTTATCCAGGGCCCGGACCGGACGCTTTTTCCAGAAGCCAACGTAAAAATCCTTAGTGAGTTGATCGATTTCGACTACGGGCATTATTTATAACCTTGGTGGGTAACAGGCGGCTGACCGGCCCGAGAGATTCGGGATTACTCCTTTTTCTGCATGATTCGCTGGCGAAGAACCTCGTATAGAGCAATGCCGGCTGCCACGCTGACATTATACGATCCCACATTCCCACATATCGGCAGCGAAACGACAAAATCACACTTTTCCCTGACGAGCCGGTGTAGCCCCTTTCCTTCATTCCCGAGGACCAGCGCCAGGGGCGCGGTGAGATCGATTTCCCAAATGGATGTATCGGCGCCGGCATCCAGACCTGCCGTCCAGTATCCTCTTTCCTTAAGCGACTCGAGCAGCTGCGCGACATTAGGGATGCGCGCCACCTTGACGTGGGACGCCGCGCCTGCACTGGCTTTGACCACCACCGCACCGAGGCTCGAACTGCGGTGCTGCGGCAGAAAAACGCCGTCGACGCATGCGGCTTCGGCCGAGCGAAGAATCGCTCCGACGTTGTGAGGGTCCTCGATCCCATCCAGGACCACCAGAAATCCCGGGGACTTTGCCTGCTGCAGGATTTCCTCGCTGTCGAGCGTGGCCATCTCGGCCGCATAGCAGAGGATTCCCTGGTGGCGGGCGCCGCCTGCCTTGCGGTCCAGCCAGGACCGTTCTTCAAGAGATATGCGGACATTGTTCCTCCGCGCCAGTTCCAGGATTTCCCGGATGCGCGGATTTTTCTGTCCGCGCTCAACCGATATCCGCTCGATTTTATCCGGTCCGGCCTTCAACGCTTCGGCAACCGCGTGTATCCCGTAAAGAATCGACATATCCAACCGGTTCCTGCAGGTGAGCCGTCCTCACCCAATCAACATCAAATGCGGAGAAAATAATATTTATTTATAGTTTTTCAGTGAGCGTTTATCGGCGTTCGTCAGCATTAAAATTTATGGACGGGCCTCCAGAGTCGGTCTCAAAACGACTGTGGCGAGTTCCTCGCCGGCAGTTTTGAGGTAGTCTCTCCAGAGCTGTCCGATGGTCTTAAACCCCTGCGTCGCCATCTTTGCAGGACCCTGGAGACTTTGCGGCCTGGAGGCTGATCCTTTAGACCGCCAGGACTCCAAGGCTCGGAGCATTCCGGCTATATCGCGCTGAGGACTGCGCGAAGGCGTTCGCGGCAGGACATAACCTTGCGGGGCAGTTTCAGCCGAAACCCTTCCTCGTATAACGGAATCAGCTTCTCAAGCTCCGGGCCGGAACCACGTCCCGTCAAGGCCGCACGAATCGGGTGATAAAGGTTGCGTCCCTTCTGGTTCGTGGCCGCCTTCACCTGGGCGACGATGTCGCGATAAATCTCCGGCGTCAATACCTCATGCTCCTCAACTCTGTGCGCAAACTCCTGCGCCACTGCTTTTGCATCATTGCCAGTCAGCGTTTCACGGGCCGAGGCCTCGATTTCCGGGGGATTCGCGCAGAGTCCGTAAACAATGGCGCTTTCCGCGGGAAGCTGGTCGAGATGGTCGACGCGAGTTTTCACCAGGTCTATCACGCGGGCCAGCCAGGAACGCGTCGGTTGATCGGGCTCTGCCGGCACCAGGCCGGATTCGGCGAAAAAGCCTTTGGCGGTTTCGACGAGCGCTTCCCCGGGCGCCTTATTGATGTAGCTCCGGTTCATCCAGTCCAGCTTCTGCTTATCGAAAATGGCCGGGCTTTTTAAAACTCTCGAAAGATCGTACAGGCCGATGATCTCTTCGAGCGACATGATCTCCTGGCCTTCGTTGGGAGGCGACCAGCCGAGCAGGGCAAGGTAGTTGGCGAGGGCTTCCGGAAGGTATCCCTGGCGCTGGAATTCTTCCACAGAGGTCGCACCGTGACGCTTGCTCAATTTCTGCCCGTCGGGACCGAGGATCGTGGACAGGTGGGCGAATTGAGGGATGGGCGCACCCAGGGCTTCATAGATCAGTATCTGGCGGTGCGTGTTCGACAGGTGCCCGTCGCCCCGAATGACGTGGGAAATGTTCATCAGGCAGTCGTCGATCACACAACAGAAATTGTAGGTCGGGCTTTGATCGCTGCGCAGGAGCACCGGATCGCTGATCTGGGCGGTCTCGATATCGATTCTGCCGAAGACGAGATCGGAAAATCCCACCGTGCCCGGTCTCACTCTCAGGCGCAGCGTGAAACTCGCTCCCGACTTGAGGCGGGTTTCGACTTCAGCGTGCGACAGGTGCCTGCATTTGCCCGAATAGTGAGTGGTGACGTTGTGCGCCAGCTGCGTCTGGCGAACTTTTTCCAGCTCCTCCTCGGAGCAGAAGCAACGGAAGGCTTTATCCTGATCCATCAGCTGCCGGGCGTATTTCTGGTAGATTTCGAATCTGTCGCTCTGCCGGTAGGGCCCGAAATCGCCTTTCCGGCCGACGCCCTCGTCCCAGTCAAGCCCCAGCCACCGAAGATCGTCCAGCAGCTGCTTTTCGTACTTTTGCCTGCTCCTCTCGGCGTCGGTGTCCTCGATCCTTATAATGAAGACTCCTTTGTGATGCCGTGCAAAAAGCCAGTTAAACAGGGCCGTCCGGACGTTGCCTACATGGAGGTACCCTGTGGGACTGGGGGCGAAGCGCACCCGAACCGGTTTGGCAATGCTGGCTGACGCAGTCATCTGTTCACCCGGATGATGGCGGCCGACGGGGTTACGCATCATCGGCGGCCGCGTTGATTCCAACGGCTATTTCCGGTATATCAGGGCGATCGCCTGGGCGGAAATTCCCTCTCCGTGTCCTTCCGCGTTCATTCCCTCGGTGGTTGTGGCTTTGATGCTAACGCCTCCCACATCCAGGCCGAGAGCTTCCGCAATATTCTGTTTCATGGAGGCTGCATAGGGAGCTACTCTGGGCCGCTGCAAAAGGAGGGTCGCGTCCACGTTGCCAATCGTCCATCCCGCCGCCTGGATTTTCCCGCGCACCATCTTCAGGAACTCCAGGCTGGGGCGGTTTCGGTTGGACGGATCGGTATCCGGGAAATGCATGCCGATGTCTCCCATTCCGGCGGCGCCCAGCAGTGCGTCGCACACCGCGTGGGCGAGAGCGTCGGCATCGGAGTGGCCCTCCAGCCCCCGGTCGAAAGGTATTTCCACCCCTCCCAGGATCAGCTTGCGCCCTTCCACTAGACGATGATAATCGATCCCTTGCCCGATGCGAAGCGCGTATTCTCCCATTGCACCCCTGTCCACGGCCCCCGGCTTTCCCGAAATCAGCGCCTCGGCAATATCGAGGTCCAGGGGCCGCGTGATCTTAATGTTGTCCGGAGAACCGGGAACGACCCTAACCGGACTCCCCGCCCAGCGTACGACGGAGGATTCGTCGGTCCCCAGAAAACCGGCTTCGTGCGCCCGGTTCAGGGCGGATCTGAGAATCTCGGCATGGAACCCCTGGGGTGTTTGTATGGCATAAAGCTCCTGGCGCGGCGGCGTCGCCAGCACACGCCCCCTGCGGGAGACGCGCTGAATGGTCTCTGTCGCCGGAAGGCCGGGCACGGCGGCCCCGTCCTTCCATGCCGCATCCAGGACGCGCACCATGGTGGCTCGGTCGCACAACGGCCGGACCGCGTCGTGCACGAGGATAACGTCCGCATCGGCGCGCACCTGCGCTACGCCGCGCCGCACCGACTCCTGCCGGTTTTCCCCTCCGGCAACCAGTTCAGTCTCCAGCTGGAATGCTTTCCTGCCCAGGATTTCACGCGCAGCCGGCATGTGTTCCGCGGGCAGAGCAACGACGATCTGAGTTATTTCCTCAAGGGAAAGGAGACTCTCGACGGTATATAGCAGGATGGGCTTGCCGGCAATTTCCAGAAACTGTTTCGGGACAGTTGAATTCATCCGTGTCCCGGTCCCGCCTGCCGCGATGACGGCCGCAACCGCCGGGCTCCGCGAGCGGCGGGATGCGTTTGAGGATTCCTTGCCTCCAGGATCGAGGCGTGCGCCCGGGGTTCCCATGCTTCAAACCGTATTTGATAATTAATGCCTGAGATCTAACGTCCCTTGATGCGTTCCCTATCATCCTCGGGGTTGATACGGCTATTGACGAGAGGCTTCTCGTAGAGACGCCGGTCCTGTTTGGGCGTCTGCATGCCGGCTGCCGGTTCCGTCTCCTCCGGGAAGCGCCCGAAGATCATTTTCCCTGCCGTGGTCTGAAGCACCGATGTGACCTGAGTGGCGATGGTTTTACCGATCATGCGGCGGGCGTTGTCTACGACGACCATTGTGCCGTCATCCAGGTACGCCACTCCCTGGTTGTATTCCTTGCCTTCCTTGAGAATGAAGACCTTCATCGTTTCCCCGGGGAGCACCACGGGCTTGAGGGCGTTTGCCAGCTCGTTGATATTAAGGACATCCACGCCGCGCAGCTGCGAAACCTTGTTGAGATTGAAATCGTTGGTGACGATTTTGGCGCCCATCTCCTTTGCGAGCTCGATAAGCTTGAGATCCACCTCCTTGACATCGGGGTAGTCCTTTTCCACGATCTGCACCGATACGCCCGGAACCGATTTGATTTTTTCCAGGACATCCAGCCCGCGGCGGCCGCGGTTGCGTTTGGCCGAGTCCGCGCTGTCGGCAATCTGCTGAAGCTCACGGAGCACGAAATGAGGGACCACCAGGGTTCCTTCCAGAAAGCCGGTCTTGCAGATGTCGGCCACGCGGCCGTCGATGATGACGCTGGTATCGAGCACCTTGGACGTTTTCCGAACCGCGCTGTCGCTGAACAGACCCCCGAACACGGTCAGATCCAGGTACTCGCCCTTGTGGGCGCCCGAAATCAGCCCCAGATAAGTCATCAGGATCAGTATCAGCAGCTGAAGATAAGTCTCGGTCTGAGGATTCACGAAACTCATGCGCGCTATGACCAGACTGATCAGGCTGGCGCCAATGATCCCTAGGATGGAACCTATGGCCGCACCCAGAAGCGTCTTGATCGAAAGCCTGCGAATCCTCATCTCGGCCAGGAGTATGATGACTCCCAGCGCGACGCTAATCGAAACCGTGAGAGGGAGATTGGACCCAAACGGGCGGACGAAGTATCCGCCTACCAGGATAGCCGCGAATAAAAGTGCACGTATGATCCAGAGATCCATGGATGGACTCCTTCGGCATGATCCACTTGATATCAATGGAAAAGATTATTAATTGCCAGATGACCGGAAAGAACTGAAACCCAAATCCACCAAAGCTCCAATCGATATAAGGAAGACGCCCTGTTATCATGGTCGCAGCCTCTCAAGGTTCATCCGGCGGCTGTGAAAAAAACCGGTCGGGAAAATGCCCGGCGGATTAAAACCTAAAGCGTTAGAACCAATCTATCACACCCGCATTATTTTTGATAAGCCTTTCTGTATTTATGGTTACAGGGCGAAATTACACGATTGAATAACAAAGGGCTTCAGCCGCGCGGAGGCCGCCGAATTTCCCCTGCACTGTTGATCGTGCGGCCTGTAACTGTTACGGGAAAAGCAGTTCTGCTGCCTGAGCAACTGTTTTGACGGGCGCCAACTCAATGCTTGCGATTGGATCGGCCATGGGCAGGTTGCCTGCGGGCAGTATGCATTTCCGGAAACCCATTGACGCAGCTTCTCTTACACGAAGATGGGCCTGGCTGATGGGGCGGGCGTCGCCCGAGAGGCTGAGTTCGCCCAGCAGGACCGTATGGGAAGGCAGGGACCGGTTGCGGAAACTGCTCAGAATGGCGGCAAATATGCCGAGATCGGCTCCCGGCTCGTTGATCTCGATCCCGCCGGCTGTATTTACATAAATATCGCAGGCCGCCATTTGAATGCCCAGCCGCTTCTCGAGCATCGCCACGAGAACGGATAAACGGTTGTAGTCGATCCCGGCCGCGACGCGGCGGGCCGTCCCGTACTGTGTAGCGACCACAAGAGACTGGACCTCGACCAGCAGCGGCCGGGTTCCCTCGAGGGCGCACACGACTGCGCTTCCGGCCGAAATATTTTCTCTCTCCATCAGGAACAGGCTGGATGGATTTCCCGACGGGATCAATCCCCGGGAAGTCATCTCGAAAATGCCGATCTCATTGGCGGCGCCGAAACGGTTCTTGACCGCGCGGATGATCCGGTGGTTCTGATGGCGCTCCCCCTCGAAATACAGCACGACATCCACGATATGCTCCAGGGCCTTGGGACCCGCGATGCTCCCATCCTTGGTTACATGCCCGATCAGGAAGATGGGAATCTCGCGTGTTTTCGACAAGCCGAGAAATTGCATAGCGACGTGACGCACCTGGCTGACGCTGCCCGGCGCCGAATCGAGCGATTCGGAAAACGTGGTCTGGATCGAATCCACGACGATGGCCGCAGGCTGAATTTCTTCCACCGACGAGAGGATGTGCTCGACGCTCGACTCCGCCAGTATATAAATATCGTCGGCCTCCGCCGCGCCGCCCCGGGAGTCTTCGAGCCGGTCTGCCCGTATCTTGATCTGCTGGACCGATTCCTCGCCCGAAGCATAGAGAATGCGCCGTCCCTGCCGCTGAAGGTTGCGCGCGATTTGTAGGAGCAGGGTCGATTTGCCGGCGCCCGGTTCGCCTCCGACCAGGACAAGAGCGCCCGGCACGATGCCGCCTCCCAGCACGCGGTCGAATTCAGGATTGCCGGTGCCGATGCGCGGAGACGCCTCCACCGAAACCTCCGTCAGTTTTGTGGCCTTGGAGCTTCCCGGGCGCGCCGGGACCGCGGCATCCGGCCCGGGCCGGAGCTCTTCCATGAAAGAATTCCAGCTGCCGCAATCGGGGCATCGGCCAAGCCATTTTGCGGAAGCATAGCCGCAGTTCTGGCACTCGAATACCGAAGGCGATTTGGTCATAAACGCCCGCCTTTCCTCTCAGTCGTGTGGCTGTGCGAAATTTTAAGATTAGATCAACCGGCAGCCTGCCTGTCAAGATCATGCCGCCCGCTACCTTCCATTCAGCCTGCAGCCGCAAACTGTTTTTTGATGCTAAATGTTTTTGGTAAGCTATCCCTTCGATGTAATTAGTTTCTGTCGCGGAATGCGACATCCAGGCCCGGAGGGCCGGCAGAAAATAGCTCCGGGCGTGAGCCCGGGGTAAGGATTAGGAAATTAGAAAGCCCCGAAGGGGCGACACTAAAACCAATGACCCGAACAATTTGTGCCGCGCCTTTGGCGCTCATTTCCTATTCACCCATAAGCCCGGCCTGACGGCCGGGCCGAGTGCCTGCCGGCCCTCCGGGCCTAAATTCTGAGTTTCGCGATAGAAACTAATTGGGGGACCGCACGTGATTATTGATTCTCATACGCATATCTATCCCGGTTTCGTCGCCAAGAAGGCCTTGAATACCGTCATTACCAATATCGGGAACCGGCTGACTCCCTACACCGATGGAACCTGTGAAAGCCTGACCGCCTCTATGGACGCGGCGGGAGTCGACCTTTCGATCGTACTCATGATTGCAACCAGTCCCGGACATGGGAGCCGGATCCTGCAGTGGATCAAAGCGACGATGCCGTGTGCGCCGCGCATGATTTTTTTTGGCTCCGTGCATCCCTATGATCCCAACTATCGCGAGCTGATCCGGGAAATGGCCGAGGCCGGTCTCCAGGGGATAAAGTTCCATCCGCCCTACCAGCAGGTTCCGGTGGATGCCAAAGAAGTCTACGCGGTTTATGAAGAAGCGGCGAAGCGCGACCTCGTGATGTATTTTCATGCCGGGCCCGATCCCAGCGTGCCCGGATGCGATTATTCCTCGGTGGAAAGATTTTCGGTTTTTCTGAAGGACTTCGAAGGGGCGAAGATTGTGCTGGCGCACGGAGGCGGATACGGCGAATGGGATAAGGTTTTGGATCTGCTGGGCGGCAGGACATGCTACTTCGATATCGCGTTCGTGCTTGAAAACATGAGGCGCCGCAACGATGCGCGCGAACTCTTTCGGCAGAAGGAAGACTATTTCCTGTTCGGAACGGACAGCCCGTGGCGCGAGCAGAAGAGATACGTCGAGCTGATACGCACGTCGAATACGCTCACGCGGATTCAAAAAGAAAAGATGTTCTGCACAAACATCCGGAAACTCGTAAAGGTTTGAACTCTGCCCCGCTCATTTCAGTGAGGACCGCTTTCCGAAGCCGCCCGGGTGATACCAATTCAGCCAGGTATCACGAGCGAGTCGCGGTATTTTTCAAGCAGCGGCCAATAGCCGGCCTCTCCACCCGACTCGCGCAGTTCGCAAAAGAGCGAGCGGTCGAAAAGCACCGGATTGCCGAATTTTCCCTCAAAACCAAATGCGCAGGCCGGCGCGAAAGATCGCCGGTGCGCACGGACGAGATCTCGAACTGTTTCCGCGGCGGCAAAAGGCTGACCGGCGGCCAGAATGACGGCGGCGCCCGTCCGCGCGGGGAGCGCCTCAATCGCCGTGCGAACGGAAGAGTTCTGGCCCGCTGCAAAATTCGTATTCACAACTGTGCCTACCGGCATGCCCGCGAGCGCCTGCGCCGTCTCTTCCGCCTGCTGCCCGAGCACTGCCACAACCGGATCAAGCCCGGCCTCCAGCGCAACGCGGGCGGCGCACACCGCAAGGTATAGGTGCTTCGGGGGCAAAAGATGATCCGTGGATCCGCGGCCCATGGATTGCCCGTCGGTCAGGATCACTCCGGCTGCGGGCGCCCATGTTTCGCGCACAGGCGGCTCGCCGCGCATCGCGCTGATGATAACGGAGTCCACGACGGCCGATTTCAACAGCTGCGCGGCAATTTCGCGGGCACGCAAAACGGCGGTTTCATCGTCGGCGCGGTTCAGTACAGGCACCAGCCGTGCGCCGGCCGGCAGCTGTTTAGCGCCGCCTTGTGGATGAGAGAGTACACGGGCAACTATATTCCCTGTGACAATGCTCCCAGGCTGCTGCTGCGCAAGGGAAGAGATGATTTCCGGGCGGTGAACATGGGCGTCATCGAGAGGCTGTCCCAGCGCGTCGAGCCCTGCAATCGGCACAAGGATCGTGGTACTGTCAGGTACAACAGGCTCGTGAGCGCCGGGCGCCTTGAAAGGGAGCGACCGGCTGCCGTCGGCCTCGACCACGATGATGTCCACATCGGATCGTTCCTTGAGGCGGGCAATCAGTTCGGGCAGGACGCCGTGGACCCTGCCCTTGCCGTCCGGCGGGCCGGCAATGAGGCAGTGACCGAACCGGTCCAGGCGGTCTGTCAGAAGATCCAGCCTTGCCGGAAGGATGGAGGCAGGGGCGAATCGGACCTGATCCTCGCTAATGTGGGTTGTGGTTGTCGTGACGACACGCATTCCTGCCGCGCCCAACTCGGAAGCCAGCCGGAACATGGAGGTGGTTTTGCCTCCGCCTCCGACAAATGAAACCACGTCGCTGCGTCGAATGCGCAACGCTTTCGCAAGCGGCATACCCGTTGTTCGCAATTCCGGCATACGCGGGAATTATATAATGGAATGATGGATCGTGCGGCTAGTCCTGAACGAAGAGCGGCAAAGAAAAAATCTGTCGCCCAAAACCCCATCGCTTCAATGGCGGCTTTTGGCAGTGCTTTGATGGGCCTTGAATTTCATCAATAAAATGGAATAAAGAGCTATTTTGAAAAACAGGGGTTGGCGGACAAATACAATGAAATCGAAAAAATCCTCAGAACTCCGTGAACTGAACCGCGAACTGCCGACCGGCCCGGCGGACATTGCCGCCCTCAGGCGGGCCCTCCGGGACACAATCAGAGATTTAAAACTCTACTTTGAATTTCTTTCAGGCTTTTAGAATTGGGGCCGGACCAGGATAAATTGTTGCCATGATTCCTGTTACATCGGTTTTATGCCCCCAAAACATCCATAGAGCTCTTTTGGGCGCCCCCCAAATGCGTTTGATTTTCTCCACTCCCATCCTAGCTACCACGTTCTGCTACGCAAGATGAATCTGGAGTGATAGGGTCCCATAAGTTTTGGCGACCAGCCTGTGATATCATGGAATGCATGGAGTGGATTCGATGAAAGCATATACGGCAGTCGTGGAGAGGTGTTCGGACACCGGGCTCTATGTCGGCTATGTTCCCGGGTTTTCGGGGGCTCATAGCCAGGGAGAAACACTGGATGAGCTCCGGGAAAATCTCCGGGAAGTGATTGAAATGCTTTTGGAGGACGGAGACCCGATTCTCGAGACTGAGTTTGTTGGAATTCAAACAATTCAGGTTGCTTGATGACAAAACCTCCGGTCTTAAAACCGAGACAGGTAGCCGCAATTCTCGAGAAGCTGGGATTCGCAGAAATACGGCAGCGCGGTTCCCACAGGCAGTATCGACATTCAGACGGCAGGCACACCACAGTTCCTTTTCACGGCGGCCGCGATATTTCCCCGCTCTTGCTCAAGCAAATTGCAAAGGACATAGGCCTGACCATCGACGAATTGGTGCGGGTTATCTAGAAACTGCCGCAGCGATTAGAGAAAAGTCAGCGAGCAGCGCCATCCCATGGCATTTGCCTGGATCTGTGGAGCTCTCGGGGAAACGGACAGTGTTCTGGACTGTCTGGAGTAGGCGTTCGATGAACATGACGGCCTGATTGTGCTTTTGCCGATCTCTCCATTTTTTATTTTCTCCGCTCCCATCCCAGCTACAACGTCCTGCTGCGCAACCGGTTGGAGTCTGCCCATAATCAGTCGAATCGGGGGGTGCCGAAGAGTTTGAAGCAAAGAGCGTCCAATGAGCCGAGCCAGCCGGCCAAAGGCAAAATCTCAACATTGCCGCGCTGCAGCGGGCGGTCCATTTCCTTTACGAGCTGAAAGGCACGGGCGTTGCCGAGCTTGTGCGCAAGAAAGGCGAGCGGCTGATGCAGCGTGTCTCCGGATTGCTTCACCTCGGCAATGGCATGGACCCGGATCCCTTCCGCAAGCAGAAAATCCACTTCGTGGCCGTCGCGGTCGCGGAAATAGCAGAGTCGGATCTTCCGTCCGGTAGTATCCTCGGTCCAGTCGCAGAATTTCTGGAGGGCGCAGGCGACCAGGTTTTCAAGCGCCGCTCCGGCGTTTTGCGCAGCCGACCAATCGAAGAAATACAGCTTGGGCTGCCTGCGCAAGCTTCTTGCAAGCCCCCGCGAGTGAGGATAGATGCGAAATACCAGATACAACTGCTCCAACAGATCGATCCAGGTTTTCACTGTCGGAGCAGACACTCCGACATCTGCAGCCAGATGCTGGTAGTTCAAACCGCTGCCGACACGGTCTCGCAAAAGCTCGATCAGCAATTCCAGAGCCCGTATTTCGCCAATTCTGGTCAGGTCACGAACGTCCCCCCGCACGACAGCATCGAGCCGATCATTAAGGAGGCGGGCGGCATTCTTGGGCTTGAGAAAGGACTCGGGAAAACCTCCGGCTGTAAGCAGCCGTTCCATACGTTTTTCCTCCGACATGTTGGGGAGAAACGTCCGGGTCTCGATGAGATCGAGAGGGTGGAGCCGATAATGAAAGGTCCGGCCGGTAAGAGCCTCGCCTCCTTTGCGGAAAGTTGCCAGCCGCGCGCTGCCGGTGACGAGGATCGGCGGCTTGTTTTGCTGATCGTCGATAATACCCTTGAGAAAACTCTTCCAGCGTGCACGCTTATGCAGTTCGTCGAGCACGACAATCGGTGCTGAGCGGGGCCACGCGATGCTGTTTATGATCTTGGCATCCGACCGGACATCGTTGTTGAGATAAACGCCGTCGGCGCCGGCTACTTCTTTTGCCAGGTAAGTTTTGCCGACCTGACGCGGCCCGCTGAGAAGCACCGCTTTTTCGCGAAGGTCGACCCGCAGCCTTTTTCCGAGATACCGCATACGGCGGAAATATATATCACTTTATTTCTGCCGCGGCAAGAATAAACAATCCTTTATTCCTGCCGTAGCTCAAGGTCCGTCGTCCGGAAACAATCGTCCGCTGTTATTATGGAGCCGATATTCGCGAATTACTGCATTATAATGATCGCGCAGGTGGGTATGCCCCGTTGGAGCGTCCCATGCCCGAAATCGGTAAAACCGTAGCGCATTACAGGGTCGTCGAGAAAATCGGCGGCGGGGGGATGGGTATCGTCTACAGGGCCGCGTCATGGCTTCGATGAGCGTTGGAGATTGCGAAGAGTTGATGCTTTATGTTTCGTCGGAGAGCGCTTTTGCCAGGCCGAAGTTCAGGATCTTGACGTTGTCCCCTTTGGTAAGCATCACGTAGGCGGGCTTCAGATCTCGGGGGATCACGCCTTTTTCATACGCGGCCTCGAGTCCGTCTGCTATCTGCCGGCAGATTGTCCGGGCTTCTTCATCCGGATCGGCTCAGGATTAAGCAGAATCCTGTCCAGGTTCCGAAGTGCCTGATCGATTGGCATTACGGTGATATCATCCAGATACAATGGGGTCTGTCCGCCATAAAAGAGATAGCATTTCGCGGGAGGGTAGTCTTTCTTAAACTCCTTCAAGCCTCTGATGCTTTTGGAATGAATATGGGTGGAACGTTTGACTTCTATCGCAAGCAGTCCTTTCGGGCCGTATAGAATGAAATCAACTTCCAGGCCGTTTTTGGTGCGCCAAAAATAAAGCTGATATCCGGAATCCAGATAGTCATTCAACGCACGGATTTCCTGGAGAACGAGCGTTTCCATCGCTGGGCCGTCCAGCTCGGCATCCGAGTCCAGGGGGCCCGTGGGCCGTATGGTCCTGAATACACCCGTATCGAAATAGTAGAACTTCTGATGCTGAATCATAATTCTTTTGGCTTTCCGCGTGAAAACCGGCAGCCGGATTCCGATCAGCAGGTCTTCAAGTATTGAAAAATAATTCTCTGCCAGAGACCTTTCGATCCGGGCTTCCCTGGAAATTTCGCTGGTATTTACTACGGCGCCCTGGGAAAAACTTGCCGTTTCAAGAAAGCGCGAAAAATGCCCGATATTCCTGGTCAGGCCTTCCTGGAGAACTTCTTCCCGAATATATGTCTGAACATAGTCTTTCAGGTATTTCCCGGGGTCCTGTTCGTTGAAGCGGGCGGGCAGGTGTCCAAGGCGCAGGGATTGTGAAATATCGAAAGCATCTCCCTGTTCCAATGCCGTGAGGGGATGCAGGTAGTAGGTAAGTGCCCGGCCTGCCAGCAGATTCACTCCCTTTTGTCTTAATTTCCTGGCGCTCGATCCCGTGAGGATGAAAGTGTGCTTTTTATCTTCTATCAGATCATGGACCTCGTTCAGGAGTTCCGGAATGCGCTGGATTTCATCAATGACTATCCAGTCGTCGTAATCGGGGGGTATCAACTTTCGGATGAATCCGGGATTTGCCGTCAACAGGTTATAAGGATCCGATTGGAGCAGGTTAAAAAACAATGCCCCTGGCAAATGCTTCTTGAGCCAGGTTGTTTTTCCTGTACCCCTCGGACCGAATAAAAAAAAGCTTTTCCTGGTTTCCAGCGGAATGGTTATCAGGCGTTTGAACATATTTTTTTTCTGATGATGACAGATTGACGCAAGAAACAGCAAAAATCAACCCACAAAACTCAAAAAGGAAGGAAAAATGAGGCTAACCCCAGGTGTCCAATTTGGATTCCATTGGATAGCAGAGACTTACCACGGTTCTTTCCGTTACGCTTCCAGGTTCATCCTGCCGAACACTGCGCGGTTGCGCAGGAAGCGCTCTTAACGGCAGGATTGTCGAGTGAGTCGGCAGGCAAAAATTTAAGCGCGACATTGCGGCAAAGCCCTATTATGGGTCCTGAAAACGACGTTATCAATAATTCTCCGAAGGTTTTATCGTGGTCCGACCCCGTTTCAAAGCAGTATAACCAGGTACGGGTTCATCGCTTGGTGGCGGCTGTAACGGCTTCCACAACGCGGCGAGAACCCGCGCGCGCCGTTTCGGCATCCGGCTTCTGATAAAAGTCGGATGGCGTCAAGTCTTCGCTCCCATAGAACGCCAGCTCCCGATCGCGCCGGAGAGACCGCGAAATTGCCACGAGTTCCTCAATCTGAGGGCGTATTATTTCGGGCAGCCTCTCGCTCTCGGAGCGTAAAATCTCACTGACATCGTGAATGCGCGGGACCTCGATAGAGGAATGGCGCAATAGAGACTTCAGCGCCAGTTCCACCACTTCCTGTGATTCCCGCACGACATCAGCCCAGCTCTCCCGGTCGAACAGCACGTCCAGCGCGGCAAGCCTGTGGGTTGCGCGAATGAGGTAGTCATCCGCCAATGTCCTATTATGCATCGCGTTCCTCAGAACTCCTTGATCCAGTAGGGACTTCCATGCGCCATCCGGCGTATGATCTTGCCATGACCCATGGCCGCGCGAACGGACGCCAGAAATCGGGATACCCGATGGTCGCTCTCCCATAAAACAATCCCTTCAATCGCCGTTTCATACCAAAGACCCCCGGCTTCCTGGACGCTTCCCGGCAGACTGACGAAATGAGGCGAGATCCTGACAGATTCCTGGGCGTCGCTGTACGCGCCGCAAAAATCTTCCCACTGCCGGTAGAGGTTGCGGGAGATTTTCACTTCCGGCCGCATAACCAGCAGCAGGTCGACATCGGAATCTTCGGTGGCATCCCCACGCGCCGCCGATCCAAATAGAATTACGCCAATAAGCTCTTCTGCCCACTGGCGGATGGCCGCGTCCAGAAAATCCGGAGCTACTGAATATGCTGTCGCGCTTTTTGCGCTGAAGCCGGCAAGAGGAGGCTCGTTTCCCTGCAACCTCGCGATACACAACTGGTTCAAGGATTGCCCCGCGTTCATCGCCTCACTCTTCAGCCGGGCATGCAAAGTCCCGGGAATTCGAATGACAAATTTCCCAGAAAGCTTTTTCACGCCACTATAGTATCATAGTACTATATCAAAATGCAATTAATTCACATAAGTCTCGTCCGCCGGACGGAATCTGCTGTCCACGAATAAAACAAGAAAACATGGGAAACATGGGGAAAACATGGACACCCACTTTATGCAACAACTGGCCAAATGGGCCTAATGGGGTGGCCTAATGGGGTCGGACCACGTTTAATCACTCATAATAAAGTGGAAAGGTGCAGTTTTGCAGGCTCAAATGGGCGCCCAAACAGAATTTCGAAAGTATTTTGAGCTGCTAGAAATCAGGGATTTCTCCAATCAAAATGAAAATTCATAAACGCAAGAAATGCCGCCCCAAATTGCAGCCAAGTTTTTTTTCCTGAAAACTGCGTTATCAATAGTCCTGCGAAGGTTTTATCGTGGTCCGACCCCGCTTCTTCTTCTTCCGAAATCCCGTTTCTTCCATAAATATTGTCGCTCAAAACGCCATGCCATCATTTATAGTTTCTGAGCGATGGCGGAAGAAATCGAAGAAGTTTTGCAAAAATACTGGGGATTCGACGGGTTCCTTCC
Source organism: uncultured Acidobacteriota bacterium (assembly GCA_964474425.1). GTDB lineage: Bacteria > Acidobacteriota > UBA6911 > UBA6911 > UBA6911 > UBA6911. Next base: position 28,722 of record CAYYTC010000046.1, read on the forward strand.
TCTGCAGCGGGAGGCAATGCAATGTGTCCGCGGGGGACGCGACTCCATCGTGGTCCTGCCCACCGGCGGCGGCAAATCCTTGTGCTTTCAGGCGCCAGCCCTGCTTCTGCCGCACCTGACGCTTGTCGTCTCCCCCCTGATTTCGCTGATGAAGGACCAGATCGACTCCCTGCTGGAGTGTGGCGTTTTCGCCGGACGGCTCGACAGCACGATGTCCAAACCGGAAAGGAATGACGTCTTCGACAGCCTGCGCGCGCGCATGCTGAAGCTTCTCTACGTGTCGCCCGAACGGCTCCTGTTGCCGGGCTTCCTGGATTTCCTGAAGGGCCATGGGATCTCTTCCGTAGCCATCGACGAAGCCCATTGCGTCAGCATGTGGGGACACGACTTCCGTCCCGAATACCGAAAGCTCAGCATTTTGCGCGATGCGCTGCCCGGGATCCCGATCGGCGCCTATACCGCCACGGCAACCGAGCAGGTCCGGAGTGACATCGCCGGGCAGCTGCGGCTGGATCATCCGGAAATCCTCGTCGGCGCCTTCGATCGCCCGAACCTGATATATAGAGTGCGCCGCCGCGTGAATGCCCTGAAACAGGTCCGCGATATTCTGGACCGTCATCGGGGAGAATCGGGGATCATTTACTGCATACGGCGCGCGGACGTCGATGAAATGACACGGGCGCTGTCGAGTCACGGCTACCGCGTCACGCCGTATCACGCCGGCATGACGGACGACGACAGGAAAAAAAGCCAGGACGCTTTCATCGGGGAAGAGGTGGATATCATCGCAGCAACGGTGGCTTTCGGCATGGGTATCGACAAATCCAATGTCCGGTACGTAATCCACGCGGCGATGCCCAAATCTCTCGAGCACTATCAGCAGGAGAGCGGGCGCGCGGGACGAGACGGCCTGGAGGCCGAATGCCACCTTTTCTATTCCGGGGCCGACTACCTGATCTGGAAGCGCATCCTCGAGGAATCCGAAGAGCAGGGCTCCGAAATTGGCATTTCCAAGCTGGGACAGATGTACCGCTACTGCGCCGGCGTCACATGCCGGCACAAGGCGATCCTCGGCTACTTTGGCCAGCAGCCGGCCGGCGAAAACTGCCGGGCATGCGATATCTGCCTCGGCGAAGTGGAAGGCGTCGCGGATGCTCTGACCGTAGCGCAAAAAATACTCTCCAGCGTGATACGCCAGGGCGAACGCTTCGGTGCGGACTATACGGCCGGCGTGCTGATCGGTTCGCGCGAAGACCGCATCCTGGCCAACCATCACGACCAGCTGAGCACCTACGGTCTGTTGAGAGATTCGTCGCGCTCCACCGTGCGGGACTGGATCGAGCAGCTAACGGAGCAGGAGTGCCTGGAGCGAGTCGGCGAATACGCGGTGCTGAGGATCACCGACAAAGGCCGCCGCATGCTGAAAGGCCGGGAGCAGCCGCTGCTGCTGGAAGCGGCGAAGAAGAAGCTGCCGAAACCCGTGATTGAGAAAGATTCGTGGGCCGGCGTCGACCGGGAGCTTTTCGAGCAACTGCGCCGCCTGCGCCGCAAGCTTGCGCAGCAGCACTCCGTGCCTGCCTATATCGTGTTCAGCGACGCCACGCTGCGCGGCCTGGCGAGGAAACGCCCATTGACTCCGGCCGCTTTGTTGGGTATTTCCGGCATCGGCATGAAAAAGCTGGAACAGTACGGGGAAGAGGTGCTATCAGAAATACGGCGGTATTGCGGAGCCAAAGCGGATGAATTTTGAGAGTGTGCCGCCTTTCGCCGTAATGACGCCGCCGGTTTGCCGGGGGAGGTCAACATGAACGTAATCGCGGATCTTTGCGTAGTGCCGATCGGTGTGGGTGTGAGCCTGGGATCTTACATCGCCGAATGCGAGAGAATCCTGCTCAAGGCCGGATTGAAGACCCGGCTGCATGGCTACGGCACCAACATCGAAGGCGAGTGGGACCAGGTGATGCAGGCGATCAGGGAATGCCACGAGACGCTCCACCGCATGGGGGCTCCTCGGATCAGCAGCACGATCCGGCTGGGGACCAGGATCGACCGGGACCAGACGATAGAAGACAAGATCCGCAGCGTGGAAGAAAAACTCCGGCCCAATCAGCCGCCACCCGCAAAGCGCTGACCACGGGACGGTCCGGACGCAGAGGCTGTGTCCCGGATCTCCTGCTGCATTTTTCGCCGCCGCCGGCTGTAGCCGCGCAGGCGCTCGGATCAGCGACGCCGAAGGACCGGCATCCTCTCGTCGCCGGGGTCGATCTGGATGCCGAGGGTGTTGAGCGCCATCGCGTTAGCCCGATAGTTGGCAGCGCTGGTTGTGGCGTCGATCAACACGGTCGTGTCGAAGCGCTCGGCCATCGCATTCCAGGTGCGATCGGAGATAATGGAATCGCGATACAGCTCATCGGCGGCATTCAATAATACGACCTCGAAGGGATCCCAACCGGATGCGGCCGGCCCGCCGCCGCGCGCGTCCCAAAAGCAAAACCCTAATCCCGCCATTACGAGATGGAACCGGAAGCGTATGGCGAATTGGGGCGATTATATGCCTAATGCCCCGATGCTTCCCAACGCTTTGTTCCGCTTCGGATGGATAAGCACATGATGGCCCTGTGGGCTGCAAACATGCCATCAAGGCATAGAGGCAATTGCCTGGAGGCCGATGAAGCGCATCCTTTGTGATATAAATCCGATCTCATGATTCCACTCTAATCCGGAATCCTTACTTTCAGAACGGACATTCGCCCGGCAGCAACCGGGCGGTCCAGGCCGCCTGAATCCCCGGATTCTGCTTGCTCTCGGCTGCCGGGCACGAGCACTATCGGCGCATATTGGATGCCGCGCAGGGGGCGCCTGAATGATTGCCGGCCCCGCAGCGGGGTTCGAGCAACCTTTACCGCTTGCACCGCGAGAGCCGTTGAATTTATCCTTAGGCGTTTTGATTTTGAAAAGATCAATCTCAGGGAAACGGAGGAAGGATCCATGGAAGAAGTCTATGAATTTTTGAAAAAGTGCGGCGCCTATTATATTGCGACAGTGGATGGCGATCAGCCGAGAGTACGGCCGTTCGGCACGGTGCTGGTTTTCGAGAATAAGCTTTATATCCAGACCGCAAAAGCCAAGAATGTCTCGAAACAGATCAGGAAAAATCCCAAGATAGAAATCTGCGGCATGTCCGGCGATAAATGGATTCGTGTGGAAGCTGCTGCCATTGAGGATGACAGGACTGAAGTGAGACAGAAAATGCTGGATGCGTACCCGCAATTGAAGTCCATGTATTCGGCGGATGACGGCAATAACCAGGTTTTGTATCTCAAAAATGCTACCGCGACGTTTTATAGCTTCGGAGGAGAACCCAAAGTAATCAAGTTCTGATCTCTCCTTCCCCGGCTGTTCGATTGCCGAAAATGGGCCTGTCCAATCCACAGAAGCAATAACGATCTTCCCGGGTGCAGCGAGGCTGTTACCGGCGGCATCACTCTTGTCCAAATTGGCTTACGATTTTAAGGGCCGGAGGCCCGGCAGAAAATAGCCGGGGATGAGCGGAGCGAATCCCCGGTAGGAATTAGCAAAGGCAGAAGCCCTGGAAGGGCGATAGAATATAGCCTTTCTAGGGCTCCTTTCATCGCCATAGGAACCAGGGATTCGCTCCGCTCGTCGCTGGCTATTCTCTTTCCGCCCCTAGCGGGGCTTGGTATTAACCTCATCGTTACACGGGTACTTAACGCACAATAAGTCAAAAACCTTCAATCAGCCTGCTGCTTCTAACGGTCCTATTTGGACAGCACTGCGGCGGCATAAATTCCCGACCTGCAGTTTTTCGGCGCCCGCCCCGCTGCCGGACCCGAGCGTCGGCATCAAGAATGGAAGCATTTCATCCGACATTTTTGATCCGAATAGCGTCGGAATCTGCATTAGCATGGTATCCATGTACTTGCGGCGGAGAATGCGTTCGTTTTGCGGGCGTTTCGGCGGTTATTCCGGAGGGCGGGAGGGGCGGCGCTGGAGGTCGATTTCCTTCAATTTCTGCAATTCTTCGCTGAGCCGTTTTATCTTTTCATCGCGGTCCCTGATGTCGGACCGCAGTTTTTCGATCTGGGCGCCAAGTCCGAGTATAAATTCGGCCGGGCCCCGGAACTGGCTGTTCGGGTGTTCGGACAGCAGCCGGTTCAGGGCGGCTTCAGCCTGGCGCGCATCCCGGTCCGGGTCATTGGCCAGGAAGCGGGAAAAGCCGAGGTAAAACAATGCCTTGTCCCGGTTCCCCGATTTCGGATTTTCCTGGAGAAATGTCTCGAGCAAACGTATTGCCTGGGAATAATTGCCCAGCTGGAAATTCATCTCTCCCAGGTTCAGGTTGGTGGGAGCGGTGACCGTTGTTGCCAGCGGAGCGGGTTCGAGCTGCGCCGGTTTCGGCGGAATGGTCGCAGGCGGGGTGACCGCGGGCGGCGGTGGACTGCTGCGTGCCGGGACAGGCACCGGAGCGGCCGGCTTCTTGTGGCAGCCCCATGGAAGCAGCAGAAACAGGATGACGAAGGCTGAAGGACGAAGGACGAATTTAAGCATACTCACCGATTTCCAGAACAATTTTCTTCTTCCTGCGCCAAAAAAACCAGCCAAACATTCATCCATATGCCGTTTTTGATCCGTCATTCGCAATTCGTATTTCGTAATTTGCTATATGGGTGTGGATGAGCCCATAACCGCTTTCTCTCCGGGCGTTCCGGGACGCAGCAGAAGGAAAAAGCGGCTCCCTCCGCCCGGATTGTCGTCCGCCCAGATTGCGCCCCGGTGGGCTTGAACGATGGTGCGGGAAATAGCCAGGCCCAGCCCGGCTCCCTGTCCCGGCATCTTGATCCCCTGTTTGACCTGATGGAACTTTTCAAAGATCCTTTCCTTATCCAGATCCGGGATTCCCGGTCCCGAGTCCGAAATTGTCACCAGGCCGAAATGTCCCTCCTTCCCGGCATCGCCGATCAGGCGCCGCCATCGATCGGGCATTTTCTCCGGATAGTCCGGCACCGCATCCACCTGAACGCGCACAATTCCCGCCTTCGGGGAAAACTTGATCGCGTTGCCGATCAGGTTTAAAAGCACCTGAACAATCCGGTCGCCGTCGCAAATCACCGGCAGGGGCACTTCCGTAAACGCGGATTCTATCTGAACCTGCCTATCCTGCGCCTGGACTTCCAGCTCGGCGATCGCGTTGCGGACCAGCGGAACCAGTTCCAGGCTTCTCAACTCGTATTCCATGACCCCGGCTTCTGTTCTGGCCAGATCCAGCAGATTGCCGATCATCGAGGTGAGCCGCCGGCCGCTTTGACGGTTCAGTTCGAGCAGCCGCCTCTGTTTTTCGGTGAGGGGGCCGGGGATCTGGTCGAGCATGAGCTGGATGGTCTCCTGCATGGAAGCGAGCGGGGATTTCAGCTCGTGCGACACGTGGGAAACAAAATCCTTTTTCAGCTTGTCCAATTCATTCAACCGGAGGGTCATGGTGTTGAAATCCCGGGCGAGCTCCGAAAACTCGTCGTTGCGCGAGGTATCAAGGCGATAGAAGAACTTGCCCTCGGCTATGGCCCGGGTTCCTTCCGTAAGATGCCCCAGGGGTTTGGAGATGGACCGGACAATGAGTAGGGAAACCAGGATGCTGATAGCCAGTGCGAGAAGGGTGGCGCTCATCAGCACCAATTCCGCGGTTTTGAGGGTGCTGGTGGATTTCTCCAGCTTCCGCTGCATCGAGCTCACGCTTTTCTCAAAAATGGAGATGCTGCATTCTTGCATCTGATCCAGGTCATCCTGCAGTTTCTGCAGCAGGCCGGCATCGCGCTGGTACAGCTGACCTATATCGGCGACATAGGAATTCCATAGCTCGGAGAGCTTCCGAATGCCTTCAAGGTCTTCTCTCAGGTTGGCGGTGTGTTTGAGCTTCATCAGGTTTTTTTCAAAATCCTTCTGAACCTCTTTGAGCAGCTTGAGATATCTCGTGTCGTCTGACGCAAACGCTTTCCGGATATAAAACTCAATATCGTACAGGTTATTCCTCGCGTCCAGGCTGTTGCGCGCATATTGAAAATTGGCATTCACCAGATCCTCGTTGATATCCTGCAGGCGCCCGACCGTGATGGACTGGTATATCGCCAGTGCCGCCAGGATGAAGATCAGGAGGCCGTAACCGGTAACAATGCGTGTGGTTATTTTCATGAAATTCTTTTGCCTGCCGTCAGGGGGCGAAGGCATCGGCGAAGAGTCCGCCCCATTTTCCCTCAAACGATCGGAGGCGCGGACAGCGGTTTCAGCCTATTCCATAGGCTTTCAGTTTGTTCCGGATCGTTTTTACGTCCAGCCCCAGCTGGCGCGCAGCCTCGGCTTTATTGTTCCCCGTCTGCCGCAGGGTCCGCAGGATGAGTTCCTTTTCGGCTTCGGCGGCGGTCACTCCCGCGGGGAGCACGATCTTCACGGGCGAGCTTTGCACATAGGCGGGCAGGTGTGAAGGTTCTATCCACGGTCCTTTCGCCAGGATGACGGCTCTTTCCATGATGTTTCTCAGCTCGCGGATGTTGCCCGGCCAGGAATATGCTTTCAGCAGCTCCAGCGTTTCGTTCTTGCAGGATTCGACCTGCAGTTTGTGCTTGGCGTTGAACTCGCCGATGAAAGCCTGCACCAGGAGGGGGATATCCGTTTTGTGTTCCCGCAGCGGCGGAAGCGCCACCGTGAACACGTTCAACCGGTAGAAAAGATCCTCGCGCAGTCTTCCGCTTTCGACGGCGGCCCGCGGATCCCGGTTGGTCGCGGCAAGGACGCGTACGTCCACGAGAAATTCCTGGCTGCCTCCCACCCTCCGGACGCGCTGGTCTTCCAGAACACGCAAAAGCTTGGGCTGAAGCGCCAGCGGCATTTCCGCGATTTCATCGAGGAACAGGGTACCGCGGTTCGCGAGTTCGAAGCATCCGGTCCGCACTCCCGTGGCGCCGGTGAAGGACCCTCGCTCGTGGCCGAATATCTCGCTTTCCATGAGGTTTTCGGGGATGGCGGCGGCATTGATGGCGATAAAGGGACCTTTGGAGCGCTGGCTCAGGCTGTGAATCGTGCGCGCGGCCAGTTCCTTTCCGGTCCCGCTTTCTCCGGTTATGATGGAGAAAGCGTCGCTGTGGCTGATGCTCGCAATCAGCTCGTAAACCTCGCGCATCAGTTTGCTGGTCCCGATGAAATCGCCGAATCCGGCGCCGTGTTCGAGCTGGGAGACCAGCCGGCGCGATTCCCGGCGCAGGTCGACTTCTTTCTCCGCCTGGTCGAGGATCATTTTCAGTTTGCCGTAATCGATGGGCTTGGTGACAAAGTCCTGAGCGCCCTGTTTCATGGCGTCCACCGCCAGGTCGATGCTGGCCTGCGCCGTCACAAGGATGATCGGCCGATGAGGATCTCCGGACTTGAGCAGGCGCAGCAGTTCCATGCCGGAAACCTGGGGCATCACGACGTCGGATATGACAATGTCCGGGTCGTAGGATTCCGCCAGCTGCTCTCCTTCCCGCCCATCCGCAGCCAGGCATACTTCGAATCCCCACCCCTGCAGGCGCATCTCGAGGACCTCCCTCATGGCCGCCTCGTCATCGACCACCAATATTTTTGTGCTGCGGTTTTTCACGTTCTCTCGCACTCCGCTTCGTCGAAGGCCGTTTTCCAACAGGAAGGCAGGTGATTCGAAAACATCTGCATCCTAAGTATAGCGGGAACAGGGCGTGGTGGGGAAATTTTCCCTGCTGTTTTTGCCGGTTAACGCACGCCGTGCTTTTTTTATTCTTGAGGCGGTTTATAATAGGCTGGCAATGAAGATGATGGCGCTGACAGACCAGGCAATCAGTCTTATCCGAAGATCAAACAACATTGTGGCGCTTTCCGGCGCCGGAATCAGCACCGAGGCGGGGATCCCGGATTTTCGCGGACCCGGCGGCATGTGGGAAGAACCCGGCCTCATGGACCAGCTTTCGGTCAGCGGGTTTCGCAACAGCCCGGAAACGTTCTATCGGACCAGCGTGAGGCTTTTCTCAACCATTGCGCGCGCCGAACCGACGTCGGCGCACCGGCTGCTGGTGCGGCTGGAACAGCTGGACAAGCTCAAAGCCGTCATCACCCAGAACATCGATGGGCTTCACACCGCCGCCGGGTCCACCAACGTCTTTGAGCTCCACGGAACCTACCGCACGGGCCACTGCCCGCAATGCGGCGCTGAATTCGAGATGGCGGATTTTTATGCGGAAATCGAGCGCGGGAATTTGCGCGTGCCGCTTTGTTCCGCATGTGCGGTTCCCATCAAACCGGATATCGTGCTCTTTGAGGACCTCCTCCCGATGAATGCCTGGGATGGTGCGGTGCAGGCGGCCACCGAATGCGATCTCATGCTGATTTTCGGATCGTCGCTCATGGTCTATCCGGCGGCCGAACTGCCCATGATCGCTTTCGAGCACGGCGCGCGGCTTGTCATCGTCAACCTTGGCGAGACCAGCTACGACAGTCTGGCTGCGGTGACCATCAGGAGCCGGATCGGCGATTTCGCGAAAACAGCCCTCGCCACCTTCATGGATTGACCACGGTAGAGGAAAGTACTGGCTACTTTTATGATCCCAGGCGTCGTGCGTTGAACGTTTGAACGTTAAAACGTTTAAACGTTTAAACGTTCAAACGTTCACCGATCCGATGCTCTCCCTTCAATTTTCTTCATTGCCTTCATATAGAGCAGCACGGTCCCGACGCCTGCAACCAACATCGTGATGCATGTCCAGGCCATGGATAGCGGAGTCCCCCAGATCAGCGGAACGAGAGCCGAGACGACCGAGTTGGCGGCAAGCCCGATAAATCCCTGGCAGGAGGCGGCCAAGCCTTTCTGTTGGGGAAACAGGTCGAGCGTCAGCAAGGTTAGGCTGGGCATGGCGATAGACATCCCGGCCACGTATACGAACAGAGGAACGATGCTCCAGGGAAGCATGGGAGGAAATATCAGGCTGTACAGGAGATTGCCGATGGATGCGATCGTCATGACGATGTATCCGGTAAAAATAGTCTGGTTGCCGGATATTTTTCCGGCGCAGTATCCCGATATCCAGGCGCCGATCACCATCGCGGCGGACATGGGTCCGAACAACCATAGAAATTGGGTTTCCCGGAGATGCAGGTGTTTCATCAGGAACGTAGGAGCTCCCAGTATATAAATGAAGAATCCCGCGTTGGTGAAAGCCATTGAGCCGCACGCCATCAGGAATGCCGGCTCCGTCATCACTTTCCTATAGGAACGCGCGAGATACCGGGTTTCCAGACGCTGCCGCTGCTCGCGCGGCAGCGTTTCGGGGAGGAAGCGCCGGGCGCTGAACAAAATGAACGCCGAGAGGAACACCAGGAAGTAGAAAATTGATCTCCAGCCGAACCAGACCTGCAGCCAGCCGCCGATCACGGGCGCCAGAACCGGCGCAATGGTGAATATGGTCGACACATGAGCCATCAGCCGCTGGGCGTCCGGCCCTTCGAAAAGGTCGCGAACGACCGCCCGGCCCACAATCATGCCGGCGCCTGCCGTCGCTCCCTGCAGGGCGCGGAATAACAAAAGCATATGAATGTTGACGGCAAGAGCGCAGCCCGCGGAAGCGGCCAGAAAAACACCCAGTGCGATGAGCGTCAGCCGCCGCCGTCCGTAGGCATCCGAAATGGCGCCGTGCCATAGGGACATGATGGCGAAGGAGAGAAGGAAGGCCGTCATGGTCTGCTGGACTTCGGCGCCCGAGGCGTGGAGGCCCATCCCAATGGACGGAAGCGAAGGCAGATAGGTGTCAATCGAAAACGGGCCGATCCAGGATAGCGCCGCGAGCACAAACGTCACGCCGCCGATCGTGAACCCTGCGGGCAAATGCCGTTCTTTGATTTCAGGTAAAGCTACAGTAGCCATAAATATGCTTTATGATCCCATATTGGAGCGCTGTTGTTTCGTACGCAGGGAAGCACGCGGCTGGCAGAAGCGCCACGCGGCTCAGCCAAGCGAGGAGGGATTTAGCGCCGAAGCCGGCGTTACATGCCGGGAATTGCTATGTGTACCTGCCGTACTCCTTTGCGGCTTCCATCATTGCGCGCAGGTTGTCGGGATTCCCCTGATCAACCCGGGCGCCGCCGGTCAGGATAAAACCGCCGCCAGGAGCGCAGACTTCGATGAGTTTCCGGCAGTATTCCTTAACTTCCTTGGGGGTGCCCGTGACCATCAGAGAGGACGGCACGTTGCCCGAGATGCAGCAATTGCCGCCGAGTATTTTCTTGGCCGAGGCCATGTCCGTCCGGTCGAAAAGCCAGGAAACCTCGCCCTTGGGAAATTCGTTGACCGTCTCGAGCCGCGAGGTGTAGGTTCCCTCCGCGAAAAGCTCGGGGCGGATCCCCTCTTTGATCAGGGCCTCGCAGACCTTCTTGAGCGACGGCCAGTAGAATTTCTCGAACTGTTTCGGAGACATGAATCCGTCGGCTCCCTTGTGCAGGGGAAACATAGCTATAAAGGCTTTAGAGGCGTTTGCAGAGGCGATGGTTTGACGGATTGTGAAATCCGTCACCGCGTCGATGGCTTCCAGGAGAACCTCAGGGCGCCGGTACATGTCCTTGACAATGCCCTTGGTGCCTCTCAGGGTGTCGCCGATGGTGTCGAACGGGGCTTTGGCAAAAGCCGTGCGCGTGGCTGGGTATCCCGATTGCTGGGCCCACTGCCCGAATTCGCCGATGACTTTCGTCCACACGGCAAGCTCTTTGCCGACATCGATCAGCGTCTGGGCCGCCTGCTGCATTTTCAGGTTCATGTAGGGCATGAACCAGGAGGCCGGCGCTTCGATGATGCTGGTAAAGGGCGACAGCGTTTTCCACGGTTCAAAGGCGCCGAAAACCCTGGGGATGTAAGTCCGCATCCAGAAATCCGAAGGATCTTTGATGAGGAGGTCGTACTCGTCCTCGTGCATGTACTCGCCTTCGACGAACTGGATCCCCGTGGCGTTCAGGGGAAGGCCGTGTCCCGGCCAGGAGTAAAGTTTGTAATCCAGGAGTTCGTAAACTCTTCCGGGAAGCACCATCCCGGGGCTGACGGCGAGGTCGGTTTCAAAATGGTCGTAAAATTGTTTCCAGGCTGAGCGGAGCTTGTCGTAGTCGTAAATGACGGTGTGCAGGTCGGTTCCGGCTATATAGGCGGGCCAGTTGCCTACCGGCAGCGTAACGGGCACTCTGTCCGGTTTTTCAACCTTGTAGGCGCTGATAAACCTTTGCGCCCTTTCGCGGTACTTGTCTTTGGCTTCGGGGCTTGAAAATTTGATGTCGGCATTCAGCCACCCATCGTATCTCTGTGCCTGTTTTTCGGCCGGCGACAGTTCCGCCCATTTCATTTCCGGGTCCATAGCAGCTCCTGATTAGTAAATTGCAGCCAAATATGATAGCACAATATTCGCGGCTTGGAGGCTTTGTGTCTTTGAGTCTTTGAGTTTTGCAGGCTGTGTTAGAATCGAGCGTAAACGGAAGGATCCTAGCCATGCAATCCGAATCCAGACGGACTTTTCTGAAACAGGCATCCATCGCCGGAGCCGCCTTCGCCGCTGGCCACCGGTTGAACGGACTCGCCGCGGAGTCTTCCCCGGCGCGCGTCTATGTCGATTTCGCGCAGAAGATCGCGCCGCTGGACCGCAAGGTTTTCGGCTCGTTCATCGAACATCTGGGACGTTCGGTCTACGGAGGCATTTACGAACCCGGCTCGAAGCTTGCCGATGCGAACGGTTTTCGAAAAGACGTACTGGATGAAATCAAAGCGATGGGCGTTCCCATCATCCGGTATCCTGGAGGAAACTTCGTATCCGGCTACAACTGGCTCGACGGGGTGGGTCCGAAGGACAAACGGCCGGTCGTGCTGGACAAGGCCTGGAACACGCTCGAGCCCAACCAATTCGGCACCAACGAATTCATGGCCTGGTGCAAGGCTGTCGGCACCGAACCCCTGATGGGCCTGAACCTGGGGACCGGTACCCCGGAAATGGCGGCGGCGCTGGTGGAATACTGCAATTTGGAAAAGGGCACGAAATGGAGCGATCTGCGGCGCCAGCACGGAATCGAGCAGCCTCACAATGTGAAATACTGGTGTCTGGGGAACGAAATGGACGGGCCCTGGCAGATCGGTCACATGCCCGCGCGCGAATACGGTCTGAAGGCGCGGGACAGCGCGAACCAGATGCGCATGGTGGATCCGTCGCTTCAGCTGATCGCGTGCGGGTCCAGCGGCCCGGGCATGGCCACTTATCTCGAGTGGGACCGGCAGGTGCTCGAGGAGTGCTATGACATGGTCGACGGCATTTCGCTGCACTGCTACTATCGGAACGACGCGATGGAGACGGGCGCCGCGGGCGACACTTCGAAATTCCTGTCCTTTAACCTTCAGATGGAAGAGCAGATCGATGAAATCATCGGCGTCTGCGATTATGTCCGCAACCGCAAGCGTTCCCGCAAGCAGCTCTGGCTGTCGTTCGACGAGTGGAACGTCTGGTATCGCGCTCGGGGCGGGGACGGGGGCGGCAAACTGGCGCCGCACCTGCTGGAGGAAGTCTACAACCTCGAAGACGCGGTCCTGGTGGGCGGCTTCCTCAATTCACTGATGCGCCATGCCGGCCGAGTGCGGGTGGCGTGCCTCGCGCAGCTGGTAAACGTCATTGCGCCGATCACGACCAATCCCGACGGCTTTTTCCGCCACACGATCTACTATCCGTATCGGTGGGCGCTCCAGTGTGCGCGCGGCGAGGTGCTTGACCTGGCGATAGAGTCCGCGGCCTACGAGGTGCAGGGTCCGGGCCAGGTGCCTTATATAGATGCGGCGGGCACCAGGGATAAGGATACGGTGAGCCTTTTCATAATGAACCGGGATCTGGAGAAAGCCCGGGATGTGGAAGTAGTCTGGCGGGAAGCGCCGCCGCAACGCGTGCTCTTCTCGCAGGTGCTGACCGGATCGGACCTCAAGGCTTTCAACAGCTTCGAAAACCCGAACCGCGTAGCGCCTCAGCCCTTCGATGTGCCGAAGCCCGCCCCGCGCATGGCAATGCAGGTCCCCGCCCGCTCCTACACCGTCATCCAGTGGGGATAACCCAATGATTAGTTAGTTTCTGTCGCGAAACAGGTTTTTTGACCAAGCCCCGCAAGGGGCGATCAGA
>CAYYTC010000047.1:0-41675 GCA_964474425.1 uncultured Acidobacteriota bacterium
CTTACACACCGGGGGCCATAGGTTCAAATCCTATACCGCCCACCAACAGAATCAACTCGCAATCAAGAATAATCCATTACTGCGAAAAACCAAGATAGGAGTGTTATCTTGGCGCAATCCCGGGGAGATGATCGGGAATGCTGTGGATCCCGCAATGTCTTTTTCGTAGCCTGGCAGCATGGCTGCCGCCGGGATTTCCCTATTGCTGAAATGGGAAATTCCGTTTAAGCTATGCGTTTTTCCGGAGTGTGCACACCTCCAATCGCATAATCGCATGAATCACAGCCAAACCCTGAAATATCTGGATCTCAAAGGCAACGAGGTGCAAATGATGCACCTCGGCCTGCACCGCACCCGAGCTATGATGCAGGTTTTGGGCGATCCGCAGCGGCACTATCCCTCCATCCACATCGCCGGCACCAACGGCAAAGGAAGCGTGGCTGCAATCTGCGAGTCCATCCTGCGCCAGGCAGGTTTGAAAACCGGCCTCTATACGTCGCCGCACCTGGTCCGCGTCGAAGAGCGAATGCAGGTCGACGCCCGCCCGATTGCGCCTCGGAGCTTTGCAGCCCTGGCAACCCGTGTTCGGAGGGCGGAGGAAACACTGCTGCGCAGGAAGGTCCTGGACCGTCCGCTGACCACCTTTGAATTCCTTACCTGCTGCGCTTTCCTCCATTTCGGCGAGAAAAAGATCGATATCGCCGTTCTGGAAGTGGGCCTCGGCGGCAAGCTGGACGCCACGAATATAATTTTGCCCGAAGTCAGCGTGATCACGGGTATCGCCCTGGATCACCAGAACTATCTCGGCAAAACCCTGACAAAAATCGCCGGGGAAAAGGCAGGCATTATCAAAGAACACGTCCCCGTTATATCCGGTGCTCGCGCCGAAGCCGCGCGGCGGGTCATACGCAGTTGCGCCCGCAAAGCCGAAGCGCCACTGCTGGAAAGCTGGCGCGACAGCCAAAGCGTCATTACAGGAGAACGCCGAGGACGGTATTCCTTCGACCTGAAAACACCGGACAGGGAATACTCCAACCTGCAAGTCTCACTGGCTGGAAATCACCAGGTTCGAAATGCCGTACTCGCCGTAATGGCGGTTGAGGCTTTAAAGTCTTTCACGATAAAAGCCGGCGACATCCGGCGCGGCCTGGCACGCACGAGATGGCCGGGGCGGCTGGATGAATACAATTCACGCCGGCGCACGCTGCTCGACGGCGCGCACAATCCCGAAGGATCCAGGCTATTGAAAGAGTTCCTCGTCCATTGCGGAGAGAAAGAGGTTCACTTCGTTTTCGGGGCGATGCGGGATAAGAACATACGAGAGATGGGATCGTACCTGTTTCCCCTGGCTGCCGGCATTCACCTCACGCCCATAGCAAACTCCCGTTCCGCAGATCCCAACGAGATTGCCGACCTGCACCGGCGCTTCCGCTCCCGCATGCAGTTCCATCCGGACGCGAACGACGCCTTGGAATCAGCCTGGCGGCGCTGTTCGCGCAGAGGACTGGTAGTTGTTACGGGATCCCTCTATCTGGTGGGGAATTTGCTCCCGATGGTTCGGGCGAACTGCAAAAAATAGAGGCGGCCTTCCGGCCGCCCCAAAATCCCTGAATTCTCATTCACTGAAATCCGCAGAGAAAAGCTGCACGCGGAAGCGCGGAGGCAATAATCGAATCCCCGCAGCAGCTCCCTTAGACAGGCTTGGGCACTTTTTCCCAGTCTTTTAGGAAACGTTCCAGCCCGATGTCCGTCAGGGGGTGTTTGAGGAGTTGTTCCAGCACCTTATAGGGCATCGTGGCGACGTGCGCGCCGAGCAGGGCCGCTTCCCGTATATGCAGGGGATTGCGGCAGCTGGCGACCAGGATCTGGGTCGGGAAACTGTAGTTTGAGAAAATTTTTACCAGGTCGCCGATCAGGTTCATCCCCACTTCGCTCACATCGTCGAACCGGCCGACGAAGGGGGATACATACGTCGCGCCGAGCTTTGCCGCGACCAGGGCCTGGTTGCAGTTGAATATGAGGGTGATATTGGTGCGGATCCCATCATCGGACAATTGTTTGAGCGCCTTCATCCCTTCTTTGATCATGGGGATCTTTACAACGATATTTTTGTGCAGTTTCGCAAGTTCGTAGGCCTCACGCAGCATCCCGGCTGCGTCGGTGCTGACGACCTCAGCGCTGATTGGGCCATCCACGATTTTGGTGATCTCCAGGATGATGTCCTTGAAAGCGCGTCCTTCCTTGCTGACCAGCGATGGATTGGTGGTGACGCCGTCAATGAGTCCATACTCCGCCGCGTTTCTGATTTCATCGATATTTGCCGTATCCAGAAAAAATTTCATGCCACTGTCTCCTTCACGCCACGCATATTATAGGAAAAAGCCCTTGATGTCAGTCCTGCAATCGAACTGAATTCCACCAGACCCGTGTCACAAAAACCGGACGGAAAAGCCTCGCTTCCGGCCCTGATCTTCGAGCTTACCGTTCATCCACCGGCGCCAAAACCGGAGGGCTCTCGTTGCCGTGCCCATCTACCGCGCGGATGCTGTAAATCCATTTTCCGTCCAGACGCGTATCACGATAACTCAAGTTGTTGATCAGCCCGTTTTGAAGAAGCGTTCCGGGCGTTTTGCCGTCTTGCTGCCTGTAAATCCGGTATCCGGCTACATCCGCCGACGCCGACGGGGCCCAGAGCAGAATGATGTCCTTGCCGTCCGGAACAGCCGTGAAGTCCCTGGGCGGCGCGGGCGGGAACACGTCTCTGGAAACCACCCTCAGCGCATCCGAACGCAGGCTTTCCGCATGCGGATTTTCGGCGTTTCCCACCGTGCTGACGGCATAAAAATATGTCTGGTCGAACTTGAAATCGTGATCCTCATAGGCCGGATTTTGCACGGGAGCCGCATTCAGTGGTGCAGGCGAGAATGCCCCCGCTTCTTCTGACCTGTAAATATTGTAGCCGGCGATACGGGCCGGGGTCGAGCCGTCCATATTCTCCGCCGGCCTCTGCCATCTCAAATTGATGGAGCTTTCGGTGATGTCGGCCGAAATATCCGCCGGAGCCCGGGGGATTGGAACCGGCCGGATGAAGGCCTGGTTGCTCAGCCCGGCAGCCTGGTTCCGGTTGTTGACGAAGAGCACCGCATAACGGAAGGTGGTAGAATAAATCACGGGCTTTTGAGGAAAATCCAGGCTATCACGGATCACAAAAGCATTTTCGCGCCGATAGCTCGAGAACCGGGATTCCGGAATCGACAGAATCCGGACCGCCTGTTTCATGAATTCCTCTTCGGATATCGGAGCTATCGGCTCATTTCTGCCGGCATCCTCCGCCATCCGCAGGACGTCCGCTTGTGTGAAAGTGGTTGCGGTGGAACCGTCCGTATTTTGAACTGGGACTGAGACTGTGAGCTCGACGGAATCGGAGACCTGGCGTGCAGATAGGTCGACGGCGGGCTTCGGAATGCGGATGCGCGGAGGCTGAGGATCCCCGATCTTCGCGCATCCTGCCGCCAGCATGAGCGCGATGACAGCCAGCATGGCGGTTGCACGCCTGGATGTGCCGGCAAGTTCGGAGGCCCGGTGGATCGTTCGCATACGCATCAAAGAATATAGCGGCTCAAATCCTTGTCACGCGCGATGCCCCCCAGCTTCTGCCGGACGTGCGTTGCCGTGATCCGGATGGTTTTTTTTCTGCTCTGCTTCCCTTCGAAGGAAACGTCTTCAAGGAGCGCCTCCACGATCGTGTGCAGGCGGCGGGCGCCGATGTTCTCGGTGCTTTCATTCACCAGGCACGCCAGGCTGGAGATCTCGCGTATCGCGTCCTCCGTGAAGTGGAGCTTGAGCCCCTCTGTGCCCAGCAGCGCCGTGTACTGCTTGATCAGCGCATTCTTCGGCTCCTGAAGGATCCGCACGAAATCGTCCTCGCCCAAAGGATTCAGCTCGACTCTAATAGGAAACCTTCCCTGGAGCTCCGGGATTAGGTCCGTGGGCTTTGAAACATGAAAAGCCCCTGCGGCTATGAAAAGGATGTGGTCTGTCCGCACCATGCCGTATCGGGTATTGACGCTGGTCCCTTCCACGATAGGCAGTATATCCCGCTGCACTCCTTCACGGCTGACATCGGGACCGTGACCTGATTCCCGCCCGGCGATCTTGTCGATCTCGTCGAGGAAAATGATTCCGTTCTGCTCCACACGGTCGAGGGCAAGCCGGGCCACCTGGTCCATGTCCACCAGCTTCTGTTCCTCCTCCTGGATGATGTATTCGGCGGCTTCGTCCACGGGCATGCGACGCTTCTTGGACTTGCCCTCCATCATGCCGGAGAGCAGGTCGCGCATGTTGAACTGAAGCTCTTCGATACTGGAGCCCTCAAAAAACTGGAGGGAAACCGGACCCATCGGGTGCTCGTGCACCTCCATCTCGATAACCCGCTGGTCGAGCTTTCCTGCCCGAAGCTGTTTCCGGAGTTTCTCACGCATCTGCTCGATCCGGGCAAGGCCGTTGCCGCCGGCAGGCGGGCTTTTTTCTCCGGGTATGTTCTGGAGAGAGGCCAGCAGAACATCGAGTAGCCGCTCCTCGGCATTCTGCTCCGCTTTTTCTTCAATCTCGGCGATCTTTTCTTCGCGGACCATATCGACGGCAATTTCAACCAGGTCGCGGACCATGGATTCGACATCGCGGCCGACATAGCCGACCTCGGTGAATTTTGTCGCTTCCACTTTGAGAAAGGGAGAGTTCGCCAGCCGGGCCAGCCTGCGCGCGATTTCCGTCTTTCCCACACCCGTGGGCCCGATCATGATGATGTTCTTGGGAGCGACCTCCTCGGCCATCTCCGCGTCCAGCTTCTGCCTGCGGATGCGGTTGCGCAGGGCAATGGCGACGGCCTTTTTGGCCGCCTGCTGACCTACGACATATCGATCCAGCTGCCGGACAATTTCCCGAGGCGACATTTCATCCAAACCGCGTGCCCGGGCTTTTCGACGTCTTGAATTTTCCTGCATGGATTCTCGCTCAATGACAAAGGTTTGGCTTTGCGGATACCCCTGGCAACAACCCGGGATCGCCGATTCCCGCCGTTGAATTCAGGCCTACAATTCTTCGACAATGATTTCACTATTGGTGAACACGCAGATTTCGCTGGCGATCTTTAAAGCTTCCTGGGCGATCTTTCGGGCCGGCAGTTTGGTATGACGCAGCAGAGCGCGGGCCGCGGCGAGCGCGAAAACCCCGCCCGATCCCACCGCCAGCACCCCGTCGTCCGGCTCTATTACGTCCCCGGTCCCCGAAAGCAGGTAGATGGATTTGCCGTCCGTGGCGAGCAGGAACGCTTCCAGGTGGCGCAGCGCGCGGTCCGTGCGCCACTCCTGGGCCAGCTCCACAGCTGCCCGGTTCAGATTGCCCTGGAACTGCTCCAGTTTGATTTCCAGCCGGGAGAAAAGAGCGAAAGCGTCCGCGGTTGCGCCGGCAAAGCCAACGAGAACACGGTCGTTGTATACGCGGCGAATTTTCCTTGCGCTCTGCTTGATAACCGTATCGCCCAGAGTTACCTGCCCGTCGCCCGCGATGACAATCTGATCGCCTCTGCGGACCAGCAGAATCGTCGTGCCGTGAAAAACCCTGTTATCAGAATTCATAACGGCGAAGTATAGACACCGCGCCGAACCGGTGTCAAATTGATTGAAGACTGAGGCGCAAGCCGCATGCGCCAAAATCCTTTTCGTGAAATCGATGCGTTTCGTGGTAAAAAGCCTTTTGCCCGGACGAACTTTATATATACGCGAGGCAGGATGGAAGAAATCCGATGACACAACGACTCTATTATCTCGATTCATACCTCAAGGAATTTTCCGGTGAAGTGACTCAGCGGCTCAGGCTCGACGGCAAACCTGCCGTAACCCTCGACCGGACGGCCTTCTACCCGGAATCCGGAGGTCAGCCGCACGATACCGGATCGCTGGGCGAAGCGAGTGTCGTGAGAGTGTTGGAGGATGATGTCGGGGAGATCCTTCACATTTTGGACCGGGAAATCCCTCCCGGACCGGTCTCCGGCTTCATTGACTGGGAGCGGCGCTTTGACCACATGCAGCAGCACACGGGCCAGCACATTCTTTCTCAGGCCTTCATCGCGGTCGCGAAAGCCGCGACCCTTTCCTTTCACATGGGGCAGGAAATCTCGACCATCGACGTCGATCTGTCAAAACCATCCGCGTCGCGAATGGATGACGCTCAGATACTGGCATCCCGGATCGTTTTCGAAAACCGCGCCGTTCATGTCCTGGCAAGCGACAGGGAAAATCTCGGTTCGCTGGGAGTCCGCAAGGAGTCGCAGCGGAAAGGCGAAATACGCGTTATAGATGTCGAAGGTTTTGACCGGTCGGCGTGCGGAGGCACCCATGTGCGTCATACCGGGGAGATCGGGATCATCGCCATCCTGGGTTTCGAACGATACAAAGGCGGAACCCGGGTTGAATTCGCTGCCGGGCAGAGAGCGCTGAAAATATTGTCCAGAGACCGTGAGTTGCTGAAGGGACTCTGCAAGCTGTATTCCACGGGCGCCGAAAACCTTGCGGATGTGACGGAAAAACTGATGCAGGAGAAAGCCGCGCTTTCCAGGGAAAAAGACCGTCTGCAGGCCCAGCTGCTGGATAGGGAGGCCGAAGCGCTGATCGGGAGCGCCGGCGCTGCAGGGCGTACGGCCATCATCCGCAGAACCTTTAGCGGCCGGAAGCTTGACGACGTCAAGGTGCTCGCTCAAAAACTGGCTGCGCATCCGGGCATCGTGGCAATCCTTGCCATTGAAGATGCGCGCCAGCTGGTCGTGGCGCGCAGTGCTGGCCTGACCGGAAGCTGTCACGAGGCCATCCGGCAGGTGACGGCGGAATTCGGCGGTAAAGGGGGAGGGAAACCGGAACTTGCCCAGGCCGGCGGAATCCCCGCGGACTCACTCGATGCCTGCCTGGTCGCCCTGGAAAAGCATTTTTGGTAAATACACCGCTAATCCCATGCTTTGCCGGGGCATGCACGGAGTTTGACCGCTCCGGGATCGGGTAACACCGACGGACGCGGACAAAACCGCTGACGCACGCCGACCCCTAAAATGGTAGTCAGGAATCAGGCCAGGGTTAATTTCGGGCAGGTGACCGGCTGCCCATTTTTTCTATCCTCAGCACCCGCCAGTCGTCGCTGAAATCCGGCGAGCCGAGATTCAGTCCATTAACCTTCAGTACGAGGCCTTCGAAGTCAAATTTGGTGAGGGGGACGAGCTTCAGGTCTTCTTTCCCGATCCGGACGGTTACGCCAAAAAATTCTTTGACTTTGTCGAAATCCCCCTCAAGCCGGACGCCGAAAGAAGACCTTGGGTGAATGGCGAGAGAATGCACAATCATCGGCTGCCTGGCATCCGCGGTTTCGATTGCAAACAGTTTCACCGCCGCTTTTCGATTCTCCAGGGAAAACCGGACATTTTTGGCCGGAAGCTTGATGTCCTCATCGGACATTGAAACAAAATTCAGCAGCGGCACGCCGGGCTTGACCACTTCGACGGTAAAAATGTAGTCGCGGTCCACGAAAGCGAAGAAAGAGCTCTTCTCCAGGGACGGGCTTTCCCCCGGTGCCGTCGACGACGGTTCGGATGGCAGCTGGGCCGCCAGGGACAGGCGCACAAGCAGAAAAAGCAGGGATGTCTTTCGCAGTACAGAACCATTCATAAGGATTTCACCGGCAATAGCACCCAGTGTTTATTGTGTCACTTCCTCGAGAAATTCGCCAGCCGATCCAGGGCTTTATCCTGGATGGATTCCACAACCTCTCTTGCCACTAGAAAGTTGTTCGCCAGTATCGAAAACGCCAGCATTTCGCCGCGCGCGGTCCGCACGTAGCCCGAAATCGCGGATACGTTGGCGATGCTGCCTGTTTTCGCATGGACACTGTTCTCCGCCCGCGTGTTTTTCATCCGGGCCGAGAGCGTGCCATCAATGCCCGCAACCGGCAGCGCATCGTAAAAACCGGAAAACTGCGGCTGCCGATACATATGCCTCAGAATCCTGACCAGCGCGTCTGCGCTGATCAAATTCAGGCGGGACAGGCCGGATCCATCGGCATAAACATAGCTTTCCTTCTCGATGCCCATCCCGGCCAGGGTTTCCTCCACAACTTCCTTGCCCTTGTCAAAAGCGCCCTCGCCCCTCAGCACCAGGCCCAGTGTGCGGGTCAGAGTCTCGGCATACAAATTCTGGCTTGTTTTCATCAGTGGCTTGAGAATCTCTGACAAAGGAGGGGAAGAGTGGCTCCACAGCGTCGTCAGGGCTGTTGAGGCATAGCCCTCCGTTCCCTTGATTTCACATTCGCTTGTGTCGATCCCTCCCTCTGCCAGAGCCTGCCTCAATGCCGAAAGATAATAGTGGGCGGGAGACAGGACCGCGACCATCCGCACCACGGGCGCGCCTCCCCGGGGAACGGATCCGCCGGCGACCATCGTTTTGCGGGAGGAGCCGCGGCGTATTTGCACGCGGACCGGGGTGTTTTCCGCTCCCGTCCCAATCCTGTTCTCTATGGAGAGGTAGCCGTGCAAAGGTGAAGCTTTAATGAATGCGGGATCGCCCCTCTCCGGTCCGGGCGATATCTCGAGCAACAGCGTGTTGTCGTTAAACTGCAAAGCTCCGACCGGCGCCGCGTAACCCTGTCCCAGGTCGTTCCATTCCCACCCGAGCCCGAATTTCGTGCTGTCAAAAGCCCCTTCGTCCCCGAGGATGTCTCCGGCGATCCGGCGCACATCCATCGCTCTCAGCCGCGACGCCCAGTTTTTGAAGGCGGCGAAGGCGTCTCCTGCTTGGAATTGCGGCGCATGGCAGGGATCCCCGGAACCCACAATAATCAAGTTTCCTTTAAGCACGCCGTCCTCGATTTGCCCGTCGGTCAGGATGCGGGTTTCATAGCGGTAGTCCGCCCCGAGGCGCATCAAAGCCACGGCCGCGGTAATGAGTTTATTGTTGGACGCCGGCACAAACAGGCCCGAGGCGTCTCTTTCGTAAAGCTTTTCCGACCGGTCCAGCGAAAAGACCTCTACTCCCCAGCGCGCGCCGGCGAACCTGCGGTCGTAAAAAATCCGGTCGAGGTCCGTTCGCAGGCGTTTGGCCGAATCGCCTGCGAACAGCGGCATTTCTGCGCGCGCAGGCGGGTACGCGACAGAAGCTGGCGACAGAATGGCCAATAACAATAAGGCCGAGAAATGCAGTGTACGTTTCATTGCGTTTGATTGTAATCCAACCGCACTTCGGATGCACGAACGCTCAGCGCACATTGCCGGGCTCCCGGGTTGATCCGGCAACTGTCCTGGAGTATAGTGACGCGCTTGCTGTCACGAATGGAAGGATCCCGATGGCGTCCATATCCACTATTGCCCCTGTCATCCTTGCTGCCGGGGATTCCACAAGAATGGGCTATCCCAAGGCGCTTCTGCCCCTGGGCGCAGATACTTTTCTCACTCGAATTCTGAGTGTCCTGCGGAAAAACGGGTTGCCGGCCCCGACCATTGTTCTGGGGAGGTCGGCTGCGGTTATTCAGCCGCTGATTCGCGGATGGGATGCTGAAGTGCGCATCAACCCGGACCCGGACCGGGGACAGCTGTCATCCATCCAGCTGGCTCTGTCCTGCATCCGGCCGGAATACGATGCCGGCATGATCTGGCCTGTGGACCAGCCTGCGGTTACCGAAAAGCTGGTGCGCGACCTTGCCCGGCTCTTTATCGACTCGGGATCGATGATCACCTGCCCAATCTATCGCGGCCGGCGCGGCCATCCCGCGATATTTCACCGCGAGCTTTTCCGGGAATTCATGGACGCGCCCCTGGAAGAAGGTCCGAAGAAGATTTTATTGCGACACGAACAGGCCACGGCACTGTTGCCCACCGACGAAAGCGCCGTTGTCCGGGATATCGATACCCCGTCGGACTATGAGGAATTGACCGGCGAGACTCTCAAATCTGCGTTGACGCGCAGGGGCATTCCCCTCGGTGTTTAGTGAGGATCCCTCTCCATCGTTTGTCTCAAAGCGACTGTCATGAGATCCTCCCGGCAGTTTTCGGAAAATCTCTGGAGAGCTGTGCTCATCCAATCAACGTTAAATGCTGAGAAAATGATATTACTTTATAATTTTTCAGCGTAAGTCAGCGTCTATCGGCATTGCTCAGCGTTAAAATTGATGGGCGGGCCTCCAGAACCGGCTGATCTTTCTTCAACCGAATACAAGGAAACCGGGCCGAAAAGCCTACAGGTAATTTGTTATCCGGAGATAGGGGCGCATGGTCGTGTGCAGCCGCGCGAGCGAATATCCAAATCCCGAACGCTTAAGGCTTTGAGCCATTGCCCAGAGTCCCGTGTAGAGATAACCCCACTGGAACAGCATCAGGAAGGGGATAACGCCGTAGATTCCAAGATTCCACGCGTTAATTGTGACGAGGGTGAAATAAATTCCGAAAGCGATTTCCACCAGGGTCAGAACCCCGATGTTGCATCGGTACTTCTTGCTCATCCATTCTCCCTTGTTTCCTTCCACCGAAAACTTGGGCGTGCGGACGAAGGGCGTTTTCCAGCCCAGGGCGCCTTCCAGCACAGCCTTGGAACCGGGAATCGTCATGCCTATGCCGACAGCCATCAGTCCCGGGAGGTATGCGATGCGCCTGAGCCAGTCTTTGTGAAGCGCTTTCTGGGATACGACATAAAATGTTGATACGCTGCTGAAGGACAGTATGAAAAGCGGGAGGTCGATCACCAGGAGTTCAAACCAGCCCTGGCTATAGCGGACAATCAGAGCAGGGAACAATATCAGCGAGAGAATCACCATAAGGGGGTAGGATATGTTCCCGGTCAGGTGATACCAGGCTTCGAGTTTCTCTCCGGCGGCAAAATCGCCTTTCAGGACCTTCAATAGCACTTTCTTGCAGGTCTGCATGGCGCCTTTTGCCCAGCGGCATTGCTGAGTTTTGAATGAATTGATTTCCACCGGGAGTTCGGCCGGCACCGTCAGGTCCGGCAGAAAAACGAACTTCCAGCCTTTCATTTGGGCGCGATAGCTCAGGTCCAGATCCTCGGTCAGCGTGTCGTGCTCCCACCCTCCGGCATCCTCGATGGCTTTCCTGCGTAGGATTCCGGCCGTCCCGTTGAAATTGAAAAAGCGGCCGCTCAAATAGCGGGTATAGCTTTCGAGCATGAAATGGCCGTCGAGAAAAATGGCCTGGGTCCGGGTCAGGAACGAATATTCGCGATTCAGGTGCTCCCAGCGCCCCTGGACCATTCCCACTTTCGGATCTGTGAAATGGTGGATGGCCTTTATCAGAAAATCCGGTTCCGGCACGAAATCGGCGTCAAAAACGGCAATGAACTCGCCTTTCGCCGTGCGCAGTCCGTTCTCCAGGGCGCCGGCCTTGAAGCCCGTCCGATCGTCCCGGTGGATGTAATGGATATCGACCCCGAGATTGCTCCAACGCTCCACCGCGTCGCGGGCGATTCGCTGAGTCTCGTCCGTGGAATCATCGAGCACCTGTATGTCCAGGCGGTCCGCCGGATAGTCGAAGGAACAAGCGGCATCGATAACGCGTTCCATGACATACATTTCATTATAGGAGGGAAGCTGAACGGTAACCCGGGGCAGTTCTTCAAAACGGGATTTCGGCTCCGCGGCCTTTTTATGATTTTTCCGGTATAAGTAGACCATGATATAGCGGTGGAGGCCGTAAAAACTCAGGATCGCCAGGATCGCAAAGTAGGCGGTCACGATCACCGTATCGAAGGTATCCATCTGATACAGATAGGAGATATTCCCGGTTCTGAGGAATTTCTCATAGGCCGAGGCCGCAGGTTCGAATAGATGCATAGCTTCTCCCTGAATAACCGGCGCAGTATAGATAAAGAAAATACAGGGGTTGTCACCAGATTGTCCTCAATTGTATTTAATTGTAATGGCCTGCTTTCCCGATTTCCCGGCACGGAATTCCCTGGATTTCTGATATGATGCCGGCTTTTCAAGCTTTACGAAATTGCAGGGAGGGAATGGATGAAGATCCTGTCGGTCACCGGTCTGGCGATTCCGGACATCAAAGTCATTCGCTTCGCGAGGTTCTCGGATGATCGCGGGTTTTTTGCGGAAACCTTCAGGAAAAGCAATTTTTCCGAGCTGCCGCAATTGGGTTTCATGAAGGGCGTGGAATTTCGCCAATGCAATGAAAGCTGGTCCAAGCCGGGGACTATTCGCGGGCTGCATTTGCAATGGAATCCCTTTATGGGCAAGCTGGTTAGAACACTGAGCGGCCGCATGACGGATATGGTTCTGGACATACGAAAGGGCTCTCCAAGCTTCGGCAAAATCCTCGCGCACGATATGCCGGCCGACATGGGATCCGGTTTCGCGGAATGGATCTGGGTCCCGCCGGGTTTCGCGCACGGGAATTTTTTCCTGCAGGGGACTCACATTGAATATTTTTGCTCCGCGGAATACAGTCCCGGCTGTGAAGCGGGAATCTCGCCGCTTGCCGGCGATATCGACTGGTCGCTTTTTGAGCCCGCACTAAAAAGGCAATTCGACGAAATCGCTTATGGAAGCCCGCTGATGACGGACAAAGACAGGACCGGCCATTCTCTGGCCTCCTGGCTTCGCAGCCCGGATTCGGGACGGTTCCTGTACCGTGGCTGAAATAAAGATTAAGCGGAAAGAATATATTCGTGAGGACGGTTCTCCAGAGCCGTCCGGGGGGCAAGGTGTATCTTTTAGTGAGAACCGCTCTCCAGAGCGGTTCGATAGGGGAATACCTGGTTATAGCCTAATCGGACGGATCTGGAGACCCGTCCTCACGAAATACCAGCCTGCGGGATAGCCTTTCCGAAATCTGCGATTCTGTTTCCCGTTCATGAAGATTGTGAATCCGCTTTCTTCATGATAAACATGAGTTGTGGACCTTTTTGCGCAGCGCAAAATCTATTCTGTTTACGACATTACGTCGGAAATCAAGCGTTCGCTCGATAAGCTCGGGATTATCTGGGTGCAGGGAGAGATCTCGAATTTCAAGCGGCACTCGTCCGGCCACCTGTATTTTTCCCTCAAGGATGCCAAAGCCCAGATAAAGGCCGCATGCTTTAAAAACAACAACATGTATCTGAAGTTCCGTCCCGAAGACGGGATGGAAGTCATCGCGCGCGGCCGTTTGAGCGTGTATGAGCCTAGGGGCGATTACCAGATTATCGTGGAGTACATGGAGCCGGTCGGGCTGGGTTCGCTCCAGCTGGCCTTCGATCAGTTGAAGGAGAAGCTTCGCAAAGAGGGACTGTTCGATGAGGCGCACAAAGTCGCTCTGCCGCTGCTTCCCAAAAAGGTGGGCATCGTAACTTCTCCGACAGGCGCCGCGATCCGGGACATGCTCCGGATTCTAAAGAGGCGAAACGCCTCTCTGGATGTGCTGCTGTACCCGGCCAGGGTCCAAGGGCAGGGCGCCGCCGAGGAAATAGCCGCCGGCATACGCTATCTCAACAGCCGCACGGACATCGACGTCATCATCATCGGCCGGGGCGGCGGCTCGATCGAAGATCTGTGGGCCTTCAATGAGGAGATTGTCGCTCAGGCGATCTACCAATCGGGGCTTCCGCTCATATCGGCGGTCGGCCACGAGGTTGATTTCACCATCGCCGATTTTGTAGCGGACCTGCGCGCCCCTACGCCTTCAGCAGCGGCTGAGATGGTGTCGGGCGCCCGCGAGGATCTGCGCATGAGCGTCAATTCTCTTCAGGGACGCCTGAGTCAGGCCATGCGGCGGGGGATCGAGCGCCGCCGCCTGAATCTCGAGCGCCTGTCCCATAACAAGGCGTTCACGGTTACACCCAACAAGATCCGCGATTTGCAGCAGCGCTTCGATGAAGGTACGCTGCGCATGGCCCAGGCGATGCGTCAGTTCGCGGACGACATCCGGCATCGGGAGCAGATGCTTTCGACCCGCCTGAAAAAGCCGGACCTGCACCGTTTCATCGATCATAAAAAAGAGATCCTGGCGCGCAACCGCCAGGGATTGGTTGCCGGCATCAGGGTCCGCCTGCACAGGGAGCGCTCGCGGTTCCTGGTCGCCGTCGGGAAAATTGATGCGCTCAGCCCTCTGGCCATTCTCCAGCGGGGATTCGCCCTCTGCCGGGACGAAAGTGGAGCCATCGTTAAGAGCGCGGCCGATGTTTCGCGCGGCGATAAGGTGCGCGTGACCCTCGCTGCAGGCGAACTGGATTGCCGCGTGGAAAACACTGGCAATTGACGATTGTCGATTGAAGACCTGCGGGCTTCAAAAATCGCGAATCATCAATCGTCAATCGAAAATCGGGTAAGGGGGGTACGATGGAATTGAAGGTGAAGGATTTTGAGTCGGCGCTGAAATCGCTGGAAGATATCGTGGTTCAGCTCGAAGCCGGCGATCTGACGCTCGACCGCGCCCTGGAACTGTTTGAAGAAGGCATCCGGGTTAGCCGGTTCTGCAGCTCGAAGCTCGATGAGGCGGAGCGCAAGGTGGAAGTGCTCACCAAGGCGGCTGACGGCACCCTCAAAGAGACGCCTTTTGTAGAAGAGGCCGAAGGAAACGAACCCTGACTTTCCGGTTCCCGAGCGAAACCATGGATATACAACTCTACCTGTCGGAATCGAAGAAGCTCGTGGATCAGTGCCTGGAGCGGCTGCTTCCACCGGAAGACGAAATTCCGCCGACGATTCACAAGGCCATGCGCTACTCGGTTTTCGCCGGGGGAAAACGCGTAAGGCCCATCCTGGTTCTTGCTTCCGGCGAGAGCCTCGGCGGAAAACGCGAGGTTCTCCTTCAGCTTGGCGCGTGTATCGAGATGATGCACACCTACTCCCTGATCCACGACGACCTCCCGGCGCTGGACAACGACGACCTGCGGCGCGGCTTGCCTACGTGCCACAAGGTTTTTGGCGACGCCATGGCGATCCTGGCCGGCGACGCCCTAATGACACGGAGCTACCAGATACTGGCCGATCTGCCGGAAATCCCCGACGCCGTCAGAATAGGCATTATCCGCGAGCTTGCCGTCGCCACGGGCACCGTCGGCGGCATGATCGGCGGCCAGGTCGTAGATCTGGAATCCGAAGGCAAACCGATAACTCGCGGACTGCTGGAATATATTCACGACTCCAAGACCGGCGCGCTTTTGCGAGCGTGTGTCCGCTGCGGAGCTTTGGCGGCGGGCGCTGGAGAAAAGGAGTCGGAGGCTTTGGCGCAGTTCGGACGGAAGATCGGCCGGGTGTTCCAGATTGTGGACGACATCCTGGATGTCACCTCAAGCAGCGAAGTGTTGGGGAAAACCGCGGGCAAGGACGCGAAAGTAAAAAAAGCCACCTATCCCGCCCTTTACGGCATTGAGGCGTCTCGAAAAAGGGCTGAGGAGCTGGCGTCGTCGGCGCTGAAGGATATTGGGGATTTCGGCGAGAAGGCAGACGCCCTTCGCAGCCTTGCTAAATTTATCGTCAGTCGTACAGCCTGATCCGATGAAACGGCGCATCGACCAACTGCTGGTGGAAAAGGGTTTCGCCGAAAGCCGGCACAAGGCTCAGGCCCTGCTTCTGGCAGGGCAGGTGCTGGTCGGGGGACAGAAAATAGACAAACCCGGCCATTTGGTGAACCCCGAAGAGGAGATCCGTGTCCTGCGCCAGATGCCCTTTGCCAGCCGGGCGGGCGCCAAACTGCAAGCCTCCCTGGAATTCTTTCAGATATCCCCATGGGGACGAGTGTGTGCGGACCTGGGAGCTTCCACAGGCGGCTTCACCGACTGCCTGCTTCAAAACGGCGCTTCGTGTGTCTACGCCTTCGATGTGGGAAGAGGGCAGCTGGCATGGAAGCTTCAGTCCGATCCCCGAGTCGTCATCAGGGACGAATTTAATGTCCGCAACCTGACGCCCGAGGATCTGCCGGAAGCGCTTTCGCTGGTTACGATAGACCTCTCCTTCATTTCAGTAACCAAGATCTTGCCGGCGTTGATAAAATCGGTTTTGTTAAAAAGGACGTATGCAAAAGAGGAAAACAGGAAGCTGCCGGTCGATGTAGTCGTCCTGGTAAAACCCCAGTTTGAAGTTGGCAAGGGCGAAGTCGGGAAGGGAGGCATCGTCCGGGATGCGGCCAAACGCGCCGGGATCTTGAAAAGCGTCGAGGAATTTGCCTCCAAAACCGGTTTCCAGATCATGGGGAGCATGCCCTCCCCCTTGGCGGGCGCCGGCGGAAACCAGGAGTTTTTGCTGTATCTTCAGCTCCCAAAGGGTCTAATATCCTTGCCATGAATCCCTCCATTCGAAAAGTGGGAATCATTCTCAAAAGGCAGGACGATCGTGTCCGCAGCATTGTCAGCGACATTATCCCCTGGCTTCAGTCCCGCCAGGTCGAGATCTTCCTGGATCAGGATTCGGAGGAGCTGCGTCCGCCGGGCCTACGGGCTGTGCCGCCGCAGGAGATGGCGAAGCAGGTTGATGTGGTGAGCGTATTCGGCGGCGACGGCACGCTTCTCCATACAGCCCGCCTCGTGGGAGCGAGCGGAGTTCCCATTCTCGGAATCAACCTGGGCTCCCTGGGATTTTTGACTGAGGTTAAGCTGGACGAGGTGTACGGAGCGTTCGAAGGTCTTCTCTCGGGAAAGTACCAGCTGGAGGACCGGGTGCTCCTGGATGTCGAGGTCCTGCGGGGTGAAAAGCTCGAGGCGCATTACCTGGCATTGAATGATGCCGTGATCAATAAAGGGGCGCTTGCCCGCATCATCGAGCTGGAAGTCAGCGTCAATTCCCAGCCGGTGCTGCTGACCCGCGCGGACGGACTGATCATATCCACTCCGACGGGTTCCACGGCATACTCACTGGCGGCGGGCGGCCCCATCCTCTACCCGACCCTGGAGGCCTTTATCATTGCCCCGATTTGCCCGCATACCCTGACAAATCGTCCGGTAGTCATTCCCGACAGGCACGCCGTCGAGGTCTGTCTGCGTCGCGGCACCGAGGTGATGCTTACGGTGGATGGGCAGGTCGGCATGCCGCTCGAACAGCAGGATTGCCTCAGGATCCGCAGGGCGCAGTCGACGCTGAAGCTGGTGATGCCATTCGGCAACAGCTTTTTCAAGCTGCTGCGCGAAAAGCTGCGCTGGGGCTAACCCTGACTCGAGGTTCGGCCCCGGTTCTTCTGCCCATAGTTTTTTCTAACCACTAACCACTAACCAGCTGCGCCGTTATATCGATCCCCATAGTTCTGCAGAGTCTCTCGAACGTGGCAACGGGGAATCCGACGATGTTGAAGTAGCAGCCTTCGATATTGTCGATAAACAGAGACGCGTATCCCTGAATCCCGTAAGCGCCGGCCTTATCCCGGTATTCACCGGTGTTGAGGTACCACTCGATTTCGGCTGGAGAAAGCTTGCGGAAGTGTACGTGCGACCGGCTGAAGGCGGAGCTTGCGCGGCGGGATTCGCAGTTCCGCAGGCAGATGCCGGAGATTACCTCGTGCCAGCGCCCGCTGAGACGCTCGATCATCCCGTGTGCTTCCGCGCGCGTTGAAGGTTTTCCCAGGATGCTGTTTCCGAGGACGACAATCGTGTCGGCGGTAAGGATGATGCCGCTGCGCCTTTTCGCGGCGGCTTCTTCCGCTTTCAGGCAGGCGACCCGCACCGCGTAGCCGGCCGGAGACTCGCGCCTCATGCGATCGGGCTCCGGGAGATGGGTGGGAGCGGTCCTGAATTTCAGTCCCAGGCGGCGCAGGATTTCCCTGCGTCGCGGGGAAGCGGAGGCAAGAATCCACTTCGGATGACCTGCCTGGCCCCGAGTCGTCAAACTTCAATCCTCCCGTCTCTTTTTAGAATTGAAAGCGCAAGGCCACCTGCAGCGAGCGCGGAGTGCCCACCGTCGACGTGATTTTCCCGAAGGTATCGCTCGACAGATCGGCATCCGGCAGTGAAAAGTGCGCCCGGTTGAAGATATTGTATCCCTCTATGCGGAACTGGATACTGCTCCGTTCGCGGACCGGAAAGCTCTTGAAAAGCGCGACGTCCAGATTGACGTACATCGGTCCCTTGAAGGTATTCCGGCCGGAAGTGCCGTTTTCGCCCGCCACGGGGAATGTGAACATAGCCCTTTCGGCCTCGCTGAACCAGAACACGCCGCCTCTTGTGCTGATGACTTCGCCCATGGAGGAGGGATCTTGGTTAGTCTCGAAGTCCCTGAAATCCGCCAGGCTTTTTACGCCCCCGTAAACCGTTTCGCGATCCGTGGTGACGCTGAACCGCGGCCCGGATTGCCGGATGTAATGAGCGCTGATATTCCAGTCCGCAAACAGGGCGCTTAGCCAGCCGGGCATGTCGGAATCGGGGGTGCGGACCAAAGGGAACTTGTAATAGAAAGTTGCATTGAAGACGTGTTTCCGGTCGAAATCGCTGGGGGTTTTGCCGTAGTTGACGTCCAGACTGTTGGGAGTGCTGACGTATTTCGCTCCGTCGGAAGAGAGGGAGTCGCGAGACTTGCCGATCGTATAGTTCAGGCGCAGCTGATGGGATTTCCCGCTGGTGCGCATTCCCAACTGAAGAGCGTTATAGGATGAAGCGCCGACGCTTGATCCGACAATGAGTTTGTCGAACTGGGGGAAGTTGCGGATATAGTAATCGGATACTCCGGCAGCCGCATAGGAACCGAAGTAAGTCCGGTCCATGCTGTCCGCGGCCGCTCCCGCCTGTCCGGTGCTCACGTTTTTTCCGCCCAGCGCAATGGTGGCGGCCAGAGGGGATCCGAATATGTGAACCAGGGTGTTGCCCTCCGAAACGGGCGTGCCCGATTCGCGATAAGCCTGGATCTCCTTGAACGCCGAAAGGAAGTCGCCGTCGGTTTTGGTCTGATTCAGATTGAGGTGCTGAAAAAGCTTTTTCCCCTGCGAACCCACATATCCCATTTCCCAGATCGCGCCCCAGAAGCTTTTTTCCAGAGACAGATTGACCTGCTGGATGCGGGGGGTGCTCACGTTCGCGTCGAAGATGGCCATGCCGGCGGACCGTGTGGCGGGCAGCGTCAGATTGGCCGGAGCAGGCTGGCTGATGACGGGGACGCCGTCGCTCAAGCGGAGGTCTGTTTCGCCGGAATTCGGATACAACGCAGGCGATTGCGAAAATCCGTAGCTGTACTGGTCCACAAAATTCGTCAGCGCCCCGATGAGGCGGTCGTAATAAATCCCGTAAGACCCGCGGACAATTGTTTTGCCTGTGCTGTACACATCCCAGGCAAATCCGACGCGCGGCGCGAAATCGCTCGTGTTTTTGGAATACCAGTTGTTGCCGGAAACCACGCCGAAGTCCGATATGTTGGCCGAGTTGCTGATCTGCCCGGCCTTGTCCAGCACCGCCTGCAGGTCGTTGGTTTCTTTGGGAACCGTGCTCAGTTCATAGCGCAGGCCGAGGCTGACAGTCAGGTTCGGCTTGACTTTCCAATCGTCCTGAACATACGCGGCGAATTCCTGGAACGCGTAATCCCGCTCCCTCGGGGTTCCGGCAGGCGAAACGGATGTCAGGCTCGAGTTGAATGTCTGGGAAACGCTTTCCATTCTGCCGAGAAGGTCGTTGTAAAGAAACTCGAACGTCTCGCGGTCGTCGATGGAAATCTCCGACCGTTCCGCCGGGCCGATGGATTCATCCGGCGCGTTGCCGTGGTTTAGTCCAAAGGTCACGTTGGGATAGACGCCGCTGTAATCGGTAAAGCTATGAACTGTCCGGCGGTAAGTCGCCCCGACTTTCAGGGCGTGCCGGCCCATCCCGCGGCTGAGGTTATCCGCGATCTCCAGTGCCGGGGATTTGTAGGAGCGGGGGAACGACGGATCCAGCGGATTCGTCCAGGAGTTGGCAAGAAACATGGCACTGGCGGACCGGGCGGCCCGCTCCAGCTTGGTTTCGGGCCGGAGGTAACCGACGCGAAATTCATTCACCATTTGCGGATTCAAGATCCAGTCGGAGCCGACGGCGATTCCCCAATTGTTCTGACGGAATAATCCCTCCGGCTCTCCGAGATAGGGGGCCTCGGCTCCATTCATCAAATCGGTAGCCTTGATGTTGTCCCAGTTCACCCTGAAGAAAAGCCGGTGGTCCTTGCTTCGGCTGTAGTCGACGCGCGCCGCCACGCGTTTCCCTCTTTTGGGGGCCGGATTGTCGAACCGGTACCCACGCGTGTTCAAGACATCGCCGAACTCGTCGTTGAATTCGTTGTCATATTGCGGATCCGGGAGCTTTGCGAGAGCCGCGGCTACCGCGGGATCAATCCCGAGCCCGCGGGGATCATTTTTAACGATATCGTAGGAGCGCAGCGTGGTTTCATCCCGGGTGGCATCTCCCGGTTCGTACCACCGGAATATCCCGGACCTGGCCTCGTCGGTCAGAATCTGACGATTGCTTATGACCTGCTGTTCGGTGTGGTTGCCTTCGAAATTGCCGAAAACCAGCGTCTTTTCCCCTATGTGTCCCGACAGCGTGCCGCCGTAGATATTCCGGGAAAGGCCGGGGCGCGGCAGGTCGAATGAATTGTTGAAGAAGTCGTTGGCATTCAGCCGCCTGCTCCGGAAGTAGTCATAGAGGCTTCCGGACCATTTTTTTGAGCCGGAGCGCGAAACCATCATAAATTGCGCGCCTCCCGACCGGCCGTATTCAGCTTTGGCTCCCGTCGTGACGACCTGGATGACCGAAAGGGAATCCGGGCTCATCGGCATCAGGCTGAATCCCAGCATCGGCTCGATCGGGTCGGTAACCGAAATGCCGTCTATGGCGATGGAATTCATCGCCTGCCGGGTGCCGTTCACGGTCGATGTGGCTTCGTTCCCGCCGTTGATCAGCACTCCCGGTTGATAGACCAGCAGGGAAAGCGGGTCACGCTCCATGAGCGGCATGGAATCGAGTTCACGCTGCGGAATTGCCTCCGTCGTCGCCCCGTCATTGAGCCGCGGAAGGTCCTGCGGGCCGACCTCCCTATCCACGGGCGATGCTTCAAAGACAAAATCCTGCTGCAGGCTTCCGGGAAAGTTTAAATGAATGCCCCGGTGCATCACATCCTTGAAGCCTTTGGCCTTGACCGTCACGGTGTATCTTCCGGGAGGCAGCGCCAGAAACCGGTAATAGCCATCCTCGTCGCTGACCGATTCATATTGCAGGCCCGTGTTTTCCTCGACCGCCGACAATATCGCCCCGGGAAGAGGCTCGTCGGAGAGGTTCCACACCGTTCCTTCCATGCGTATGGCTGCAGACTGGGCGCCGAGTGGAAGCGCGACAAACAAGGGAATCAGAACAGCCAACGCTAAACAGGATTTAGAGATGAATCGAGCCACTCCGCACCTCCCATTCGATGAACCCATAACATGCGGGCGAGGAAACTCGCTCCTGCAGGGCCTGGACAAAAAACAAGCCCTCTATTGTTACATCAACACGGATCTTTTGTCGATACCTGCCAGGATCGGCCGACGTTTATTTTTGCGATGCAGGCTGCCTCCGGGATAACCTTATTCCCCGTCCCAGTCCTGGTTTCATCGGCGCCGCCTCCGGCCTTTCATGAAGATCCGGAGTTCGACAGTTCCTGAATCGGGTGGCTCCGGCATAGCCCGACCCATACGCCGAAGGACGCCGTCAGGTTCACGGCGGCGCACGGTCCGGACCTGCCTTCCGGTATCGTGCGCTTTTGCGGGGCCCAAAGAGTTTTATCCTGAACTTTACTCCTCGTCGTATATAATAGGCTTCGTCTCTTGAAGCGCGAGGGGTAAATATTTGTCTGCATGCCTGATCTTCCCTGACTTCAACGGGTCGGGCGCAGGGCGATTGAATGAACCCCATGGAAATGGCGCTATGCCGGCTTCCGCATCGAACGCCGTTGCACTGCCGCCATGCCGATTTGAGGATGTGCAGATACTTTTTGGCCGCCGCCATGAGCGGCGCCCCGTTTGGAGAGCCATATGCGTTTCCGGTCCCTGCTTTGTCTGATGTTTCCTCTGCTTTTTTTGTCGATCCCGGCCGCCAATGCGCAGAAGCGGGTCTTTGCCACCGTCAATCCCAATGCGGATGCCATCAACGGCAATGCGGAGATTTTTAATCCGTCGACAGGCAAGTTCACGCTGACCGGCCGCATGAATAAGCCCCGTGAGCAGCACGTGGCCGTTACCCTGGCCGGGGGCAAGGTGCTGATAGCGGGAGGCTTCAACAACCGCTACCTGACGGACGTGGAGTTCTACAATCCGTCCACCGGAAGCTTCGAGACGATCAAAGACGACAGCGGAAATGACCTGGCACTAAACACGGCGCGCAGCGGAGCGGCGTCGGCCCTTCTCAGGGGCGGACGGGTCCTTATCGCCGGCGGGTACAACGGCAACTTTCTGGGCTCGGTGGAGGTTTACGATCCCACGACGGAAAAGTTCACCTCGTCCACAAACTCCATGAACGAGGCCAGGCAAGCCGCGACCGCAACGCGGCTGACCGACGGACGGGTTCTTGTTACCGGAGGATATAACAGCGCTTATGTCTATTCCGCGGAAGTATACGATCCGGCCAACGGATTCTTCACACCAACCATAGATGAAATGGACGAACCGCGTGAAGGCCACACCTCAACCCTGTTGCCCGACGGCAATGTGCTGGTCGTTGGCGGATGCAACAGCCTTTTGAGCGGCAGTGTTGTATGCGATTATTATGTCGAACAATCTGAAATCTATCACCCCGATTACGACGCGAAAGAGGATGAGGAAAACGGCGAGGACGAGGCCGATGAATTTGACGATGAGTTTACCAACACCGCGGGCCTCATGGTCACCGCCCGCACCAACCATACGGCGACCTTGCTGGCCAACGGCAAAGTGCTGATCGTCGGGGGGAGAAATGAAAAAGGGGCTTTGGCCGCCGCCGAGCTCTATGACCCGGCAACGGAAGCGTTCACAGCCACCGGCAGCCTGAACACGGCGCGCTACGGCCATACGGCATCGCTTCTTCCCAATGGCAAGGTTTTCATAGCTGGCGGCTCTAACGGAAACTACCTGAGCTCCGCGGAAATTTACGACCCGTCCACCGGGGCATTTACATCCGTATCTCCGGATATGTTCTTCGCGAAATACAATCACGCGGCTGTGACATTGCCCGACGGATCGGTCCTTATGACAGGGGGCCGGAAATCGGATTTTCTGGTATTTGATGTCAATGAACGAAGCCCATCGGACAACATCGCCCCCACCGTCGTTTTCTCGCCGGATTCCCAAACCGGTTTTGTACCCTACACGGGCTCGGGCGTCGTTTTGGCCTTTTCGGCGAAGACGGGGGAGGTGCTGGCCAAAATAGCGACCGGAGGCCACCCGGCTTTTATCACACCGCTGAAGGATGGAAAAACAATCGCCGTCGTCTCTGTCCTGGACAACAAAATTTTCCTGATAAATACGCAGACTCTCACGTTGAGCGCCACCCACAGCTTCACCGGCGAGTTCGGGTTCGGCAGCATCCCGGTCCTTTCGCCCGACGGCCAATACGGCTATGTCTCTTCAACCGGGACCGGCGAAGTGATCAAGTTCGATGTTTCGACGGGAACGGAGGCGGGGAGGCTCACGGGCATGAAGGCCCCGGCTCAAATCACCGTTACCAGGGACGGCACTACCCTGATGATCGTGGATACCTCCGCGACGGAGGTCGTCTTCGCCGACTCGTCGACGATGAAAACAAAGTACAAGTTCGCTCCCGCGGATGCTAACAATGAGAGCCAGACTTACTACGGCTATGCGAGTTTTACCATCTTCAACAAAGTGGTGCTGAACGAAGACGAGAGCCTCGGCATCCTCGCGAGCAGGGACGCCGGGTCGAGTCTGACGGCGAGTACATTGTTCCTGTTTGATCCATCTACGGGAAAGATCATTGATACGGACGGAGACCTGGATAACGACGTCGATAAAGGCGGGGTCGAATTTATAGGATATCAGCCGGCATACACCGCGCTTCTCCCCACCGGCAAATTCTGGCTGATTCTGAATCTGGACAGCATTACGGTTATCCCTACCTGGTGGACGGCCTCCCTGAACACCGTTACCAGCCCTTCGGGGAGCCCTCTCGGCGGGGCGAACCTCGTTTTTTCGCCCGACGCCAAATATGCCTTCTATACGTCCTCCACGGCGGACAAGGTGCTGCAGCTTGATATCGGCACCCTGGGAGTCGTCGGGTCGTTCCTTGTGGGAGACGATCCCAACGAAAGCGAAGATCAGGCTTCGAGTCTGGCTCTCACGCCCGACGCCGGAACCATGGCTGTCTTGCTCTTTGCCAGCAACCAGCTGCAGCTTCTCTCCGATGAAACAGTCCTCAAGCAGACGAAGCTCATCAGCAACGCGGACGAGTTCACCGGCGTATCCCTCATCAACTTATCGCCCAACGCCGCCCGGCTGACCCTCACCATGTTGAGCGACGGCGGAGCGCAATACTCGGCCAAGAACATTTTGAATGAGGATGTGGCAAATCCCATATCGGTAGCGCTGGCGCCCGGCGTCCAGAGATATTTCGAGGTGTCCGACCTTTTCCTTTTTGACAACACGCTGAACAACTCGGGCCGTCTGGTCGTCACTTCCGATCGGCCGGAAGTTGTGGCTTTCACAATGACCGGAAGGGTACACGCCGGCCTGCAGAATCCCTATGTCAGCAGTTTGCAGAGCATTCCCATGTATCCGGATTATGGGGACCAGTTGCACCGCTATATCATCCCCGAAATTCCGATGAAGAGCGGTACCGCCGCAAGGCTCTACTTCGTAAATCCGAATTACAACAGGTCGTCCTACGACGTGATCCACTACGCCACGGACGGCACGACGATGAGGACGAGCCTGAACAATTCGCTGAACGGATCGATCCGTGAGACCAGGCAGGTTTCGGACCTCGTTTCCTCCTCCCAGGCCAACCAGGTGCTGATCCTCGGCGGGTTCGATTCGAGTTCAAACCGCCAGTATGTGCCGACGGCCGACCTGTTCTCCCTGAGTTCCAAGAATTTCAGCACCACTGCGGGCTCCATGGAAACCACGCGTGTCGGCCACACCGCCACAAGCCTTCAGAATAACAGGGTGCTGATAGCTGGGGGAAAGGCGGGGGATGGCGAAATTCGCAGGAATTCCGTGCTGTACGACCCGACCACCAACTGGTTTATCCCGACCAACGGCGCGATGAAGTCGGAGCGCTACCGCCATACGGCCACGCTGATGGCGAACGGGAAGGTCCTGATCGCCGGCGGCCAGAATAACGAGTCGGTTAATGCGACCGCGGAGCTTTACGATCCGGTCGACGACGAATTTATCAAGGTGGCTGCGCCCATGATTACGCCGCGCGACGCGCACACCGCCACGCTCCTGGCCGACGGCAGGGTGCTCCTTGTGGGCGGAATCGATGCCTGGGGCGTCGCCCCATCGGCCGAAATTTTTAATCCCTCCGGATCCGTTTTTGCACCGACGGGAAGCCTGAATACGGGCCGTGTTTTTCATACCGCGGTCCTGCTGCCGAATGGCAAGGTATTGATTGCCGGCGGTTCCGACGGCAGCAATTCACTGAGCTCCACGGAACTCTTCGACCCGTCAACAGGATTGTTCACCCCCGCCGCATCCATGCTTTCCGCGCGGGCCGGCCACACAGCCACGCTTCTAAGGAACAGTACGGTCCTGATAACGGGAGGGAAAAACTCTTCCGGTATCCTGGACTCGGCTGAAATCTATGATCCTGTTGTAAACTATTTCTACCCGGCAGATGGGGCGATGACCTATGCGCGGATGAATCATACCGCAACGCTTATCACTCCGGACTCCGAAGATTCAACCCAGGATAGGGTCCTTATTGCCGGTGGCGAGGGCATCGATGTAAATGACGAGGATGACGACGACGACGAAGAGGAGCATTTGACGCGCGCTAATGCCGACATCTATGATCCCAATACACAGCAGTTTGTGGAGGCGATCGGAGACCTGACCTCGGCGCGGCAGGGACACACGGCCACCGCTCTAAAAGGATTCGACCAGGGCTATCTCAGGATCGAGACCGACGTCGGGCAATTGTTCACGGAGATCTTCGACAACGGCGGGGCGGATACCGCGATTAACGGCATCAACGTGGACAAATACGCCGGCATCACAAAGATCTACTCGCCCCAGTTCGTCATTTCGCCGCCCGATTTCGAGACTCATATCAATATTATCAATGCCAATGAGGATTACGAAGCTACCGTGACCCTGACGGTGCATGCTCCGGACGGGAAGATTCTGGCCGGCCCGCTGACGAAGATGCTTCCCGTGAACGCGCAATGGAAAGGCAATCTCTGGGAAATCTTTCAGTTCAGTCCCCGGCTGGTCAATCAGACCGGATGGCTGGAAGTGTCCAGCAGTGTGGAATATATCGTCGGCACGGTATCGATCACGGACCCGGATCCGCTCGACAAGCTCCGGCACAAATTCCTGTCGAGCTTCGAGCTTTCCGGAGTCCCGATGCGGTATTTCCTGTTTCCGTTCGTTTCCGAGAATGCCAATTATCAGACAGGCGTCTCGCTGCTCAACACGGGGGATTCAACGGCCGGAGCGCGGGTGGAACTGTGGGAGGCCTCGGGCACCCTGCGGGCATCCAGGTCGATCGCGCTGGCACCGGGAAGCCGGATTGCCGAAACTCTGGATACGCTCTTCCCTGGGGTGGATTCCATCGATGCCGGCAATGTTCGTGTGCTTTCCGACCGGCCGGTCCATGGTTCCGCCTTCATGTTCGAGCGGAACTACCGTTTTCTTGCTTCAATTCCGCCGGTCCCTTATCCGGGGAAGTGACTTGGATCAACTCTTCGGCATTCTGCTGTCGCTCCAGCAGGGGACAGCCAGGCAGGGAGAATGGGTGGTCACCTGCCTTCAGGGAGCCTGGTC
Source organism: uncultured Acidobacteriota bacterium (assembly GCA_964474425.1). Taxonomy (GTDB): domain Bacteria; phylum Acidobacteriota; class UBA6911; order UBA6911; family UBA6911; genus UBA6911. Next base: position 26,921 of record CAYYTC010000047.1, read on the forward strand.
AAGGCTCATCGGGGACCGGCTGGCTGCCGTCTGCCGGCCGACCCTCTTCGAGAACTCGGAGCTTGTGGTCGAGATTGTCGATAAGGACTGGGAGGGAGCCATAAGGAGTGTACAGCGCGAGCTTCTCGACAAGCTGCGCACCGCGACCGGCGGCAGAGTCCGGTCCTTGTCCCTGACCCTGACCCTGAACCGGTGAACCGGCCTCTGCAAGGCGCCGCTAATGATTGATTGCACGGTACGGGCGCTTATGATATTTTTATCGTTTATTTATTTGAGGTTATTGCGGAGGAAGAATTGTCACTGACAGTGGAAAAGAAGTCGCAAATTGTTGAAGCCTATCGGAATCATCAGAACGATACCGGGTCGCCCGAAGTGCAGATTGCCATCCTGAGCGAAAAGATCGCCTACTTGACGGAGCATTTCAAGGTTCATGCCAAGGATCACCACTCCCGCAGGGGACTGCTCAGGATGGTGGGCAAACGTCGCCGCCTGCTGGATTATCTTAAGGATAAAGATGCGGCGAGATATAAGAACGTGATCGAACGGCTCGGCATTCGAAAATAATCAATTGTCAGAAGCCCCGCGTCTCCGAAAAGGGCTACGAGATTGCCTGATTCGGAGAGCCGGCCGGATGCCCGCAGGGCCTTCCGCATATCATCCGGCTGCCGGGATGTAAAGAGTCGGCAGCGTCGCACAAGCTTCGGAACAACATTTGCTCGGTTTTTTCCTATGAGTGCTGATGAGGCTTGTGGTTGAACGGGATTTTTAAACCAACATCGACGGGGGTCGGGTGGATTATGAATTATGAGTTATGAGTTAAGGATTATTGAGGAATAATCCTTAACTCAGGACTCATAGTCATAATTCCTAGTTCATAATTCCCGCTCTCCTGTACCCCCGCACAATTTCAATCAGTGGAGGAAACAATGGCATATCGAGTTTCCGCCGATATCGGTGGACTTGAATTTTCTATAGAGATGGGCAAGGTTGCCAAGCAGGCCGATGGGGCGGCATTTGTGAGCTATGGGGACACCGTGGTGCTGGCGACCGCCTGCGCAGCGCACGAGGCGAAGGAGGGTCAGAATTTTTTCCCGCTGACCGTCGATTACAGGGAAAACACCTACGCCGCCGGAAAAATTCCGGGCGGCTTTTTCAAACGGGAAGGGCGCCCGACGGAAAAGGAAGTGCTGACTTCGAGAATGATCGACCGGCCGCTGCGTCCCCTTTTCCCGGAGGGTTTCAGCTGCGAGACGCAGATCATAGCTCTCGTGCTGTCCGCCGATAAGGAAAACGATCCCGACATCATGGGCATCACGGGCGCCTCTGCGGCTGCCTATTGTTCGTCGATTCCGTTTCACAGCCCGGTTGGCGCCGTGAGGGTCGGATACATGGACGGCCAGTTTGTCGTGAATCCCCCGATCAGCAAACTCAAAGACAGCAGCCTGAACCTTACCGTGGTCGCGACCGAAGACGCCATCGTCATGGTGGAGGCCGGCGCGAACGAGATTTCGGAAGAGATGATGGTGGACGCTCTGGATTTCGCCCACGACATTATTCGCAAGCTGATCGACCTGCAAAAGGAGCTTTACCGCCAAATCCAGCCTGTTAAACGTGAGTTTGTAAAACCCTCTCTCGATGCCGCCGAGGTCGAACGCATCGAAAGGGAATACTCCCAAAAGATTTCCGATGCGCTCCACGTTCCGGGAAAGCTCGAAAGCTATGCGCAGCTGGACGCGGTGCAGAATGAGATTATCAATTCCGTCCCTGAAGAAGAACCCGAACGCCGGGTTCAGGCAGGCAAGATTTATGAACATGTGATGGAAAGGATTTTCCGGAAAGAGATCCTCGAGGACAGGCGCCGGCCCGACGGACGCCAGTTCAGCGAAATCCGGCCTATCAATGCGGAGGTCTCACTCCTTCCCAGGACCCATGGTTCCGCTCTGTTTACACGCGGCGAAACCCAGGCGCTCGTCACGGTGACGCTGGGAACCGCGGACGACGAGCAGCGCATGGATACCCTGGAAGGCGAGTCGTTCAAGAGGTTCATGCTGCATTACAATTTCCCGCCTTTCAGCGTCGGAGAAGTCAAGCCTCTGCGCGGCCCGGGCCGCCGCGAAGTCGGCCATGGCGCGCTGGCGGAGAGAAGCATCCTGCCCATTATGCCTTCCGAAGAAGCTTTCCCCTACACCGTGCGCGTGGTTTCCGACATCATGGAAAGCAACGGGTCCTCATCGATGGCCACGGTCTGCGGCGGGATCCTCGCGCTCATGGACGCCGGTGTTCCCATCAAGTCGCCCGTGGCGGGTGTGGCCATGGGATTGGTCAAGGATGGCGACAATTACGCGATCCTGACCGACATCGCGGGCGCCGAAGACCATTACGGCGACATGGACTTCAAGGTCGCCGGAACGGAGAAGGGCATCACGGGTCTCCAAATGGACATCAAGATCGGGGGCCTCGACAAAAAAATCATGGCTGAGGCTCTTGCTCAAGCCCGCGACGGCCGGCTGTTCATTCTTGGGAAAATGGCGGAGTGCCTCCAGGCCTCACGCCCGGAAATCTCCCCGTACGCTCCGCGCATCGTCACGATACAGATTCCCAAGGATAAGATCGGCGGCGTCATCGGAACGGGCGGCAAGGTCATTCGCGGTATCATCGAGCAGACCGGGGTAAAGATCGATATCGAGGACGACGGCAAGGTCAATATCGCCTCGACCGACACGGATTCCGCAAAACGCGCCATACGGATGATCGAGGATCTCGTCATGGAAGCGGAAGTAGGCAAAACCTACCTCGGGACCGTGACCCGGCTGGTCGACTTCGGGGCATTTGTGGAAATATTCCCCGGAACGGAAGGCCTGCTCCATATTTCGGAAGTTGCGGATTTCCGCGTTCAGGATATCAATTCGGAGCTTAAGGTGGGCGATCAGATACCGGTGAAGGTTATCAGCATCGAGCCTCCCAACAAGATACGCCTGAGCCGGAAGGCCGTCCTGAGGGAGCAGGCGGGTTTGCCGCCGCTGGAGCCGACCCCCCGCGCGCCCAGACGGGAGCATTCGGACCGTATGCGGCCGGGACTGAGGGACCGGGATCACGACCGGGATCGCCCCAGACCGCGCAGTGGGGATAGAGGCAGCCACCCGAGACGCAATTACTGATCGGCAAAAGCTTTCAGTCAACGGCCCACGCCGGGAGATGCGGGATGCCCGCTCTTTTGGCGTGGGCGTGCAGTCAATCCCTATTTGTGCCAAGGGCTATGAATCCTCAACAAATATTGGAACTGCTGGAGAAGATTCGCCGGGGCGCGCTGACCCCGGAACAGGGCCTCGAGCGGCTGAAGCATTTGCCGTTTGAGGACCTGGGTTTTGCCCGCGTCGACCACCATCGAACCCTGCGCCAGGGATTTCCCGAAGTCGTTTTTGCGCCCGGCAAAAAAACCGATCAAATCGCCGCAATCGTAAAAAGCCTGCTTCGGCAAAAATCCAACATCCTGGTGACACGGACGGATCTTACTGCCTACAGGCGCGTCCGCCGGCTGACAGCCAAAGCTCAATTCCACAAGTCCGCCCGCGCCATCACGATTGTCCGGGACAACCGGATTTACGGCGAAGGAACGGTTTACATCGTGTGCGCGGGGACGTCCGACATCCCTGTGGCCGAGGAGGCCGCGTTGACCGCCCGGCTCATGGGAAACAAAGTGGAGACCACCTACGATGTCGGAGTCGCGGGAATTCACCGCCTGCTGAATATCCGGGAGTCTCTGGCTAAAGCCAGCGTCGTCGTGGTTGTGGCCGGCATGGAAGGAGCGCTGGCAAGCGTTGTCGGCGGATTATTAAGCGTTCCCGTTATCGCGGTCCCCACCAGCATCGGGTACGGCAGTTCTTTCGGCGGGCTTTCCTCTCTGCTGGCGATGCTGAACAGCTGCGCCTCCAATGTCGTCGTGGTGAATATCGATAACGGTTTCGGCGCCGGCTATGTCGCCAGCCTTATCAACCGCAGGCGCGCCGGTGCGTAATCCTCAAAACGCTCATGCGGAGCCGGGGGGCTGTATGGGCGGCGCTCCGCGAAATCCGCGCGCAGCTGTTCCCCGGGATCTTACGAGCATGGTCGTATGAAACGCGAAGCTTTTATCCATTCGCATACTAACATTGGCAAAGCCCCTGCAGAGCCCTGACTGTTGCCCACACGTGACACCGCGGCCGTGTCCCAACCTTCCTTCCTTCTTCCTTCCCTAATGCATTCAGCCCCAAAGGGGCTGAGTCCCAGGGTTGGCCGCGCTTTTTGCGGCCTACCCCTGGGCAGAGGCGCATGGTGATGTCTACCCCGAAGTTGTGTCCGGACTCAACTTCAGGGTAGACATGATCCATGTCTCGATCCCCAGGGTTGACCGCAAAAAGCGCGGTCAACCCTGGGCTCTGGGACGTAACGCCTTCGGCGTAGAATGCGGCAAGCAAACCGTAGCCGGCAGGCTGCCTGAACCTAATCTCATCCGGAAATAAAAGCAGCCTGCCCACAGTGTCAAGTGTGTCCCGCAGTCAGGGCTTTGCCGGAGGTATCTGACTCGCGTCCGGAAATTCCACTCCCACTCCTGCTCTCTATTCCGATTTGCTCCGAGGGATGCTATTCTTTTTTCTTCATTGGGGGTTGAGTCTTGAGCTCCGGTGGGCTATTAATTTGAAAAATAGCGGCGGCTGTTGTTATGCCTTTTTATTCTGACGGCGTTTTGGATGAGGTTCGGGCTGCTGTCAACATCGTGTCGATCGTGTCCGAATATGTCGCGCTGAAAAAGCGCGGCCGGAACTTCGTCGCACGGTGCCCCTTCCATAACGAGAAGACGCCCTCCTTCAATGTGAGCGAGGAAAAGCAGATCTTCATGTGCTTCGGCTGCGGCCTGGGCGGCGATGTCTTTAAATTCCTCATGCAGATCGAACATCTCACTTTTCCCGAAGCTGTGCGCTTCCTCGCGGACCGCCGCGGGATCAAGCTGCCGGAAATCGCCGCAGCGTCGCCGTCGCCGTCGGGCCCCAACACCGATACGTTGCGTAAAGCCATGGCGGAGGCCGTCGCCATCTATCACCGCGCGCTGCTGGAATCCCAGGAAGGCAAGCAGGCGCTGGCCTATCTCGGGGAAAGAGGGATTACGCGCGAAACCATCGACCGCTTCCAGCTTGGATATTCGCCGGCCTCGGGCGACGCCCTGATCCAGTTGATGAAAGGCCGGGGATACACCCTGGAGGTTCTTGAAGAGTGCGGGCTCGCGAAACGCTCGGACGACGGCAGCCGCTCCTACGACAACTTCCGCGGGCGGGTCATGTTTCCCATCACCGATGTGCAGGGAAGACCCCTGGCATTCGGAGGCCGGACGATGGGCGACCGGCCCCCGAAGTATTTGAATTCTCCGGAAACCAGGCTCTATAATAAAAGCCGCAACCTGTTTGGTTTAAGCTTCTCCAAAGAGGCAATCAAGGCGCAGGACCGGGCCATCCTGGTGGAGGGATATATGGATTTTGTCATCCCTTTCCAGCATGGAGTGGAGAACCTGGTTGCCTCCCTGGGGACAGCCCTGACGCAGCAGCAGGTGGAGTTGCTGGGCCGCTATACGCGCGAGGTCGTTGTCAGCTATGATCCCGATTCCGCCGGAATTGCGGCGGCCCAGAGGTCGCTGGACCTTTTTTTGGAGGGAGATTTCCGGGTAAAGATATTGAGGCTCCCTGCGGGACAGGACCCGGATGTGTTTGTGCGGACTGCGGGGCCGGAAGAGTATCGGAAACGGGCCGGGGAGTCCGTTCCCTACCTGGAATTCCTGCTGGATGCCGCCATACAGAGCGAGGGTGCGCTGGACGCAAAAAAGAAAGTGCACGTGATGAATGCCGTCCTGCCCTACCTGGCGAAGCTGCCTAGCGCGGTTGAGCGTTCGGATTACGTGTTTCAGTTCGCCCGCAGGCTCGGCATCGAGGACCAGCAGCTGCTCGCGGAAACCAGGCGGGCGGCACAGCAGAAGAAAGCCCGGGTGGACGAGACGCGTGTGCCCTCCGCGGAATCGATGCGGTTCGCGGAAAAGAGGCTCCTGCAATTGCTCCTCGGCTATTCGGAACTGCAGCAGCAGATTCTCCCCCTTTGCTCCATGCAGGATTTTGAAGGCTTGGCAGCGGAGAAAATATTCGCAATACTAGTGGATGGTTTTCATAGAAACCAGCTGTCCACCTACGAGGGTTTATACCGGCAATTCGCGGGCGAAGCGGAACAGGCGCTGCTTGCCCAGTTGCAGATCGAGGAAGTGCCCGAAAGCCCTTCGGCGAAAACGGCTGAGAGTATTTTATATGCTTTGCGCACCATGAGGCTGGCTTCCTACAAACAGAAGATCCTGACGAAAATCGCTGAGGCGGCGGATCGGAATGACGATGAGATGTTAAACCGCCTTTTCGAGCAGCATGTCCTGGTGGATCGGGAGTTGATCAGTCTCTCCAGGAAATAGCAGCGAAAGGAGACATCGGTCTTGTCTATAGAAGAGAAATACGACGAAGTAAAAGAGCTGATACTTATGGGGAAGGAAAGAGGCTACCTCCTGTACGATGAGGTCAACGACCTCCTGCCCGAAGGTATCTGCTCCTCCGATGAATTGGACAGCATTTTTTCGCTTTTCGGTTCCGCCGGCATCGAAGTCATCGACACCGAACAGAAGTTCCAGGAAGACGGCAAACGGGATGACAAAAGGGATGAAGGCGCCGGAGAGGAAGGAGAATTCGATTTCGGAGCGCTGAACCTGGACAAGACCAACGATCCTGTTCGCCTCTATCTCCGGGAGATGGGGACGGTCCCGCTCCTCAGCCGGGAAGGTGAAGTTGAGATCGCCAAGCGCGTCGAGCACGGGCAGAGAGTGATTTTGAAGGCGCTGTCCCGGTCCCCTCTGGTGGTCCGCGAGATCCTCAATATCGGGGACCAGCTCAAGAAAAAACAGATCTCGATCCGGGATGTGGTTGCGCTCAACGATGATGAGATCACCGATGACCGGCTGGAGGAAAAGGCCACGACGGTCCTCGAGGTTGTGGAAAGCATCCGCAAGCACGAACGGGCCGCGCACAAAATCCGCGTCAAGCTGACGCGGTGCCGCAAGGGTTCGCGGCTTTATAAAAAGCACCTCTCGATGCTTGCCCGCTACCGGATCCCCATCGCCTGGAAAGTGCGGGCCCTCGAACTCAGCAACCTCCAGCACGACAGGCTGGTGGGCATCATCAAGGGAACCGTGGACAAGGTGGTGGCCTGCGAGCGTGAGATCCACAAGCTCAACAAGAGCCTCGAGACTCCGCGCAGGCTCGACGACGCCAAGAATATCAAGAAGCGGGTCAAGCAGCTGGAAACCGAATTGAGGCAGATCGAATCCGACGCGTTCGCGACCGTCTCCGACCTGAAACGCACGCTCGCCACGATCCGCTCGGGGGAACTGGAAGCCGATATCGCGAAAAAGGAACTGGTGGAGGCGAACCTGCGCCTGGTTGTCTCGATTGCCAAGAAATACACCAACCGCGGCCTGCAGTTCCTGGACCTGATCCAGGAAGGAAACATCGGGCTGATGAAAGCGGTCGACAAGTTCGAATACCGCAGAGGATACAAGTTTTCGACCTACGCGACGTGGTGGATCCGGCAGGCCATCACGCGCGCCATCGCCGACCAGGCCCGGACCATACGCATTCCCGTCCACATGATCGAGACCATCAACAAACTGATCCGCACGTCGCGCAGCCTTGTCCAGGAATACGGGCGGGAGCCCACCAGCGACGAAATCGCCAAGAAGATGGATTTTCCTGTAAGCAAAGTCCGCAAGATCCTGAAGATCGCCCAGGAGCCGATCAGCCTCGAAACGCCGATCGGGGAGGAGGAAGACAGCCACCTGGGAGACTTTATCGAGGACCGCGGCGTGATTTCGCCCGCCGAGGCCGTCATCAACATCAACCTGAAAGAACAGACCGAATCCGTGCTCAAGACCCTGACTCCCAGAGAGGAGCAGGTGATCAAAATGCGTTTCGGCCTGGGCGACGGCAGCGAGCACACCCTCGAGGAAGTCGGTCAGCGCTTTTCGGTGACACGGGAGAGAATCCGGCAAATCGAGGCAAAAGCCCTGCGCAAGTTGCGGCATCCCTCGCGCAGCCGCATGCTGATGGCTTTCCTGGAAGGCACGGCCATCCGCGAATAGCCGGGAACAAGATGCCTTCGGATCTTTTTGGGCTTGGACCTGAACCAATGAGGATCCACCGGCTCTGCCGGTGAGGCGGCCTCAGTTCGACAAAGACTGAAGCATGCCTATCCCGAATATTGAATGTCGAACCGCAGAAGTTGCGCCCGACCTCGGAATTCATTATTCTGCATTCGACATTCTGCGGTTCAAATAGCCTCAAGGATGTTTATTGCAGGTGAAACCGGTTTAATCCTTTATCGGTTGCGGTCAGGCCAATTTGAGGAGCCGGCAACCGTAAAGCCTCCGGCTCTGCCTGACGATACTTGCTTTTTTTCATCCTTCAGGTTCTGAAAGCTTGTAGGATCCTTGTACGTTCCGGGGATCCAGAGCGATGTTCGTCGCTTCATCCATATCTTTGCACGATACGGGAGGCTCCTGTGGCAAAGAAAATTCTCGACAAGAAGTTCTATGAGGAAGAACTGGCGCGGCTTCAGATCGAACTGGTCAAACTGCAGGAATGGGTCCGGCACGAAGGGCTGAAAATCGTAGTGATCTTTGAAGGCCGGGACGCGGCGGGCAAGGGCGGCGTGATCAAACGGATCATGGAGAGCCTGAACCCCAGGATTTGCCGGGTCGAGGCTCTCGGCACGCCGACGGAGAAGGAAAAAACCCAGTGGTACTTCCAGCGCTATGTCGCGCGCCTGCCGGCCGCCGGCGAGATGGCCCTGTTCGACCGCAGTTGGTATAACCGTGCCGGCGTCGAGAGGGTCATGGGCTTCTGCACGGAGGAGGAGTACGTCGAGTTCATGCGCTCGTGCCCGGAATTCGAACGCATGCTTGTGCGGTCCGGGATCATCCTGATCAAATACTGGTTTTCCATCAGCGACGAAGAGCAGGAAGCCCGGTTTCAAGCCAGGATAAAAGACTGGACCAAACGCTGGAAGCTAAGCCCCATGGACCTTGCCTCTCGGGCCAAGTGGGTGGAATATTCGAGGGCCAAGGATGAGATGTTCACCCACACGGACATCAAGCAGGCGCCCTGGTATGTGGTGAATGCCGACGACAAAAAACGCGCTCGCCTCAATTGCATCCACCACCTCCTCAGCATGGTGAAATACAAAGAACTGACTCATGAGAAGGTCAAGCTGCCGCCCCGTCAGCAGGACAACAGCTATGTCCGGCCGCCCATCTCCGACCAGAACTTTGTGCCCGAAGTTTATTAGCAGCCATCCTGCTGGACGCGACGGGAGATCCGCCGACCCTGCCGGTGAGGCGGTATCGGTTTGACAAATGCGGGAGCACGCCTTTTCCCCGGCGTTCTGAATATCGAATGTCGAATGCATTCGAAATTCTGCGGTTCAAAAAGCTTTAAGGATGTTTATTGCGGCTGAAGCCTGCGTAATCTTTTGTCGATTGCGATCAGGCTCCTTTGAGGCATGCGCGTCAAGCTAAGAGCAGATGATCCAGAGTGCATGGTCACGCCGTCCCTTCCGAGACGACTCCTGCACATTCGCCTTAGCTTGATGCGCATGCCTTTGAGGGGCCGGCACCTGTAAAGCCTCCGGATTCTTGCTTCCGGCTTCCGTTTCCATATTGAAATTACCGCAAGACATAAATATCTTACATATTTTATTTCCACGATCGGAAACACCCTTGGCATATCGCATAGAAATCGGGCTGAAACGGGGCATCAGGGATGCGCGCGGCCGCGCGACAGTCGACAAGGCCAGGCGTTTTCTCGGCCTGCCGGTGAAGTCCTGTCAAACGCGGGACGTTTATAAGGTTGACGTCAGCCTGTTGCCGAAGGAACTGCGCGAGATCCAGGCGATCTTCACCGATCCGGTCACTTCGCGGTCGGCGAAAGACAGGCTGCGGGCTCCTGCCTTCGACTGGATGGTCGAGGTCGGTTTCAAGCCCGGGGTGACGGATAACGTTGGGACCACGGCGCGGACCGTGGTCCAGGATCTGCTGGATCGCCGCCTGGCCCTGACCGAGTCGGTGTACACCTCCATCCAGTATTTTTTGCGCGGCGACCGGATCGCGAGCGCGGATGTCGAGCGCATCGCCCGGGACCTGCTGGCGAACCCGCTGATTCATACAATCCGGATTTTTTCCGCCGGGGAGTGGGCTTCGGCGCCCGTCGACGACGCGGTGCCCGCAATCCGCGAGAAAACCGATATATGCGTCGGAACGTATGATCTCAGCGGCAGCGACGCGGAGCTAATGCGTATCAGCAGCGAAGGGATCCTGTCTCTGAACCTGCAGGAAATGCACGCCATCAGGGATTATTTCGCCAAAGATCCGGTCCAAAGAGCCCGCGTGTCTCTGGGATTGCCCGAGCAGCCCACGGACGTCGAAGTGGAATGCATCGCCCAGACCTGGTCGGAACACTGCAAGCACAAGATATTTGCGGGCCGCGTGCACTACGTGGATGAATACGGACACGAAGAGCGGATCGATTCCCTATTCAAAACCTGCATCCGCGCCGCCACCGAGAAAATAGCGGGAGAAATCGACTGGCTGGTCTCCGTATTCAGCGACAACGCGGGCATCATACGGTTCAATGACCGGTACGATATTGCTTACAAGGTGGAAACCCATAATTCCCCTTCGGCGCTGGATCCGTACGGCGGAGCGATTACGGGGATCGTCGGGGTCAACCGTGACCTGATGGGCGCCGGGATGGGCTGTGAGATGCTCGGCAACGTCTGGGGCTATTGCCTGGGCTCACCCTTCTTCCGGGGCGACGTGCCTGAAGGCCTGATGCATCCCCGGCGCATCCGGGACGGCGTCCATCAGGGCGTCATCGACGGCGGGAACAACAGCGGCATCCCGTGGATGCGCGGGTTCGAGCGCTTTGATGAACGGTACATCGGCAAGCCGCTGGTATACTGCGGGACCGTGGGGCGCATCCCCCGGCTGCTGCAGGGCCGCCCCTCCAGCCGCAAAGAGATATCGCCCGGGGATATCATCGTGATGTGCGGCGGCCGCATTGGGAAAGACGGCATTCACGGCGCGACTTTTTCCTCTGAAGAACTGCGCAAGGAGTCGCCCGCCCAGGCGGTCCAGATCGGCGACCCGATCACGCAGCGCGATATGTATGAATTCCTGATGGAGGCGCGCGACCTCGGCCTGTATCGCGCAATCACGGATAACGGGGCGGGCGGGCTGAGCTCCTCGGTCGGCGAAATGAGCCGCCTGAGCGGCGGCGCCGATCTCGATCTGTCCAAAGCTCCTCTCAAATACGAAGGCCTGCAGCCCTGGGAAATTTTTCTATCCGAAGCCCAGGAGCGGATGACGCTGGCCGTGCCCCCCGAAAAAATCGACCGGTTCCTCGCGCTTTCCGCGCGTCGCGAAGTGGAGGCGACAGCGCTCGGATCCTTTACCGACAGCGGCTCCCTGATCGTGCGGTATGGAAGCCGCGTGGTCGGCTGTCTGGACCTGGGGTTTTTGCATGACGGCGTCCCGCGCATGACTCTGGAGGCCCGATGGCTGCCGCCGCAAATTCCTTCGCCCGAAAAACCGCGCAAGGGATCCCGCAACCGGAAGCTGCTCGAGCTGCTCGGCTCCTTGAACGTGGCCTCCAGGGAATTCAAGTCCCGCCAGTACGACGGCGAAGTCAAGGGATTAAGCGTAGTCAAGCCTTTTGTCGGCGTTCAGAGCGATGTCCCCAGCGACGCCACGGTTATGAGGGTGGAGCACGGCTGTCGCGAAGGAATCATTCTCGCGGAAGGGATCAATCCGTTTTTTTCCGACCTGGATACCTATTCCATGATGGCAAGCGTCATCGACGAAGCTGTGCGGCGTGTCCTCAGCGTGGGCGGCCGGCTGGGGCATATTGCCGGCCTGGATAATTTCTGTTGGCCGGATCCCGTGCTTTCGGATAAAACGCCCGATGGCCTCTACAAAATGGCGCAGCTCGTCCGCGCGCACAAGGCCATGTATAACGTCACAACCGCATACAAGGTGCCTGTCATCTCGGGTAAAGACAGCATGAACAACGATTCCGTGCGGGGCGGCCGCAAGATTTCCATCCCTCCGACTGTGCTTTTTTCCACGATCGGTAAGATGGACGACATCGGGCTTGCGGTTACCATGTATTTTAAAAGCCCCGGCGACTCCATCTATGTGGTCGGCGACACGAAGAATGAGTTGGGCGGCTCCGAATATTTTCGCCATCTTGCCCAGGAGCAGGAGACGCCGGAACGCTGCGGCGGTACGCCACCGGGACTGGACACGGCAAAAGCGCTTGCGATATATCGCGCCATGGGCGAGGCGACTGCCAGGGGGCTTCTGCGCTCCTCCCACACGCCCACGCTGGGAGGATTGGCCGTGGCCTTTGCGCTTCCCGCGGCAGGCGGCGATCTCGGGGCCGAAATCGACCTGAATTCGTTGACGTGCCAGAGCCCGCTGGACGACGATGCCAGGCTTTTTTCGGAATCGAACAGCCGGTTCGTGATCACCTGCGCGCCTGAGTCCGAACCCGAACTGCTGGCGGTCTTCCGCGGCGTGCCCTGCGCTCGGATCGGGACGGTGCTGGCGGAAAGGCGGCTGCGGATTACGGGGGAAAGAGGCTGCAGCCTTGTGAATATAGACATCGATGCGCTCCGCAGAGCGTTCAAGGAAACCCTTTATGGCGTCTAGCCCCGCAGTCCTTATCATCACCGGCTATGGGCTCAATTGCGAGGATGAATCGAAGTACGCTTGGGAGCTGGCGGGCGCAAAGCCGGAGCTGTTGCATTTCAGCGACCTGATCGCGCAACCGGCGCGGCTGAACGATTTCGCGGCGCTGATGTTCATCGGCGGATTTTCCTACGGCGATCACATGACTTCGGGCCACGCGTTCGCGCTGCGTGTCCGGCACCGCATCCGCGGCGCCCTCGATCCCTTCATCAGGGACGGCCGGCTTGTCATGGGAGTCTGCAACGGCTTTCAGATCATGGTGAAGCTTGGATTGCTGCCGGGGCTTGACAACGACTATGCCACCCAGAAGCTCTCGCTCATGCAGAACGACTGCGGCACCTTCCAGAATTTCTGGGTGCGCCTGCGTTTCGAGTCCGGATCTCCATGCGTTTTTACGCGGGGACTGGAATCCTTTTCCCTGCCGATCCGCCATGGGGAAGGGAAGGTCTTTACGCCGGACAGGAAGCTGCTGGAAAAACTGGAGAGGCTCGGTTGCGTCGCCTGCCGATATACGCATCCGGCGACCGGGGAACCGACGCAGGAGTTTCCTCACAATCCCAACGGCTCCCTGAACGCTATTGCAGGCCTGTGCGATCCCACGGGCCGGATTTTCGGCATGATGCCGCATCCCGAAGCATACCTATATCCGGAAAATCATCCCCAGTGGGACGTTCAAAAACAGCGCGGCGCCCTGCCCGGGCACGGCCTCGGCCTCTCCATTTTCCGCAACGCGGTCGAGCATTTGAAGAAGATTTAGGTCGCACGTCCTTCTTCAGCGGGGGCGGGCTCCAGATCCGTACCTGGATAAGCAAAATGTTTTTGGTGAGGACGGGTCTCCAGAGGCTGTTCAGCGATTGGGATTTTTTTCGGGCTCAAAATCGCCAGAGGCGATCTTGAGCTGTTCTTTCTCATCTTTTCTTCGATTGTATCCTGTTTCTTATCCCGGCAAGAGATCCTCGCCTCGATCGTTGAATTGATAGCCACAATCCTTCAAATTAAGTGCCCTGGCGTGCTGAAAGGCTGCGCGCACGAAGAGCAGAACCGGCTATCCGGCAGATTTTGCGCCGAACACTTCGGGCATTGCACCATCGATGGCGGAGTCACAGAAATTCAAGGAATGCCGGCAATTATGGGAAAGGATGAATAAGAAAGCAAGGATGGTTGTTAGGGCCGTCGAACTAGAGAAGGTTCTGGAATTGATCAACGGTCATTCCAGTTTGGCGGATAATGGCTCGCAGTGTCCCTCGGTCCAATTCAGGATGATCGGGGACGACTATCTGGGCAAAAGGTTCCGGACGGCGGAGTATCATGTGGCTCCCATGCTGCCGCAATAGGATGAATCCGGCTGTAGCTAATGCTTTTACGCATGTCCGTCCTGAAATTCGAGGCAGGTTGCTCATACGGCGACCAGAAGTGCCTCAAACTTTTCGGGCGGGATGGGGATGTGGTCGTGTTCGAGGGCTGCAATATACCCTTGTATTGCTTCGCGTATATTTGAGATTGCTTCCTCTCTGCTTTTACCTTGGCTGATACATCCTGGAAGGCTGGGGCATTCCGCTACATAGTATTCGTCTTCGCCGGGATAGATAAGGACTTGTCTCATAAGCGGCTCCGTATTGTATGCAAAGACAATTTACTCTTTTGACAAGCGCTTTGCCAACCTTATCCAAATGACACGTCGGGACGGGAGGCGGCGAAGAGCAAGAGGCCGCTGAGTCATTTCCTGAGATCGCTTAGCTAATTTCTGCCGCGAAATGCGACGTCCAGGCCCGGAGGGCCGGCAGAAAATAGGCCCGGGCGTGAGAGGCTGTCCAACGGTTGATTTTGCGCAAAATCGGCCATTGAAACAAAGAACTTATGAGCGCCATTTTTGACAAATTCATAACCGTAAGACAGCCT
>CAYYTC010000048.1:0-39474 GCA_964474425.1 uncultured Acidobacteriota bacterium
GCAACCACACCATCATGCCTACGGCCGTATACAACGCCATAGGCAAGTATGTGGATATTGAACCGGTCACCCCGGACAGGATCCTTAAAGCGCTGGGTAAAGCATAGGAGCTTAGACAAAAATGAAGACCGTAAAGAAATTCACCCGTGTCAATGCCAAGACGGTGGAAGAGGCGGTGTCGGCCCTGCGTACAGCCAATGCCTGGGCACTTGCCGGGGGCACCGATCTTGTGGGAACCATGAGGTTTGAGGTACTCCCGGATAAAATGTATCCTCAGATTCTGGTAAACCTCAAGACCATTACGCCGAGCCTGGATTACATCAAAGAAGAAAGGGGCCTGCTGAAGATAGGCGCCCTGGCCCGGCTGGAGGACATAGCGAAGAGCAGCGTTGTCAAGAGCAAGTGGACGGCGCTGGCCGAGGCAGCCCATAAAACCGCTTCGCCGCACATCCGGGAAATGGGCACGATCGGCGGCAACATCTGCCAGCTCAACCGCTGCTGGTATTTCCGGCTCCACGACAACAGGTTTTTCTGCATGAGGAAAGGCGGCAAAGCGTGCTTCGCCATGGCCGGAGAGAATCGATATCACTCGATATTCGGGGCTGTTTCCGCCTGCATGGCGGTGAATCCAAGCGACACGGCGCCGGCGCTGGTCGCTTTGAATGCCAGGATCGTGACGTCGAAGAGAACCATCAACGCCGAGGAGTTCTGGGCGGTAAAGATCCCTCGCTCCACGGTGCTCGAGAACGACGAAATCGTAAAGGAGATTCAGGTTCCTGCGCCGGCGGCGGGCGTCAAAAGCGCCTTTGTAAAGTTCGCCCTGAGGTCGTCGATAGACTTTCCCATTGTGAATTGTGCGGCCGCCATTGGCGGCGGAACGGCCCGGATATGCCTCAATGCGGTATATAACAAACCCTACCGGGCGACGAAGGCGGAGGAATCCCTGGCGGGCAAGACGATCGATGTGGCGAGCGCGCAGGCGGCCGGCACGGCTGCCGTCACGGGAGCCAAGGCGATGACGTTGAACAAGTGGAAGATTCAGGTCGCCACGGGGATGGTAAAGAAAGCGATATTGGCTTGCGCTTAATCTTTTAGAATATACAATATCTATTGGCATTCTAAAAACCGTATGATGCTAATTCAACAAAAAATAACCGTGCTTAGTCGAAAGTGATGGAATAAACGGGACCCGAACCGTATTCCTTTCAGAACCGGAAGCAAAACCTAAGGAGTCAAGAAGAAATGAAAAATAAACTGGTAGCGATTTCATTATTGCTAGCTGCCGCTTTAGTTTTTTGCGGATTTTCGCCGGGTAAACCGGCGAACGAAAAGGTTACCTTGGAACTGCTCAATCCCATGGGCGTGATTGAGCCTGAGCCCTTTTTGGCACTGAGGCCTCGTCTTGCGGATTACTCCGGCAAGAAAATTGCCTTGGTGCATAACATCAAACCGGGCGTGCCCCAGCTGTTTGACATACTGGAAGAAATGTTGAAGCAGAAGTATCCGGGCGTAACTATTCAGCGAGGATTTAACCCGGGAATACAGGCACAGGCACAGGAAGAACATTTTCAGTCGATCGCGAAGGGATGCGATGCATTCGTATATGCGATGGGAGACTGAGGGACCTGCACGTGGTGGGGTGCCCGCCGCACAATGCAGATGGAAAAGTATGGAGCGCCTGGAGTACTTCTGGTCAGCTCGAATTTCCTGAAAGACGCCAAATCAGCAGCGACTGATTGGTTGATGCCCAGCATGCGAATGGTAACATTTCCTTCCGAGAGATGGTACAGGCTTCGGGGAACGGTACAAGAGTTAAGACCCCTTGTTGAAGAGGCTTTTAATCCCATTGTTGCGGCGCTGACGAAGCCCCTGACATCGGAGGAGGCCAAGCCTCCGAAAAGAACGGCAGTCGAATATCCGCCCATTCGCATTACGGGCAATGGTTATGAGGACGCGGTCGAAAAAATGAATGCGTCGTTTCTCGAAAACAAGATGGGCGATGGATTGCCTCTGGTGCCCCCGACCCGGGAGGCCGTTGCCCGGATGCTCAAAGGGACGAGTCGTTCCCCGAGCGAAGTGATAGGCAAAATCCCCATGAAGTCCGGCACGGCCACAATTGAAAAGATTGCAATCAACGCGGTGATGGCCGGAGCAAAGCCGGAGTACCTTCCAGTGGTAATCGCGGCGATGGAGGCATTTGTGGCGCCAGGGTATACCGGGATGGGATTCTGGCACATGATGGGATCCGCGGGCGCCTTTACTCTTACCATTCAGGTGAACGGTCCCATAGCAAAGGAAATCAACATGAATTCCGGGATTGGTTACCTGGGCGATTGCTGGCGCGCCAATAATACCATTGGACGGTCCGTTCGATTGGCGACGCGCAATATCGGCCACACGTGGCCGGCGGAGAACGACATGGCCCTGACCGGACGGACGTCGCCGCATACCTTTTACACCTTTGCCGAAAATGAAGAGATGAATCCCTGGGACCCGTATCACGTAACCCAGGGTTTTGCCAAGGGAGATAGTACCGTGACGGTGACCAAGGTCGGCTCTTATGGTGGATCTGGGGCCAGCATGTTTGGAGGGGGAGCGGTCGCTATCTGGACGGAGCAGAAGATTTTGGACGATATGGTTAAAAAGATCGGTAAAGGCAGAGGGGGCAATATGATATGGTTCCATCCGGAATGTGCTCAAGGTTTAGCAAAAATGGGCTTTAAAACCTACAAGGATGTACAGGATTATTTTGCTAAACAGACCGGCGCGCCGGCAAAGAATTTTCCCATTACCGTGGCCGGCGGTGTGCCGGGTTATTCCCTGTTGTGGAGCTACGAGACGGTTGCCCATGTCACAAAAAAGGTCACGGGCGCGACCATGACCAAGGCGGGGCGATAATTAACAGGACGCAAGCCGAGGGGCTTTGCGCCATTAGGGCAAGAGTTGCTTGGGCACAGCGATGGGACCGTGGCAACTCTTGCTCTAATTTCATTTCTGCACGCCTGGATTCAACCGCCTGTTATAGGGACTACAGGCGGAAACGCGCGCCATCTCCACAGAACGTCCTAAGTGATTGCGCGCCGATTGTCCTGGGAGAAAACAAAACGCCACGGATTACCACGGATTGCGGGATTACGTATCCTGGAAGCATTCCATCCGTGGAAATCCGTGGCGTTTTTATAGGTGATGATACGCAGCCATTTACTAATAGGTTCATTGGTAAGTGGACATTCATGGGATATAAACCATCGACAGGCATAAGCACAACTTGCCACGAATTCCACTAAGCGTTGGGCTGGCCTTCGGCCCCTGCACGAACAACGTTTTTTTGTGAAATTCGTGGCTGGCTTTGTCCGGGTTACCCATCCATATGTCGGCTTATCCATGAACTGATTAGCATGTCGCCGTATATAAAGACATGAGTCTCGGCCGAATGTCCTGATTAAGGGAGAAAGTGCAGCAATTGGAGCTTTCACGAACGCTCTTCTCAAGAGCGGACAGGCCCTATGAGGCTTCAGGGCGTATTGTTGAAGTGGATGGTTTTTGCCGTTGCCGCAGCCGTTCTTGTTTTGACCGTTTTTATACAAGGCTGCTCGCAGGTTGATCAAGTCAGCCCGAGCAGTGCTGCCGTTCCGGCCTATCCAGATCCAGCCAAAGAAGCGATCCGTGTCATTGAAAAAGCCGGAGTGAAGGGAGGGCTCCTGCCCATATCAATTCCGGCAATGGTGTGCTCATCGAATCGATTCGGGTTAGCGACAGATACCTTGTCCAAGGGATGGATCATAGAGCCGAGAATGTTTTGAAAGCCCGACAGTACATTAAATCAAAAGGCAAGTATGGTCCGATCTCGGTGGACCGTTCAGTTCCGAACTCGACCTCAAAGCGGCCTCGGCAGGATACAGGCTGAAGTCTCTGCCGTTGTGGAATGGCATGATTGCGTCAAGGGGCAAATTGTATCTGGCTACTATGGACAGACAGCGTTTCAGTTATTCCGATAAAGGCAGATTGCCCTTTGAAATTCAAGCATTTCATAACGATCCGATACGTTTCATAGGATAATCTCACATTCAGACTTGACATAAGGCAGGCGGGGTCCCACAGTGTGGCGAACTCCGGACTGCCTCGTGAAGATCGCTCCGGCGATGAGAAATGTATTTGTCTTCCACGTGACAGGCCACGTATAGATCTCAAGTTCGTCGGAAACGTATTCGCAGGAGGGCAATGATTGTGGATGCTGCGGCCGCAAGGAAAACTCTCAAAGCAGGGAACCCGCCCGCCTTCAGGATCACTGAAATGGAGCGCAGGTATGTTGTAGTACTACTGCTAATTATCTCAATTCTTAATTTCGTGGACCGACAGATAATGGCCGTACTGCTGGAGGCGATCAAACTGGAATTCAGCTTTACGGACACTCAGCTCGGATTGCTGGGAGGGTTGGCTTTCGCGGTATTCTATTCTATTGTGGGAATTCCTCTCGCTTCTCTGGCGGATAGACTTAATCGAAGAAATATAATTGCCGTGACTCTCTGCCTGTGGAGCGGAATGACGGCTGTGTGCGGGCTGGCGACCGGATTCGTGTCGCTTTTTCTGGCACGCGTCGGTGTCGGGATCGGTGAAGCTGGAAGTGCACCGGCGTCGAATTCGATTTTAGCGGATTATTACCCTGCGGAAAGGCGAGGCACGGCGTTGGCCGTGCAGGGGATGGGGGTGCCGCTGGGGGTACTGACGGGATTCCTGGTTGGCGGCTGGGTCAATCAGTTTTTTGGCTGGCGCGCGGCTTTCACGGTCGTTGGGTTGCCGGGTATCGCGGTCGCGATACTTCTCAGGCTCACTGTGCGTGAACCGCCGCGCGGATTCCAGGATACTCTGCAGCCGCAAGCTCCGGCACCCCCTGTGTTGACTACATTGCGCTACTTGTGGGAGAGGCCTGCCTCCCTTCATCTAATCTTTGCCGCGGCGCTCTATGGCCTTTCCGGCTGGGGAGCGGGAATATGGCAGCCTTCATTTTTCATGCGCTCGCACGGAATGACAAGCGGCGAAACGGGAACCTGGCTTGCCTTCGTCTTCGGGATCTCCGGAGCCTGCGGCGCATTCCTCGGAGGCGCAATAGGCGATCGCATGTTCCGGAGGACTCAGGATCCACGCTGGTATATGTGGATTTCCAGCGCAGGAATTCTGGTCGCTGTCCCTGTCGTTTCCCTGGTATATCTCTGGCCCACTCCCATACCGGCCCTGCTTTTCCTGATCCTCCCGACTCTTCTCGGACACATGTATCTTGGCCCGACGATGTCCATGCTGCTCGGTATTGCGGGATCGACCCGGCGTGCCGTGGCGGCCGCGATCTATGCCTTTTTTGTAAACCTGATTTCCATGGGCGTGGGGCCGCTGGTCGTCGGCGCATTAAGTGATTCCATGCAGCCGCGGTATGGAAATGATTCGCTGAGATATGCGATTCTGATGGTTGTCATTGTCGCAACCCTATGGGCGGCTATACATTTTCTGCTGGCTGCCAGAACACTGAAAAGGGACCTGGCTTACGACAAAAAACTCCAGCCGATGGATCGCGGCCAGTGAAAACAGTGGCTTTCGAGCGACAAGCACCGCGCCCGATTCGCGGCCGGCAACCGCCCAGCCGTCCGGTTCAAGATCGGCGAGCATCGTTTTGAAAGCTGCCTTCCAGGCCGGGGCGTCGTAATAGGCGGCCGCGTAGGTGAGTCCGGCATAGCGGCAGGCGAGCAAAGGAACATCCCAGAAAACCACCGGCACACGGTCCGGCTCTTTCAACCGCATCGCAGCGTCAATCCTTTTCTCCCGCTCCCGGCAAAGCTCTTCGGCGGCTTTGCCGTGTCTCTTTTCAATGGCTTCTTTAAGACCCATTTCTGCGGCGATGAGTTCTTCCCTGGATTTGAACGCTGCCATGTCACACCCCCTTTCTCAACGTTTTTTTAATGGAGGATAGGGAGTACAAACGGCATCCCATAGAGTCCTCATCCTATCGGGGAAAGCCGCATGCCTTTTCAAGCTCATGGCAGGCCAATGCGCAGCTTGTTCCCTAAATGATGAGAGCTCTTTCTAAAAGCCGGCTTGTATCGAGAATGCCAGCGGCCCGTAATCGATTTACCTTTTGTTTTTTAACGCCTGATAGATAGGACGTTCGACACTCGCAATTTTTTCCGGACGAACGGACGCCTCCTGGGTAATGCTGGCGTCGATGAAGATCAACGGCTTCCCGACGCGCTTAATATCCAGCGGGCAATGTTTGGTGCCTTTGGGAACAAAGATATAGCACGGATAATTGATCTTCAGAACCTCTTCGCCGAAGGTAAACTCAATATCAGCGTCAAAATCGGAAAAAACCTCAGCTCCGATAAGGTAAATCCATTGGTCGAAGGGATGTACATGCGTCGGGCTGCCCAGTATGTCGGGTTCCGTGATATGAGCGAACCCCATTCCCAGAGCGGATTCTGGGATTTCCTTCGGGCCCAGACCGGTGACCATCGGCTTCTTAATGGTGTCGTGAATCGATTTCCAGGGTTTCAATTCATATACCGTTTGTTCGCGCTTTATGTTCTTTATAATAGGCATATTAGCCATAGCTAGCTCCCCTCATGGTATTGTTTTGTCGCCTTGAATTTTCGATAATAATCCTGCGATGGACACGCAGCAAGGCGAAATACATTGGATAGGAGGAAAGGCTGCTGGGCGATTTGAAGGATGTCGAAAAGGTATTGGCGATGCCCAACGGCAAGGAAACGCTTCATTTGCGCATCGGGGAACTACGGGAAGCTTCCCGGGATGCAGATCTCCGATGCTTTTCCCCTCAAATCTCTATTCTTAATCGCTAATCCCTATGCAGTTGAGTGGCAATCGGCGTTGCCGGCTTCGTCTGCAAATCCTGCATGTGGGAGCCTTTGACACTTCGGACTTCCACTTTCACACTCGGCATAATCATGCTGCGCAATCCGAATCCTTTCATGGTATGCTGAGCGCACCTTTGCTATCCAGCGCGCTGCACAGCGCGGTATCGTGTATGGATCTTACTGTGCGGGTGATAGAAGCATTAACCGAATTTATGGCCGTCGGCGCAGCAATCAAAAGATTTATCCGGTACTATCGGACGCATCCGTGATGTTTGGGTCTTTGGGCTTGACGCCAGGGCTCAGGGATTATGAGCCCTACCGCGAAAGGAGCGCTTCATGGAATTCGATTCATCGCGTAGGAAATTCCTGCAGACCGGACTTGCTTTGCCCGTTGTGGGCCTCGTCGCCTCTCATTCTCCGGAATCCTTTGGCCAGTCCACAGGCCGAGTGGGTTATCGGACTCTGGGCAGGACCGGCCTAAAAGTGTCCGGTGTCGGCTGCGGCATCGGCCTTATCCCCGATCCCGCGGTCCTCATCCGTGCGGCGGATTTGGGTGTCAACTACTTCGACACTGCCCGCACTTACGAAAAAGGCAAAAGCGAAGAAATCACCGGAGCCGCTCTCCAGTCCAGGAGAAACAAAATCATTCTGGCCAGCAAAGCCGATGGGATGACCAAAGCGGAAGTTTTGAAGGAAATGGACGAGAGTCTCAAAGCGCTGCGGACGGATCATGTCGACATTTGGCACCTGCATGCGAGGGACACCCCGGATGCGATAACGGACGAGGCGGTCGAAGCCCAGGAAATACTGAAAAAGCAGGGCAAGACGCGCTTCATCGGAATCAGCACGCACGATATCAATGCTGTCGCGGACAAGATCATCAAGCTCGGGAAACACGATGTGGTGCAAACCACTTACAGCTATCCGATAGGCTCCGAGCGCAATGCGACTCTGCACAGGCTGCATGAAGCGGGAATCGGCGTCGTTGCGATGAAAGTGGTTGTCGCGTTGGCCACGGCGGGATTCGGGCCTCCCCCAAAGGGGAGAAAGGTGCTGACAAACGAGGGGCCGCTGGCAGCCGTCAAATGGGTATTAAAAAATCCCGACGTATCGACTACCGTGCCTCACGCGGATACTCTGGAGCAGGTCGAGATGAACTTCCGGGCAATGACGGAGCCCTATACTTCTCAGGACGAGAAAACTCTGTTTGCCCGAAACGAGGAAATCCGTCCGCTCTACTGCCGCATGTGCTATGAGTGCAAGGGCAAATGCCCGAAAGGCATCCCGGTCACCGACGAACTGCGGTACCTGGCCTATTATGATTTCGCCGGAGATTTCAGACAGGCACACAGCAGCTTTATGCGTCTTCCGGATGAAATCCGCGCCGTTCGGTGCAGCGATTGCTCCGCTTGCGCTATCCAGTGCCCTAATGGGGTCGAAGTCCGAAACAGACTGATCAGGGCGCAAAACCGCCTGGCCTAATGTCACGGCTTGCGGATTGCGGAGGCAGTCCGCAAGCCCATGTAACATCAGAAAGAGTTTTGATCCAACCCCAGCATTGTCCTACGTTGATTCATTTCAAATGTGCAGGAGAGCATCATGACCGATCAATTGCTCCAAAGAATCGAGAACCTCGAGCGGCAGAACAGGTGGATGCGGGTGATGGTGTCGGGACTGTGCCTGTGCCTGGGAGGGTTTCTGACGATGGGATATGTCCTCCCCCAAAAGACCGAAAGCAGAATGGAACGGATAGAAGCTCGGGAAATCGTATTGAGTGATGGAGATATGAGTGCCAAACTCACTCCCCGGTCGCTAACCTTCAGCGCCAAATCCGGGCGTGAGGCTGAAAAAGCCACCATCGCCGCGTCCGAATTTTCCCTGGGTGGCAGGTATTCCACCGTGATCAGGCCTGAAGGAATAATATGCAGCAGGGACAGCGTACCGCGTTTTGACCTTGCTGTCCGCGAAATAGGAGCTTCGATCGCATTTAGGAACGGGGCAGGGCTCATGGGATCCATGCTCGATGAGTCCATTATGGTTCTAATGGATGACAGATCGATGTTGTCCATGCGTCCGGAACATATTTTCCTGCAGAAAGGGGAAGCCGATACGCTGCTGACTTCCAGTTCGATGAAAATAAGGGATGCGGATAAATTCAAAGCTATTCTGGGCCATACGGATCACGGGAAAACTTCGGGCAAAAGCAAGGGCCTCCCCAGGTCGGCCGCATCGCTGACGTTGCTGGGAAAAGATGACACCGTGGTATGGCAGGCGCCCTGATGGCATGATTCAATCGGGCGCGCTCTAGGGTTCGTCCGCGCATGACCTTATGATCACAATCTGCTACCCCAATCACGTGCTGCTTAATGTCATGACCGCGTGTGCAGCATGACTGCATTCGACCATGCCCCCTGCAACAGACTTAGGATTTAAGAGGACAGGCTCCGAAATCTCCATAGACGAGAACTGCATTTTTCGGATTCCAGGAATTGTGGTCTGTCCCCCTGTTTCTCGGCTATCTCTGGATGCCGACTACCGCCACTTATCAATCTGGACGGACTTTGCGGGCACCATGCCGCCCATACTGAAGTAGTTGTTATTGGATCCGCCGGTGACGATGACGGTGAATACGCCCCCGGCTTTACGAACGCCCATGTTGATCTCCGCTCCGCGAGGAGCGGCGGGCTTGGCTCCAGTCGGCTGACCCGTTACCCATTCCGTAAACTTTTCCACGGTATCGTATCCAGCGTCCCGAACGAAATTTGCGATCGGTGGGCTCAGAACGGCGCAAGTCCCAAACAAGTGTCCGTCCTGTGTACTGTAAATTTCCTTGATGATCTCGGGATAGTTCATGTTGGGCCCCCATACAGTTGCGGCCCAGTTCTTGGCGGAAAGAATGCCCCATCCCATGAATAGGGTGACGATGTTGTCACCTTCCTTGAATCCGCGCCTCACAGACAGCGGCTTGAAGGGAGATTTCTGTTCATTCTCGGCCATGATGATCCCGATCAGGTTCATGGGATTGCCGATCGTGCCCATGTAGGTGGTTCCGACTTTTCCGCAGTTTCCGCCGTTGATGGACAGAAGACTCCAGGCTCTTCCTATGGTCGTATTGGCGTGCGCATAGGGGCCCACGGCGCCCTCTTCGTAATTAAGCTCGATTTCGTCGCGGATCTTGCCATTGATTACGGCGCCCGCCATGAAGCCATTGTCGGAAACGTTGACGGCCGTCATGCCGGTTGAGCCCAATGCCAGAATGACCGGGAAATATTCCGGCTTGGCGCCCGCCATAACTGCACTCACGGCTGCATCCTTTACCGTATAGGTCCAGGCTTCGCCGGCTTCAGATCCGGGGTTCATTTTGCCGAGCACCTCAGTGGGTTCGTGGCTGGTGAATTTCAGCATCTCGGCGACCTTGTCTTCCGTGGGCAATACCACGGGAAGAAAGTCGGTGTATCTCTTTTCGAGAAACAACTTCTGGAGTTCGTCCGGAGTTCCCGTGTAGGTCTTGGGTCCCAGGTCTTGCTTCACTTCTCCGGTTTTTTGTTCTTCGGCCGTCAGGGGTTTGGTCAGTTTTTCCACCAGTTCCGGCATAACCGGTTTCCCCGTAATCGGATTGATTCCTTCCACAATCTGCTTCCTGAGTTGCGCGTTCGTTTTACCCCAGACCGGGCCGCGGAAATATTGAATCCGGAGGCCGGGCATTCCGAGGTTGTGAGCTACCTCTTTTTCCTGTTTTTCAAAATCGGTCAGGATGAGAGGCACTGCGGGTTTTTTCATTTTGGATTCGATATCAAAAGAGAGGCGAACCGCCGCTGGAGCACAGAGACTTCAATGGCCCAGCCCGACGATCGCGGCATCCCCCTTTTCGGCGACCTCTGCCCACAAATCTTTGCTGAGCTCGGCCAATCCGGCCCCGCTTTTATAGTCTTTGTACAGGATGTTGGTTTTGGGATAATTGGCCTTGAACCAATCCATCATTTCTGCCATAAGGCGATCGGTCCCGATATAGCCGGTATTAATAAAGTAGATGGTCTTACCGTCCAGCGTCCCCTGGCGCGGCGCCTGTGGTGTCAACTTGATCGGCGGCGGTGTGCCCATCGGGTTGAGCACCGTAATTTGGGGCATGACCACCGGTCCGGCGGACGATGCCGCAGTCTTCCCTTGGGCATAGATCTGATTGCTCCGCATCGAAACGCCGCAAACAAGGCCAATGCACAAAAATGCAATCCCTGCGATACGCAACTTCATGCGCGATTCCTCCATATCTGCTTTGTGTTGAATCCCGCCCAAAGGGGATTACGTCTCAAAAAGCTTGGCATATCGGGTGAGGAAACAGAACGTCTGCCGGGTTCAACGGCGCCGGATCACCACCGCCTCATCTTTGCTGTTGTTGCTTTCGTTGTTTTCCCTGATTCGGTTGCCCGGATCCACCTTGGCGCGGAGGAGATAGGCCCCATCCGCGCCAAAATCCACACGACAACGCTGTTCTATGGACTCGCCGGCCCTGATTTCGGGGATGGTTTGTCGACAAATCACCAGCCCGACAGAACCCGTTCGGATTTCCTCCTGTCTCAGCAGACGCACCTCCCACTCCACATTGGCTGCAGGCGCGGGGCCTGTATTTAATATTTTAAGGTCCAGGGGTTTCCTGTTCCCCGTGCCGGTGCTGGAGATATATTCATTCAAGCGGGCCTCCATAAGAGCCAGGTCGAGACCGCCGGGAACCTCCGGAACCGATCGTGCGGAAGCCCTCAGTCCGCTGCCCGCGTGGACTACATGCATTCCACTTTCGAGGCACGCACCCTGGATGATGGGGCTGGTGCCCCATAGAATGTCGAAACAAAGACGATCCGGCAAGTCCCGCGGAAGGGTGTAAGCAAATCTCGCGGAGTGTCTGCCGGGCTCAAGCCTCCCAAGAACAAGTGACGGGCCCATCATCGAGGGTGCTGGTCCGGAGCCGCTGACACGAAAAGTCAGGCTTATGATAGCAGGTTCGTTTTCAACCCGAAAGTAACCGATCAGGTTAAGTTGGGCGCCCGCTCTCGGATTTGGGGGAGAAAACTCCACCCGTTCCCCTACCACCATCGGCTCGGCTAATGTTGAGGCACAAAAACTGACCATCAAAACGATTATCCACAAGCAGGTCCATCCGGATAATTTTCCTGTCATGGAGATTCCTCCTTTTCCGTTCTAGCCGAAAATTTGAAATGAATGCTGCCGACCTATGTACCGCCGAAAATACCGATCCTCAAATATACTGTGCATTGTTGCCTGAGTGGCTGGAGGCACTCAGAGGCGGCCTCATGGGATTATTTATCGGCCGTCGGCCGGGCTGTTCTGAAGGAAAAATCTGGGATATCTGGCCGATGCAACCCGGCAGATTGAGGAAGAGTCCGAAGTCCAAACATGAAAGTCGACTGAATATATAATTTCAATAGGAGATATACCGGCTCCGTCCGCCAGGCGGTATCCGTGAACCCGCATTCTTCATGGAGGTTCGTAGCGAGGCTGCGCAGACGGTCGTGAATGCAGGGCGCGCGACGGAGGGCCCCGCAGGCGTACTCGAAAGTACGTCAGGAGCCCGACTGAGCGCAATGCAGCAGACACGCTCGGATCCGCCGGCGCAGTAGAAGCTTCATGAATAATTCGGGTTAAGCCTCCGGTCCTGCAGGAGAATTCCTATTCGATATTGATAGTTATGGTTCTCCCGGAGAAATCAGCCGGCGGGTGACCCGTCCGTGCATTTTCCCGAGTCTTTTTCCCAACCCTGTAGTAAAATCAAAGCCGCAATTTCACGCAAAATAACATAGCGGTCCTTATCGGGAAGGGGAGTAGTTTACGTTCCGTGACGGTTATGTAAAAGAACGCCGAACCGATCTGGCCGTCCCCAAATTGCCGGCGGGCCGGATGCTGCTTAACCAGAATCGATTGAATACTCACTGAACGGGAGGTGAACAAATTGAATCTCAAAAACTATCCACGCAGGGATTATGCTATCGACCAGTTCACGCAGCCCCACTGTTCCGAACTGGAAGGAAAGAGCTTTCACTTCATAATGGACAGCGGCTATGATTTCGACCTGAAATTCACCGGCAAAGATACCTGCGAATGGAACATTGCCGGCGACGAGTCGAAAGCAGCCAGGTATGAGTGCCTCAAGGGAGACGACACGACCTACCTTGTGGACTACGATCTTGTGGAGTTCCTTGACAAGCCAAACAAAATAAACCACTTTTTTATCATTGACCTGGAGCAGCGCCTCGTCACGAAGGCCGTGTGCTCCATGGGAAGTAATCCAAAGCTCCCCTATCTTGTCAAAAGCGAATACGACTTCGGCGCCATCGAGGTAGAGGGAATGGAACTGCCCATGAAACGCCACTGCTTCACAACCCAAATGGTCGGCACCCGGGTTGAGTGGCACTGGAACACCTCGATGTTTACCCAGCATGACTATTATTGCACCTCCTATTACCGTATTACTTGGCCCAGGATCAGCACTGCCGTCGAAAAAATCGGCGATCCTTTTGAGCTTATGCCCGCCTCCGACGAGGTCGCCCAGTATATCAAGATCAAAGAGAATATGTACCTCTTCAGTCTCACAGAGGAGATGATGGAGCGCATCGTCGGCGACAAGTGCCAGTTCCGCTCCAACAATATGAATTTCCTGCAGAACTACGACCGCATGTATCATGTCGGCCGTACTTTCGGCACCATCCAAAGAGACGGCGTCCTTGGGCCTTGCCGCACCCTGTTCGGCGCATTCGGCAATCCCGTGAAGCTCGATGGCGCGTTCCTGAACGCCGAGAATCCTTACACAGTCTGAGCGGGCGATCTCATCGAAAGGAAAGGAGCAACCATAAATGAATTACGTCTATGACGATGGCGGCGTATATATAAAAAACCTTGCCAATTCCGGAGAGAAGTATGGTATCGGTCAGTACAGGTTCGCGCATAACCACGAACTCGCCGGCAAGGATTTCAGCATTGCCGCAGCGGACAAGGAATATAAGCTGGCGTTCAAGTGCAAAAGGAATGCTGTATTCGAGGGCAAGGAATGTGCCTACGAGTGTCTGAAACTGGAGCGGAACACCTATTTTGTCCGATTCGGCCTCAACTTCGCGGTCGTCGACCTCGAGCAGTGCCTGATTACGCTGGTTCTGGGCGATGATTACATCTATGGCACCATCGGGTGCCCGGATCAAAATCGTGAGACCGGTTCTTCAAAAGCCTGCCACGGCTCGGCCGGCGACGAAATGGTCGGCACGAATGTGGCCTGGATTTTGGGCTGCGGCCGGTTTACGGCGCAGGATTTCTATGAGGCTGGCAAGTGCCGCGTGGCCTGGTCGCCGAGAGAAAATGAGCCCTATGAACAGCCCTGCATGGCAACCAGGATCAAAGGCCCCATTTACCTCGTCGATATCAAGGGCCGCGTCCATCAGGGCGTTTGCGCCCCCTTTTTCACAAACCGCGTAATTATGCTTCAGGACTATGACCACATGATGACGGTGGGCTGTGTCATGGGTCAGGGATTCGATCCCATCATGATATCGGGTTACGCAAAGTTCCTGAACTGATCCAGCGGGAGATCCGCCGGTTAAGCGCATAATCGGTTATGGGCCCACCGGACGGCTCTGGAGAGACTGTCATAAAACTGCATGGGACGGCACATTTTCATGCCATTGACATGAAGCCCTTCCGAGGAGCTCATCGAACCGCTCCGGGCAACCCAAAATCGAGCCTCGAGCTTTTCAAGGCCGTTTAATTTGAACCACGGCAATTCCTCGGATACGGCACGGATTCCTTGGTTTTCCTGTTTTCCCGGCTCTTGCTGCTTTCCTCAGACCTTGGCCAGGTCGGGGATGAGGTGTCCAAGTCCAAGCTTTTCCAAAGCCTCCGGCAGCGGCTTGCCCGTTTCGGGGTCCCATCCCATTTTTTGATAATAGTTGCTCCGCAGCGCCTCCCAGTGGGGCATGATGGCCTTGCCCGCCTGCGGGCCATCCACCGGCACGGAAGCATATCGGAGAGAGGGAGCCTCCATTTCCTTTTTCAGCCCGTGGCGGAAGTTGAAGACCCGAAGCTGATTGACGGCGCGCCGCCCAACGTCAAACGCCTCCTGCAAGCTGTAATCCAGGCCGGTTATGGCATTGAGGGCTTCCACCTCCAGCTGGAAATCATGGCTGGTGAGGATGCAGACAGCCAGGGAATCCTCAAAAATCCGCCGCCCGTTTACGACGGCGTTCATGGTTGAGACATCCATCGCGTCAAAGGGATCCTTGGGCGGCGTTTGTCCCAGCTCCTTGATGAAGGGGACTCCGGGGCCAATCTCGATCGTGCCGGTATTCGATGTGCAGGTGTCGACCAGTTCCGTCCATCGGGCCCGGTGGTCGTGCCCGCGCGGAGTCGCAGCCTTCAGGGTATAGACGGCGCAATTCTGCGCTTCGCCGCCAAACCTCTCCGCCACTCTCTTCAGGCCTTCCGCAAAAATATTGCCGCAGCCCTCCCGATAGGCGATCTTCTTCAGCATGGCAAGCGTCGATTCGGCATTTCCCCACATCATCTCGAGTCCGTCGAAGTGGTCCCTGCCCAGGAGCCCTTTCTCATAGCACTCCATCATCCAGGCTATCGTGTAGCTGGATTCGTTTCCCTCCAGCCCCAGCCGGTCGATCTCGTTTCCAAGCATGACTGTCGCGCCCGGGTCGGTTATGCCAATAGCCGCACTCATTCCGGCCAACACCTCGTACTCGGGCTCTTCACCCCGATAGCCTTTGTAGGGGCCTTCGGTGACCTCGGTTTGCCGGCAATGAGCAAAGCGGCACGCCCAGCAGCTGGTCGGCGTGTTATTGAAGCGTGTACGAAGGTAGTCCGGGCCGAATTTTCGGATTTGTCCGGTATCCGGATGGCAATTATGAGGCCGCCATTTTTGCCGCATTTGTCAATGAGATCCTTGACGAATGCTTCCACGTCCCTGAGCGACCACAGCTTGAACATGTTCGGGCAATGGACCAGCAAGGCGCTGTGGTTTCCCAGCATCTCCTTCGCACGGACCGCATCCGCCGATTCTATCGCGGGCAATATTTTCCCCTTGGGGAGCTCCGACAGGCACTCCAGCCGGTTGCCGAAGGCAGCTTCAAAGAACGGCACGGGTACATAACCCAGATCCACGTGGGTTTGCAGAGATTTTTTCAGTCCGGGATGTCATTGGCTGATCACCTCTTGAAATAATGTGAGTTTGTGAAGACCACAAAATCAGGACTGCCCAGATGCATGGGCTTGGGATTCAGAAATACAAAGCTTCGATAGGCGGCATTTTATCTCACAGATATAGGGATAGGCTACGTGATTCCTCAAGCCTTCTCGAAATGGCCTGTCTGCCGGGGATTGCGGAATCACATAGCCTGTCCCCCCATTTGAGTGATACTATTCCGGCGCAGAAAACCGAGGAACAGCACCATGGCTCCTGGCAGATGGTGATTGCTATCTTCTATGGAATGGAAGGAGACAAGCTAAATGGGTGGCGAGACAAAAGGATTTTGGACCTATGAAAATAAAATGGTCCTGACTCTGTGCCTGGCATTCGGATTCGTCATGTTCGACCGGTTCGCGTTGGCAAATCTATCCGTTTATGTGTTGCCCGATCTGAATATGAACAACGCACAACTCGGCATGGCGACCTCCGCATTTGCTTTCAGCTGGGCCATCGTCGGGTTGTTCGGAAGTTGGTTTGCCGACAGCAAAGGTTCCAGAAAGGCCCTATTGGCGGGAATCGTTCTGGTTTTTTCGATCTGCTCCCTGCTGACGGGTCTTGCCACCGGATTTATCATGCTGGTTTTTATCCGCCTGATCATGGGCGCTTCGGAAGGCCCCGTCATGCCCGTGTCACAGAGCTTCATTATCCCTCAATCCACGCCCAGCCGAAGAGGCTTGAATATGGGATTGATGCAAGTAGTGGCCGTGGGTCTCATATCCAGCATGCTGGGTCCCATTATCCAGGTGGCGCTGGCCAAATCCATCGGCTGGAGATGGACCTTTGTGGTGACTGTCGTCCCCGGAATCATCATATCCATCATGATTGCCAAGATTCTTATCAATCCCGAAACTCGGGAAGAGGCCGAACGCCGCGCCGCAGCTGAAGGCAAAGCCAGGGAGAAAGCGAAGATTTCCGAAGTGCTGGGCAAACGAAACATTGTGCTTTCCATCATCGGAACTATATTCCTTCTTTGCTGGTATATCTGCATGCTGACCTACACGCCCGGATATCTGGTAAACGTAAAGGGGCTGGATCCTTCCTATATGAGCTACGTGATGAGCGCCTTTGGCCTGGGCGCAATCTTCTGGGGTATTGTGGTCCCCGGGTTGTCCGACAAGGTTGGGCGCAAGCCCATGGTGCTCATTGCCGCTGCATTGGGGGTGTTTGCGTCCATCGGCATCTTGTATGCTCCCTCCAACCTTTTTCTCCTGATGCTGATTGCGTTTGTGGGGTGGGGCGGCGTCGGCGTCTGCGCTCTCATGCAATCCACCATTCCGGCGGAATCCGGCGATCCGAGATTTGTCGCGACGATTATTGGTGCGAACCAGCTGACGGGCGAACTGCTGGGCGCGTCCGGCGGCGCCATATTGCTGGGAATTCTTGCCGATCAATATGGACTCCACGCCGCGATCTGGGGTTGCGCCATCTCCATGGCGATAGCTTTGGTCGTGGCAATATTCTATAAAGAGAGCGCTCCCATGGTACTGGAAAGGAGAGCAAAAGCCAGGGTTTCGCAAGCCGTTTGATGCCGCAACAGCCCTTGAGTTCCGAAAAAAAATATTCGCGATTGCCCAAAGGGGGAAGGCGACCTTGAAGGCGCCTTCCCCCTTTTCTTGTTCATCCTGCGCTTTGTCCGCAAAGGCGACCGGAGGGCTACCGATGGAGCCTTGCGATCTGGCGCTAAAAGATGAACTTCAGGCTCATCTGGACCGTGCGGCTGCCGCCGCTGAACTGGCCGGCATCCAGGAACTGAAGAGCCGAGACGTTGGCATAGGTACTGCTCAAGGCATTGTCTATCGACTGCTCGTAGGAAGGCAGTCCCAGGCTGTATTGACGGTGGTTCAGCGCGTTGAAGAACTCGGCACGAAGCTGGAACTGCCTAGCCTCATCAAGTTTGAACGCCTTGAAAACCGAAAAATTCCAGTTGTTCAATCCCAATGATCGAATGGTATTCCGGCCTGCGCGTTTCCCGTCATCGGCGGTTCCGGGCATGGCAACCACAAACCGTGCTTTGGAATCAGCCGCCGCATATCCCACCACCTGGGAATCCTGGCTCCCGTAATCGTCGATCGTTGTCGCAATGGATGTTGCCCCCGTAGAGGGATCTCTCAGCACATAATTCACGCGGGTGCCCGTAAAACCGCTCCCATTGGGATTCAGCAAAGCCCGGTCTCCGGCGGCGTCGTAATCGCCGTTGGCATCCTGTCCGGCAAGCGCGGTGATCGGCTGACCGCTCTGAGCCAGGTAGCTGCCGTTGAACTGCCACCCGTCCAGAAACCTGCCGGCGAGAGCATTGCCGTAAAAGAACCTCGGCAGTTCATAGGTCCAGGAGACCGACAATTTGTGAGGCATGTCAAGAGCTGAGAGCCCGCGTTCATTCCTCAAGTTGTAGGGATCCTGCGGGCGGCGTGGATTGACGAGGCTGGAGTAAAGCTCGTTGGTGGAATCATCGATGGTGCGGCTCCAGGTGTAATTGGCCAGCATGAAAAGACCGCGGGCAAATCGGCGGCGGACCTCAACGGATCCGGCGTGATAGATCGAATTGCCGACGGCCGGGAATGCCGTGACCAGGCTGTAGAACCCATCCGAGGAATAGCGCAGGTCCTGAGCGCCGTAGAAATCCAGGAGGCTGGGCGCCGCGGGTGAAACAATGGAAGGCACCTCCGCGCCGGAAAAATAGGTAGGCAGCGCCAGTTCCGGATGACGCTCAAAAACCGTAACGGTATTCAAGCGGGCCTGTAGCGGCAGATTCTGGCCCCGGGTGCCGAGATAGCGAAGCTCCAGGACGAAGTTTCTGGCGAACTCTCGTTGAATGCTCAAAGTCCAAGTGTAAGTTTTGGGCGCCAACTGATCCACGATCAGGGAGCCCGTTGCAGCGCGGGCTTCCTCCTGGGTAACAGGCGGGACGTTTACCTGGAGCAAGCCGCCCCCTGCCAGAAATCCCGTGCCTGTCGCGCACCAGGCGGGAGGAGTGTCATAGGTGCAGGTTATGGTCGGATTCTGTTCGGTCTGAACCTGCGGAGGCAGCTGCAGAAGCACCAGGTTCTGAAAATTGACATCATAGGCAAGAGCGAATCCGCCTCGTATGGACGACTTGCCTTGGGCGCCGAAAAGCTTTTCCAGAAAGCCGCTGCCAAAATCGGGGGAATAGGCAAAGCCGAACCGCGGCCCGAAGTTGTTTTTGTCGGTAGCAGGCTTCCGGAACTCGAATACGCCCGGTAGAGTCGCGATGGAGTTTAGCGTCTGCAGGTCTGCATCGCGCGGATTTGTGGTGAATTCATAGCGAACTCCAAGGTTGAGCGTAAGGTTCCGGGTGGCCTTCAGGTCATCCTGGAAGAACCAGTACAACGACTGCTGGTTGCCGGCAAAAAAGCCGGATCCCGCCCCTCGCAGGGCGCCGTTATATCCGTTGGGGACCAGGTCGTTGATGAACTCGCTCATGCTCGCGTAATCCCACTCGCCGCGGCTCCGCGGCAGGAGATCTGCGGGCGAAATGATGTTGCGATATTCAGCGCCGGCCTTGATCTGGTGGCGTCCGACTACGTAGCTCAGGTTGTTGAGCACCTGATAGCTGTTCTGTATGCTGCTTTGGGGCGAATTTTCCTCGGGGCCAATGTTCAGGCCCAGTTCGTCGATTTTGACGGTGGGGAAGTTTGCAAAAGCCTCGGGGATACTCCATCCCAGGTTATTGCGGGAATAGGAAAGGCGGAAATCGTTCGCCAGCCTGGAAGAGATCGCCCAGATGTCGGTGAAGGCCGCTTTGCGGGCATCCCGGTAATAGGCGCCGGTAAATTGTGGCAGCGGCAGCGCGGGATTCAGGTTCGGCTGGCGGAGGCGGTCATACAGAAACCTTCCACGCAACTGGTGCCTGGCGAGATTGTAATCCACGTTGGTCTGGAAATCGTGCTGCGTGTCGTAATCCGGCGCGAAATACTGCACGTTTCCCACCGGGATCGCCTGGCCGCTTACCGCAACCGAATCCGAAGCCGTCGATGCCACCGGAAATTGCTGTAATATATCTTTCACCTCGGAATTCGCGGCGAGGCTGTTCAAAAGAGACATCCCGGGCTGGGTGGGACTGAGAACGGTAACGCCTGTGGCCGCCTCTCCGCGTGTACGGTATTCATAGGCTCCGAAAAAGAAGAGCTTGTCTCTTCTGATCGGGCCGCCGAATGTCCCGCCGAGGCGGGTATAGTCAAAACGCGGTTTTTTGTCGATGTCGCCGGCCTCGAGGGCTGCCTTGTTCAGGTTGTCCATGGCGTTCAGGTTGCGATTCTGGCCGTAATAGAAGGCGCTCCCGTGAAACCGGTTGGTTCCGGATTTGGTGATGATATTGAACTGCCCGGCCGTGGAATGGCCGTACTCGGCGCTGAACTGGTTGCTGATGAGGTTGAATTCGGCCACGGCGTCCTGAATCACAGGCTGCAGCGAACCGGTTATGGAGACATCGTTGTTGTCGACGCCGTCAATGGTGAAATTGTTGTTGCGCGGCCGGTTGCCGCCGATCGATCCGCCTTCTCCCGAGACACCGCCTGCCTGCGTGGTCGTGTTCGGCAGCAGGATCACGAGGTTCAGCGGGCTGCCGCCAAGAACGGAATTGGGCAGATCCAAAACAGCCCTCTCTTCAATCGTGGCTCCCAATTGCGAGGTCGAAGTGGAAACCATTTCCGATCCTCCCTCCACTTCGACGATTGTGGTCACTGCCCCCACTTCCAGAACAGTATCCGAATCGGTGATCTGGTTGGCGGATACCGGGACATCCTTTCGAACAAATTTCTTGAATCCCGCATGTTCCACCGAGACGGAATAGCTCCCGACCAGGAGGTTGGGGAAAGAAAACAGTCCGGCGCTGCTCGTTACCGTTTCGAACTTTGCTCCCGTTGCTTCATTCGTTGCTGCGACGACTGCATCGGGGACCACACCGCCCGTGCCGTCTTTGACCACGCCGCGCAGAGTGCCGCCTGTTGTCTGACCGGTCAGTTGCGGACAGGTTCCGCCAACGAATAGGGCTGCGGCGATCAGGCAAATAGCGATTCCGATATATTTTCTCAAATGCATAGTCCTCCTAAGGCTTCGCCTGGTTCTATCCTCGACGCCCTGGCCAAAATGGACCTTGTGCAGGATTCACAGCCCTGGAAAGCGGAAGACAACCTATCCAATTTGGCGAAAGGGCTTCTCGGACAGTTGTATTGATTTATCGCTTAATTCGGTTGAGCTTGCCGTGAGGAAACCGTAAGGATAGCGTAAGGGAATTTTTGTTTTTGTGCCGGCCTGGGATTGCATCGCAAAAATGCTTCAGGATTTTTGCATGACGGCCTGCGTGCGGGAAAACACTACGAATACTGATATCGGGCCGGATGAGAAATGCACGGCTGCATTTGGGCTTATCGCGCGGAGTGTTTATACGAGAGATCCCTTGCCTCATGAAGACCGGACGCCGCGATAGGAGAAGCGGAGTGTTGGCCGGGAGCGCAGGTTTTCCGGCCGTGTCCGCTGCGAGTCTCTCAAGAAATTCTTCGAGCGTCATCTCAAATTGCTCTCCGAATCGGGGGCGCACGGTCAGAGTGCCGCCCGAAAGCTCCTTCTCCCCAATTACCAGCGCATAGGGGATCCACTCCTTTTCCGCCTCACGAATCTTCTTGCCGACCTTGAGATCGCGATCGTCTACGTCGACGCGGTATAGAATATGGTCTTCAAGCCGCAACGCCCCCTCACGTTGTTTGATGCCGTTCCGCCGCCGGCCGGCAGCGAAGGCCGACCCTCTTATTCAACCGCTTTGATCGATCATCAATGAAACCTCTTCTTTTGCTGGAAAATATTGACCAGGGAAGCGTTTTGCCATATATGCTGGATGGCAAATGATAAGCGGGCTGGATTTCATATTGGCAGGATTGACTGCTGTGGCTGCCGGGGCGATCAATGCGCTCGCCGGCGGCGGAACTTTAATTACTTTCCCGACGTTGCTGGCTATAGGTATTCCGCCGATATCCGCGAATGTCACGAACACGATAGCGCTGTGCCCCGGATTTATGGGCGGAATTCTGGGGCAGCTCAAGGATTTGAGAGGCCAGGGCCGGCGGTTCTGGATGTTTTTGGGTGCAAGCGCTGTCGGCGGAGTGATAGGCAGCATCCTGTTGCTGCGCACCGGGGAGCGGGCTTTTCAGGCGATAGTCCCATTTCTCATTTTGACCGCCTCCTGTTTGCTTGCAGTTCAGGGTTTGCTTCGAGTGTGGCTTGAGCGTTGTTCCCGCAGGCTGGAAGCAAAATCCAGATCCGAGATCCGGGCGGTGATCGTGGTGGGACTGGTAGCTATCTATGGAGGCTATTTTGGCGTGGCCATGAGCGTCGTGGTCTTATCGCTGCTGGGATTCATGATCAACGATTCATTGACCCGGCTGAACGCAATTAAGCAAACCGTAGCCTTCGGCGCCAATGGCGCGGCCGCCGTACTCTTCATTTTCTCAGGCAAAATTGTATGGCTCATGGCGCTCGTGATGGCTGTGGGAGCGTTGGCCGGCGGAAGCCTGGGAGGCCGCCTCGCGAGTCATATCAAACCCGACACACTGAGATGGACCGTCGTCTCAATCGGGCTGGTCCTATCTTTTGTCTACTTCACACGCTGAATTCCTTATTTGCGCTTTCTGTGCAAAAATCCCTGAGAACATAAGCCAAAAAAATCCCGAAAGAGTATCTTCTTTATTGTACATTTTCTCGAGTGACACACGTTTTTTTGCGGGAAACGGGAAACCAATATTGGCAACGGATCAATCGGCAAGTTAGGACGTATGAAAATAAATCTTGAGCTTTTAGCGCCTGCAGGCAGCGCGGATATCGGCATTGCCGCCATCGATCACGGGGCGGATGCCGTGTACGTCGGAGCCCCGCGCTTTAGCGCAAGGGCCGGCGCCGGAATTGAAACCGATGAGATTGCCCGATTGATACGCCATGCGCATCTCTACTACGCCAGGGTTTATGTCGCTTTAAACACCATCCTGACCGACGACGAGATTCCTGAAGCCTTGGAGGTTATTCGGGATATCCATGATTTGGGCGCGGACGGGCTGATTATTCAGGATCCGGGCCTCCTGGAAATGGATCTTCCCGCCATCCCCCTTATTGCCAGCACCCAGATGCACAACGACACGCCGGAAAAGATCCGATTCCTGGAACGCGTAGGATTCAAACGGGCTATCCTGGCAAGGGAGCTTTCCCTTGAAGAGATTGCGGCCATCCGTCAAGGGACCGGCATTGAACTGGAATGCTTCGTTCATGGCGCGTTGTGCGTTTCTTACAGCGGACAATGCTATATGAGCCAGGCTGCCACAGGCCGCAGCGGCAACCGCGGTGTTTGCGCTCAGCCCTGCCGTTCCCGTTACACGCTCACGGACGGGGACGGAAACACGATTCTTCGTGACAAGTTCCTGCTTTGTTTGAAGGATCTGAATCTGATGAACTACATCCCGGCTCTGGTTGCCGCCGGGATCACATCTTTTAAGATTGAAGGAAGATATAAAGAGATCGATTACGTGAAAAATGTAACGGCTGCTTATAGCCGGATGCTGGATGACTTCATCCGCGCTCATCCGGATTATGGGCGTAACAGTTCCGGCAGGAGTGAACCGGTGTTTTTGCCTGATCCTTCGAAGACATTTAATCGGGGTTTTACGAGATACTTCATCACCGGCAGGAGGGAAAAGGTCGCTTCGATCAATACGCCGAAATCCATGGGTCAGCCCATTGGCAGGGTAACCAGCCTGGGGAAGGGATTCTTCAGAACGGACTGCAA
This sequence comes from uncultured Acidobacteriota bacterium, assembly GCA_964474425.1. Classification (GTDB taxonomy): domain Bacteria; phylum Acidobacteriota; class UBA6911; order UBA6911; family UBA6911; genus UBA6911. Next base: position 23,897 of record CAYYTC010000048.1, read on the forward strand.
AGACCTTGAAAGCGGGGATGGGCTCTGCTTCTTCACCAAGCAGAATGAGCTTTCGGGATTCCGCGTTGAGCGTATCGAAAACTCACGCGTATTTCCAAATACCATGAAAGATCTTGCCATAGGCCTCCCCTTGTATCGAAACCACGACATCGCGCTGATCCGTACACTGAATAAGGTTTCCAGCCGAAGACAGGTCCCTGTGGAGATGAATTTCCGGCGCGAGGGAGATACGGTATATCTTTCGGCCGGAGACGAGGACGGTAATAGCGCGGAGCTGGCGGTTGATATCCCTTTTGAGGAGGCCAGGGATCCATCCACGGCGCGGGAACAGACTGAAAAACACCTTTCTAGCACGGGCAACACTCCGTTTAAGGCAACAAAGATAAATATTGCCAGCCGCGCCGGATTTTTACCTGTAAGTTTTTTGAACAGAATCAAAAGGGACGTCCTGGCGGAGCTTTCAAGGATCAGGAGTGAAAAGTATCCGCGTCAAACGGCGGACTTCACGCCCAACAGCATTCCCTATCCTGAAAAGCGTCTGGATTATCGTGCTAATGTGCTTAATGAGCATGCCCGGCAATTTTATCACCGGCACGGTGCCGAGGTTTTGGAACCCGCCTTTGAGATCCTGTCGGAAATAGCAGGGAAGGAGGTCATGAAAAGCCGGTACTGTCTCCGCCATGAGCTGGACGCCTGCCTTAAAGCCGGCCGGCCAAAGCGCCTGCTTCAGGAGCCGTTGCGGATCCGCGACAGGCATCATGAATATCTGCTGAAATTCGACTGTGAAGATTGCAGAATGTCCGTAATATTTTTGCGGAAGAAAAGGCGCGCAACGAATTAGCGGGGGAAATCATGCGGTCCTGCTGCGGCGGCTAGTTGGTTTCTGTCGCGAAACTCAGAATTTAGGCCCGGAGGGCCGGCAGCCACTCGATCCGGCCGTCAGGCCGGGCTTATGGGTGAATAGGAAATGAGCGCCAAAGGCGCGGCACAAATTGTTCGGGTCATTGGTTTTAGTGTCGCCCCTTCGGGGCTTTCTAATTTCCTAATCCTACCCCCCGGGCTCCCGCCCGGGGCTATTTTCTGCCGGCCCTCCGGGCCTGAATGTCGCATTTCGCGACAGAAACTATTTAATGGATATCACCTCTGAAGGGGAGGATTGGGGTGGCGGATTTCTTGGTTTTTGAAAACCTCTCCAAGCGTTTCGGCCCCACGCGGGCTGCGGACAATGTCTCGCTCTCCATACGAAAGGGAGAATTCTTTTCTCTTTTAGGCCCCAGCGGCTGCGGCAAAACGACTTTGCTTCGCATCCTGGCCGGCTTCGAACAGCCTGACAGCGGCAGGGTTTTGCTGGACAGCGAGGACATTACGTCCTTGCCTCCTCACAAGCGTAAAGTCAATACCATCTTCCAGAATTACGCCCTCTTCCCCCATCTTACGGTTTGGGAAAACATCGCCTTCGGTCTGCGGATTGCCAAGGTCCCCAAAAAAGAAATGGAAGAGGAAGTGGGCCGCATGCCAGCGGCCTTTCAGCCCTCCTCATCCTGGCCGTGCTGCTTCCCTTGCTGGCGGTCCTGGTGTTGCAGAGGAAAAAGGGAGAGGCCGCCCCGCTGATCGAGGAGGATGCATGAAGCGCAGCCGGCTACGACCTTCTGACCCCGAGCAGCTATTTTGTGAAAATCATGTTCAATCAGGGATATCTGCAGCCACTGGACCGGGCCCAATTGCCCAATTTGAAGCATGTCGACGCCGATTATTTGAAGATTGCCATGGATCCTCAAATGCACCACAGCGTTCCTTACATGCTGACCAATACCGGCATTGCGTACCCAAAAAGGAGGGTTCAAAACTTCGTTCCGTCCTGGAAGATGTTTGGCCAGGCGGAACTCAGGGGCCGTATGACCATGCTCAACGATATGCGGGAGACGATCGGGGCTGCGCTGAAATTCCTGGGATACAGCCTGAATTCCCGAAATGACAGGGAACTCGAGGCCGCCCGCGATGTGGTGATCGGCTGGAGAAAGAACCTGGCCAAGTTTGAATCCGAGCAATACAAGAGCGGGATCGCCACCGGAGAGTTTTTGCTGGTGCACGGTTACAGCGGGGACCTTCTGCAGGTGCAGAAGGAAAATCCGGATGTGGACTTCGTCATCCCCATCGAAGGCACCTCTATTTCCTGTGACGACCTGGTCATCATGAAGGATTCGAAGGAATCGAGGCTTGCCCATGCCTTCATAGACTTCATTCACGATCCGGGGGTGGCGGCTGAAAATACCAATTTCCTTTCCTATGTGTGCCCCAATCAGTCGAGTTATCCCAAGGTGGACCCGGCGTTGGGAAACAACCCTGCCGTATTCCTGGCTCCTGAAGTTAAGGCCAAATGTGAGGTGATCGATGACCTGGGACAGGAAACGGCCAAGTACAATAGGATCTGGGACCAGATCAAGGCCGCTGATTGAGGCGGGAAATTGTACAGATGGTCATTGACTCGGCGGTTCAAACTCTGTTCTTATATCCCAGGCTATTCCAAACAAACGCAAACGGAACAGGCAAACAATGATGCGACCGGCATTGGGGCATTATCCGGAGGAATAAAATGCGACACAACCTGCTGATTGTAACTGTTTTCGTATTCCTTTTTGGATGTAGCGGGTTCGCCCAGGGGGCGAAGGTCCAGGAGGCAAAGAAAGACGGCTGGTGGATTAAGGTGATTGCCCCGACACCGCAATCTCCGAGGATGGCGTACTACGCCGGGGCAACCAGCAGTTCCTATGGTTTTTGGAGATCATGGACGCCGGGCAATCCTCCAGAATTCGACGTCGCTGAAGAACTAAAAGGCGGCCCGACATTTTACATCCTGGCCCAAACAACCAGCGGACAGAAATGCCGCCTTTGTATGATGTACAAATCCAGGGGCGTCAAATACCTCGAATTTGATCTCGAAACGGATTACGAAGCGAAACAGTCGGAGGAAGACAAGCAGTGCAATTAATCGCGGGGGATCCGTTGCCGAAATACCGCAAACCGGCAATACGCGTCCCGACGGGGTCCACGAGGCATGCCAATGTTGGGCCCTGTCAAAGGCGCGATTTTCCATCGCTATCGGGCGCCGCCGCCTTCATTGGATTGCAGCCTTGATCTCCTTAAGATCGCCGGAAGCCAGCGACGTGATCTCCAAAAGAAATACGAAATTGTGAAAGCTGCGCGAACCGTCATTTTCCAGAATTGCCAGATTCGCCTTCACATCTTCAAGCTTCGATCTTAGTGAGGCATTTAAAAGATCAGGCTTTTTCTTCAGTGCTTCCTCAATTGCCTTAACGTCTGCCAGTAAAGGAGCCATGCTTTCATCATAGGTTGACTGCCAATCCTGTATCTGCTCGATCCGGGCCTCCCGGTTGTTGTCCTTGTGACAGGCCGTGCACGTGTCGAGCCGCTTCTCAGTCAAGCCCGGATCATCGGGCCGAAGGACCTTCATCGCGTGATTTCCCTCGGTCATGTGGCAGGAGATGCAGGGCACGCCGGAGTGGAAATTCCTGGAATCCTCGATCCCCTTGGCACCTAAACCAAGAAATATGGACCTTTGGGTATGGCAGGTATCGCAGAGCTTTTCAGGTTGCATAACCACTCTATAATTAAATTCGGTCTTCTGGCGGCTATGGCAGGCCAGGCAGGCAGTCTGGTGGAAGCTTTCCTGTTTGGCGCTGCCGGCAATTGCCTGCTGGCTTCCAGCTTGGACCTTCCGGGGCGAATGGCAGCCGCTGCAGCCGGCCGCCGCCGGATTATTGGAGGCAGTCAGCTTGATTGCGCTGCTATGGTTGGAGGCCCTCCACATGTTCTGCTTTTCGGCATGACAGGCATGACAGGTCTGGAAGCCGGCGTGGTCCGGAATTTCTTTTTTTTCATCGGCCCTGGCAAAAGCCACGATTCCCCCCAGCAAAATGCCGACGATGCCGGCAGAAACCAGAACGGCCTTTATACTGTTGCGATTCTGCATTCTTGAAGTCTCCTGGTAGCGGGAAATATCCTAACTCGTTTCTGCTCCGAAAATAGCGAAGCTGATGAATCCGTTACACCCTTCATTCACCAAACTGAGCGTCGGCGAAGCCGATTTTCATGCACTTGGGTGCGCCCCAGGCGCATGGAGGACTGTCGCGAAACTCATGTTTTCATTCCAAGCCTTGGAGAGGCGGACAAAGAAAAGCTACGCGCTCGCTTCGCTCAGCCGGCGTAGGATGTTCGATAATGATGGCGTCCCGCAATGGGCAAAAAACCTTATACGGCAATACCCTCTGTCACGCTTTCAGGGCTCTCCTCTTGCCGATTCCCACCAGGGGTGAGCGAAGCGAACCCCCGGCTATTCTCTGATCGCCCCTTGCGGGGCTTGGTCAAAAAACCTGTTTCGCGTCAGAAACCAACTCATCCGAAACTGCATCATTCTGCCACGGATCGATCCTGGCCGGGCGCAATCGCGGAAAGAGCTACGGCGAATTTCCATCATCGCGATTTAGGAGTTGCATATTATCATCATTTGAGATGAAATTGAGTATCAAGGTTTCCTGATAAAATGATGGGCAATCCAGGCAATCGATCCAGGAAGAGACATCAAAGGAGGATTTGTGAGCTCAAATCCATCACGAAGGCAATTTCTGCAGGCCGGCATGGCCTTGCCGGCAGCCGGGCTTATTTCCAAAAACACGCTGGAACCAGCATTTCGGGAGGCTCCCCAAACCAAGGAACCTCCGAAAGTTGTCTATCGTACTCTGGGCAAAACGGATCTTAAGCCCTCGGGTGTCGGGTACGGAATAGGATATGTGCCGTACACCGATGTTGTGGCGCGGGCCCTGGATACGGGCGTCAATTATTTCGACACTGCCCGGGACTACAAAGACTCCGAGAGGATCTTCGGCGGCGTCATTAAGGGAAGGCAGAGAGACAAGATCATTATTGCTACCAAATCTCCTTCCTATAAAAAGGAACGAATCTTGCAGGATCTGGATACCAGTCTTAAGGAACTCGGTACCGATTACGTCGATATCTGGCACCTGCATGCAAGAGACACGCCGGCATCGATTCCGGATGGGGCGCTGGAGGCCATGCAGACGGCCAAGAAATCGGGTAAAGCGCGCTACATCGGGTTCAGTTGCCACAAGCCGTATGCGATGGTCGATTTCATCATAAAGACCAAGACATTCGATGTCATGCAGATGACGTACAGCTATCCTATAGGCGGGCGCCTCAGGAACGATGCTGTCGACAAGCTTCGTGAAGCGGGCATTGGCGTCATCGCGATGAAGGTGGTGGTGGCGATAAGCGGCCTCAATATGGCCGACTTCGGCAGCAAACCCAAAACGACCAGCGAAGGTGCGCTTGCAGGCATCAAATGGGTTCTGACGAATCCCGGAATAGGCACAACCGTTCCTCACATGAAGACTATTCCCGAACTCGAAATGAATTTCCGGGCGATGTCGGAGCCTTATTCGGCTGCGGACGAGCAGCTGCTTTTCGTCCTGAACGAGCAAATACGGCCGAACTATTGCCGCATGTGCTACGACTGCGAAGGGAAGTGTCCTAAGGGTATCCCGGTGGCGGATGTGCTGCGCTTCCTGGCATACCATGACTTTTGCGGCAACTATCATCAGGCGGCGATGAGCTTCAAAGGCCTGGCGAAAGAAATCCGCGATGTGCGATGCAGCGATTGCGCTACCTGCGCCATTCAATGCCCCAACGGGGTTCATGTGCAGGATCGCCTGATTCGCGCACAGGAACTGCTCGCATAGGGCTTTGGGTGCGAGTTTCCAAATCCATTAGAGACCTGCCTGTGGTCGAAGTTGTTCGCGCGGACGCTCCTTCCAAACCGATCGCGCTGCTCCGGCATGCAGCCCTGGTGGGATGGATGAATGACAGTGAAATACTGATTGTTGAAAATGGCGTCCTTGCCGCGATAGATGTTTTCAAGGGCAACCGAAGGAACTCTCCGGTTAAGGTTGCGGATGAGTCCTTTGTTTTTCTCCGATAGTTCGTCTCACCAGGGTCCGGTCAAATCCTCTTGCTGCTTTAAGAAATGCCAGGCCTGGGTAAAATCCGCTCAAATTTGGATCTATGCGCTCAAAAAATACATTGTGCTCCGGCTCTGCCCCATAGGCTCGCACCAAAAATTGAGCCGCCGCTGTATTTCAGTGCTGACGAAATACAGGGCGGCTCCATCATCCTCAATCCTGAATCTTGAACAATCCAAAACAGGATCCTTGACTTTGTTTCAGTCCCTCGAGCACGGAGGCTAACCGCAGATCCTACTCGGATGGTGATCTAAAAAAGCTGATGATGCTTGCCAGGGCTGTTAAGGCCGGCCATAGCATCGGGAGCATCGCACACCTCAGTACAGATATGCTTGCCAAAATCTTTCAAGCACAACAAGATAGCGACGACATGCCGGCAAAGGCCTGTCAGACGCTTGGGATTCTGAAGGAAGAACGTCACCTTGATGATGCGCTGGCAGCAACTATGGTTCTTGATGCTGCCTCGCTTGAGCGCATTATGGCCGAGGCGGCCGTGACCCGCAGTACTCCCGAGCTATTGGATCATCTCCTTATCCCATTTATGACGCGTCTGGGGGATCTCTGGCAGGAAGGCAAGCTACGAGTCGCACAGGAACACATGGCATCGGGCATTGTGAGAACTTTTTTGGGAGGACTTCTTAGGACCTGTGATTCTTCCGACAGCGTACCCAGGATCATCATGGCCACTCCGGTGGGTCAACTGCATGAAATAGGAGCAGTTATGGCTGCAGTAACCGCTGCTTCGGAAGGTTGGAGCACGATATATCTGGGACCCAATTTACCTGCGGAAGAGATAGCAGGAGCAGCGGACAGAATCGGCGCAAGAGCCATCGCTCTAAGCATCATCTATCCCCCCGACGATGCGCGGCTGGCGCTCGAACTGAAAAGGCTGCGCAATTATACAAGTGACGATGTCTCATTGTTTGTTGGCGGGCGGTCCGCTGAGAAATACCGTTTGACACTGGATTCGATAGGGGCTTCGGTGATTCCGGATCTGCCGTCATTCCGAAACGAACTCGAACGGATAAGAGCAACCTCGAACTGACTTTGTTGTTTCGGCCATTTCAAAACAGGCTTGTCGTCTACGAACTCCAAAGATTTTTCAAAAGTAATAATAATGAGCTGCTTTGCCCGGCCCAAGGAGTGGCTCTTTGCATCAATTAATCTTAGCCGATTTTTTCGCCCGGTCAGCATCTCGAGCAATCCTATCCTATAAAATCATTGTAAAAAAGCTTTACAAAACTGAATTTTGTTTTCGTATCCCGCGCTCTCATACAGGTACGTAAGCATCTCCTATAGTTAATTCTCGCTATCAATTAAATCGCATAGCAGGGTTTGCTTGGATGAGGTGGATCAAAAATTGCTTTGATTAGATTTGGCTGTTGTGGCTGGTAGGGATTGTCTTGCCTTAAAGGGGGAGGTCTGACATGAATATTGGAAAATTTCCGTTAAGCTGTGCTCTGGTTATCTTGCTTCTCTTTGTTCTTTTTGCTTCAGGCGCCTATTCCGGCGCCTCAAATCCGCAGGGGCTTTCCAGTGATAGCTTTACCAGGCTTGCTGCCGGTGGATTTGGTGATGATGCCAACAGTTATGCCTGGTCTATGGCCAGTTTCAATGGCGACCTTTATGTTGGCACAAACCGGCACCATATGTGGAGCCTGCTTCAGAGCATGTCGGGAATGATGCCTCCGCTTCCGCCGGGTTTCGGGCCTGCGGGGCCGCACAACGAAAATCCCGGGGAAGAGGAATGGGCGGAGGAGTTTAGTGGACAGATCTGGCGCCTGCACCAGGGTCAATGGGAGTGCGTGCATACCTCCCCCATTGAATACGGCCTTCTGCCCGTTGTTCCGAATCCGATGCTGCCGCCTCCGTCACCCATCGTTGGATTTTATCCAGAATCCTATGGTTACCGCACGATGGGAGTCCATAATGGCCGGCTATATGCGATCGGTATCGGTACATGGGTGCCCAATATGCCGCTGGCACGTATTTTGAGGACTTCAACGGGCGCTCCCGGAGCATGGGAAGATGTTTCAGGAGCCATTGCTACGGCGACCAATCCGCGTGGCTTGGTAACCTACAAAGGGGATCTGTACATCTCTGCCTCACTGCCGGGGACTGCTCCTGCGGGGGCAGGAATCGGGCTTGTTTATCGTTATGATGCGGACAATCCGGAATTGTGGTCCCAGGTCAGCGATCCGGGCTTCGGAAATTTCGACAACGCCGAGGTGGCCTATCTCGCCGTCTTCAACGGTTATCTCTATGCTTCAACCGTAAACTACAATACCGGGTTTGAGGTCTGGAAAACGGACGGGACGCTGCTTCCGGATGGCAAATATAAATGGATTCAAGTCATCAAGGACGGTTTCGGCGATACGTATAATCAATGGGGCATGACCATGGTGCCATTCCGGGATCACCTTTTCGTCGGTACCGCCACCGGCGCAGGCATGGTAATCAAAAACGGCTATCCCGTGGGCAGAAGAGCTTTTGATCTGATACGGCTGGACAAGCATGATCGGGCAATGCTCATCGTCGGCAAATCGATTCCTGACGACCCTCCGGAGGGATGGAAGACGTTCCGCAATCCGTTGAGCAATTTGCAGGCCGGATTCGGAAATCCTTACAACGATTATGTATGGCACATGGCCATTCATGATGACTGGTTTTACCTGGCGACTTACGACGAAACCTCTCATATATTGCTGATGGCCAACGCCGCATTAATGGGAGGCCTGCCTCCGGAAGGGGCTCTGCCATCTCCAATTCAGGAACTCAGACAAGGCCTGGAAGCCATGGATCCAAAGAAGATGTCTAAAGAGGAACGCTCGGTGGTGACAGGATTGATCAAGGCCATTGATTCCCGGAATGCGGCAGCTGCTGGCGGTTACATCCAGCAGATGCTTACGCTTTTCGGCGGGGCGGACCTTTGGAAGTCTATTAATGGAGTCCACTGGACTCCGGTTACGATCAACGGCTTTGACAACTACATGAATTTCGGATTCCGAAGGCTGCTTTCGCTGCATCAGGATGATGAACTGGACGGACTATTTTTGGGAACCGCCAATGCTTTCACGGGCCATCCCAAAGGTGGGTGCGAAATCCTTGTCGGGAGGTAGTGACGGGAAAAAGCTGACAAAGCTTGATATTCGGGCAATTTTTCAGCTGTAAAGGAGATCTTCCAGACCCGGACCGGCGAAGGGTTTGGTAACGCGGATATGCGTTGACAAAGAAATCGGATAGTCCCTCATTGATTCCAGCTAGCGTATATCCGCGATTCTAACCGGAGGAGCTCATTCGGCCGTTTCGAAAGGCGAGGCGCCGGCACCAGGGACCTGCTGGCCTTCACCCCGGGGATTGAGCCGCTGCAGCTTCAGTTTTCGCAGCAGCGGCACCATGAACAGATATACCAGCCCCATCACCAACGGTGCGATCAGCAGCCAGACCAGCAATGCCCGCATGGTGGCCATCCATAAATGAGTGGCCGTTGCCTGAAAATCAGCCTCCACCATGCGCTGAATCAGTCCCAGGGAAATGTCCAGGGGTTTAGCGCCGAACAGCCATTCGCCTGCGCGGATAAAGGGTATCAGCAACGCAAGCTGAAGCGGGTAAACAAAAAAGTTTGCGAGCTGGATGGCCGGCAGGTTCAGCCGAAAGAGGAAAGCCACCAGGGTGCACAAGAGCGTTGTTGTTCCCAGCGCAGGCACCGTCCCAAGAACAATTCCCAAAGCAATGCAAAGGGCAAGCCGTTCGGGTGTAAGCCCCGCGGTGAGAAGCGCCAGCAGTTTTTTGCTGGCCGATTCCAGAAAATTGCCCAGCCTCATTGGTACTCAAAGCCCTCAAAAATCCATCATATTCAAATAAATTGGACCAATTCAGACTTCCAGTAGGGCAGCGGCATATAGCCCATCCTGCAATTCCACAGCTTTATTTCCAACTGATTTATAATACGCCTATTCAGGATTTGCATTACAGGCAGAAAGCGTTTTTACAGGAACCTGCTTGAGACATAATAGCTGCCCCAGGCAACCGCACCGCAAAGCACTGTGCCCCATACGAGATCGATTGCCGTGACGATTACGGGCCAGTCTTTGACAGTCGCAAGGTTCGTCAGATCATAGGTGGCGTATGTGAAAAAACCGAATAACGCGCCATAAACCAGGGCACGCAATCCGTTCTGGGCTTCCAGCGCCGGCTTTACGGCAAAGATAACGATTCCAATGATAAACAGAAGGTAGAAAAGAATCGCCGCGGTCCAATTGACCTGCGGGCGCATCAGATATCCTAAGTGCTTCTGATAAAAAGCTTTAGCCACCACGCCGAGCCAGACGAGATCTATGATAAAGAAAATCGGCACCGTAATGAGGTAAACGTAAACTGCCTTGGTTGCTGTAACAGTCATGATTCGCCTCTCAGCCCGGGCAAAGTGCCTGAGCTATCGAAATATGGTTTTTTCCCGAAATCACTTATAATCCTCTGAAGCATTTTGGAACAAGCAAAATTGTAGGATCATGGAAGCATTTTTATGTCATTGTTCGACCGTTGGTGCGGGGAGCTTGACAAACCCGGCAGGGGCTGATTTATGAAAATTGCTGTCGTCGGATCCGGGATCAGCGGGCTGCTATCCGCCCGGTTGCTTTCAGATGGGAACGAAGTCCACGTGTTTGAAGCCAACAGCTATGCCGGCGGCCACACCAACACTGTAGCGTTCGAGGCCTTTGGCAACCGGTATGATGCGGATACGGGCTTCATGGTATTCAACGATCGCACCTATCCGAATTTCGTCAAGCTGCTGAAGCTGCTCGGGGTCCCGGCCAGGGAAAGCGACATGAGTTTCAGCGTGCGCTGCGGAAAAACCGGGCTCGAATACCAGGGAAGCTCCCTCAACGGCTTGTTCGCGCAGCGCAGCAACATTCTGCGTCCTTCTTTTCACCGGATGCTTCTGGACATTCTTCGTTTCAACCGCAGCGCCGCGGACTTTCTGCGCGAGCAGGATTACGTCCTGGAACTGGGCGAATATCTTGCGCGCGGGCGCTATAGCCAGGCATTCATTCAAAATTATCTGGTTCCGATGGGAGCTGCGATCTGGTCTGCTCAGCCCGATCACTTCCTTCAGTTTCCCGCGCGGTTTATTATCGCATTCTTCAACAATCACGGTCTGCTCACAGTCCAGGGACACCCCCGCTGGAAAACCGTTATGGGAGGCGCCTGTCAATACGTCCGCGCGCTGACGCGCCCCTATGTGGACCGGATCCGCCTTAATTGTTCCATCGCATCCATTTCGCGTCATCAAGACGGGGTCAGGGTCACTCCAGTGAATGGCGAAACGGAGCGATTCGATTGTGTGGTGCTGGCGTCTCATTCCGATGAATCGCTTGCCATGCTCTCGGACGCGAGCGGCGCGGAGCGCGAGATCCTTTCCGCAATTCCGTATCAGCGCAACGACACGGTGCTTCACGTGGACCCATCCCTGCTGCCGCAGCGAAAGCGCGCCTGGGCATCCTGGAATTATTACATACCGGCAGAAGAAGGCCGTCCCGTGGCGCTGACCTATAACCTCAACCGGCTGCAGGGGCACCGTTCTCCCGTGCCCATTTGCATCACGCTCAATGAAATCCAAAATCTTGCCGCGGACAAAATCCTGCGGCGCATTGTCTATCATCATCCGATTTACAACCGCTCTGCGCTCGCAGCTCAGAAGCGCCGGGGTGAAATTAATGGAAGGAATCGAACCTATTTCTGCGGCGCTTACTGGGGAAACGGATTTCACGAGGACGGCGTCAATAGCGCCCTCGCAGTCGGTGAGTTATTCGGCCGGAGGTTGGAGTTATGCTGAGTTGCATCTACGAGGGAAACGTACGCCACCGCAGGATCGAACCTATGGCGCACGAATTCCGGTATGGGCTTTTCATGATGTATTTCGACCTGGATGAATTGCCGGAGGTGCTCGAGGGAAGGTTGGGGTTGAGCCGTTCCTGGTTTTCGCCCGCATCCTTCCGCGCCGGGGACCACATCGGTCATGGAGACATCCCTCTTGCCGACGCAGTCCGCGCGCTGGTTGAGGAGCGCACAGGACGGAAATGCAGCGGGCCGATCCGCCTTCTCACCAATTTGCGAAATTTTGGATTCTATTTCAGTCCGCTGAATATTTTCTACTGCTTCGGTCCTGAAGGAAATGAGGTGACGACGATGGTTGCCGAGGTCACCAACACTCCCTGGCTGCAGAAGCATTGGTATGTGCTTTGGGAAGGCAACCATCTGGGAAATCCCGGGCTTTTGCGGTTCCGCCATGCGAAGGATTTTCATGTGTCCCCCTTCATGGATATGAAAGCCGAATACGAGTGGAGTCTCAGTAAACCGGAGGAGCGCTTGAGCGTTTCCATTGCCAACTATTTGGGCGATCAAAGGCTTTTTGACGTGGCTTTGGTGTTGCACCGGAAAGAACTGACGCGCGGCGCGATGGTGCGCACGCTGGCGCACCATCCCTGGATGACCGTCCGGATTACGTCGGGCATTTACTGGCAGGCTTTCCAATTGTGGCGCAAGGGGTCTCGTTTCTACCCGCATCCCCAACATGCGGCCCTGACGGAAGGCTCAAAGCCATGAGTGATGAATCGGCGATGTCCTCTGCCGGCCGAACGCATTCCCGGAATATTTTTCAGAACCGCCTGCGCGGCGCGGTCTTGAGCCGGCTGGGGGAATTGCGGCAGGGCAGGCTTGTGCTCATTGAAGGGACCCAAAGACACGTGTTCGGAAATGCCGATGAGGATGCGCTCGAGGTTACCGTAGAAGTCCTCGACTCGCGCTTTTTCGGCCGATTGTTTTGGGGTGGAAGCCTGGGGGCCGCCGATGCCTATATCCGCGGTTTTTGGATTTGCCGTAACCTGGTCGATCTGGTGCGCATTTTCTGCCGCAATGCCGATGTCCTCAGCGCAATGGAACGTCGGAGCGCCCGTTTTTTATCTTTTCTTCGATCCGTTGCTCATCGAATGCGGCGCAACACTATTGCCGGCAGCCGCCGGAATATCGCTGCGCACTATGATCTCGGGAATGATTTTTTTTCCATTTTCCTGGACGAGACTCTGTCCTACTCCTGCGCGATTTTTCCCGGAAGCGAGAGTTCGCTTTACGAAGCTTCGGTTGCCAAGTTTGACCGCATTTGTCAAAAGCTGGAGTTGCATCCGGAGGATGAGGTGCTGGAAATCGGCTCCGGCTGGGGCGGATTCGCCTTGCACGCTGCAAAAAAATACGGTTGCCGTATAACAGCGACAACCATATCAACAAAACAGTATGAGTTTACAAAAAAGTGCGTGGAAAGGGCCGGACTGGGAGACCGGATCTGCGTGCTCATGCAGGACTATCGCCAACTGCAGGGTGCCTACGACAAAATTGTCTCTATTGAGATGATCGAGGCTGTCGGCTATCAATATTTCGACACTTTTTTCACAAAATGCTCCGGTTTATTGAAGCCCGCCGGAAGGATGCTGCTGCAGGCGATTGTATTCCCCGATCAGCAATACAATCGCTACCGGAAATCGGTCGACTTCATCCAGGAATATGTTTTCCCGGGCGGCTGTCTTCCATCGATCGGAGCCATCTGCCGATCCATCGGCAAGTCCAGCCGCTTCCGGGTTTGCCACCTGGAGGACATCACGCCGCACTATGCGAGGACGCTGGCTCATTGGCGGCAAAGATTTCTGGAAAGAGCGGAACAGGTCCGGAATCTGGGTTTCAGCGAAGAATTTCTGCGCACCTGGCAATACTATTTCTGTTATTGCGAGGGCGGTTTCCGTGAGCGCGCGATCGGCGACGTTCAAATTCTGCTTACAAGGCTCTAACGCGGCCGGAAGAGATAATGGGATACATACCATTCCTGACCCTGCCTGTATTTGAAAAGCTCCGCGCACGCCATGAAAAAGATGCGCCAGCGCTGCAGTTCGCGTGCCGCTTCCCGACGTGTTCTGTTCGCCTGAAAAATCTGCAGCAGTTCTGCCTGCCTGGCATCGCAGTTGCCCAGCCATGCCTCAAGGGTTCGGGTATAGTGAATTCCGGAAAAGCGCCATTGGTCCTCCAGCACGACATCACGCTGAAAGTTCAGCAGGAGGTCGTCGGAGGGCATGATGCCGCCGGTGAAAAACCGGCGCCCCATCCAGTTGAAATCGCCTTCGGTCTCAAACGGGTAGGCAAACCTCGCATGGCAAAAGATATGCACCATGAGCCTGCCTGAAGGCTTCAGCCAGATGGAGATACGGCGGAGCAGTTCTTCGTAATTGCGCACATGCTCGAACATTTCCACGGAAAGGACGCGGTCGAAATATCGGGGGTAAATAAAGTCCTGGATATTTACCGTAACGACCTCGATGTTGCTCAATCCCAGCATGCTGCAGCGCGACTCGATATACTCCCGCTGGGTCCGCGAATTGGAAATTGCCAGGATACGGCATGCGGGGAAGTGCCGCGCAATCCAGAGGCAAAGCGACCCCCAACCGCAACCAAGCTCAAGGATTTCCATCCCGTCTTGGATCCGGGCGCGGCTGCAAAAAAGGTCCAGCATGGCTTCCTCGGCCTCTGCCAGAGTCGACCGGGGCGAAGGCCAATAGCAGCAGCTGTATTTCAACTGCGGACCCAGAACATACCTGAAAAACTCCGTGGGCAATTCGTAATGCTGCTCGTTGGCGGATTCCGTGGCCAGGGCGATCGCGCTTTGACGAAGCTCCGAGATGAACTGCCTGAGGTATGCCCTGGGTTCATCGGGCATGCGCCGCTGCTCCATTCTCAGCCTTGAGGCCAGCAGCCGGCGGATGCCGATCCGAATCAGCCAATCGGGAATCAGGGCTTGCTCGGCGGTTTCAATAAGGCCCATGGGATCATATTTCCTTGCGGGGAAACCAGGGAATAAATACACTCGTGGACCGCTGATAGCTTCGGTAATCCTCGCCGCGGCTTGCCAGGGCTTGAGCTTCCGTGGGCGGAATCCCGGTCACTTTAAAAAACAGGTACAGCAGGATAAGGGGCACGATGCAGGCAATCCACCAGAAGGCGGAGCCTGCGGCCAGGGCTGCATAGGCCCACCAGTGAACCCACTCAAAAAAATAGTTGGGATGTCTGGAATAACGCCACCATCCTGTGCGGCAGGTCTTGCCCCGGTTATGCGGGATCTCTCGGAACCTTGCGAGTTGCCGGTCTGCGGCAACGGTGTTTCCGATGCCCCATATCCAGATGAGGACACCGGCCAGATCCCATCCGGTCCAATGAGACACGCCGTGATGCGCGATGACCAACGCCGGAAGCGCGAAAATAACGGCAAACAAAGCCTGGCTTTGATAGAAAAGGAAAAGCCTCCGTTCGGCGGCAGAGCCCCATTCTTTTCGCAGCGAAGCGTAGCGTCCTTCCTCCGGATGCCCCAGGACGCGGTCCGTCAATATATAGAAGGAAAGCCGGGAAGCCCAGGCGCATAAAAGCAAGGCGATGAGAATGCGTCGAGGCGGGTAGCCGCCGGATGTCGCCGCAAAAAAAACCGCTAGC
>CAYYTC010000049.1:0-37503 GCA_964474425.1 uncultured Acidobacteriota bacterium
GGGACAGTCACCAGTGTCCCCTTTGAGAACGATAGGCACAAGCCTTCACTCTCATCTGCTTAAAGGGGACAGTGGTGACCGTCCCCAATTCCCTGTCACCGATATCGGCAAAAAAAAGCCCGGTACCGGAGTACCGGGCTTGCAGGAATTACCCGTTAGCAGCTCAGGTGCTTTTATTTGTTTTTGCCCTTGGCGTTTGCATTGCCTTTGCCGTTGTTGCCCGGATTTTCAGGCGTTACCACAACAGTTTCCGTTACCTCAGGCTTCTGTTCTTCGACATCCGCATCGTCGTCGGCGTCGTCATCCTCGACTACGGCAGGCGCCATATACTGGTAAATAATCAGATTGCCTTCAAAAAGGTAGCCTGAAGGGTTCCAGGCAAGGAGTTTTGACGGATCTGCCGGCAAGCCTGTTTCTGCATCTATGTCCCCCGAGCTTTCGCATTTCACATCCATTGCAGGCACCAGCCATATTTTTGCGCCCACAACTCCCGATGGAGCAACGGGAGCAAAATTTGCATCATAGGAAGCAGGCAATCCCCCCGGTATCTCCAGCTTCCCGTGAATCTGCAGGTTACCGCCTTCGTTGGTTGCACCGCTGCCTAAACACATCAAACCCTTTCCCGGCCATGGATCCGGATAATAAATCAGAGTGTAATCTGTCTCCGGAGCAAGGTTTTTGCCCTGAAAGGAAAATCGGAACTCGGGGCCCAACAGGTTGTATTTCATCTGCCCCCAGCGCCGGTTTTCGGTCATTATCGGCCAAGGACCCTCCACCAAAGGACAGCCCATGGAATCATAGCTCTCTGCATCCGCAGCCAACGCGGAATCGCATTTCTGGAAAAGGAACAATCTCCCGACCATTGCGCCGCCTTTATCGCCTGCCATTGCAGCTGATGCAAGAACGGTCAGCATCAGGACCATCACAAGAACTGTTGTTTTTTTCATCATAGCTACCTCCTGCAGTCTGATGACCACACATGGTTAAAAATTTCGCCGATTGTCAGTCGATGGTTATCGATATTACGCGCGTTGCGGATTTGGTCAGTGACACATATCACAAAACCGACGGATAGCTGCCGCGCGCCGTTTTCGGCAATTTCCGGCTTTTATCTGTGCGGGGGATGCCCTATAAGCAAGAGGAGACAATATTCGGAAAGCGCAGCTATCCAGCACAAAAATGTACACTGGGAGGATAAATCATGGCAATGCTCAATGACGGCCCCAGCCGGAGTACAAAGGCATCGAGGCCACGGAAAACCTGGCCAAGAGCTCAAACGCCAAAGTCGTGGTGATAGGCAGCAACAAAAACGGCCTACTGCTGATCCTCGGCCAATAAGACTGCCGGGCCATCAGCTCCTGGCCTTCAGCAAAGTCAGGCACCTCCGGCAGAGCCCTGACTGTTACTCACACGTAACACTGTGGCCGTGTCCCAACCTTCCTTTTTCCTTCCCTAATGCATTCAGCCCCAACGGGGCTGAGTCCCAAAGCCCAGGGTTGGCCGCGCTTTTTGCAGGCCTACCCTGGGTATGCGATCGATAGAGAGACCTACCCCGAAGGGGTTGTTTTTTGAATCCCGGAATAAATTGTCCCGGCCAATTGCCGGACACAATCCCTTCGGGATAGATTTTTGCACCGCTGCAAACCCAGGGTAGGCGGCATAGAACGCCGCCAACCCTGGGCTGTGTGAAACTGCCCCTATCGGGGCAGTAGTTTTGAGACAGTCTCTGGAAAACCGTCCTCACCCAAGGATATGGATGCTCTTCAGTGTTTGAACTCTTTTGCCGGGTCGGTAATAATTACTCGTCTGCTCGATCTTTGGCGGACCACTCGATAGGGGGAAATGTATATGGTACTGAAGAAATCAACGCCGTCCACTTCTCTGTGCACTGTTCTGGATCCAAGGGGTCAGCCCACGCTGGTCGTGAAGCCGCTGCCGCTTGCGCCCCGCCTGGACACGCTGGAGGGTAAAACTCTCTACGTGATCGATGTGGGCTTCGGCGGAGGATGGGAGTTTCTGGAGGAAGCGGTCGCCTGGTTTTCCCGCCATATGCCCGGGGCAAAAACCGTCCTGCAGCACAAAAAGGGCAACATGTTCGTGGATGAGCCCGAGATGTGGTCCGAGCTGAAGCAGAATGCCGACGCCGTCATCTTCGGGGTCGGCGGCTGAGACGGATGCACGGCGAGTGTCGCCGCCTACTGCAGGGAGCTGGAATCCAAATACGGCATCCCCACCGTTCCCATGGCAAGCGCCCGCTTTGCCAAATTCGCCGCCCAAGATGCCCAGAATCACGGCATGAAGCTGCGCTTCACCCATCCCCCTTACCCGCTGGTCGGCAGGCCGCGGGAGGTTCTTCGCAAATATGTTGAAGGCAACGATCCCGTCTCAGGCAGGCCCCTGATGCCGCAGGTGGTCGACGCGCTCATCCGGCCGCTCACCGAAGACGAAAAACATCCCAAGGCCGCGAGGGGCAAACCGAGGCCGAGGCTGCTGCAGCCGGACACGGAGGAGAACCTGCATCGCCTGTTCCTTGAAAACGGCTGGACCGACGGCGCGCCGATCGTTCTGCCCACGGAGGAGCGGGTGGCTCATATGCTGACGGGGACCGCAGCCGACCCTAACCAGGTTGTCGGCCAGATGACGGTCACCATCCACCAGGAAAGGCTGGAATACACGGTGGAAAAGGTCGCCGTCAACGCCGTCATGGCGGGCGCCGGCCCCAAACACCTGCCGGTGATTCTCGCGCTGGCCGCCGGCCAGGAGACATCCATGCCGAGCTCAACGACCTCTTTCGGCAGGATGGCGTTTGTAAACGGCCCGATCCGGGAGGAGATCGGCATGAATTCCGGGCTGGGAGCCCTGAGCCCCTTCAACCACGCCAACACCGTCATCGGCCGGGCGTGGACAATGATGACGATCAACCTAGGCGACGCGCGTCCCAACGAGACTTTCATGGGATCGACCGGCAACAACATGAATTACAACAACATGATGTTCGCCGAAAACGAGGAGCGGAGCGTGTGGGAACCTTTCCACGTCCGCAAGGGCTTCAGGAAGGAAGAAAGCACCGTGAGCATCTTCCAGGGCTGGAGCGCGATCAACAGCATGGGCGCGGCAGGCTGCTGCCGT
This sequence comes from uncultured Acidobacteriota bacterium, assembly GCA_964474425.1. Classification (GTDB taxonomy): domain Bacteria; phylum Acidobacteriota; class UBA6911; order UBA6911; family UBA6911; genus UBA6911. Next base: position 3,130 of record CAYYTC010000049.1, read on the forward strand.
CCGGCACAGGAGGAAATGCTCATCATGATGCAGGCATTCCCCTGCCTGCGCGGGGCTCTGACCCTGGTCATGGACCCGCTGGTGGCCAAACACCTCAAAGAGCAGGGATTCGACACCCCGGAAAAGCTCTCCAGGTATCTCTGCGAGAATTTCAGGATGACGGCGGGGCAGTTCTGGGGCTCGGATGTGGTCTACTCGCTGGTGGAGCCCGGCGCGCGCAACGGCATCGAGCCTTACGCCTCCTGGCTGAAGCTCCCCAAGGATGCGAGGATTGCCCCTTATACCTCGCCCGAAAATATCAACATGGTCGTCGTTGGGGGCGAAACCCAGGCGCTCTGGCTTACCACGGATATGTGGCATGTGAAAACGGCGCCCATCGACAAGTGGCGGCCGAAGAGCGGAGTTTACAGGGAAGACGAGAAAGCCGCGCGCAGGCGCCAGGCACGGCAGAAAAGGCATGCCGCCGCGCTGACCGCAAGCGGCTACGACATATAGGCGATCCGGGACGAGAAGGCCTGGAGAAGAGCTGACAGCTTGGCGTGGCCATTTAGGAAAGTGCAAATCCGCAAACAAAGCAGCGGAAACGAACCGAAGCGCAAGCGTTGGAAAAGTAAAATCCTGCTCGCGCTATGCCTCATGGCGGCCATCGTGCTTTTCTATGAGGCCGTCACCTACCCGGATGTAAAGGCTTTGTCGCGGGAGAGGCCCAAATCCACCGCCTGGATGGAAATGCGGGACCGGGAGGCGCGCAGGGAGGGGAAAAAACCGCGCCGGTTCCAGGTCTGGAAGCCGCTGAACTCCATTTCAGCAAGCCTGAAGAACGCCGTATTGATTGCAGAGGACGCGGCCTTTTTCCGGCATGACGGGTTGGATTACGACGAAATACGGGAAGCCGTTAAAATCAACGCTGAGAAGCTGGAATTCGCCCGGGGCGCAAGCACGATCACGCAACAATTGGCAAAAAACCTTTACCTCTCCCCCTCGAAAAATCCGGTCCGCAAACTCAAAGAGCTGCTGCTGACCTTCTCCCTGGAGCGGAATCTGACCAAACGACGCATATTCGAAATTTATCTCAACGTCATCGAATGGGGGGACGGCGTATATGGGGCCGAAGCTGCCGCGCGGACTTATTTCGGAAAATCGTGTTCGAATCTTTCCGACGCAGAGGCTGCGGCGCTTGCTGCGGTCATTATCAATCCGCACCGTTACAGCCCCGTGCAGCCGAACCGCCGGATACGCAACCGCACCGCCAGGATCCAGGCGCGCATGGCGCGGTATCGCTATTACAAAGATTGAATGAAGGCAAAGGAGGACCTGCAATGCACAAACGAAAACTTGGCGCCGACGTCACGGTATCGGCCATGGGACTGGGCTGCATGGGGATGTCGGAGTTTTACGGGCCGGCTAAAGAAGCCGATTCCATCAGCACGATCCACCGGGCTATAGACATGGGCGTCGATTTTCTGGACACCGCCGACATGTACGGGCTCGGCCGGAACGAAATCCTGGTCGGGCGCGCCCTCAAAGGCCGGCGCAACGAAGTTTTTCTTGCGACCAAATTCGGCAACGTGCGCAGCCCGGGCGGCGAGTTCCTGGGCGTGAACGGCCGGCCCGAATACGTCCGGCAGTCATGCGACGCAAGCCTGAAGCGGCTCGGCGCAGATGTAATCGACCTCTATTACCAGCACCGGGTCGACCCGGACACGCCCATTGAGGAAACGATCGGGGCCATGGTGAGGCTCGTGGAAGCGGGCAAAGTCCGATACCTGGGCATGTCCGAAGCCGCGCCGGCAACGCTGCGCCGCGCCTGCGCCATTCACCCGATCCTGGCTCTCCAGAGCGAGTACTCGCTCTGGACGCGCGATCCCGAAAAAGAAATTCTCTCGACGTGCCGGGAATTAAACGTCGGATTTGTGGCGTACAGCCCTCTCGGCAGGGGATTTCTCACGGGACGGTTTAAAAAGCAGGAGGATCTGCCCCCGGACGATGCGCGACGCCATCACCCGCGCTTCGAAGGGGAAAACTTCCGGCGCAACCTCGAGCTTGCGGCCGTGGTCCGCCGGACGGCAGAAAAGGCCGGCTGCACCCCAGCTCAGCTCGCCCTTGCATGGGTGCTGGCCCAGGGCGAAGACATCATCCCGATCCCCGGGACCAAGCAGATACGCTACCTCGAAGAAAACCTGGCTGCCCTCGAGGTCCGCCTAAATCCCGGCCAACTGAAACGCCTCGATGAGGCGTTCCCGCCCGGAGCCGCGGCAGGCGAGCGCTACAATTCGCAAGCCTTGCAGGCGCTAAATCGGTAGCGAGGTTGATCGCAGGCTTGTGTCAGTCCGCAGGTCGCATTCCGCAAAAACGGGATGGGGTTGCCACGAGGGCCGAAAGCCGGTCAATGAGAACTGCGACCAGCCACAGGTGGCGACGGCGCAATCGAGGTCTTATAAATGTCCCCGTGCGCTGTGCAGGATAATGATTAAACCCACTCGGGATAGAACTATGGGAATTCGACAACAATTCTTTTGGCTGTTTCTTCTGTTCTTTGGCTGGACTCTTGCCTCGCAGGCGTTAGCCGCGGGAGAAAAGAAATTTAACGTGGAGCTGGAATTCAGCCCCGTATGGCAAACCAAAAACGATGCGCAGATACCCAATGAGACCGGAACAAGATTTTCGCTGCGGGACATCCAGGGATCCGGCCCTTTTGCCGGCGGTCGCGTCTCCATCGACTATGCCGTGAAACCGAAGCACGAATTCCGGTTCCTGGCTGCTCCGCTGTCGTACACCTCTGCAGGAGATCTGCAACACCCTGTGAGTTTCGACGGAATGGTTTTCGAGGCGGGCCCGGGCGTCGATGCAACCTACCGATTCAATTCCTATCGGCTAACATATCGATATCGATTTTACGACGGCAAAAGCTGGACATGGAAGATCGGGGTCACGGGCAAGATCCGGGATGCGAAAATCGAATTGAAGGACAAAATAAAGTCCGCAGCGTATACGGACCTGGGATTTGTGCCGCTGATCCACCTCGACGGGGAATATCGCTTCGCGAAGCGTTGGAGGTTCAACCTGAACATGGACGGACTTGCCGCGCCCCAGGGCCGGGCCTTTGATATATCACTGAAAATGAAGTACGATCTTTCAAAAAACTGGACCCTGGCGGCGGGCTACCGCACGCTCGAGGGAGGCGCGGATGTGGACGATGTCTATACCTTCGCCTGGCTTCATTACGCCACAGCATCGATTGCCTTCCGTTTTTAGGCGACGGCCTTAAAGAACAGGGTCGCATGGGGCGGTCTACGCTGGATAGGGAACGCCTGGATCGATTGCCGAAATTGCTGTCCGTGCGCAGATCCTGATGGAACTTTGCCAATTGCTGAATTATCAACGGTTACGGGCCATCGGCCAATTGGCATAGGCCGGCGCCTTTGTCGGCATGCGTCCGCGTTACCCCTTCCTCCGAAATTACGGGTTGCCTGCGGATGCCCGGCATTTTATATTCGCGCACCTGCGACAGCCTTGGAGTGAAAGGGAGAAGACATGAAAGTGACCGTTATCGGCGCTGCCGGATCGGTTGGAGCGCCTGTCTCGTTCAATCTGGCGGCGTCGGGCTTGGCCGGGGAAATCGTCATGATCGACACGCGCATGAATTTCGCGAAACAGCACGCGATGGATATCGGAACGGCGGTCTCGGCCTTCGATGTCCGCGTCAGGGACGGCGGTTACGGGGATATGGCCGGCTCGGATATCGTCATCAACGCGGCCGGAGCGCCCCAGGGTCTGATTGCCGACCGGATGGAGATGCTGCCCAAAAACATGGCGATGGTCCGCGACATCGCCCTGCAGATCCGGCGCTATTGCCCCGATGCCGTCGTGATCACGGCCACCAATCCGATCGATCCGTTGAATTACGCCACGTGGCGTGCCGGGGGTTTCGATCGCCGCCAGCTCTTCGGCTACTCCGTCAACGATTCCTTCCGCTTCCGCGAACTGGCAGCCCGCGCCAAAGGGGTCGAGGTCAGCCGGGTGCAGGCGACCGTAATCGGCGAGCACGGCAGCAGCCAGGTGCCGCTGTTCAGCTCCGTGCGCATCGACGGCCGGCCGGTGCTTTTCACCGAAGGACAAAAGCAGGCAGTGCTCGGCGAAATCCCAAACATTTTGAGGCGGTACGAGGAACTGCAGACCGGGCGCACAGCCGGCTGGACCTGTGCGGTCGGCATGGTTGCGATTGCCCGGGCTATCCTTCAGGATACGGGAGAGATCTTTCCCTGCTCGGTTGTGCTGGATGGAGAATACGGTCAGCGTAACCTGAGCATGTCGGTTCCGGTGGCGCTCGGCAGGCACGGTGTGTGCGAAATCCTGGAATGGGAACTTGCCCCGGACGAGGAGTCAAGGCTCGCGCGCTCCGTCGAAGTGCTGCGGGCAGCGGCGCGCACGGTCGATGCAACTTTCCCGTAGGGCCGGCCGGAAGGCCCGGCCTGCAGGGTAGACGAACGTTTTCAGGGCAAAAAGATGAGCAACAGAGCAAAGCATTTTAACAGGCTCATGGAACCGGGCATGATCGGGCCGGTCCGGACGCGCAACCGCATCATTAAAACGGCCAACGGCACCTCTTACATGGAGGAGGATCAGACCGTCGGCCCGCGCATGATCGCCTATTACGAGCGCCTGGCCAGGGGCGGCGTAGGTTTTCTGGTCGTGGAATCCTGCGGGGTGGAATACCCCCTCGGGATCCAGCACGTGCACTATAGGCCCGACGGCAGCTACGAAGGCGTGCAGCTGCATTTCGACGACGACAGGTTCATCCCCGGCTTCCGGCGGCTGACCGACGCCGTGCACAGACACGGCTGTCCCGTTTCCATTCAGTTCCAGCACGCCGGCCCCTGGAATCCCACGGGGCTGCTGCCCCGCGACGCCGGAATCCGCGACATCCAATGCGCCTCCGCACTCAGGCAGGAGGAATTGCCCGGCCCGGACTTCCTTCCCTGCCGCGCGATGACGAAGCAGGAGATCGAGGACCAGATCGACCTGTGGGCGTCGGCGGCCGAGCGGGCATGGAAAGCGGGTTTTGACGCCTGCGAGATCAACCACGGCACCTGTCACCAGGGCAACACTTTCCTGTCGAGAATCTGGAACCGGCGCGACGACGAATACGGCGCGCAGAATTATGAAAACCGCACCCGCTTCCTGCGCAGCATCATCGCGGAGGCCAAGCGCCGCTGCGGCCCGGCATTCGCGGTCCACGCTCTCTTCAATATTGTGGAATACAATCACCCCCTGGCCACGACGCTCGACGAAGGGGCGGAGATGGCGAAGCGCGTCGCGGAAGTGGCCGACGGCATCAATTGCCGGGCGGAGCGCTACGGGCACAGGGGCGGGCTCATTCAGCCGGACCGCATTCTCTATCCCGAACCCCCGGCCGAACTGCCTGCCGGTCTCGACTGGAGCCGGCAGGGCCGCGGAGCCACGGTTCCTCTGGTGGAAGCCGTCAAGCGCAAAGGCTTGAAGATACCGGTGTGGACGGCCTGCCGCCTGGACGCGGAGTTGGGCGAGGAATACCTGCGCAAAGGCAGCCTGGACTTCGTCGGGATGACCCGACGGCTTCTGGCCGATCCGGAGCTTCCCAACAAGATCCGGGAAGGCCGCCCCGAAGACATACGCGTCTGCCACGGATGCCTGCACTGCTTCGACATGCGCAACAAAAACAAGAAGCTTGAATGCCGTGTGAATCCCACGCTGGGCCGGGAGATCCTTCCCGAATACCAGTGCCGTCCGGCAGAGCGCAGGAAGAAGGTTCTTGTGGCCGGCGGCGGTCCCGCAGGCATGGAAGCCGCGCGCCTGGCAGCCCGGCGCGGCCACGAAGTCGTCCTGTATGAAAAAAACTCCCGGCTGGGTGGGCTTGTCCCGCTTGCGGCGGTGGTGAAGGACCTGGAGACCGAGGACATCATCGGTCACGTGCGCTACCTGGAGGCTCAGCTTAAAAAGGAAAAGGTCACCGTACACCTGAACCGGGCGCTGACGCCTGCGCGGGTACGGGTGGAGAAGCCCGATGTGCTGGTGCTGGCAGCCGGAGCCTCCCATACAAAATTTGATCTTCCCGGGGCGGAAAGCCGCCGCGTCCTCCGCACCGCGAAGCTGCACCGAATGCTCCGGGCCGTCCTGCGTTTCCTCACTCCTACCCAGGTGCAGAAGCTTTCCCGCATCTGGATGCCTGTGGCCAAAAGCGTGGTGATCCTGGGAGGAACGCTGCACGGTTGCGAGCTGGCTGAATTCCTGGCCAAGCGCGGCCGCAGAGTGGCAATCGCCCACAACGGGCCGGCCTCGGGGCTGGGCGAAGGCATGACGCGAGACGACCTGGAGAACCTGTGGCCGTGGTTCAAACAGAAGCACGTGGCAATCTGGTCCGACGCGTCTTACCGGGAGATCGTCGACAAGGGCCTAAAAATCCGGATACCTGACAGGCGGGTGTTCGTGATCGAGGGGAAAAGCATCCTGAACACACAGGACTGGGGTCCGAACACGAAGGTCCTCGAGGAGCTTGCCGGGCTGGTGGGCGAGACCTATGTAATCGGCAGTTGCGGAGAGCCCGGCCTGATCGTGGACGCCGTGCGCGAAGGCGTCCTCGCCGGCTATTCGATTTAAGAATGTCTTATTATATAAGGACGGAGTTCCAGAGGCCGTCCCAAAACCACTGCCCCGATAGGGGCAGTTTCACACAGCCCAGGGTTGGCGGCGCTTTATGCCGCCTACCCTGGGTCTGCAGCGGTGCAACAATCTATCCCGAAGGGATTGTGTCCGGCAATTAGCCGGGACAATTTATTCCGGGATTCAAAACACAATCCCTTCGGGGTAGGTCTCTCTATCGGTCGCATACCCAGGGTTGGACGCAAAAAGCGCGTCCAACCCTGTCTTTGAGACGCTGCCCTTACAGGGCATTAGATGTGTGCGCATCTCGGAATTGGCATAGCCGTAATTCATATACACTGTCTCGCGATTTTCGCCGGCAGTTTTGAGAAAGCCTCTCCATGCCCGTCCAAGCGGATTGCCCGCACATAGATCCCAGAATGCAGGCACGGCTTTTTTGCAGGATTCAGAGTTTCGCGCCGCAGCGCTTGCAGAAAACGGCATTCATGTCGTGCCCCTGGATGCCGCACGCGGGGCACGCCTGTCCCGAAACCGGCGGCAAGCTCGCGCGCGTAAACTCGGCGGTAACGATGCCGGTCGGCACGGCCAGGATGGCGTAACCGAGAATCATGATGAAGGACGCCAGGGCCTGGCCAAGCGGCGTGCGCGGCGAGATGTCGCCGTAGCCGACGGTGGTGAGAGTGACAATGGCCCAGTAGATGCTCACCGGGATGCTGGTAAATCCGTTCTCCTCGCCTTCCACCAGGTACATGAGCGAGCCGAGGACGGTGACCAGGGTCAGCACCGCAAACAAAAATACGATGATCTTCCGCTTGCTTGCGCGCAGTGCCAGCAGAATGATGTTGGCCTCGCTCAGGTATTGAGCCAGCTTCAGTATCCGGAAAATGCGCAGGATCCGCACAACCCGGACGGCGAGCAGGTACTGCGCCCCGGGCAGCAGCAGGCTGAGGTAAGTCGGCGCCACGGCAAGCAGGTCGATGATCCCGTAAAAGCTGAACGCGTACCGCATCGGCCGGCCCACCGTCATCAGCCGCAGGATATATTCGATCGAGAAAACGATGGTGAAAAACCACTCCGCCGCCCGCAGCGTCCGCCCGGATACGGCCCGGAGCGAGCCCACGCTTTCCAGCACGACTGCTCCAAGGCTCATCAAAATCAGGACGATCAACGCGACGTCGAAAGCCCTGCCCGCGGGAGTGTCCGACTCGAAAATGATCTCATGCGCCTTTCGGCGCCATCCGCAGGTCGGGCTATTGGAATAGGATGAATTTTCCGGCATGCAATTCGCCTCAGCATGGTTATTCGATGTCAATCCGCGGACCGAAGCGGATATTAGCAGGAAGGTGCAAGGCCCGCCATGGAATTTCGTCCGCCTCCGGCCGCTCCTTTCAAAGCCAATCGCGGTTTTCAGTTGCTTGGGCGGGCCTGCTAAAGCTGGTATAATCGCAACCCGTTAAAGATCGGGAGTTCGCTGTGAGCGAATCGGGCGGTTCACGCGCTGTTCTGGCGGCGCTGCTGGCAAATCTCGGCATCGCGGCGTCGAAGTTTGTCGCGTTTTTCTTCACCGGATCGTCGTCGATGCTCTCCGAGGGCCTGCACTCCGTGGCGGATTCCGGCAACCAGGTGCTGCTGATGGTGGGCCGCAAAAGGGCCCGGCGGGCGGCTACCGAGGAGCATCCCTTCGGCTACGGACGGTCCCGCTACGTTTACGCCTTCATCGTTTCAATCGTGCTGTTCAGCCTCGGCGGGGTGTTCGCGCTCGCGGAAGGCGTGCTGAAAATCGTCCACCCGGAGGAACTCAAAAGCCCGTTGTGGGCATTCGCGGTTCTCCTGGTGGCGATTGCGCTCGAGGCTTTCTCACTGAGGACTGCGGTCAAGGAATCCAACCACGAACGGCGGGGCGCGCCGTGGGGCTGCTTCGTGCGCGGAGCGAAGGCGCCGGAGCTGCCGGTGGTGCTGCTCGAGGACACCGGGGCGCTGCTCGGTCTGGTCTTCGCGTTGTTCGGCGTCAGCGCGGCGGTCCTAACCCGCGACGGGCGATGGGACGGCGCCGGCTCATTGGCCATCGGCGCCTTGCTGGTGGTGATCGCGATATTCCTGGCCCTGGAGATGAACAGCCTGCTCATCGGCGAGTCCGGCACCGCCGAGCATGTCGCAGCAATCCGCAAGGCGATCGAAGCCGGCGAGGACGTCGAGCGCATCATTCACCTCAAGACGCTGCACCTCGGGCCGGACAACCTCATGGTGGTCGCCAAGTTCGCCGTCCGGCACGACGAAACTGCGGCATCCGTGGCGCGCGCCATCAACGCCGCCGAATCGCGCATACGCAGCGCCGTTTCCATCGCGCAGGTGATCTATCTCGAACCCGACATCTTCCGGAAATAAAAATATCCGGGCAACGGATGAGGGCGGGTGTCCAGGGCCACCCGATGCTGCCCCGCCTGGCAAGGACGGCTGCTCCGAAGCCGTCTTCGCCAGGCGGGGCAATCCGGTTAAAATCATTTATTGTGAATTTGATTCAGCGGTAGAATCGCCTGTGTATATAGGCATGCAAAATTGCCGGTTTCCGGCGGAGAAGCTATGGTATCGCAAAACATCCTGAGCCCCGCGCTGACGGAACAGTTCAACACCCTCCGCGAGATCCTGAAAAGCTCCCTGTCGCTGACGGAAAAACTCTCGGACAAAGACTCCTGCACCATTCTCACCGAGCGTCTCGTCCGCCTGCAGTCCGCGGCCCTCTTCGTCTTCGTCGGCGAAGTCAAGTCGGGCAAAAGCAGTTTCATCAACGCCCTTCTCGGGCAGGACGTCTGCGAGGTCGCGCCCGATCCATGCACGTCCAGGATTCAGGAACTGGTTTACGGAGATAACCCCGCTACAGTAACGCTGGGCGATTACTGGGAGCGCGTCTTTCTGCCCAAGCCCGTTTTGCGGGAAATTACCATCGTGGACACGCCCGGGACCAACTCCATCATCCGCAACCACCAGACCATCACGGAGAACTACATCCCGCAGAGCGACCTCGTCATTTTCGTCTTTCCTGCCAAGAACCCCTACACGGGCACCTCGTGGGAGCTTCTGTCGCTCATACGGAAAGACTGGCTCCGCAAAATTGTTTTTGTCCTTCAGCAGTCGGATCTTGCGTCTCAGCACGAGCTCGCCACGAACCTGGAGCGCATCAGGGAGTATGCGCGCGAGCGGAATGTTCAGAACCCGGTGGTGTTCACGGCATCGGCGAAGCGGGAACAGGAGGGCGCGTCGGGCAGCGGCTTCGCGGAGTTCCGCGAGTTCATGCGCAAGACGGTCGAGAGCGGCGATGTCTGGAAAATGAAGGTAGACGGAGCGCGCGATACGGCCCGGAAGATCGTGAACTCATCCCTGGCTTCACTGCAGGCCGAAGAGGATGCGGTAGTCGCGGACAAGGTATTCTACAGCGGACTGACAGACAAAATCGAGGCTCGCAGAGGGAAAACTCGTTCGCTGCAGCGCCTCGTTGTGGATAGCCTTGCCGCGACCTATGATCGTCTATCCCATTCTCTCGAGGACGATTTTGCCGAAGGGCTGGGCGCCGGCAACGTGCTGAAACGATCCATCCCCTTTCTGCGCGACAAAGACATCAAAACGTGGCTGAAGGACCTTCAGTCGCAGTTCGAGAACAGGGCCAGGGAGGAAATCGACGCCGAATCGCTCCGGGTATCGAAGGACCTCACGGACGAAATGCAGACGATGCTGGACGAACTGGTCCAGGCTGTGGGGCGCCGTCAGAAAGAACGCGAGGCGAGCGCACTTTCCGGGATCTCCGGCCGCTCGGAGGTGCTGGAGCGCCTGCAGTCCAGGCTCAAGGAACTGCGCATAGCGGACATTGTGGGAGACAAGGGGATTCAGGGATCGAACCTGGGGATGCTCACGCTGGCGGGAGGCGGGATAGCGGCTCTCGGGACCGTCATCGCGCTGGCGACTCATATGATGGTCGTGGACATAACCGGCGGCGTCATCGCCACGCTGGGCATCGGCATTATAGCGCTGGCCCTGCTCTGGAAGCGCTCCGGCATACTCTCGGAATTCCGCCGCAAGATGGCGCAATCGCGCAAGGAGTTCCGGGACCGTCTGAACCAGGAGATCACCCAGATCTTTGAGAAGCTCTTTCTGGAGATCGAGCAGCAGGTGCGGGAACCGCTCGCCCGCCTGGACAAGCAGGCCGCCCACCTTTCCGCCCTGACCTCCGAAGCCACCCGCATCCTGGGTAAAATGGGGACAGTCACCAGTGTCCCTTTCCCCAAAACAGCTCCTACAGAAAAAGTGGCCCTTTAAGGGGACACTGGTGACTGTCCCCATTTTATTCCCATTTTACCTGCCGAATTGGGTGAGGGTGGCGCCGCGGATTTTTCTGGTCTGGTCCGAAGTGGGCGCGTACAGCCCTTCCCGGTAGTACGTCATGCCGAACGAATATCCGGGTATGCCGCCGGCCACCACTATTCGTATATCTTCAGGCCTATCCAGAATAGGCAGTCTCCCCCCCGGCTTCAGGGCTTCCTTGAAAACCGGCACGCGGTCCGGAGGGATTTCACCGGAATCGATTCTCGGCTGGATGGACGCGATTTCCGCCTGCGTGAGCTGCTCGTAAGGTATGGTCGCGCGCTCGTAAAGCAGCTTCTGAAGGCTCGCGCGCGTATGTCCCTGGCGGCTCAGCTCAAGCGCGAGTTCCGGCTGGAAAATCAGGATATGTTTCATCGGCCCGGGATTCGGGCCACCGCGTCTCCAACCCTTCATCATCGGACGGCTGCTTAACAGACTTCGGGTGATGCTGTCGAGAATCTGGTCCGGGGTCCAGGGCTCAACGGCGCCGCCGCCGAAGTAATTGCCCGGCGAACTCATGACGCTGGAGAGGGTCACGCAGCTATCCTCCGGTTTGAATCCCTGACTCACGTGAAAGGGTTCCCAGGGGCTGAGGTCGTGGTTTTCGGCGAAAACGTAGAATTGCGAGGACGGGCGTCCCATCAGCGCCATGTCGGTCTCCGCCGGCCAGACGCGTCCGGCGTTTATGGTGATCAGCCTCACGGCGCGCCCGATTGTGAGGTTGGCCTGCCAGCCGTAGCCCAGCATGCCGATCCCTGAGTTGACGTCGATTTCCTTGGCAATCGGCCCGCTTACCATGATCGCCAGGTTGAAAGAGCCGCTCGAAGTCAGGATGTGCAGGTCGTCGTAAGCCGGGTCCGTAAAACCTTCCATGGCCGCGATAATCACCGGAAGGTACGCCGGCTTCGCCCCGGCCATCACCGCGTTGATGGCGATCTGTTTCACAGTAACAATCCCGTTCTTGGGCGCGACGGTCCCGATCACTTCGTCCGGAGAGCGGCTGGTCCCTTTGAGCATCTCCTCGACGGCTTCTTTCGTAGGCGGCAGGAGCGGCAATCCATCTCCCCAGTGATTCTGCAGAAACACTTCGTTGAATTTCTGCACCGCATGAGCATAGCTGTCCGCGGTGACGGTAACGGGCCCGAGCGCTTCCCTTTGGGGCGTGACGCCGGCCTCTTCGGGACTCAAGGGGCGCCGCAACCCGTCGATGAGCTTGTCGACAGCCGCTGCCGCTACGGGCCGGACCGCCTCTTCGCTTCTCCTGAGCCGGTAATAGTTGGCAGCAGGCAGCGCCACCATGCGCGCCATGGGCATGCCGAAATCCTCGGCCGCCGATTTCGCGTCGTGCGCAAAGTTGTCGGTGCAGGCGAACACGCCGGGTTTGCCCAGCTTTTCGATCCTTGTGTAACCGGACACGCCGGTATAGGTGCAGGACCCTCAATCTCCCACGCCATAAAGAAAGGCGTCCGACTCCTTCGCAATTCTGGCCGCCAGCGCATCCCCCAGGTCGTAGGCGCCGTCATAACGCAGAACCGCCGTATTGGGGAGCTTTTCCTTAAGGAGCTGCTCGACCACGTTCCAGAAATGGTTACCGCCGGCTTTGCCATTCCAGTAAATCGCAAGCTTCTTCCCGGAAAGGTCGGCGATGCGCGGCCGGGGCGCCAGCAGAGGGGGTGGAGCGATTTCTCCGCGCGGATTCATTACGGTCAGCGAGACTTCGGGCGCTGCGGTTGCGGTTTCGGCTGAGGAGCCGAACGATGCCAAGGCCGCGGCGATCATGGTTGCGATCCACATACGTTTTCTCATCGATAAGCCCTCCCGGATCTGCACGAATTCTAGTCCAGAAACGGGCGGATTTCGTGCAAATTCGTAACTGCATTTTCTATGGCGAGTTCAGCATGAAAGAAAGCATTCGATAGCTGCGATAGCACCCGGGCTTTGTGGGTGGCCCCACTGAGTCTGGCCTTTCCGGTATCAGAGAACGCCGACCCATGCCGACATTGCTCGAAGATCCTAAAATTTTCTGATAGATTCAGTGTCACAAAAGGGGGGACTGAAGTCATATCCCGTTGAGTGTCAAAAAACCCAAGGAGATTGGATATGACAACCGCAAACGCTTTACCCCGGACCGGCACAAACCGTAACTTCGGCCTCGTGTCCGTCGACGGGCGCACGTATCCTCTCAAATCCGCAACGATCAGCGGCCGGGCCGAGGGCGGCATCGCCGCCACGACTTTGAGCCAGGCCTATGAAAACCCTTACGCGGAAGCTTTGGAGGTGCTCTACACCCTGCCCCTCCCGGCAGACGCGGCAGTCACCGGGTACACCGTCCGCCTTGGAAAACGTGTGATACGGGGTGAGGTGCGCAAGCGCGACGAAGCGCGGGAAGAATACCGCAAGGCCCTTTTCGAGGGACGCACCGCCGCCCTGCTCGAGCAGGAGCGGGCCGATACGTTCTCTCAGCGGCTCGGCAGCCTTCCGCCCGGAGAAACGGCGACGATTGAAATCGAGGTGCTGCAGCCGCTGACGTTTCTGCCGGGCACCCGGAACGGACAGCCCGGGTGGGAGTACCGCTTCCCCACCGTGGTTGGCGTGCGCTACGAGGGCGGGGAAAACCGCGTCCCTGATGCCGAGAAGCTCGACGTCAACCGGTCCTCGAACGGAACCCCGCTGCGCCTTACGGCGAGCCTGCAGATTGCGGACGGTCCCGCCGAAGCGGTTCAGCCTCGTTCCCCGGAACAGCGCCTCCGCATCCAGGCAGACGGGCAGGGAACCCTCGTGACGCTCGAAGATGGAATGGCTCTCGACCGCGATCTTGCAATACGCTGGCTAACCGGGAAACAGGAAACCGGCGTGCGCGTGGCCGAGGGAAAAGGGCTTCCGTGCGACGGCGGCCGCTATATCCTGATCACCCTGACGCCTCCGTCCACAACCGGCCCGGCGATTCCCCGCGACCTCACGCTGCTGATCGACGCCAGCGGATCGATGTCGGGCGAACCGCTCGAACAGGCCAAAACAGTTGCCGTGGAGCTCCTGCACAGCCTTGACCCAGGCGACCGCTTCGAAATCCTGGCGTTTGCAGACAAGGTCCGCCGGCTGGCTGCCGGCTCCGAGGACACCAAAAACATCGACCGCGCCTGCCGGGAACTGGGCAAGCTGAAAGCATCCGGTTCGACTGAAATGACAAAGGCCCTGACTGAAGCTCTGAAGCCGCTGCGCAAGGGCTCGCAAAGGCAGGTTATACTGCTGTCGGACGGCTATATCGGCTTTGAGCAGGAAGTCGTCGGCGAAATCGCGCGCAGGCTCGCCCCGGGCGCGAGGGTCCACGCCGTGGGAGTGGGATCCGCGCCGAACCGTACGCTGACGCGGGGCGCCGCACGCGCCGGCCGCGGGACCGAAATCGTTATCGGCCTGGAAGACGACGCCCGGCAGGCAGCCGAGAGGCTCCTCCAGGCTACCGTTCGGCCCGTGCTGACGGAAATACGGGTTCAGGGACCGGCCATTGTGCGCTGCGCGCCGCAGAAACCGCGTGATGTACTCGCGGGCCAGCCGGCGCTGATCTTCGCGGAGGTTAAGGACCAAGGGGGACGCCTGGAAATCAGCGGCACGGCGGCAGGCAATGCTCCGGACTGGACTGAATTTGTGGAGATTCCGCCGGCGAAATCCTTCTCTCCGGAAGCGACGGCAATAGAATCAACGCCTATGCCAATCGGAGCGCTGTTCGGCCGGGAAGCCATAGAGGACGCTGAAATCGACCTTGCTGCCGCAGGCGGCGGGCGACCGGGCGAGATCGACAAAATCATCGAGCGGCTCGGGCTGAGGCACGGCATATCGAGCCGCATGACGAGCCTTGTCGCCATTTCGGAAGACCCGACGGTCGATCCCAGGAATCCGCGCCGGCGCGAACGGCTTCCGGTGGAAGTACCCTGGGGAATTTCGGCCGAAGGCGCGGGACTAAGCCCCATCACGACTGCTTTGGAGGATATGGCAGCTCCCTTGATGCTATCGGAACCCCGGATTCGCCCGGCACGGGGCATGTTCAGAAAGGTAAGAGAATCCGCCATGCAAATCGACAGATCTCGGTTTTCACGCGCCCTAACCGTCGATGGGGCGCGTGTGCTGCGCATCGACGGCCCGACCCTGGTCTTCGAGTTCGAGGCGCCGGCGGACGGCTTTGTTCTGCCGAACGATTACACAACGATTATGGTCACCTTTGACGACGGCGCGGAAACGTGCGTCGCCGAGGTGGTTGCGGCTGAAAGCAGCGGACCGGGGCCGTATGCAGCCGGGCTGACCATCCGCCTGGCTCTTCGGCTGGAAGGCCGCGCGAACTGGACTCACGAGGCGGCATCTATTCACTGGCGCGTTCAGCCGGCGTCGGGAGCGGCGATGGCCGGTGTCGAGGTGAATGTGCATTTCCTTCTGGGGACCGATGTATGACGGACAGTTGCCTATGACCGGTGGCAATCCTTCAGAAAAGCTCGAGACGGCTTTCCGGCGCACCGGATACGGCGACGCGGATGCGTTTGCGGAGTGGATGGGGATGGTGGAGCATCCGCTCCGCCGTAGCCTGGCCCGTTTTGCACGCGCCGTCGACGTGGAGGTGGTCGTCCAGGAGACTTGCATGCGCATGTGGCTTTTCGCATCGGACCCGCAAAACAGCCTTCAGGGCGAGAACGCTTCCCTGCGTTTTGCCATCGGCGTTGCCCGCAATGTCGCCCTCGAGGAGGTGCGCCGCGCGCATCTCGATCAGTTTGTCGATCTCGAGAACCTTGAGCAGATGCCGGAAGGCAGCTTCACGCCGGCGATGCCGGATCCGGCTCTTGCCAAAGCCATTGCCGATTGTGTCGGCCGGCTGCCGAAGCAGCCGCAAATGGCTTTGACCGCGCGCATCAACGACGGCCACCTGGCCGACAGGGACCTGGCCCGGGGAGTCAGGATGAAGCTGAACACATTTTTGCAAAACATTGTCCGCGCGCGCCGTCTGGTTGCCGACTGTCTCGAAAAGCGGGGGATCCGTCCCGGGGAGATGTTGCCATGAGAGATAACCCGGAAGAAATCCTGATGGAGGAAGCCGTCTCCGCATACCGCAGCCGAACGGAATCGGGGCGGATCCTGCCCTCACCGGCCTGGCAGGACCTGCCGCCGGAATCCAGGGATCGGCTCTTCGAGAGACAACTGCAGAGCCGCTTCATCGAGCGCGCTTTGTCTCCCGGCGGCATGAGCGCCACCGTCCGCGCCGTCCTCCACCGCCTCCAATCGATTAGATGAGATCGCCTCTTCCTCAGATTTTAGCGAGGACGGCTCTCCAGAGCCGTTCGATTTTGGCAACACCACGGCCAGGGCGCTGGGCGCGGCGGCGATACGGACACGAATGCCGCGATTTGCGGCGCATTGCTCGGCGCGCGTCATGGCCGCAACGCGATCCCATCCCGCTGGCGCCGGTGCGTCCTCACCTGCCGCCCGATGGCGGAGGCCGGCGCCCATCACCCCCGTCCGGCCGACTTCTGGCCCGTCGACGCCCTCGACCTCGCCGAATCTCTCCTGCTGGCTGCGGATTCATCCGCTTAGGATTATGCTTGATTATTGCGGCCACCCTGCCAACCCGCCCCAACCAAACTGCACCCAATCTCCCTTTCGGGTTTTGTCGGGGCTGTCGGAAGGCAGCTTCGAAGGCCGCGCCTCATTAAATCTGACAAAATGCTTCCAAAACCGCGCGGTTGAGTCGATGAGAGACATGAGGCAGCACAGGAGACAAAATGCGTTGTCATCCATGGGGCGCGGAGGTGTTCCATTACTTTACCGGGGAAAAGAGAAACTCAAAAGCCGTGGCAGTTTGAGATCGCGAGGCTGTTTCGGATCAAAGAGATGAAAAATAGCCAGGCGCCGAAACCCGGCCTATACCCGCCCAACAAGCCGCGCGTGACCCCGTCGCGTGCCGAGCATGCGGTCTATGAAGCGCTCTCAAGCCATATGCCGCAGGGCTGGTACGCATGGCATTCCCTGCGCATACGCGTCCCCGGCCACCCCGATGCCGAAGCCGATTTCCTCATTGCCGACCCCAAACAGGGGATCCTTGTCCTGGAGGTCAAGGGCGGCCGGATCGAGCAGCGCGACGGGATGTGGTTTTCCAACGGAGAACCCCTCAAGCATGCGCCGCGGGAACAGGCGAACCGGTTTCTTCGCGAGCTGATGGAGCTGCTCCAATCGCAGAACATCAGCCCTCCGCCCTGCGGGCTCGCCACCTGTTTCCCCGATACCGAGTTCAGCGCCGGGCCCAGCGAGGGAGATCTGGCGGACTGCGTCCTGGGATCGCAGGACCTTCGCTGGGTGGAAGAGGCGCTCCCCACGATCATGGAATGCGCCCTCGCCAAGGGCTACAAGCCCAAAGGAAATTGGATTCAGGCGGTCCACCGGCTTTGGGGCGAAGCGTGGACACCCCGCCTGGATCTCGGTCTGCAGTCCCGCATACAAAAAAACGAGAGGATTCGCCTTGACGGAGAGCAGTTCAAAGCCCTGCATGGGCTGATCGAGAACAAGTCGGTCCTGGTGCTTGGCGGAGCCGGCACCGGCAAAACCGCGCTGGCTGCAGCCCTGGCCCAAAAACTGGCCGGAAGCGGGAAAAAGGTCCTAATGCTCTGTTTCACCGAAGCCCTGGCCCAGTGGCTCGCGGGCCAGATCCGTGGCGAAAACCTCGAGGTGTGGGCGCTCAAGCGCTATGCCGTCGAGCTCCTCCGGCTGTCGGGCAAGGAAAAAATGATCGAGGAAACGCGGGAGTTCTGGCGCGACGTGTCGTTGGAAGCGGCCCTCGACGCATTGCCCTCGCTGCCGCTATCCTGGGACGCGCTCATAGTCGACGAAAGCCAGGACCTGGAGGAAAACGACTGGGCCCTTGTCGCGGAGCTCTCCAAAAACAAAACGCTGTGGGCCTTCTGGGACCCGGAGCAGGCTTTCTGGCAGGACCGGAAGGTTCGCGAGGAGCTTTTCGGCACGCGTTTCAGGCTTCAGAATCGGTACCGCTGCCCCAAAGGGGTGATGCTCCTGGCGGGATGCTACATCGGGAAAGAGGCGGACGCGGGTGCTATTCGCCAGACTATCGATCCGGATGTGCTTTCGCTGCGGTCCTGTCCCGGCCCGGGAGCCGTGCTGGATCAGATTTCCTACGAAATAGACAGGCTGAAGGGTTCCGGGCTGGGGGCGTCCGACATCGCGGTCCTATCTTTGAGGGGCGCAGGGGAACTCGGCTCGATCGTGCACCACAACCGCATAGGGACGCACAGGCTTGTGCAGGCAGACCATCCCGATGCATCTTCCAATGTGGTTGTGGAGACGTTCCTGCGCTTCAAGGGCCTCGAGCGCCCGGCCATTATTATCACGGACGTCGGTCTTGCTCTTGACAAGCCCGATTATGCCCGGCGCATGTATATTGCCCTCACCCGTTCCCTATCGACGGTCCGCATCATCGATGCCGCCGCCTATCTCTCGAGAGACCCAATCCTCAAACCGCTGCTGTAAAAAACACTCGTCTCTTCGAGGCTAAGCAGACCCGCCGACTAGTCTGATAGCCGCGCGGCTACGCCACATATCGCTTTACCCTGATTTCCTTCTCTTTATCCCGCACTTCAGCTATTTCAAAAGCCGTCTGCATGCGAAGAAGTGTGTCCATTTGCACGCCGAACGCCTTCTCGATCCGCAGTGCCATCTCCGGTGAGAGCGCGGAGCGGCAGTTAAGGAGAGAAGAGAGGGCCGCCCGCGTTACGCCCAGGATTCCGGCAGCCTGCGTAACGTTGAGATTGAGCGGTTCCATCACTTCCATTCTGATGAACTGCCCGGGGTGAGACGGGCGTGCCATACGCATCATGGCTTAAATTCCTTTCAATGGTAGTCCTCAAAATCCAGAGCGAGGATTTCTCCCTCCACCTGATCGATAATAAACGTAATACGCCAGTTTCGGGTCACCGCCAAACTCCACGTCCCTTTACGGTCGCCTGTAAGCGGATGCGCTTTCCAGCCTGGTATGTCTCGCAGTTCCCTGATGTCCCTCATTTCCTGGAGAAAGGTCAACATATTCCGCACCTTTTCGACTGCTGATGAGGGTAGGCCGGAAGGGTCATTGCACTGAATGAAGCGGCGCAATCCCCTGTGAACCACTTTTCTGATCCGCATGATCCATTATATCCCAGATGTGCAAAGCGTCAAGCTACGCTTTACACGTTTGACTTCTCCCCAAAGGGTGGACAGGATCCTGTCCCCTTTCTTCAAGTTTTGTGAAATATTATTTCCGCAGGTGTCGATTTATTTCACAAATCCTGGAGATTTTTCGGGCCTCCGCAGGTGGCAAAATCCGTTCCCGCCACCGTCAATATCTTTTCAGCACAGTTTTTTCTTTGGAGGATTCGCCGGATTGTGGTGCAATAGGGCACATCTGATTGAAGTCTCGCGCAAAAGGCATCTTCCTATTCGCAGCAGGACCAAGGAGGCAGCAAACCATGACCGACGCCGTCAAGCCTCTCCTATCCCCTTACCGTTGGGTCGTCCTCATCGTCGCCATGCTGGCCGGATTCATCGGAAGCTACGCGCAGTTCCAGCTCCCGCCCCTGGCCTATAAGCTCATGCCGGCACTGCACATCTCGACGTCGCAGTTTGCAGCTCTCATGGGGGGTCCGATGACCGGAGCCATCTTCGTCTGCATTCTGGGCGGCACTCTGGCCGACCGGTACGGCGTGAAGAAGATTGTCACCGTCGGCCTGATCCTGGCCGTGATCGGATGCACGTTCCGCTACAATGCGACCTCGTTCTGGCCATTTCTTTTCCTGTCGATTCTGGCCGGCATGGCCTCGGCTCTTCTGACCAGCAACCTGTCCAAGCTGTTCGGCGCCTGGTTTCCGCCGGAGCAGATGGGCACGATTATCGGCACATACACGATCAGCCCCATGCTCGGCACCTTTTTGGGGACGGCTACAACCGCGCTTTTCCCCTCCGAAACCATCGCCTTTATCTTCTCGGGCATCGTCTGCCTGGCTATCCTTATTGTTTGGATGGTCTTCGCGAAGAACAAACCCGAGGGAGCGCCCGACCTTCCGTCCCTGCCTGCAGTCAGGTATCTTGGCAAGGCCGCCCGGAGCAGGAGCGTCTGGTTGGCCGGCATCGGCATGTTTCTCGTCATGGGCGGCCCAATGGTCTTTGCCGACTTTCTGCCGAACGTGTTGCGTGATCTGCGCGGCATCAGCCCGGTGCAGGCAGGCTTCTACGGTTCGCTGGGCACCTTCGGGGGAATATTCGGCTGCTTCCTGGGCCCGTTGATATGCAGCCGGATAGGAGTCATGAAACCGTTCATAATCATCATGGGGTTGCTGGGTGCTGCAGCCAGCTATTGGTCCTGGCAACTGCCGATCGGTCCGGCGATCGTCATCGGTATGACCCTTTCCGGTTTCCTGCAGAGCACGATTGCGCCGTTGCTTATGGCCGTCCCCATGCTGCTGCCTGAAATCGGCCGCGTTTATGCCGGAAGCGCCGGCGGCATCATATCGACCTTGCAGGTGATGGGCGGTGTGCTGGTCCCGATCCTGATCGCCCCGCTTGCAGGCTCGAGCGCCAAGATCCTCTTCGGCCTGGCAGCAGTCAGTTTCGCCTTTGTCATCCTGCCTGCCCTGTTCCTTCCTGAACTGGGCACGAGGTCTCTGGCAGCCAGGGAGAGCAAGTCCTCCGCGAGGTGATACACGCTGATTTGCGAAGCCGGAGATTTCTTTACTGACTATCAGGACTCTGGATTTTGCCAATAAGGAGCCTGGGCGCGAAGGAACAACAAGAATGGTTGCCGGCCGTCTCGCCCTATTGGCTTAACGCGGTCTCGATTTTGGTCTTAATATCCATGAGCTGCTCCCGATTCGGGGAGTCCGGCCTCGCGTCCAGGCACATCGAGATCTGCTGGAGCGCGTCTTTAAAGCGCCCCAGTCGGGTGTAAATGTTCAGAAGAACCAGGCGCGCTTCGTGCATCCCGCTATCCAGCACCAGAGCATCCACCAGCAGTGGCTCCGCCCTTTCATAAGCGCCGGTTTTGTACAAGGCAGTCCCGAGATAGAAGCTGGCATCAGGGGTTTGCGGACCCAGACGCAAGGCTTTTTCAAGGGCATCCACAGCCTTTCGATAGGATTCTGTTCCAGAACTGGCTTCTCCACCGGCAGCAGATGCGAGCGCTTCGCCTTCCGTGAAGTGCAGGATGCCCAGATTGATCAATGGTTCGACCTGGGCACTGCTCTCCTGAATGCCGGGCTGGACCGGCAGGCTGTATCGGCCTTCCGGGAAGCCCTGAGCAGAGCCCCGGACAGCGCCAGCTATCTCTATTCCCTCGGAAACGCCCTCGGGAATTGCGGAAAAATCGGCTACGGCCTAGCACGGATTTGAATGCTTGCTGTGGGGGCAATGGAGTTTTCGATGCGAAAAGGCTTATTTCCTTCTGATCGCTTCGGAGAAGGCTTCGACCGTAATGCCTGCTTGCTTGATGGCGTTTCTGAGCGTGCCCAAGGCTAGCTCTCGGTGTAGCGGAATAACACAACCTTTTTCGCCCCGGCGCAGCACAACATGGCTCCCTTTCTGGCGAACGACGGAAAAACCCAAAGACTCAAAAGCCCTTATCGCTTGCTGGCCGGAGATGCGAGGCAATTCAGGCATTCACAGCAACCTCAAAGGTGGCCAGGATCGGATGTGAGGTGTCTTTGAGAGGGAATTCTTCAAGGTATGCTTCGGTAGCTTCTTTTAGATTCTCAATCGCTTCTTCGATGCTATTACCTTGGCTGGCTGTCCCTACTTCCGGACATTCAGCTACGTACCAAGCTCCCTCTTTGTGAACAATTGCCGTAAATATTCTTTGCATGTTCTAAACTATACACCGTATGTCAGAAAATCATCAATTCCCTCATCGAAACATAGTTCCATTTTCTTTCGAAAGATTGATCCCAGATGTCATATTGCCGCTGTAATAACGATGTGAGATTCTTCAATGCTTTGCGTCATGGGGGCCAGGAAGACATTCCCAACAATGCAAAGGCTTAAAACTTTCGGGAGGAGCGGATATGGCGAAACATCTGCTGACCAAGACGGCATTCGTTGGCGGGCTCAACTGCGAAAGGTATCTCTGGGTTTATATAAACGACCGGGAACGGCTGCCTGAACCTGATGAATCCACCCAGGCGCTGTTCGACCAGGGGCACCAGATCGGCAACATGGCCAAATCCCTCTACCCCGATGGTATTGAGATCGACTGGGATTCCGGCCACGACGCCGGCATCGCCCAGACCAGAGAGGCAGTCAGCCGGCGAAAGCCGATCTTCGAGGCGGGATTCCAGCACGGCATGACGCACGCGCGCGCCGACATCCTCAATCCGGCCGCGGACGGGAAATGGGACCTGATCGAGGTCAAGAGCTCCACCCAGGTCAAGGAAGAGCACCTCGACGACGTCGCATTCCAGAAGCACCTATACGAAGCCGCGGGAATACGCATCGGCCGCTGCTTTGTCATGCACGTCGACCGGAGTTACGTGCGAAGAGGGGAGCCGGATGCCCGCGGACTCCTCGTGGCCGAGGATGTGACCACCGATATCGGGCCGCTGGCCGCCGGCCTGCCGGATCAAATTAAGGGACAGCTCGCGGTCATGTCCTTGCCGGCGCCCCCCGACGCCGAAATCGGGAAAAAATGCGACGGCTGCGAACTACAAGACGAATGCTGGTCGTTTCTTCCCGGGCGTCACGTCTTCCACCTGTATTATCCCGGCGGGAAACCTCGGGAACTGCTGGACCGGGATATCCTGGCTCTCAAGGACATTCCCGACGGCTACCCCCTGTCGGCCAAACAGTTTATCCAGGTCGCATGCGAAAAGAGCGGGAGGCCGCATGTCGAACCGCGCGGGATCCGGTCGTTTCTTGCGCAGTTGAGGTACCCGCTATATTTCCTCGACTTCGAGACCTTCATGACCGCCGTCCCGGCATACGACGAATTGAGTCCGTACGAACCGGTGCCGTTTCAATATTCGCTCCATGTCGTTCCCTTCCCAGGGCGGGAAGCGCAACATTACGCCTATCTTTCAGACGGCAAAGCCGATCCCAGGCCGGAGGTCCTGGAGGGGCTGCAAAAGAACCTCGGACGGCTGGGATCGATTGTCGCCTACAACGCGTCGTTCGAAATCAACGTGTTGAAGTCCTGCGCGCGGCGTTTCCCCGCGTATCAAGCCTGGTATGAATCCATCCAGCCGCGCTTCGTGGACCTGATCGGCCCGTTCCGCGATTTTCACTACTACCACCCCGACCAGCTCGGCAGCGCTTCGCTGAAAGCTGTCCTGCCGGCTTTGACAGGGGTGAGCTACGAAGAGCTTGAAATCGCCGAGGGAGGCGAGGCGAGCCTCAGGTTCCGCGAAATGGCTTTCGGGAATGCGACGGAAGAAAGGAAGAAGCAAATCCGGGAAGCGCTGGAGACCTACTGCAGCCAGGACACCGAAGGAATGGTGCGCATCCTTGATGCGCTGCGGCGGCTGTAAAAGCGCGACGAATTTGGCAGAGGAAACAAATACCAGTGAGGATGGGCCTCCAGACCCGTCCGCCGGCGGCGGCCGCATCATCAACCGGACCGCTTTCGCAACAGGAGATTAAGCTAAGGAGGTCGCCCGGAAGCGCCGTAAAGAATACTAGACACTGGAGAGGTCATGGCGAAACAGGATAAAGATTTCGACGGATTCGTGACCCCTGACGGGGAGTTGATTTCCATAAGAGACACCGACAGGCTATCCGCAATCTTTCTCCGGACGTCCGATGTCGAAACCGCTGTCGCAACCCTGTGGCAACTCGCGACCGAATGCCTCGGCTCCGGCTATTATGAGGCCGCCTGCAAATACATCGAGAAAATCCTGCCCCTGGTGGACACCCCTATCGAAAAAGCGGAGTGCTTCCTCAGGATGGGAACGGCACTGGAAAGCATGCGCGAATTTGCTGCGGCGGAGGAGATGTACTCGCAAGCTTTCGATCTGCCCCAGGAACCGTCCTCGACGTGGTATTTCCTCAACAACAACCGCGCCTTCTGCCTGAACCAGGTCGGGCTCCACGAGAAGGCCGAGAAGTATTGCCGGGCAGCCATTGAGATCGAGCCCGAATGGCACAATGCGCACAAAAACCTGGGAGTCGCCCTCGCGCAGCTCGGCCGGCTGGAAGAAGCCGCGCAAACGCTGATCCGCGCGACAAAGCTGTGCCCCGAAGATCCAAGGGCTTTGTCCCACCTCGATGAACTGTTCGCAGCCCACAGGGAAATCGCTGAACAGGTCCCGGATTTCCCCGCGCATCTGCACGCATGCCACGAACTGGTGCAGAATGCGCATGGCAACTCATCCGTGCAATAAGCTAATCCACACACTTCGAGCCACCGAGTATCATGGACAGACCGCAGGACCGCCCAAATAGGGTGCAGTCAGGCACCTCCGGCAAAGCCGGCTTGAATGATTTGAACCGCTCAAAGCGGTTGGAGGAGGTACGCCGGTCTTGAACGCTGACTTACGCAGAGCTGGACGGGTACTACTGCTGCGAGCCGGTCGGGCCGGAGCACACGCCCCGGGAACTGGCGGAGCAGCTGTTCCTCGGGATCGAATTGGGCTGCTACCCGCACGGGGCCATGCGGCGCATTTATTTGCCGGATGTGCCGGCGGCGAAAAACGGGCAGATTTCCGCGCTAAGGCTTGCGCAGGTAGTGGCCGTGGCGGCGATGGCGAGCCTTGCCTGCCCGGAAACCCGGAGCATCACGGTGCACGAACCGAACCTGATCGGCCTGACATCCGGCGCGAACACGATATATGCGGAAACAGGCGCAAATCCGCGCGACACCAGCCGGGAAACAAGCGGCCACAGGGGCATGGACACCGATGCCTGCCGCAGGATGCTCTGCGAAGCCGGCTTCTCCAGCCAGCGCTGCACCGACACGACTCCTGGCTCCTGACTTCGAAATCCCCGAGCTCGTCGTCGTGGCCTCAAATTCCATCAAGCGTTGTGCGCGATAGGATTTCAGCGGGCGAAGCCCCTTGGCTGGCGTCTATGGGGATGGCGCTCCGGAGACATCAGCAAAAAACGGGAATGGATGAAATCCCTGAAGTCTTGTATACAATGAAATAATTGTATATAATGTATCTATTGATTACGGAAAGGAATCCCAATGAGCGTTGCTGTATCCATGCGAATTCCCCAGGATCTGGCAGAACAGTTGGATCGGATTGCGGAAGAAACTGAACGATCCAGATCCTTCGTCCTACAGAAAGCCTTGGAAGCCTACCTGGCAAAATACGCGGACTTGCAGGTCGCGATCGATCGGTTGCGTGACAAGGCGGATAAAATTATTACCAGTTCCGAATTGAGAAAATCCCTTGGCTTATAGGATTCTCTACAAGAAATCCGTGCAGCGGGACCTGAAAAAGCTGGGGAAGACGGAGGCGCGGCGGATTCTGGATCAACTGGAAACGGAACTGTCGCAAAAGCCCGAAGCTTATCCAATGCTGAAAGGCGAGTTCGCCGGCCTGCGGGAGTTTCGAATAGGTGATTACCGCGTCATATACGCTCTTATAGACGACATCGTGCTGGTGCTGAGAATAGGCCACCGCCGCGACATCTACAATTAGCACCCCGGAAAAGGGGAGATTGGCGGTTGTCGCCTTCAAACATCACAAACGGTCTTTGATGTCCGGGCGGACGAAGCCTTCCGGAAAGGGCTCGACCTTGTGCCCGACAATAGTATATTCCTTGTCTTTCCTGGTGAAGGACTTTTCCAATTCCATGTATCCCTGCGGATCGAACAGCGGAGTTGCGCTGTAACCCATGATGCCCGTGGCCGAAGCGTGCGTGAAGGTGTAGGCAACGCTCTGATCGCGGAAATTGGCCCGCCCGTGCTCCAGCATTCCCTCCATCGCGGCCTTCAGCGTGTAATGCGTCGACGCGCATTTGAACCCGAGCTTCGTCAGCTGGTCCATGGTTACCGACGGGATGCCGTGATCCGCGCGCACGTCGGCAAATATCTTCCACCCCGGGACCCTTTCCGCCATGAATTTTGCGTGTTCAAAGGTGCCGGCCTTGACAACCATCGCCATGTCCGCCCCCATTTCCATCAACTCGCGCATGCGGGTGCAGCCCTCCTCAAACTCCTCCAGGTTGTCGGGATCCGCGTTGGTCCTGGCTATCAGAAGGCAGTCCGAGCCTTTCAGCGCCTCCACCGCAGCGAGGACCTTCGAATAATACTGTTCTCGCGGCAGGATGCTCGTTGTGTTCTCCATGTCGCCGGCATCCTCCAGCTGAACGGCCGCCGCGCCCGCCGCCAACAGCCTTTTGGCGGAGCGGTAAACCGCCAGCGGCCCGCCGAACCCGTCCTCAATGTCCGCAATCAACGGGATGGAGGATGTCTGCGATATGCGGCTCACCATCCACTCCAGATCCGTCAAACCCGTAAACCCATAGTCGATGACACCGTTCATCGCGATGGACAATTCCCCGCCGCTCAACAGCATTACGGGAAATCCGCACATTTCAACCGCCCGCGCCGACGCGCAGTCATAGACGCACGGCACCAGGAAACACTTTTCGCTTTGCTCCAAAATTTTGCGCAGCTTCATTTTGCTGGACATAACGACGTCCCCTCCATGTTTCGTGCTATTTTGAGAACTCCTCGATACCCTCAATGGCATAGGCCCGCACCGGAGAGGAATCCAGCCCCTTGATGGGGAGCGGCGAATAGGACATAAAAAACATATCCGTGCTCAGCCGGTCGAGATTTTTCAGAACTTCCAGAAACACGATATTTCTGGCCATCAGCACGTCGTGGAACGCGCACACATCCTCGTTGTTGTTTTCAATCGACACGCCGTCCCCGAAACCGACGCACTTCACTTCCTTTCCGGCAAACCATTCCGCGACTTCCCTGCCCACGAACAGCCTTTTGTCCTCATCGGTGTTCGTTTGGGCTGTGAACGGCGTCAACGGATAGGGGGAATCGATGATGATGATGTCGTCCTTCCGGATCTTTTGGCCGCATGTCCTCTCCATGTCTGCCGGCTGTATGTGGCTGTTGGGCTCGAGGTGATTTATTTTGGCGTAGATTGCCCTTCCCATGAAGCAGGTCAACGGCATCGCCTGCACATCGGGCCAGCGGTCGTTGTGATGATACGGACATTCCACGTGTGTTCCCAGATGGCTCATCAGATCCATATGTGTGTGGAAATCGGGAATCGGCCCTCCCGTATTGAAGCGCATCAAACGGCACCGCCGGGTTTCCGTTTTCGGATCCAGCGGTTTCGAAAGATCGATAATCCTCAGATTCCCCATCTGATAAACGCTCATCGCCGCCTCCCCCGATGGAACTGGATGGCCGTATATTATCCGATATTGCTCATGGAAACCCACCAT
Organism: uncultured Acidobacteriota bacterium; assembly: GCA_964474425.1. Classification (GTDB taxonomy): domain Bacteria; phylum Acidobacteriota; class UBA6911; order UBA6911; family UBA6911; genus UBA6911. Next base: position 30,541 of record CAYYTC010000049.1, read on the forward strand.
CGTGAAGTAATTCTGATTTTTATGGAACACCGCGTATTTTGGGCGAGGACGGTTTTCCAGAGCCGTCTGGTGGGCGCATATTAGGCAATAGTTTAACCGGACGGGTCTCGATTCCCGTTCTCACAAAAACCAGGGGAAAATAATCCTGGAACGGCAGAAGGATCATCGGAAGTTTTGTTGCTGGCGTTCCCTGCGCTGCTGGCGCAGGCGCGTGCGTTCTTCGGGCGTGAGTTCCTGCCAGCGGCGGTAATTTTCCAGCAGGCGGGCACGTTCCTGCTCATCCATCTGCAGGAACCTGCGATAGTTTTTACGCAGCTGCTGCCGGCGCTCGGCGGGAAGGGATCTGAAACGCCGGTAGTTTTGCTCCAGCCGCTGCCGCTGTTCCGGAGAAAGCTGCCGGTAGCGGGCATAGTTCTCCAGTACTTTTTCCCTCTCCTGCGGATCCATATTGCGCAATTGCTCCAACCGGCGCCGCAATTCCAGCTGTTGCTCCCTGTTCATCCTCCTGAACTCGCGGTAGCGTTCCCGAAGCTCCTGTCTCTGCTCCGGCGTCATTTGGCTCCACTCTTTTTCAGGACCCGGCGGGCGATCCTGCCCGTAGGAAACCGGCAAAGAGCACACCAGCGCTAAAAACATGACTCCTATCGCAGCTGTTGAAGGGTATCTCATTTTGCCATCCCCTTGTTCTTCCCGGCCGACGCCTTGACCGGACTCTCACCTTTTTTCTGTTCCGGCTTTTTTCCGTCGGCAAAGTATTCGTAATACCGGATCTTTTCAAAGTTATGGAGGAGTTCCATATTCTGCAGGATCTCCAGGTGTTCCAGAATGTCCCTCTCCTCATCCGTCAGGCTTGCGGGCTTTTTCGGCGGCTCCGTCTTCGGCTGCTGCACCGCGGACAATTGCGCCGCAAGGGTCAGGATAACCGCAGACGATAGGAAACTCTTCTTTGCCGCTTTTCTCCGCATCCGGACTCCACTGTTTATTCTTTGACGGCCGGAAGATTTTCGATCGTGTCGAAATCCTCCAGCAGTTCCAGGTTGCTGATTACGGACATGTCCTCGAAAAAGGGAAGATGCTCAGCCGCTCCATAATCCTCATAGGCAGCCGCCCGCTCCTGTTCAACGCCGGGATACCTCGAAAGGAATATGCCCATGGCGGCCAAGGCGGCTACGGCACCGATCACGGCAAGCCGGCCCGGCCGTACCCATGCGGAAATTACCTTCCACCAGGGCGCCCGCAGCCCTGCACCGGAAGCTTGCGGATGCCTCGCCCGCAGCCTGGCGCGGAATCGGGCCGGAAAATCCCCGGACGGCTCGATCTCTTCGTCAAGCGCCGGCAGGAGATCCACCCAATCGGAGGCTTTCAGCCGGGACGCGCACCGTCTGCAGGAGACCAGGTGACCGCGGAATTCCCGCGACTCCTCATAGTCAAGCGTTCCGATTCTCAAGGACTCCAGCAATTCCGATGTATTTTCGCAGTTCATTCTCGTAAAAGCTCCGGCAGCAGAGTTTGAAGCTTCCCTGCCAGAGTCTCCCTGGCTCTGTGAATCAACGATTTAACAGCCTTTTCGCTGACGTGCATGATCTCCGAGACTTCGGCGTATGAAAACTCCTGGTACTTGTTCAGTATGAATGCGGTGCGCTGCTTGTCCGGGATCCCGTCCAGCGCCTGCTTCAGGGCTTGTGCAATTGCCTGGCGGTCGAGGGACTCGTCCGGCCCGGATTTGTTACCGCCCGGCCAGGGCGCAGGCGCCGGATCATGGCGAGAATTCACGGGCACAAACCGGCGCGCCGCACGGAAATGCGGTTTGCGAACTTCATTCAGGCACACGTTTGTGGCGATCCTGTACAGCCAAGTCGAGAACTTTGCCTGGGGCCGGTACCGGCCCGCTCCTTCGTATACTTTGATGAAAATCTCCTGGGCCAGTTCCTCGGCCGTTTCGCGGTTGTGCACGAAACGGCAGGCATAGTTGACGATGGCGCGCATGTGGCGCGAAAACAGGGATTCGAACGCCTCGACATCCCCATCCCTGAATCGCAGCATCAGCTGCGCGTCAGGATCCAGGGCCTCGATCAAATTCCCGTCCCTCGTGCGAGTCATGGGGCTCCAGTTCAGCGCCGTATCCATGGGTCATGCCTCGATATTATCCCAGTTCATAAAACACAAATCCGAGAGAAAAGTTCCGGCATCCAGGAAAATATTTTTGCGCTGATCCGCAGAACCATTTGCCCGGGCGGCGTGTTTAATCAGATTAAATTCGGCATCAGCATCAAAAGGAGGACGCTATGAAAGCAAAAGGATTGGTATCCGGATTCCTGATCTGGAGCGCGATGGCTCTGGGCGCCGCCGGCGCCTGGGCCGCAGGGCCCAATGACACGCAGGGATACAGGGCGGAGTTCCGGCGGGGTATTCGTGAATTGCGCAGAGATAACAGGGAAATACGGAACGACCGCCGGGAGTTGCGGGCAGATGCCAGAGAATGGAGGCGCGACCTCGGAAACGGCGCGGGTCCGCGGGAATTGCGATACGACCGGCGGGAACTCCTCAGAGACCAAAGGGACTTGCGACGGGACCTTGCGGACCGCTGGAGGGATCAGCGGAATCTTCGCCGCGCCCTGAGCCCCCTGCGAAGGACCTCGCGCATATAAGAAGTTTGTTTGCCGCGTAGACCGCCTTCCGGCTGACAGGATAGGGGCGCTCTCCGTTCGCTGTAAGAATGCGACGGATAGAGAGACCTACCCCGAAGGGGTTTTATCCGGCGATTGGCTGAGATGATTTATGTCCGGAGTCAAAACACAAACCCCTTCGGGGTAGACTTTGCAGCGGTTGCATACCCGGGGTAGGCGGCCAAAAGCACCGCCGGCACTCTGTGCCGCATAACCCCGGGCTCTGTGACGCTGCCCCTATCGGGGCAGTGGTTTTGAGACAGTCTCTGGAGACCCGTCCTCACAAAAACCGGGGAAAGTGATCCTGGGAAGGCGGAAGACCTGCGCTTCGTTGTTGAATATCCAGAATTTTCGCAAGCGCCCTTACGGCAGATCTTGCGACATACGAACTGCGCCTCACTCGCCGATGATTTTGATGAGGATGCGCTTTTTGCGCCGGCCGTCGAACTCGCCGTAGAAAATCTGCTCCCACGGGCCGAAGTCCAACGCTCCATTGGTGACGGCGACCACGACCTCACGGCCCATCACCTGCCGCTTTTGATGCGCGTCGCCGTTCACCTCACCCGTCCGGTTATGGTGATAGCGTTCGGGACTTGGGTCGAACGGGGCAAGCTGCTCCAGCCAGCGCGCATAATCTTCGTGCAATCCCGGCTCATCGTCGTTGATGAAGACGCTGGCCGTGATGTGCATAGCGTTTATCAGGGCCAGGCCTTCGCGGATCCCGCTCTCCCTGAGCGCCGCCTTGACCTGGGGCGTGATATTGAGAAAATCCATGCGGCTGGGGACGTTGACCTCGATCACCTTGCGATACGACTTCATTGTTAAACCTGAAACGAATGGGGGACAGTCACCAGTGTCCCTCCCATGGTTCTATGCTGCAGCAATGGCTTTTGCGGGGCACCACCATTCGTGGGAAACGCAGACTGCGCAATCGGTGCATTTTTCCGGATCGATTTTCACAGTGTAGAGGTTCAGACCATCATAGTCGGTAACCTTTTCGACAACAACGATGGCCCGCTCCGGGCACTCGTCGATGCAAACGCCGCATTTTAGACATGTCTTAGGATCTATTTTATAGGCCACAATGAACTCCTTTTACGATATAAGAATTATCGATTCCGATTTCAACAGCCCCGCTATAGCGTGTAGCCTTCATCGGCCCACATCTGGTCCCAGGGAGTCGCTTCGCGAAGCTCTTTGGGCAACAGCTGGCGGAAAGACCTTTCCGTATGCACGGGGCCCTGATTCACCTCGATGAAAATCCAGGGCCGCGTGGTTGACAGCGGTTTCCAGGGGGAGTGGATGAAATTCGGCGGAATCCATATGCAGGTGGACTTGCTGAAAACGTGCTTCTCCATCTCCGGGCCCATGTACATCTGGACTTCCGCGCCCAGGTCCATCGGGTCCTCCGGGTTGGTCCCGATGTGGAACAGGAGTTCGGCATACTTGTGGATATGCGGGGGATGTCCCGCCATCTCGTGATTCCATATTACTTCAGGGAGTCCGCCGAACCGCTCCTTCCATTGATCGCTTCCGCGCGTCACCCCGTGAAGAAAAAAGTTTGTGCCCGGTTCGAAAGGATATATCCAGTGGACCAGATAGAAATAGCTTCCTTTGGCTACCGCATCATCCATGCGCGAAATTACGGGCCTGCGCTCGGTCGGAATTTTGGGCGTGTTGACGCCATATTGTATAAAGTAGCTGTCATATTTACCCATTCTCTTTCTCCTTTATGACTGAAAATCCCGTTTCAAACCGCGATTTCAACCTTTGTATCGCTTCCCTTCTTTACGGCCTCCTTTACAATGATTGCAGCGGAAGAACAGGGCCTGCGGTTGTCCCCGGCGGCTGCAATGCCGATTCTTGAGCGGACGGCAAAAACGGGCTGCGGGATACAAACTCTCATCCGATTCCTCTCGAGCTTCGGGCAATCCTGAAGCAAAGGAAACTCCAACCAGTCTGATGAATCCCATTGTAAGCCGAAAACGCCGGATCGACATGGAATAAATTTTGTTGCAGGTTGCAGGCTCTTGACATTGCTCGTGTGCCTGTGGTTAGTAAGGACCACAGATTCTTGCCTGAGATCGACACCAGCGTTCCATAAGCATTGAAGCGGCATTTTGACCCAGTGCTGTATCTTCGAAAGGAGTCCATGCGAGGGCTACAAGACTGACAAAACGGATGAAAGCGCCCTATGACGCATTTAATGCGCACGATCTGGAGAAATTTCTGGCCCTTCACACGGACGACGTGGAGATCGAAGATGTACCCGGAGGCAGCAGCGCAAAAGGCATCGATAAAGGGCGGACCTACATCAACAATTATTTCGAAGGTTTCAAAGACGTCAAGATGGAGCTTATTTCCTGTATTGCAAGCGGCAACCGGCAATGTGAAGAATTTATTGTCAGCGGCACGCATACGGGGACCTATTATGGTATTCCCGCCACTGGCAAGAAACAGTGTCCTCATGATGCCCTCCGCCCCAGGTGCCGGCGAGTGATCGGTTGAAATGGGACGCTCACGGGAGAGCACCCGCTGCGGGCATTTCCTGTCGCTTGCGGCCCAGACCTGTGCTACCGTATTCGCATACGGGAAAGCGACTCACTATCACTTTCGTATAGTTGCTGCTATTGGGGAAGCCGGCAATTTTTATAAGGCAAAAAACGGTAGGTATTTGTTCAGGGCGTGCCGATGCCGTATTCCGCCGGACCGGGCATTGGATGGGTTTGAGCGCCGGAAATGCCCGGAATTTTCAGAGGCATTGCTGCACGCGGAGGTGCAAACGTGAGCGAGCAAAAAAAATTCTTCGACATAAGGAAGGAAGAGCTTCCGTTCTCTTTGTTGATGGCCGGGTATTTCTTCCTTGTCATTACAAGCTTCTGGGTCTTGAAGCCGATCAAGAAGTCAATATTCATCGCCTACTACAAGGAAGCCGGGACCTTCAACCTTTTCGGCTGGCACATGCTGGGATCGCAGGCGGAGCTTCTGGCCAAAGTGCTGAACATGGTCGTCGCCGCCGTGGCCGTCGCCGTGTTTACCATCCTCTGCCGCAAATTTTTGCGCCATCAGCTCACCTGCATTTTCTCCGTTTTTTCCATGGCGGTGCTCCTCGTCTATTTCCTTTTGCTTGCAAAGCCCAACGGGGCGACCGTCTGGACGTTTTACCTGTTCGGCGATCTCTTCAACACTTTGATGGTCCCGACCTTTTTTGCATTCCTGAACGACAGCGTCACCGGCAATCAAGCCAAAAGGCTATACGGGCTGGTAGGATTCGGAGGGGTAGCCGGCGGAGCCTTCGGCTCCATTACGCTCGCGGCGCTGATCTCCCGGGTCTCGACCAATGTGTGGATGCTGATATTGATCGCGGTCATTCTCATCATCATGGTTCTGGCCTATGCCGCCTCGCGCAGGATACCGGCAGGCGGCGCCCAGGTTCATGCCCCCAAGGCTGAGGGGTACGCCAAAGAAAGCAACGCCGCCATAGAGGGGGCGAGGCTGGTGTTCCGTTCCCGCTACCTTCTGACGATTGTGGCGATCGTCGGTTTTTACGAAATGGTATCGACCATCATGGACTTCCAGTTCTCCGCGAGCGTGGAGCACTTCGTGGCCGCCGCCGGCATCGGCGAGCATTTCTCACGGGTGTTTGCCATAACAAATCTGAGTGCGATGATTGTTCAGCTGCTTTTCACAAGCTTCGTCATGACCCGGTTCGGGGTCGGAATTGCCCTGCTGGTCCTGCCCATCGCAGCGCTCGGGGGTTCCGCAGGCTTCTTCCTGTTCCCCGCCCTGTGGACCGGCAGTTTCCTGAATACGGCCGACAACGCCTTCAGCTACTCCATCAATCAGTCGGCGAAGGAAGCGCTGTATGTTCCCACGACCCGGGAGGAAAAGTACAAGGCCAAAGCCTTCATCGACATGTTTGTCCAACGTTTCGCGAAATCGGTCGCCGTCGGCATCAGCCTTGTGCTGACCACATTCTTCGCAAGCTTCTCGGCCATCCGCTGGCTGTCACTGGTTGTGGCCGCCATCCTGGCGGCCTGGATTTTTGCCGCGCGCTATGCGGGTAGGAAGTTCGACGAGTATAACAAGGCTTAGATTTTAGGTGAGGACGGATCTGGAGAGACTGTCTCAAAACTGATGACGAGGATCTCGAGATTGTGTATGGGAATCACGATAAATTCTGAGATGCGCACACATCTATTGCCCTGAAAGGGCAGCGTCTCAAAGCCCAGGATTGGCCGCGCTTTTTGCGGCCTACCCCTGCCCCTGCCCCGTAAATAATGCCGGAGAAGCTCAC
>CAYYTC010000050.1:0-36223 GCA_964474425.1 uncultured Acidobacteriota bacterium
TAACCACTAACCACTAACCACTAACCACTAACCACTAACCACTAACCACTAACCAGCACTTTACGAAGCGCACGGCCGGTTTCGGATCCTGCCGCCCGGGCAACTTGCTCCGGAGTGCCTTGTGCGACGATTCTTCCGCCGCCATCTCCCCCCTCGGGGCCGAGGTCAATAATACGGTCCGCCATTTTGATGACATCCAGGTTGTGCTCGATAACGATCACGGTGTTACCCCGGTCCACCAGGCTGTTCAGTATATCCAGGAGTTTTTTGACATCGTGGAAATGAAGCCCGGTGGTCGGTTCATCAAGTATATACAGCGTGCGTCCCGTCGCCCGCCGGCTCAGCTCCTTCGAGAGCTTTACGCGCTGGGCTTCCCCTCCGGAGAGGGTCGTGGCCTGCTGGCCAAGCTGCACGTAGCCCAGCCCGACGTCGTTCAGGGTCTGCAGCTTCTGCGCGATCGGGGGTATGTTTTCCATCAGCACATATGCGTCGCTGATATTCATTTCGAGCACATCGGCGATGGAATATCCTTTGTATTTTACGGCGAGAGTTTCACGGTTATAGCGCTTCCCCTGGCACGTTTCGCACAGAACGTGAACATCGGGCAAGAAACTCATTTCGATGCGGCGCAGCCCATCCCCCTGGCAGTCTTCACAGCGTCCTCCTTTAACGTTAAAACTGAACCTTCCGGGTTTGTAGCCCCTTATGCGGGATTCAGGGAGCATGGCAAAAAGCTCTCTCAGAGGCGTAAAAAGCCCGGTATAGGTGGCAGGATTGGACCGTGGCGTCCGCCCGATGGGGGACTGATCGATTTCGATGACCTTATCCAGGTGTTCGACTCCCAAAATTTCGCTGTGCAAGCCGGGATCCGTCAAAGCCCGGTGCAGGCGACGTGAAAGCGATTTATAAAGGATATCCTCGACCAGAGAGGATTTCCCCGCGCCGGATACTCCGGTCACACCTATGAATAATCCGAGCGGGAAATCCACATCGAGGTTTTTGAGATTATTGTGACGGGCTCCCTTCACCACAAGACATTTGCCGTTCCCTTTTCGCCGCTGATCCGGATACTCGATCCGAAGTTCGCCGGTGAGGTACTTGCCCGTAATGGATTCCGGCGAACGCATGACATCCTCTATCGTGCCCGTGACCACCACTTTTCCGCCGGCGCGGCCGCCGCCCGGGCCAAGGTCAACAATGTGGTCCGCACTGCGCATTGTCTCCTCGTCGTGTTCAACGACGAGGATGGTATTGCCCATATCCCGCAAGCCGGCCAGAGTATCCAGCAACCGGCGGTTATCTCTGGGATGCAGACCTATCGAGGGCTCATCCAGGACATACAGGACGCCGCGCAGTTTCGACCCGATCTGCGTTGCAAGCCGTATGCGTTGTCCTTCGCCGCCGGACAGGGAGGAAGCAGGGCGGTCGAGCGAAAGATATCCAACTCCGACATTCAGCAGGAATTCCATCCGATCGCGAATCTCTCTCAAAATCTGTCCGGCGATTTCCGCATCTCTCGGGGCCAGGTTTATTTCATGGAATGCTCTGGCCGCACTTTCCAGCGGCAGACGGGCATAATCCGAGATTCCGAGATTGTTTATCCTGACGGCACGGCTTTCAGGCCTCAGGCGGGATCCCATGCACACGGGACAGTCTTGGGTTGAGAACAGCTTTGAAATCTCCTCGTGGAGCCGGGAACTGTCCTGGTCCTCCAAAACGTCCTGAAGCCATCGGCCTATACCCGGGAAGGATTCCTCCTGGCTCCGGTCCTCTATTTTGCCGGCGACCGGCGCGCGGCTCCCGAAAAAATAGATCTCTTTGAACCTGGCCGGGAGCTTCTCAAAGGAGGTTTTGGGATCTATTTTATGTTTTCGCGCCAAACGGATGAGAGCCTCATGGAGGTAATTTCCGATCCATTTGTCCTCGATGGGGAATTGAAGCGAAGAAACAGGCTGGGCCGGATCGAGGATCACATTGTCCGGATTTATGACCAGGTGTGTTCCCATGCCGCTGCATTCGGGGCAGGCGCCGTGCCGCGAGTTAAAAGAAAATGAGCGCGGCTCGAGCTTGGGAATGCTTACGCCGCAATCGATGCAGGCCTGACGCTCGGAGAATAGCCTCTCTTCCCTTTCCAGTGCCGCGACCGTCACCAATCCTTCGGCCAGTTCCGTCGCAGCGCTTACGGACTGTTCAAGCCTCCGGCGTATTCCTGCTTTGATGAGAATTTGGTCCACAACTATTTCGATGGTGTGATTGCGGGTTTTGCCGAGCCGGATCTCTTCCTCGATATCCCGCACTTTCCCGTCCACCCGTACCCGCAAAAAGCCCTTTTTTGCATATTTCTCGAAGAGCTTCTTGAACTCTCCCTTGCGGTCCCGGACCACCGGCGCCATGATGAGGACCCTGGTGTCCTCGGGGTATGCCGCAATCAGATCCACAATCTGGTCGGCAGTCTGGTGCGAGATCGGTTTGCCGCAGATATGGCAAATGGGTTTGCCGACCGAGGCAAACAGCAGTCGCATGTAATCATAGATCTCGGTCACAGTTCCGACCGTGGAACGGGGACTGCGGCTAGTGGTTTTCTGTTCGATGCTGATTGCGGGAGAAAGCCCTTCGGCGCTGTCGACTTCCGGCTTTTCCATCCTTTCCAGGAACTGGCGCGCGTACGCGGACAGCGACTCGATATAGCGCCGCTGCCCCTCGGCGTAGATGGTGTCGAAGGCGAGGCTCGATTTGCCTGAACCCGACAGGCCCGTGATTACGGTCCATTGGTGCCGTGGAATTTCAAGACTGATATTCTTCAGATTGTGCTGGCGCGCCCCGCGCACCACGATCTTGTCTAGCATGAATAGACCAAATCAGGCACCTCCGGCAAAGCCGGAGGTTTACCAATGCAATCAATAATTCTACGGCTGCGGAAGGTCAGGGTCAATCACGGCTGGCGGGGAACCTCCAATTTCGGAATCCTTATCTGCTTCTATCGTCGTGCGGTTTGGCGATCGACCGGCAAATTGCCCAGGGCAGGGAGATGAGCACCAGGATTGAAAGAATGCTCCGGACCAGAGTCGAGCGGATCAGGGGCAACGGCAGTTGGACGTCCAGCCCGATCGGGACAGCCAGGAAAATGCCGGTCAGCGCCTCGCCGGCAACCAGTCCTGCGCAGAGAACGGTCCCAGCCCGTATGACCTTCTCCAGCAGGTTTGCGGAGCGGCATTTCCGGGTCACCAGCAGGTGGACCAGACCGCCGAGCAGGATGGGAAGCGTCGTTGTGAATGGAAGATAGATTCCCACCGCAACCGCCATCGGGCTGATGCCGAAAGCCGATCCGCGTCTCCGCAGGGACTCTCCAAGCAAAATCAGGAAAACCGATAATCCGGCGCCCAGGGCGATCATATTCCAGGGCAGGCTGGACCCTTCCATGAACAGGCCGTTTGCCATGGCGGAAAACATGCTGGCTTGCGGAGCAAGCAGCCTTTCCGATCCGATTCCGAATGCCTTGTCCAGGAATACCATCAGCGGCGCCGCCAGCAGAGACGTGACGACCACAGCGATGATGAGCCCCGCCTGGAGCGCTCCGGGAGTGCCGCCCACCATCAGAGCCGTTTTGAAGTTTTGCGATGCCGTTCCGGAAAGACAGGCTGCCAGGCAGACAACTCCGGACACGAGCAGAATGGTCCGGACCGCCTCGGCTCCGCCGATTCGCCCGGCGAACAAAAACAGCGCCGCCAGCAGAAACGTACAGATGGTGATTCCCGAAACGGGCTGATTGGTGCTCCCGATCAGTCCGACGATATACACCGAAATCGCCACAAAGAAAAAAACCGCCAGGATGGTATACATGGTCGCGATGCCTGAACTCAGAGCGCCGACATTGAAAAAATAGACCCCCGCCGCAATCAGTATCCCGGATACGATCAGGACCCAGATCGTCCCTTGTTTCAAATCCGCATCCCCCGGATCCACAGATCCGGACTCAGATTCTCTAGTCCCGCTCAAACCCGCCAATGCAGAACGGATGCCGGCCACAAGCTGGCGCCTAATTTGAATGATGGACCAGAGCCCCCCGACCGTCATTCCTCCAACCCCTATATAGCGCACCTGGTCGGACCATACCGCTGATGCTGCAGCGGCTGCGGAGCCCGCTGTCTGCTGCAGCGCCGTAAAGAGCGGAATGAAAAACAGCCACGCGAGAGCGCCTCCCAAAGCCACAAGCGCTGCGCCGTTGAATTCGATAATGAATCCCACGCCCACAAGCGCCGCGGATACATCCGATCCCAGCCGGAATGCCGAATTGCCCAGCCGGAATGCGCCCGACACGGTTTCCTGAAACACGGCAATCCCGGATGAAAACACTTTCACGGCAAGGCCGCTGAAAAAAGCGACGACGACTTGCCCGATGCTTTCCCGGCGGCCTTCTCCAAACGCGGCCATGCCCGTTTTCAGGATCTCGGCCGTTGCCACACCTTCGGGATATTTGAGCTCCATCGATTCCACAACCATCGGCCGCCTTAAAAATCCGGTGAGCACCACCCCGAGAATGCTCCCGGCAAGAACCGCCAGGGTCACGGTCGCATATTCCGGAATTCCCCATTCAGCGGAGGGTTTGTACGCCCCTGACAGCACCAGGGCCGGGAAAACAAAAATCACGCCGGCAGCCATGCCTTCGCCGACCGATCCGGTGGCCTGCGACAGGTTCACCTCCGCCATTGTGCGGGACCGCAGGATGGTATGGAACAGGATCATGGCAATGACGCTGCAGGGTATATTTGCGCTGATGGTGATACCGACCTTAAGGCCGAGATACATGTTTGCGGCAGCCATGGCCAGGCTCAGCACAAGACCGATCCCCACGGCACGAACAGTGAACTCGCGATTCTTCTCCATATCACCTCGGAACGGGACCCTGCACCCGGCTCCTGATCGCCAGGGCTTGCGCTTTCTTCCGGAACAATATTAAAAGACGCCAGGGCAGGTCCAGGAGAAAAAAGCTGATGAGGGCTATCAGCTCCAGGGAAAGCAGATACCACGGCCAGGGGCCCAGATAGTCAAGCAGCGAGGGCATGGAAGGCTTCCGGCACAGGTAACCGTAATTCCATCCCATGACGGCATCGATAGTTCCCACCGCCAGACCGTATAAATTCAATGCCAGCATCATCCTCAGGATGCTCGCCCGGCCCGGCTTAAGAGACCCGCTCGCAATCAGATAAGCAATAGCGAGCACCGTGGCTCCATGGCCCCAGAAAAACAGGATGAATTCCCAGGATGGAAAACCCCAGCCAAGGTCCGGAGTGGCGATGGCATGCAAAACCCCGCCCAGCCCCCAAAAATAGGCGATTTCGGCAGTAAATGGATTAGGCCAAAACATAAATAGGATGCATGCGATCAATACCAGACTGCACAACTCGAGGGGCAGCGAATACTGCCAGCTCAAAGAATGCCCGATCCCCTGTTGGATGTAAAAAACCGCGGCATAGCCGAGCAGCAGAAGTCCTATGAACCGGGCTAACCACTTGCGCGGGACCGGCGGCCAGACAGCTGCAGCCCAGGCGGTCGCGGCACACAGCGCGGCGATGATACCCAGTACCGCAAGGTGCTGGGTGTTGAGAATCTGAAAAACCGGGGGAGCGCTTGACGATGGAAGATCGACGATTGACGAATTGGTAAGGGATTCGATCGTCATAATCAGGGCTCTCCTCTTGCCGATTCTCACCAGGGGTTCGCTTCGCTCATCCCTGGCTATTCTCTGATCGCCCCTTGCGGGGCCTGGTCAAAAAACCAGTTTCGCGACAGTCCTCCATGCGCCCGGGGCGCACCCAAGTGCATGAAAATCGGCTTCGCCGACGCTCAGTTGGGTGAACGAATGGTGTAATGGATCCATCGCGGCCGCCATTTTCGGAGCAGAAACCAGCTATCGTATGGCTTCGCTCGCAGGTTCGGGCGACGGCGCCTTCCTTTCACTCTTTTCAGACAACACCGTCTTACCCCTTTGAACGCCAGTATTTTCTTTAATCATCGCGGTATTGGATATATATTTTGCTCTGGGCCGTTGAACCTGGAAGCCGATACTCAAACGGCTCCGTTTATTTTCCCGAGAATGCTCTGCGCGGCATGAAATTTCCGCCGAGCACCCTATTCTTAAGGCTATTGGCGTTTATGTCGCGTAGGAAGCCTGGTCCGGCACCATAACAGGCATCAGTCCCAATCAAGGGTATTATACCAATAACACGGGTGTCATTTTTCGGTTATGGGATGGACATAATGCCATTTCGGCCTAAAGCCTGAAAGCCTCAGGTCGCCAGGCGTTTCAGGGTTTGTGGACGCGGAGAACTGAATTATCAAGCCTAAATAATCTGATTAATCGGATAAGGAAGCTACGGAGGTGCCATCCATGGCTGGAGCTGAAAAGACCGGAGCCGGGAGATCCAAGAATAAGAAATATTCGCGACGCGATTTTGTCGTCGGCAGCGGGACCGCCATTGCGGGCGGAGCGCTCACGGCCTGCACATCGACAGGCATGTCGGCCGAACCCGCCACTGCCGCCGCAGAAAAGTATGCGCTTTCCACCGGCTATATCGTTTATGACAGCCGGCGCTGCGCCGGCTGCCAGAGCTGCATGCTTGCCTGTTCTCTCGTCCATGATGGCGAAACCAGCATCTCCCTGGCCCGAATCCAGGTGAGCCGTGCCGTTCTTACCCGCTATCCCTATGATATTCAAATCCACGTCTGTCGCCAGTGCCCCGAGCCGATGTGCGTAAAGAACTGCCCTACCGGCGCCTGCCACGTCAGCGCCGCAAACGGCAACGTTAGACTGATAGACGCGCAAAAGTGCATCGGCTGCCAGACCTGCCTCCGGGTTTGCCCGTTTAATCCGCACCGGACGGTCTGGAATCCCACAGCCAAAAAATCCACTAAATGCGACCTGTGTGCCGATTCCCCCTATTTCAGCAAGAAGGGCGGGCCGTCGGGCAGTCAGGCTTGTGTGACCACCTGCCCCATGGGAGCTCTGAAGCTGGTGCATGAATTGCCCTCGCAGACTGATATCAGCGGATACGATGTCGACCTGTCGCCGCCGCAACCCGACGGGGTCCCGGGGGCTCCCGGGAAAGCGGCGCCTGAGGCGAAAGCCGGGGCTGCTCCCACCGGCGCACATTAGAGCGGCAAGTCCGCTATGGAAAATTCGGCCACGAAACAGGAATCTCAGCAAAACAGCTTTTACTGCTTGACCTATGCGAGGTCGACTGCAATTATTCTGTACTTTTAATTCTTAACTGTTTTCTTGACCCCATATTTCTTTCGCGGTCTTTCCTAACTGAAACTGAGCGGCAACAAGTGTCTGAGGAGAAGAAAGTGGCGGCAGCACAAATGATCCATCTGACGGTAAACGGACAGGCATACGAACTCGATGTGGGCAGCCGTCCGGGACAGGTTGACCCGGCCCACACGCTGGTCTACACGATTAGAGAGACTCTCGGATTGACAGGCACAAAAGCTGCCTGCGGCCAGGGCGCCTGCGGAGCTTGCACGGTGATCATGAATTCCAAGGCGGTTCTCTCCTGCAGGATTTTAACTATCGAATGCGACGGGGAAAATATCCTCACGATCGAGGGATTGCGCGATCCGGAGACGGGAGCCCTCGATCCGCTGCAGCAGGCCTTCGTCGATCACAGGGCCTTTCAGTGCGGCTTTTGCACCCCCGGAATGATCATGACCTCGAAAGCCCTCCTTAACGAGAACCCGCATCCTACAGAAGAGGAAATCAAGGAAGCCCTTTCGGGCAATTTCTGCCGATGCGTCAGCCACTACCATGTGCTTAAGGCCGTTCTGTCGGTCGCGGAGAAGGGGAGGTAAGCATGCAAAGAGACTACAGATATATCGGCAAGCATGCCCCCCGGCGGGATTCCGACGAAATTGTCACAGGAACGGCGCCGTTTCTTGACGATCTGAAGTTCCCGAACCTGCTCTATGGAAAGGTTTTGAGAAGCCCCCACGCGCACGCAATCATCAAAAAAATCGACAAAAGCAAAGCCCGGGCGCTCCCGGGCGTTCGAGCCGTGGTTGCGTGGGAGGACATCCCGGACTGGAGAGGCGGGACTCCGCGCAGCGTGCGGATTTTGGATAAAAAGGTCAGGTATGTGGGGGATGCGGTAGCTCTCGTTGCGGCGACTTCGGAGCAGATTGCCGAAGAAGCCCTGAGCCTGATTGATGTGGAATATGAAGTCCTTCCGGCAGTCTTCGACATGGATTCCGCGCTTAAACCCGATGCCCCGCAGCTTTACGAGGAATTTGAGGGCAACATCGTGCCTGCGGGCACTCCGATCTACGGCCCGAACTGCCTGACGGGAGTTGTGCGCGGGGATGTCGACAAGGGATTTGCGGACGCGGAGGTTATCACCGAAGGGACTTTCGGATATGAAAACATACCCAGTGCTCTCCCTCCGGAATCGATCGGAGCCATCGCTTTTTGGGAGCCGCCCGACAAAGCAACCATATACGGGACCAGCCAGGCCCCGTATATGGATAAAGTCACGCTATACCATGTATTTAACCGGCAGGTAGAAATCCGGAGCATCGGGCATCATGTCGGCGCCAGTTTCGGCACCAAGTTTATGTGCTGGCAGGTTCAGGCCTACGCCATAATTCTGGCCCGCGCGACGGGACGGCCTGTCAAGGTCGTGTTCACGAAAGAAGAGCACATGGCTGCCTTCACTCTTCGCATCGGATCCCGCATAAGCGCAAGAGTCGGTATGAAAAAAGACGGTTCGATCACGGCCATCCAAGGCACCTGGTACGTAGGCACGGGCTGTTACTCCTCCACCACTCAATGCCAGGTAGCCGTGGGAGCCGGCGAATTGATGATCCTCGCCCAGTGCCCAAACTGGGACCTCAAGAGCGTTATCGTGGCGACAAACCGGAACGCCTCGGGCCCCACAAGGGGATTCGGGGGCCAGGAACTGGAGTGCGCGTTTATCCCCATTCTGAGCCTCGCCATGGAAAAGGCCGGGCTTGATCCGTTCGATGTCATGAAGAAAAACTTCGTCAAGCCGGGCGGAGGCTATTACTGGCGCGACGGCGATTGGTATAGCTTCAGGGGAGTGGATTTCTCCAATGCCATGGACCGCGGAGCCGAGGCTTTCGGATGGAAGGATAAATGGAAAGGCTGGCTGAAACCAACCTCGGTGAGCGGTCCCAAACGCCGCGGCGTCGGCGTGGGGGTCCACGGGAACGCCGATATCGGCGAAGATACGGCCGAAGCTTACGTGCAGCTCCGCTACAACGGCACTGCCACAATTTTCCTCTGCGTAGCGGAGTTTGGGACCGGCCAGAAGAGCAACTATGTCAAGATGGCCGCTGAAGTCCTGCAGATCCCGCCTGACCGGATCTCCATGTCGCCGGCCGATACCCTGGTAACCCCTTATGAATTCGGGCCCGTCGGCTCCAGGGGGACCTACGCCATCGGCAGCGCCGTAATCAACGCAGCCGAAGACGCCAGGAGAAAACTGTTCGAGACGGCGGCTCCAAAGCTTGGCGCAGACCCCGCGGACCTCGACACCGCGGACGGGGTAGTTTTCGTGAAAGGCCACCCCGGCAAGGGGATCAAATGGCACGCCATGGGCAATGACCGGACGATCCTGGGCTACGGACGGTTTGAAAGCGATTTCAGCATGTGCAACTTCATGATGAGCTTTGTCGAGGTTGAAGTCGACGTCGAGACCGGAAAGGTGGACCTCGTGCGCGTGGTCAACGCCACGGATATCGGACAGGTCATTGATCCGCCGGGTCTCGAAGGCCAGCTCAACGCCTGCTGGGGTTCCGCCGGCATCGACAGCGCGCTCTTTGAAGAGACGGTTCATGACCGGCGTACGGGGCACCAGCTGAATGCCAACCTGATCGACTACAAGTGGCGGACTTTTGCGGAGTTGCCGGCTATGCAGCATGTCGTTCTGGAGACCCCTTTCCCGAGCCATCGCTTCAAGGCGATCGGAATCGCCGAAATTACGACATCTCCAGGTCCTGTCGCAACCCTGCTGGCGGTTTCCAACGCCATCGGCACCTGGTTATATCAGTATCCCGCAACGCCGGATCGGGTCTTGCAGGCTCTGGCGAAGGGAGGTGCGCGGTGAAAACCTTCCAACACCATAACGCCCGGTCCCTTAAGCAAGCGGCATCTGTGCTTTTTAAACATAACGGGAAAGCAAGGATCAATGCCGGAGGAACAGATATACTCGGCAGCCTGAGAGACAAAACCCTTGCCGGATACCCCGAGGTTTTGGTCAATATCAAAACCATCCCCGGTCTCGACTACATCAAGTCCGGCAACAAGGGATTACGGATAGGGGCCCTTACAAAACTGTCCGATATTGTCAATTCGCCCACAGTCAGGCAGGATTACACACTTATTGCCGAAGCCGCGCGCTCAATCGGCAGCCCGAACCTCAGGAACATGGCTACCATCGGAGGAAACCTCGCGCAGGATGTGCGCTGTTGGTATTACCGGTATCCTCAGCAGATCGGCGGCCCCATCATCTGCCTGCGCAAGGGCGGCAACACCTGTAGCGCCATCCTGGGCGATAACCGCTACCACTCTATCTTCGGCGCCGCGCCCGCAGCTGAAGGCCGTTGCGCCAGCCATTGCCCTGCGCACATCAATATACCGGAATACCTGCGCCATCTGCGGCAAGGCAATCTGGCGGAAGCGGCGCGCGTGATGATTTATTACAATCCCCTGCCGGCCATTACCGGAAGGGTCTGCCCGATATTCTGCGAGCCGCAATGCAACCGCGGTGAATATGACGACCCGGTTGCCATACACAGTGTCGAGCGCGGGGTAGGGGACTATATCCTGAATCACGCCGCGCACTATTTTGCGCCGCCCGAACGCGAATCCGGCAAAAAGGTCGCTATTGTCGGTTCCGGTCCGGCCGGACTGGCAGCCGCTTTTTATCTCCGGAAATCGGGCCATCAGGTGACCATTTACGAAAGACTGCCCGAGCCCGGGGGGATGCTCTTGTACAGCATCCCCCCATACCGGCTGCCCAAAGAGGTCGTCCGGAAACAAATCCAGGCTATGCGGGGCATGGGCATCCTTTTTGAGACCGGTCTTCCCATAGGTGGAGAGCTGGCCGAAAAAATCCGATCGGATTCCGACGCGGTTTTCATTGCCGGCGGAACCTGGCGGAGCCTGAAACTGGGAGTGCCGGGCGAAGAATTACAGGGCGTTCACTATGCCCTCGAATACCTCAAGAGTATCAATTCCGGAGAAACCGTTTCTCTCGGCCGGAAGGTGGTTGTGATCGGCGGGGGCAGTGTCGCCATCGACGCAGCCCGGACTGCCAGAAGGACCGGAGCCGATGAAGTACATCTCGTATGTCTCGAAACCCGCGATCTTGTATCCAAAGATAGGATGCCGGCCCTGGATCCGGAAATTCAGGAGGCCGAGGAAGAGGGGATCTCCATTCATCCGTGCCTGGGAATTCGTGAAATCATTCGGGAAAACGGCATGGCTGGGGGAATTGAAACCATCAGGTGCATATCGGTCCATGAGCCTGACGGAAGATTTCATCCGCAGTACGATGCAGATTCCCCTTCCCTGAGCCTGCAGTGTGACAGCGTTATCATCGCCATCGGGCAAGCCTCCGATCCTTCGCCATTGTCTCCGGGAGAGGGAGTATTTGTAGGGGGCGATATGGCGGAAGGGCCATCTACGGTGATCCAGGCCGTGGCATCGGCGCAGAAGGTTGCCGAAGATATCGATCGGCTGCTGGGCGGAAGGTCTCAGGCCAAACGGGTCCAGATCGAGACGGAATATCCCGAGTCGTCTATCCGGGACATTGCTCGCGTCAAAGCTGTGGAACTTCCGGCCGATGAGCGGATCCGGAGCCTGCAATTCGAGGATATCCCAGGCCTTAGCCCTGCTGAAATCGAGGCCGAGGCTCAACGCTGCATTTACTGCGGATGTCCCGCGGTCGGCCCATCGGATCTGGCAACAGCCCTGGTAGCTTTGGACGCAAGCGTTGTTACGACAAAGAGAACACTCGCGGCGCTTGAATTTTTTGCCGCTACGGCTTCCAGTTCCACGGTCCTTGAAAGCGATGAGCTGATCAAGGAAATACGGATTCCCAAGCCTCCCAGGGGGGCAAGGCAAAGCTACGCAAAGTTTACATTGAGGAAGCCGATCGATTTTGCTCTTGTAAGCGTCGCTTCCGTGGTAATGATGAAAAACGGTGTCTGCTCCGATGCCCGCATAGCGCTGGGTGCGGTGGCGCCCTCTCCAATCCGGGCCAAAGCCGCTGAAGCTGCTCTGAAGGGCAAGCCGATCGATGAGGCTTCGGCTTCAGACGCAGCCGCACTGGCGCTTGCCGGAGCGCGGCCGCTCAGCATGAACTCCTATAAGGTGGAAATCGCCAGGACGCTAGTAAAGCGAGCCATTCAGGGAGCATCGGAATAGATCCGGGGAGGAAGGATCTCGCTTCTTCCCGTTTCTTTTGCTGCCGCATATCCCGGAATATCCTATTGAGAGGGTATCAGGTCTGGGGCTCAAACTTCATTCCGTGTCCTGAGATCTGCGGCTTTCAGTAAATGGGTGTCTCTAATCCCTCCTAATCCCTCTAATCTACCGGATCTATCCCTAATCTATCCAAAATATCCAAAACTTCTCCCAATCCCGGATAAAATCGCGATTTACAGGATGCGCATGAACGGACAAGCGGAAAGGCTGTTTACACCCGGGACAATTACCTTCCCGGTACGAGGATACGGTCGTCCATGAGCGCCGCTCCGATAACAGCAGCTTTTACATGTGGCAGCCCGGAGGGCCTTTCTCAACGCCCTACATTACATCCCAGCGGGTGCTTGCGGCGCGGGAGTTGAAGCGGAAAATTCTGCAATATGCCGTAAAGCCAACGCCGCCGGGAAATGGATCCTGCACCATCCCGCGACGCCGGAACGTGTGCTGAAAGCCCTCGGCAAAATCTGATCGGTTGAGCTCCTCTCCTGCAAATACCGGCCCTCACTCCATGGGTTGGCGTTTGCAGTCTTTCCTGCAGCGAATGAAAATTTGGGCTCTGGCAATAGCATCTGTTGCTGGAGTATTCTGATGATCGAATCCCGGGAGCCCGGAATCCTGTGTTCCCGGCTGCAGCTTTTGGTGACCGGAGACTCGACTTGGAGGAACCGCATGCTCAATAGGAATTCAGCTCTGATCGTGTGTTTGGGCTTCGCCTTTGCCGCGCTGGCAGCGGCCGCTGCCGCTCCGCTCCCGCAGCAGCTGCTGGCCCCCTATGTACCCACGCCGCAGCCTGTGGTGGAAAAGATGCTCGAATTGGCCGAAGTCACTTCCAAAGATGTTCTTTACGACCTCGGATGCGGAGATGGCCGTATCGTCATCACAGCCGCAAAGAAGTACGGAGCTCATGCCGTGGGAGTCGACATCGACCCGAGCCGCATCGAGGAATCGCGGGCCAATGCAAAAGCTGCGGGGGTTGAGGACCTGGTAAGCTTCAAGCTGGAGGATGCCATGACAGTGGACGTCTCTCCTGCCACTGTGGTTACCCTTTATCTGCTCACCGGGTCCAACCTTACCCTGCGGCCGATCCTGACCCGGCAATTGAAACCGGGGGCACGGATCGTATCCCACTCTTTCGGCATGGGGGACTGGCAGCCGTTCAAGACCGAGAACATCGCCGATGAGAGCGGTTTCACCCGCACGCTATATTTATGGAAGGCGGACGGTAAAATGCGGCCTTAGTCCGAAACCGCAACCGATCCGGTGCAGGCGGGCTGGATAAGTTCCATTGAAGCCCCCAGGTGGAATCCAGGCCGAAGGCGACGACCGAATTCGTCGTCCGGGAGGAATCCCCCCTGGAATCCGCTTTCTCCATCTCCTCGATTACGCCCGAACAGATCGCGGTCTGGGTGCGGGAACGCTCGATCGATCCGGAGATAGAAAAATCGCTGCAGGCAATTGCCGACAAAAAATCGGAGATCAACGACCTGACCAGAAAATCACCGCGCTCGACAAAGAGCAAAACGAGATATTCAAGGACCAGGAGCGCGTGCGGGGCAACCTGCAAAGATTGAGCCAGACGCCCGAAGAGGCCACTCTGCGCCAGCGCTATATCCGGCAGCTCGACAGCCAGGAGAACCGCCTCGCCGCCATCCGGACCGAGCGGGAAAAGATCGAGACCGCGCGCGCGGCGGCCCAAAAGCAGCTGGACGCGCTTATTCAGAAGCTGAGCCTGGATAAGAAAATATACTAATCAGTTCATAGATAAGCCGACATAGGAATGGGCAACCCGAACAAAGCCAGCCACGAATTTCACAAAAAAACGTTGTTCGTGCAGGGGCCGAAGGCCAGCCCAACGCTTAGTGGAATTCGTGGCAAGTTGTGCTTATGCCTGTCGATGGTTTATATCCCATGTATGTCCACTTACCAATGAACCTATTAGTAATTAGCATTCAAGCTCCGTGAGTCCCCGGCGAAGCCAGGGATTTGCCATACATATGGGGCATCGCCCGTTCGTTTGCAGGTCCTGATTTTGCCTGCAATGCCTCTTTACCTGCAAACCGATTCGTATTAATCTCGAATTTCAAATCTCGAATCAAAAAAACATGTCCTTCCAAATCGATCAATTCGTGCAGCTGCTGCCCACCGAGGGGATCAAGATTGTGCTGGTACTCTTCCTGGCGTTCCTCATCGGCCTGGAACGCGAGGAGCACAAGGTAAGCGACCAGCATTATTCGTTTGGCGGCGTGCGCACTTACCCGATGATCGCCCTGACCGGATATGCCCTCGCCCTGCTGTCCGGCCCGCATCTTCTGGCCGAGATTTTGGGTTTCCTGGCCGTGAGCGGATTCATGATGCTCTCTTACTGGCACAAATTGAACTCGCACCATCCTGCGGACATGCCGGGCGTCACATCGGAGTTTACGGGTCTGATCACCTATCTCCTGGGCTCGCTGGTCTATCACGACTATTTCTGGATAGCGACTACGCTGACGGTGGCCAGCATGCTTCTCCTGGAACTGAAGGAAGTGCTCGAAGGCCTGACCCAACGCATAGCGCCGCACGAGATCCTTACTTTCACCAAATTCCTGCTGCTCACGGCGGTGATTCTGCCCGTCATTCCCAACCAGGCATTCGGCCGCTTCCAGATCAATCCATTCAAAACCTGGCTGGTCGTCGTGGCGGTGAGCACGGTGTCGTATGGGAGCTATCTTCTTCTGCAGGCAACGAAGGAGAGCGGTATCCTGCTTTCAGCAATCCTCGGAGGCATCTATTCTTCGACGGTGACGACGGTAGCGCTCGCCAAGAGGTCGAAAAATGAAGACCATCCCCATCTGTTCGCGGGGGCCACACTGCTGGCATCGGCGTTCATGTACCTGCGGATGACAATCCTCATTGGCATATTCAGCTGGAGCCTGCTGCGGCTTCTGGCAGTCCCTTTCCTCTTGCTGGCTCTGGCCGCAGGTCTGACAGGATGGCTGTGGTCAAGACAGCCGGATGGCGCGTCCGAAAAACTGCAGCGCAAGTTTCAGCACGCAAATCCGCTGGAACTGCGGACCGCCTTCTTTTTCGCGGGAATTTTCCTAATCGTTCTTGTAGTTACTAGGCTGGCGCGCGCTTACATGGGGAATACGGGGCTTTATGCCCTGGGAGCCGTCATCGGCTTCACGGATGTGGATCCATTTATACTGAGCATGACTCAGGCCACCGATTCTGCTGCACAACTCGGCATGAGCGCCGGCGCCATAGCGATAGCCGCAGCCAGCAACAACCTGGCTAAGGGCATTTACGCGTATGCCTTCGGCAGCCGCAGCGCCGGCCGCCAAAGCTTTCTGCTTCTTGTCGCACTCGCCCTTCTCGGACTGCTCCCGTTATTCTGGCTGTAGCGGACTTGCCGCTCCATTGTGTCGATGACGCCGGATGGATCAAACCGATTGGTCTGACCCGAATATAGGCCTCATGGAGCCTGGGATTTTCTTTCCGACAATAGCCTCCGCCGCCTATAATAGGCCTAAGCGCCCTTAATTCATTATGATCATTGCCAAGTGAAGGGGATGTCTGCAACGGCCGACAACAGGCTTTTGCTCAGGATGAATTGGACGAAATAGGTCGGTTGGACATTTGCTTCTGATTCAATTCGCAGGGGATTATGCCCTTTTCGGTTATGAACCTGGTAGCATCTGGAACCATTATCAAATCCAAAAGGAGGAGCGGTTATGAAGTCAGATAAAAATGAGAAGAACCATTCACGAAGAGAGTTTGTTAAGAATGCAGCCGCCGGCGTTGCGGGGGCAGCAGTGATGGGTTCGCTGGCATGCAGCGACAGTCCGGCTCCTGCAACCGATAAACCGAAGACTGAATCCAGCGTCCATGCCATGACCCGAGAACAGTTTCTGGAGTACATCGATTATTTCAATAAGAAGGATTTTGAAAGTGTTGCAGGCTATTTCAGCCCGGATGTCACCCTGGACTATCCGGATAACTTCATGGGCTCCCTGCCTAGCGGCGCCACTGCCAGGACACTCCACGGCCCGGAGGAATTTATCAAAAACTATAAGGCACTTACCCAAAACGTTCGTGAAGTTATCAATGTGGGGGTGTTCCTTTCCGAGGGCAGCCATTTCTGCGTCGAGCTTATCACCGAGTTCCACGCTTTAAAAACCACTGCGACAGGCGCAGCGGGCGGCCAGCGGAAAATGGGAGATGTCAGCGTCCTGAATCAGTGTGTTATCTACGATCTGGACGAAGAAGGCAAATTCAAGCGCATCCGGATCTTTCATCATCGCCACCTCGATCCCGCGATATTGAAAAACAAGCAAACCGCGTGAAGCAGCCCATTGTTGTAAATTGTCCGCCGCGCGGATCACCGGTTGCGATGAACTCCCAAAGAGGGTGCTAAGCATTATTTTATGGTATACCCCCGATGGGGCAGTCGTATGCGTATCCTTCGCGCGATCCATCCGCAGTTATGGCATCCGGAAAGGAAGCAATCATGAAAATCAAGAGCCTGTTGGCATCCTCCGTCCTGGTATTCCTCTTGGCTCTGCAGTGTTCAGGCGCCAAAGCAGCGCAAGATAAAAATGCCGTCCAACCCCTGAGGTTCGTTGTTGAGCCGCCAACCCTTATGAATCTCGGCTTTGAATGGTACATTGAGGGAGATGCGAATCACAACGGCGCCGTTCAAGTCTCCTATCGCAAAAAAGACGATACTGTTTGGAGGGCAGCACTGCCGCTGCTTCGCATTCAAAATGAGCAAAGCATCTATGCCTTCGCCCCAACCAAGGTGGCCGACGGTTTCTGGGCTACCCCTCCCTACGGTGCAACCAATAATAGAATTGACTATGTAACTCCAAATCTGTTTGCGGGAAGCATACTCGATCTGGAACCCGATACGGAGTATGAGTGCAGATTTCTGATGGTCGACCCGGATGGTGTCCTTGGAGAGGCACTGAAGACGGTGACAGTGCGTACCCGTCCCGAACCGAAGCCTTTCTCCGGCGGAAAAGTCTATCATGTGTATCCAAGGGATTATGGCGGTCCGAAACAGGAACCGGCCTTTATCAACCTGATGGCGGCCTATTACATTGGATGGTGCGTCGCAGACTGGGGCAATCTGGCGCCGCCTCGGGTTCAACCGGGCGATATCATCCTTATCCACGCAGGAATTTACAAAGAGGATTGGACTCAATATGGAAGCGATCTATTCGCGACGCCCCAGGGGCAAGGTGCAAATTTCTCAGGCACCTATTTTCTGACGCAAAGCGGGACACCCGAAAAACCTATTGTGATAAAGGCTGCGAGAGATGGGGAAGTAATTTTTGACGGCAATGGAAATTTCAACCTCTTCAATGTAATGGCCGCAAATTACCATTATTTCGAGGGCCTGACCATTCGGAATACGGAGGTTGCTTTTTGGGCAGGCCAAAAAAGCATAATCGGCTCGAGTGGATTGACTATTAAAAGATGCCGTTTCGAAAATATCGGCAAAGGCATTCACACCGATTGGTCGGGATCAAAGAACTTTTATATAGCCGACAGCACCTTTATCGGCAGACACAACCCGCACAACCTGGAACGATGGGGCGATCCGACAACGATCAGTCCCTACCCTGCCGGGGAATGCCTCTCGGAATATGCCATCAAGTTTGCCGGATCCGGCCATGTCCTATGCCACAATCACATTGCCAATTTTCATGACGGAATTGACCATGCCACCTATGGCGTCCCGGATGGGTATCCAGCCTATGGACATCCCGAAGCTTATCCGGTTGAAGAAGTGCTGAAGCGGGACAGGATGTTCGTATCCAATGACATATACAACAACTTCATCACCAATATGCATGACGATTTTATCGAAGCCGACGGAAACATGTATAACGTTCGAATACTTCGCAACTATTGCATAAACGCCGCCATGAACGGCTTGAGTTCACAAACCCTGTATGGCGGTCCGGCGTATTTTATAAGAAACGTGGTTTATCATGTTCCGAATATTACGAAGCACGCGGCCCATCCTTCGGGCATGATTTACTACCACAATACCTTCGCGGCCAAAGCCGACGCTTCCGGAAATGCCTCCAATTATCATTTTCGGAATAACCTCATTCTCGGATGGCTGCCCTCGGAGACCATCTTCTCCGTCAATACTTTCACCAATTACACCTCATCGGACTATAACGGATTCCGGGTGGATGCAACGGCGCAATATTCCTTTGCCTGGAACTCTCCCCCATTGGACATCCTGAGGGACTATTCCAGGCCGGGAGTGCGGAGAATATATAAAAGTCTCGCTGAATATAGCCAGGCTACCGGCCAGGACAAACACAGCATGCTTGTTGATTACGACATATTCACGAAGGTGAATAAGCCCGATCCCTATAATCTCATTAGAATCTATAAACCCGAGGAATTGGATTTCCGCCTGCGCCCGAATTCTGTCGCAGTGGATGCCGGCTGCATTCTGCCCAACATTAATGATGACTTTGAAGGCAAGGCACCGGACCTTGGGGCGTTGGAAGCCGGTCAGCGGCCGCCGGTTTATGGACCGAGGCCGCAGATGAACGGAAGCAAATAGGATGACTCAAGAAATAGCCCTTTCAATTCCTGGATAACAGCCTGACATCCAAGGTGGCTCTTCATATCCCAAACCGTCGATTTTTCATCGCTCTTGTCAAAATTAGCTTTCGATTTCTAAGGGCCGGAGGCCCGGCAGACAATAGCCAGGGGTGAGCGCAGCGAACCCCTGGTAGGAATTGGCAATGGAAAGAGCCCTGGAAGGGCGATAGCATATAGTCTTTCGCCCTTCCCAGGGCTCTTTTCTTCGCCATAGGAACCAGGGATTCGCTCCGCTCATCCCTGGCTATTCTCTTTCCGCCCCTACCGGGGCTTGGTGCCAACCTCGTCCTTGCAGGGGCACTTCATGAGCCACAAGTTGAATGCTTTCAATGAGCCCTCTGCTTCCAATGGGCCAATTTGGACAGCACTGATTTTTCATCCGGTCGCCGGAGGGCTGCTGTAGAGCCATTCTCAAAGATATAGTTATAGAGCCGTTCGCAAATGATGTTTTAATAGTGGCACAAATCAGGCGCCTAACTTGCTCCTGCTTGCCAGTACATCGGCTATCCGCTTGAGGCCCACAGACTCCAGCGTCTTTCTAGTGGGCCAACCGTTATCGGCGTCCCATCCCTCGAATTTGTAATAATTCGTCTTGAACAGTTCGACGCCGTCGCGGTCCAGATACGGTCAAGCAGAGGCTGCCAGCTCCATTTCCCGTTCTCGTAGACCGGATATCCTCCGCTTATGGTTGAGAAGGAAGCGCCGGGCATATACATGAACGGAGCGAATATCTCCTGATCTCTGTGCCGTCCCTGCGCGATTTTTGGCTCTCGATACCGATGAGGGAACCCTCGGCTTCTTACGGTCCAGGCCATGGTCGGACGCACAGCGCGACTGGCTCGCGGCCGAACTCGCCAGGCCCACCCATGCAAAATGGACGATCGTTTACGGCCACCACCCGATTTATTTCAGCGGCCGCCACGGAGACTCGAAACGCCTGAAGGAGAGACTCCTTCCCCTGCTGAAGATGTGCAAGGTGGACGCCTACCTCGCCGGGCACGAACACGATATGCAGCATCTTGAAATGGAAGGAATTCAGCACATCATTGCCGGCGGAGGCGGAAAGGATCCGCGCCGCCGAGTAAGTGTCAAGGGCGGAGGCTGCGCTGTTGGCGCCATCGGCTTCCTCGAGCTGGAAGCATCGGCGGAGCGGCTCTCGCTCCGGCTCCTGGGCATCGACGGCCAGGAGTTGTGTCCGGCTGTGGTTCTGACCCGATAGAATCAAGAAATAACATACCGAATCCTGGCAGTAATCTGAGTCAAAGCCGGAGGTTTTAAGGCTGCCGGCCCCTTTAGGGGGCTGATGGCTACTGATGAAATATCAAACCGGCTTCACGCGAAATAGACATCAGTAAAGCTTTTTGAACCGCAGAATGTCGAATACAGAATGACACCGGGTCCAATATTCGAAATTCGACATTCGTTATTCGATTTATTCGGTATTTATCAGGTTGATACTGCCTCACCGGCAGATCCGGTGGCTTTCGCACCCGGGAGATTCTGCGCAAGTCGGGCCTGGAACTCCCCGAACACGCAGCAGGCAGCGTTGGGGCGGCCCTACTGGAACCGGACCGAGCCCAATATCTGCTCAAATGCGCGCTGATAATTGTCGAATTCCTGCTCCGGAGCCACAAAGATGAAGTACACCAATCCCTCAGGACGCAGAACCGTGACCAGCCAATCCCCTTCGCGTCCGCCCAGCGGAGAATCGTTCGTGAAGAGTATCGACAATGCCGACTGCCCCCCGACCCTGATCGTGCCGTTGTCCTTGTATTTCCGCATGGCTGAATTTGAACGCTGCAGATTTTCTATGAGCTGATTCGTGGCTTCTTCAAGCCCGGTGGATCCCGATCGCCGGCCGCTTTGCGGCGTGAACACGGCCATCATGGCGCCATAGGCAAGGGCGTTCATATCGCCCGTATCCACAATGCCCCCGTCGGGAGCCAGCGTGAACGCCTGATCCTCCACATACGATTGCCAGTTGTCGGGATGACTCAGCCGCACACTCGCCGTATCGAGGTTCTTGTACCGGTTGGAGGGGCTTGCGGGCCGCCTCGCCGCTCCCGGGGTTTGCTTTTGAGTCTCCGCAGCGGCTGCCTTGGGAGCGGCAGGCAGGGATTTCACCAGACGCTGAATGTTGCGGAATTCCCTGGAATCGCTGTAGGCATCGGCTGAAATTGCCCCCAGCCTCCCGATTTCAGCGCCGATATTCTGTATGCGGTTTTCCGGATTCGGGTGGCTGCTGAAAAAATCCGTACCTTTCCCGCCCTCCAATTTTTCAAAGAATTTGGCCACGTATTGCGGATCATAGCCCGTATCATAAAGGATCTGTGCCCCCATCAAATCTGCCTGGCGCTCATCGTCGCGGGAATACTTCAGGAGAACCGAATTGAGGGCAAAGCCGGTGCCGATCTGGGCAAGGATTGCGCCCACGGAATTGCTCCCCAGGAATCCGCCCAGGATCGCCAGCGGCGCCTGCGCCAGGTACTGCTTGCTGGCCTGGTTGGTCCCGTGCCGCAGAGCGACGTGCCCGATTTCGTGGCCGATGACGCCGGCCAGTTCGGCTTCATTATCCGCAGCCTCGATGGTTCCGCGGTTGATAAAGAGGAAACCTCCGGGCAGGGCAAATGCATTGATGGTGGAATCGTTGACGCATTTAAACTGATACGGAAATTTTTCGCCCGGCGCGTTGCCAGCCAGCTTTTTCCCCAGCCTGTTCAGATAATCGTCCACCTGCCGGTTGTTGAGCATCGGCAGCTTGGTTTCCGCGTCCTGGGCGACTTTCTGCCCCAGTTCGACATCCTGCTGGGGCGAGAAGAAATTCATGCCCGGTTTCAGCGGAGTGCGCTGGGCAAAAATCAGGGGCGCCGACGCAAAGGCCAGCGCGACGACCAGGGCAAGACTGCCGAAACCAGCCGGACCTGCCGCTCTCAGAGTGTTTCCCATTTCGTCACCTCCCATTGCATAAGTTTAAAGGAAATCCCGTCCGGCATCTATCTCAACGATAAATCCTTCCCCACAGAATCCGGGATTTCTCCGCGTATTTATCCTGATCGTCCGCGTTCAAAACCGAGTCCACAACATGCCACTAATTCTGCCCGATGCAATATAGTCGGTTCTGGCTGCGGAGAAAAATCTCGCCACCGTATATGGCCGGGGTGGCAATGAACATCTGGTCGGCCATGGTATTCGTCGCAAGCACTTCGAACTTCTCGCCCATCCGCAGCACCAGCACATCCTCGTTTTCGCTCGCCAGGTAGAGCCTTCCATTCGCTCCCACGGGAGAAGACTTGAAGCTGTAGGATTTGGGCAGGCGGACCTGATGGTAGTATGGCTCGCCGGTTCGGGCATTGTAGCAGCTGACCATGCCGTTGTCGGTCAAAACATAAAGCTTGTTGTCGTGAAGGACCGGCGAAGGAGTATAGGAATTCCCCCGCGTCTGGCTCCAGACGACGGCGTCGGTGCCGGTCAAATTCCCTTCCCTGCCAAGCCGGATTGCCATGAGCTTGGGATCCCTGTGCCCGCTCATGACGAAAACAAGGTCGTCCTGGCGAACAGGGTGCGGGATTGTATTGCTGCCCAGTCCGCCGCATTCCCATATCAGTTTCCCGCTCTCTAAGTCGTAGCTGCGGACCTTGTTGACAGCGCTCACCACAACCTGTTTCTTGCCGCCGTATTCCACAACCAGCGGAGCGGCCCAATTCGACTTCTCCTCCCGGTTCACCCGCCAGATTTCCTTTCCGGTGGTTTTGTCGAGCGCGACCATGAACGAATCCCCTTCATAGTCAAACACCAGGAACAGCCGGTTGCCGGAGATGACCGGCCCCATCCCCTCCCCAAACGACATCCTCATCTTCATCTGAACGCCGAAGTCTTTCTTCCAGATCAAATTCCCTTCCAGGTCGTAGCAATACATGCCGCGCGATCCAAAAAAGGCATACAGATATTTGCCGTCTGTGACCGGCGAATTGGAGGCAAAGCTGCCGTAAGTGCCGTGATATCCCTCGTGGGGCACGGCCCTGGTTGCCGTGCGCTGCCATAGTATTTTGCCGGTCTTGCGGTCGAGGCAAAGCACATCGAACTGGTGCTCGACCTGGGGCCCGGGCGAAATGAGTGGATTCGGTTGGGCGCCAGGCTCCGGGGGTTTTGCCGGCGCATCGGCAGCCCCGATTTTGATGGCCGTCGTAAGGAATATCCGGTCACCCCAAACAACCGGGCTGGAGTGGCCGCGTCCCGGAATTCCGATTTTCCATTTCACATTTTGGGTATCTGTCCATTTCAGCGGCCCATCACCGACCGCCATTCCATCTGCAGCCGGTCCGCGCCAGTAGGGCCAATCGCCTGCCGCCGGGACAGGGATTGAGGCCTGTGTCCAGATTGCCAGGGCCATGCATAAAACCGCCAGGGATATAAAAAACACGCCGGAACGCTTCATAACCTAATCCTCCTGCATTATAGGTTTATGGATTCCGGGAAACAGGTCAAGGGAAACCGGCGGCATTTGGAGAGCTTTTGACCGGGGCAGCCGCACTTGAATCCCTGTTCCTGCATCCTGTATCCTGACCTGGTGAATTTCCCGCGCTCTGATACCCCTGTTTATTGGGTGGAGAAGCCTATGCGTCTTTTCAAGTTGCCCGCTTTATTTTTGGGATTTGTGATCCCGGCAGTCGCTTTCAATAGCGATTGGACTCAATGGCGCGGCCCCGGCCGGCAGGGCGTCTCAAGCGAAACCGGCCTGCTGAAGGAATGGCCAAAGACAGGCCCGCCCCTTCTCTGGTCCATTCAGGGACTGGGGCAAGGCTATGGCACTGTAGCCATACAGGGCGACCGCATTTACGTCCAGGGCACTCAGGGCAAAGAAAGCGTCGTTTTCTGCCTGAATCGATCCGACGGCCGGAAAATCTGGATGAGATCACTGGGACGGGCCGTGGAACAGGACAGGGGAGGCGGGCCGCGCGGGACGCCCAGCCTGGAAGGCGATCGGCTCTATGCGCTTTCGGAAAACGGCGACCTTGCGTGCATCAATGCGCAGGACGGGTCCGAAGTATGGTCGCAGAACATTCTCGCCAGGTTCAAGGGAAAGAACCCGAAATGGCACATCAGCGAATCTCCTCTGATAGACGGCAAAAACCTCATCATTACGCCCGGGGGAGAGAAAGCCGCGATAGCGGCCCTGGACAAAGCCACCGGTAAAACCGTCTGGACTTCCGCGGACCTGAGCGATCCGGCCGCTTATTCTTCTTGCATCGTTGCCGACGTTCAGGGTGTCCGCACCATCATGGCTCTCACTTCGGGAGCCGGCGTCGGAGTGAGGGCAAACGACGGCAAACTCATGTGGCGTTATCCAAAGGTCTCGAACCGGACTGCAAATATCGCGACGCCGATTTTTTTCAACAACAAGGTTTTCTACACTACGGCCTACGATACGGGTTCAGCCCTGCTGCGATTGAGATCGGAATACGGACTGGTCAAAGCCGAGGAGCAATATTTCAGCCCAGGCATGATGAACCACCACGGGGGCGTGATTCTGGTCAACGGCTTTCTTTACGGATTTTCCAACGCAATTCTGACCTGCATGGAGTTTGAAACCGGAAAAGTGCGCTGGCGTCACCGAAGCGTGGGCAAGGGATCGCTTGCCTATGCGGATGGCAATTTATATCTTTTATCCGAGGATAACAAAGTCGGCCTGGCAGAAGCGAATCCATCGGCCTATCTGGAAAAAGGCCGGTTTGAAATCGCAGACCAGGGCTGGCCCAGCTGGGCCCATCCCGTAGTCTGTGACGGCAAGCTTTACATCCGCAATCAGGGAGTGCTTGCCTGCTACAACGTAAAGGCAAAATAGCCAAAGCCGGGAAAGCGGGTGTCCGAGATTTCGGCTTTTTGACGAGTGCCTGGGAAAAAACATGCGAAAAAATTTCCATCAACCTAAATATGCAATTATGGGATCCCTTCTGGCGCTCCTGATGGTGCTGCCCATCGCCTCGCAGGATTGGCCGATGTGGGGCGGCACATCGGGCCGGAACATGACATCGCCCATGAAAAATCTTCCGGCGGTGTGGGATGCGGCCACGGGGAAAAACATCAAGTGGAAAGCAGGCCTGGGATCAACCTCTTACGGTAATCCGGTTATTTCAGGCGGGAAGATCTTTCTCGGAACCAACAACGACAATCCAAAGAATGCCGAAATCACGGGCGACAAGGGCATTCTACTGTGCCTGCGCGAAGCGGACGGAAAATTCCTGTGGCAGGCAGTTTCCGACAAATTGGAGCAGGGACTGGACTGGCCCGAACAGGGAGTCTGCTCTTCCCCGGCTGTCGAAGGCAAGCGGCTGTACTACGTCACCAACCGCGGCGAACTGGTTTGCCTGGACACCGAGGGATTTCTCGACGGCGCCAACGATGGCCCTTTTAAAGATGAGTCCTACAAGGGCCCCACGGATGCGGACATCATCTGGAAACTGGACATGATGAAGGAGTTGGGCGTCGTACAGCACAATATGGCCAACTCCTCCCCCGCTATCTGGCAAGACCTGGTTTTTGTCGAGACTTCGAACGGTCAGGACGAAAACCACGAAAAAATCACTTCGCCCCTGGCTCCCAGCTTCATTGCCGTGGATAAGAATACCGGAAAGGTTGTCTGGAAGGATAATTCGCCGGGGGAACGCATTCTTCACGGCCAGTGGTCGTCGCCGGCATTGGGAGAAGTCGCGGGAGTGCCGCAGGTATTTTTCCCGGGAGGCGATGGATGGCTCTACGGCTTCGAGGCTCGCACAGGCCAGAAGCTCTGGAGCTTCGATATGAATCCAAAGGATGCGGTCTGGCCCAAAACGCGCAATTACATCATCGCCACACCGGTTTTCCATGAAGGGAAAGTGGTTCTCGCCGTCGGGCAGGATCCGGAAAACGGAGAAGGCATCGGGCACATGTACTGCATCGATCCGTCCAGGCGGGGCGTGATCACCGAAACCGGGCTTGTATGGCACTGTGACAAAATCCGGCGCTCCATCTCAACCGCGGCAATAGCCGATGGCCTGGTTTATATTTCAGACTTCACCGGATTTCTCCATTGCCTGGACTTTCAAACCGGGAAGCCTTATTGGACTTACGATATGCTTGCCGCAATCTGGGGTTCGCCATTCGTGGCAGACGGGAAAGTTTACCTCGGGGACGAGGACGGGGATGTCGTGGTTTTCCAGTCCGGCAAAGAGCTCAAAAAGTTATCGGAGATCAACATGGGCGGCGCAATATACGGCACGCCCGTGGCCGCGAACGGTGTGCTGTACATCATGAACCGCATGGAGCTCTATGCCATCCAAAATCAATGACGAATTGCGAATGACGAATGACGAATGGACTTATACTGCCAGGAATCCGGCAAATCCGGCCATTCCGAATAGCACCATCCTGACCGCCCGGCTATCCAGTACGTTTCAATTCGTCATTCGTCATTCGTCATTCGCAATTCTGTTCCTGTTTTCCGCCCTGGCCGCCGATTTATCTCCGGCCGGATGGCCGATGTTCCGCGGCTCGCCTTCGCTGACCGGCATAGCGGATGTCGAACTGCCGAAAGCGCTCAAGCTGCGATGGGAATTCCGTGCAAAAGATTCCATAGAGTCTTCAGCGGCCATCTCCGGGGGCGCGGTATACGTCGGATCGATGGACGGTTCCCTCTATGCCGTGGATCTTGCCACCGGGAAGATGCGCTGGCGCTATGCCACAACCGGACCCGTGCAGGAATCCTCGCCCTGCGTCGGGAACGGGATGGTCTATGTCGGCGACCTCGAGGGAATTCTCCACGCGGTCGACGCGGCAACGGGGAAGGGCCGATGGACATTCAAGGCCGAAAGCGAAATCAAATCATCGCCCAATTGCGCAGGCGACAGGGTCTTTTTCGGGTCCTACGACCAGAATCTCTATTGCCTCTCCGCCAAAACCGGCGCCCTGATATGGAAATACACTACAGATGGCCCGGTGCACTGTACTCCGGCCCTCGACCGGGGCCGCGTTTACGTTTCCGGGTGCGATGAAAACCTGAGGGCCATCGATGCTTCAACCGGGAAGCAGCTCTTCGCCTTGCAGCTTGGGGGCTATACCGGCGCTTCCGCCGCAATACGGGATAACGCCGTTTATGTCGGTACCTTCGCGAACGAAGTGCTTGCCATAGATCTCGGCGGCAAGGCTACCCGGTGGACATACAGGCACCCGAGCCGCAGTTTCCCCTTTTATTCTTCGGCAGCTGTGACGGCAGACCGCGTCGTCCTGGGAGGAAGGGATAAACTTGTGCACTGCCTGGAGAGATCCACCGGGAAGCAGATCTGGACATTTGCGACGCGAGCCCGGGTCGAGTCCTCTCCCCTCATTGCCGGAAACCGGGTTTTTGTCGGATCGAATGACGGGCTCCTGTATGAGCTGGATCTGGCAAGCGGCAAAAAAAACTGGGAGTTCACGGCCGGCGCCCCGCTGCCGGCATCGCCCGCCGCCGTCCGGGGATTCCTCTTCATCGGGTCTCAGGACGGCGCGCTCTACTGCTTTGGGAGCTGAACCTACATGCGGATTGCCTGCATCACGGCCGGGGCGGGAAGAATGTACTGCGGAAGCTGTCTGCGCGACAACGCCCTCGCCCGCGCCCTGATGAACGCAGGCCACGACGTGCTTTTGATTCCCACGTACACGCCGACGCGTACCGACGAGGACAATGTCAGCATGCACCGCGTGTTCATGGGCGGCATCAATGTTTATCTCCGGCAGCGCTTCAAAGCTTTGCGCAGGTACCCACGCTTTATCAGCCGGCTCCTGGATTCCGCTCCACTGCTGCGGCTTGCCACCCGCTCGGGCATAAGCGTGAATCCTGCCGGATTGGGAACGCTGACGGTTTCCATGTTGAAGGGCGCCCACGGTTCTGCGCGCGGGGAAATTCGGGAACTGGTGGGATTTTTAAAAAGCGAGGTTTCACCTGAAATCATCAATCTCCCCAATTCCATGCTCATCGCGCTGGCGCCGGCTCTGAAGGCTGCAATGAACGTGCCGGTATGCTGCACTTTCCAGGGAGAAGATTTGTTCCTGGAGGGATTGCCCGAGGTTCACCGGGAGGAATCTATCCGGCTGATTCGCGAACATGCGGATGCGGTCGATGCTTTCATAGCCGTAAGCCATTTCGGCGCCCGCAGTATGGCCGGCTATCTCGGGTTAAAGGCGGACCGCATCCACGTCGTTCCCCTGGGCATCCATTTCGACGGGTTTGAGCTCGCGGACCGGAAGGACTCCGAACCATTTACCGTCGGCTACCTGGCACGGATCAGTCCCGAGAAAGGGCTGCACTTCCTGTGCGAAGCCTATCGCCGCCTGAGGCTTCTCAACAACCGGAGCGCCAGCCGCCTGTGGGCCGCAGGATACCTGGCCCCGGATCATAAACCCTATCTTTCGGGCATCCGGAAAAATCTGGCTTCCTGGGGGCTTTCGGATCATTTCAGCTATCATGGCGAACTCGACCGGAGCGCAAAACTGGATTTCTTGAGAAATACAAGCGTCTTCTCAGTCCCCACACCCTACGCCGAGCCCAAAGGACTATTCCTGCTTGAAGCCATGGCCGGCGGCATTCCCGTGGTTCAGCCGCGGCGCGGGGCCTTCACGGAAATGATCGAAACGACCGGCGGCGGGCTCCTGGTCGAACCGGATAGCCCGGACGCACTGGCGGAGGGTTTGCTGGAGCTTTGGAAAAATCCCGAAAAAAGAGCGGAAATGGGCGCGAGGGGCTATCATGGCGTGCGCGAGCATTACAGCGCATCGCAAATGGCGGAAAAAGCGTTACAGATCTATCGCATGCTTATAAAACGGTGACGAATAGGCAGGGAATAAACGCGTAATCCCTCAGCTCTGCTGGGGACTCACAGAGTTTGACAGTTTCAGGATCATTGAACGCCGACATACACCGACAAACCGCTGAGGAACGCCAATCAATAAGGCAACGATCGGCGTATGTCAGCGGTTAGAGGCAGTGTAGTTCATCCAACTGCTTCGAACGGTAAACAGTCAAGTCTCCGGCTGTGCCGGAGGTGGTTGGCACCGGAATCAGGATACGGATTGGCATTTGCGAAAAGGATCCCATGCTTGAAGTGCGCAATATTTCAAAAAAATATCCCATGGCGGGCGGACACCTAAACGTGCTGTCCGATGTCAGCATCCACCTGAGTGCGGGCGATGCCATTTCCATTACAGGCCCATCAGGGAGCGGAAAGAGCACGCTTCTCTATATCCTGGGTGCGCTCGAACCGCCCACGGAAGGGACCGTTCTGCTCGAGGGCGTGAATCCATACGAGCTGGATGAGCGAAGCGTCTCCGCCTTTCGCAACCGGAAGATCGGCTTTGTATTTCAGGATCACCACCTGCTTCCCCAGTGCACGGTGCTGGAAAACGTCCTCATCCCGACCCTGCCCGCGCCTCCGGATGATTCCGCCGAGGCCCGGGCCCTGGACCTGCTCGACCAGGTCGGATTGCGCTCCCGGCTGCACCATCATCCGCATGAGCTGTCGGGAGGCGAAAAGCAGCGCGTGGCGCTGGCCCGCGCCCTCGTGATGAAGCCCGACGTCGTTCTTTGTGACGAGCCGACCGGGAACCTGGACCACGACTCCACGGAGGTGGTTACGGAGCTATTGATCAATCTTCACAAGCGGAGGCGGGACATCCTGATTGTCGTTACGCACAATCCGGAGGTAGCTGCGAAATTCAGCCACAGCTACCGGCTCAGCGAAGCCCGTCTGCAGCCGGAGGGCGCGGGCTAGTGGCCTGCAGGAGTGATCCGTGAAGCTGAAACAACTGCTATTTCGCAGCCTTTTCCATTACTGGCGAACCAATCTCGCCGTCATCGCAGGAGTGGCAACCGCAGCCGCCGTACTTTCGGGCGCCCTTCTGACAGGTCAATCGGTGCGGGAAAGCCTGCGCCGGCTGCTTTTTGAGCGGATCGGCGTAACCGGATACGTCGTGACCGCGAATGATTTTTTCGGCGAAAACCTGGCAGAAGCGCTTGCCGCTCGGGGCGGCAGCTGTCCCACCATTTATCTTAAAGGAGTTTTGACACTCGAAAAGAACGGCATCCACGCGTACGACGTCAACGTCTATGGCATCGACGAGAGGTTCTGGGGATTCCAGGGAACGGAAGGCCCGGCGTTGGCGGAGGGCCGTGCAGGATACATCGGTTCCAGCCTGGCGCGGTATCTGGATGCCGCCCCCGGCGATGCGATGCTATTGAGGATCGAGACCAAACAGGCTGTCCCGAGGGAATGGCTTTATGGGCAGCGCGACGCAGTCGGGCAAACCATGCGGCTGGATTGCGCCGGCATCATCCCCGCGAACCGGCTGGGCGAGTTTTCGCTGCGCCCTACGCAGGGAAACGTCTATTCGATTTTCGTGCCGTTGAAGCAGCTCCAGAGAGAGATTGAGCAGCCTTCGCGGATCAATACCCTCCTCTTGGGTGCGCAGGATCAAAAGGAAGGGCCCGCGCCGGTCTCGAACTTGCTGAAATCCGCGCTCTCTCTTCCGGATCTGGGTTTAACGCTTAGACCCGCGCCCGCAGGAGACGCATTTTCGCTGGAAAGCAATCGCATCATTCTGGACGATGCCCTGGCGGAAGCGGCGCTGAAGGCCGCCTCGCATTTGGGCATGGACGCTTCGCCGGTCTACACCTATCTGGTGAATTCCATACGCGCAAAGGACCGGGAGATCCCCTACTCCATAGTCTCAGCGGTTGACCTTGGCAAGGGCGCTATGGCATCCGTCCAGGCCTTCAAGCGTGCAACCTCTCAAATCCTGCCGGCCGATTCCGGCGATCCGATATGGCTCACCGACTGGGCTCAGCGGGATCTCGGCATAACAGAAGGCGAACCTCTGGAAATCGATTATTACATCTGGCTGGACGAAGGCAATCTGGCAACGCGCACATCCCGCTTCCGCCTGGCGGGCGTCGTTCCAATCGCCGGGCCCGTCGATACGGCGTTGGCTCCTGAAATCCCCGGCATCACCCTGACCGACAGCATTCACTCGTGGGACCCTCCGTTCCCAATGGATCTGAGCCGCATTCGCGCGAAGGACGAGGACTATTGGGATCGATACCGGGCGACACCTAAAGCTTTTGTTACACTGGCAAAAGGACAGGAACTCTGGGCCAACCGATTCGGCAAATTGACGGGAATTCGCGTTTCCGTCCCCGGCGGCGAGAATCTCGAATCCACCCGGAAGCGGTTTGCGCAAGCCTTGCTCGACGGATTGGATGCAGACAAGGCAGGCTTCAAAATAAGCGCAGTTCGGGAACTGGGGTTGACGGCTTCACGAGGGTCAACGGACTTCGGGGAATATTTTGCCTATTTCAGTTCGTTTCTGATCGCGGCCGCCCTTCTTCTTTCAGCATTGTTTTTCCGTTTGATGACCGAGCAGCGCGTGCGGGAGATCGGAATTCTCCGGGCTGCCGGATTCTCCGTAAAGCTGCTGCGGCGCATGTTTTTAACAGAAGGTGTGATTTTATCTCTCACGGGCAGCCTCATCGGGTTGCTGGGATCGATTGCCTACGGATGGTTCATGGTTTACGGATTGCGCACCTTCTGGACCGGGGCTGTCGGGACACAGCGTCTTTACCTCCACATTTCGTGGGTTTCCCTCGCTATCGGCGCCGCCGCAGGACTGATCTTTTCTCTCGGGACCATCGCCTGGACGCTGCGGGACCTGTGGAGGAATTCGCCCCGTATGCTGCTGACGGGCGTTATTGAATCGTCAGCGCTCAGAACACGCCGGGCACGGTTCTCGGGAATCGTTTCCGTCATTTCCCTGCTGGCCGCGGCGATTCTGATCGCGGGTTCATTCTGGAAGGAAATCCCGCAGATCGAGGCATTCTTCGGGGCAGGATTCCTGCTGCTTCTCTCAATTCTCTGCCTGACTGCCTTGTACCTGCGCGGAAATCGGTCTGGCCTGATTCGCGGTAACGGCTGGCCGGCGCTCTTCCGCTTCGGGCTGCGCAACGCCATGCACCGGCCGGCGCGCAGCCTGCTGTGCGCATCCCTGATTGCCTCGGCAACATTTCTTATCATTTCCATGGAAGCATTCCGCCGGGATCCTCAGCAGATTTCGTTGGAGCCTAAATCCGGCACCGGCGGATATCCGCTGGTGGCCGAAACGGAAATTCCCGTTGTGTATGATCCCAACAGCAGCGAAGGCATGGAGGCTCTCGGGCTTGCCGCGCTGGACACACCGCACCTGGAAAACCTGAAATTTGTTTCCTTCCGCGAACGTCCCGGAGACGACGCCAGCTGCCTGAATCTGTATGCTCCCCGGGAACCCAGGATCCTGGGAGCGCCGCGATCCTTCCTGTCGGCCGGGAGGTTTGTCTTTCAGGATTCGCTCGCCGCGACGCCGGAGCAGAAGCGCAACCCGTGGCTTCTGCTTGATTCCCCTGCTGACGGCGGTGCGATTCCCGCAATCGCGGATGCAAACACGATCCAGTACATACTCCACCTCTCTGTCGGCAGCGAGCTTGTAGTGCCGGGGGCAAAGGGGGATCCTGTTCGCCTGCGTCTTGTCGCTTCGTTGAGAGACAGCATTTTTCAGGGGGAACTGCTGATTTCGGAGGCCAATTTTTTGCGCGCATTCCCCGACTACGAAGGATACCGGTTCTTCCTTCTGGACGCCCCGGAAAGCGCGGCCGAATCGCTGACGCAGCCGCTCAAGCAGGCCCTGGCTTACTGGGGCATCCGTCTGGAATCATCCCGGGAGCGGCTGCGGGCATACAGGCAGGTGGAAAACACTTACCTGTCCACATTCCAGTCGCTCGGCGCGCTCGGCCTCATTCTGGGAACGATAGGGCTTGCGGCCGTTCTCCTGAGAAATGTGCTCGAGCGAAGGCAGGAACTGGCTCTTCTGCGCGCCGTAGGATACCGCCAGGAGATTTTGTCGGGCATCGTGCTTTCTGAACACCTTGTCCTATTGATCTGGGGGCTGGTTTCCGGATCGATCTGCGCGATGCTGGCCGTCGCGCCGGCCCTGTACGCGCGGGGTTCCTCCTTCCCTTTCCTGGCCTCGGCGATGATTTTGCTGCTGGTATTGACCGCGGGAGCGGTTTCCTCGATACTTGCTGCGGTTGCCGCCTTTCGCTCCCCGCTCCTGTCCGCCCTGCGCAGCGAGTGATAGAACAAAAGGCCGACAGTCACCGGTGTCCCCTTTTCATTTGGATGGTGAACGGAAAATTCCTATGGAGACTACACGCAAATTCAGCCAGATCCTCCAGCTCGCGCGGTTTCTGTTCTCGTTAACCTGTCTGGCAGCTGCTCCGGGCTTCCTCTATGCCCAGAGCCCGGGGAATGACGGAGACCAGCCACCGACATCAATAGAGGGCAAGAAGCCTCTGACGGCCGAAGCCCTGACGATAACCGTTACGGTTACGGCACGCAAAGAGCCTGAACCGGCCCTGTCCATTCCGCTGAGCGTAACCGCCGTTACGGAAAGCACGCTCAGAGATGCAGATATTCAGGCTGTCAGGCAAGCCGCCATTTACGCGCCCAACACTTTCATAAATGAATTTTCAGCCCGGGCCGTAAGCAACCCATTTTTCCGGGGCATCGGGGGCAGCCCGGCTAATCCGGGGGTAAGCACGTTCATTGACGGCGTTCCACAACTCAACAGCTCTTCATCCAACATCGAAATGATCGATGTCGGCCAGGTCGAATTTGTGCGCGGTCCCGAGGGAGCCCTATACGGGCGCAATACCGCGGGCGGCTTGATCAACATCCGCAGCCGTCCTTCGCCGGAGAAATGGACGACGCAGGCAGATGGAGCTTTGGGTAATTACAGCTACCGTGATCTGCGCGCCTCCGTTTCCAGCCCTCTAATCAAGGAGCGCTTCAGCCTGAACCTGGCCGGCGGCTATTCCGGGCGGGACGGCTATACCGATAATGATCTCACCGGCCATGACCTTGACAGTCGAGCCGCAGGCTTCGGCAAAGGTCAGCTGTTTTTTAAAATAAACGACCTTTGGAAAATCCGCTGGATTGTATCGGGCGAACGCGATCGGGACGGAGATTATGCGCTGGGCGACCTGCAATATATCCGCGAAAATCCGAACCATGTGAACCGCGATTTTGAAGGTTCCACGCATCGCAGCGTGGGCTCCACAACCCTCGTCGTGGATTACGCCGGCGCCGCAATAGATTTTTCATCAATCTCGGGCGGCCTCTGGTGGAAGACTCACAGTCTTACGGACCTGGACTATCAAACGGCAGTTTTGGCAAACGGCGGCCTGTATGCTATCCGGGACAGCACGGAGCAGCAGCATCAGCTGACCCAGGAATTCCGCTTCGCCTCCGCCAGGGACAAGGCGGTCCATTTGGGCACCGCACTGGATCTGAGCTGGCAGGCAGGAGTCTTCATTTTTGGACAGGATTACGGGCAGGACGCTGCGAACGATATCTCCAGCACCTTCGGCTTTTTCCCGAGGGTGCTGGCTGCATCCGCCACCGACCTGGACGACCACGGCGTCGGGATTTATGGCCAGGCCAGGTTCACTGCCTGGAAGAAGCTGGATATCGCGGCCGGCCTGCGCTTCGATTATGAAGACAAGGACGCAAACCTGGTCAATGCCATGGGGCTTTCATCCAGGCTGAGCGACAGCTATTCCGAAGCATCCCCTCAGTTCAGCGTGGCGTATCGCTATTCTCCGGATCAAATGGCCTATGCCTCCGTCTCCCGCGGATACAAGGCCGGAGGATTCAATCCCGCGCCGACGGGCGTTCCCGCTCCGGCAGGGACGGAATCGTACGAGGCCGAGCATACCTGGAACTATGAACTGGGACATAAGGCCAGGTGGCTGGGGAACAAGCTCGA
The DNA here is from genome assembly GCA_964474425.1 of uncultured Acidobacteriota bacterium. GTDB lineage: Bacteria > Acidobacteriota > UBA6911 > UBA6911 > UBA6911 > UBA6911. The sequence goes on from CAYYTC010000050.1 coordinate 34,976, forward strand.
ATCGAACGTGGCGCTTTTTTATATAGACTGGCAAAACCTGCAGCTGAATCAGCAGATCCCCCACAGCGGCGGACAGTATTATATCGGCAACGCCGGCGCCGCCGACAGTAAAGGTATCGAGGTTGAAACAAGGTACCGTCCGTTCTATGGGTGGGAGCTTTTCGGCATGGCCGGATATACCGATGCCAAATTTCTCAGCGGCAGCAGCGCCTATAACGCAAACCTTGGGGCCGATGAGCCGGTCGGCGGCAATGATCTTCCCTATACGCCCACCTTCAATGCAAATATGGGCACCCAGATTTCATGGGCCCCAGCCCGTGATGCAAGGTTGTATTTGCGGCTGCAGGTCACGATGTACGGCGACCTCCGGTACGATGCATCGAACGCGGTGGGTCAGGCAGGCTATAGCCTGACAAGCTTCCGGGGAGGCGTACGCGGCAAGCATTGGTTTGCGGAGGGCTGGGTGGACAACGCGTGGGATACGCACTATGTGCCCATCGCCATTCCGTATGCCCAACTGGGAGCGCCGTCAGGTTACATAGGCGAAAGCGGAGCCCCGCGCACCTACGGAGTCCGCGCCGGCATAAATTTCTAGTCAGGCACCTCCGGCAGAGCCATGGTTTACCAACGGAATTAGTGTTGGATAGGGGTAGGGAGAGTCGATTGGGTTCGGCCCCCCTCCCTCCGAACCGGACAGGCGGTTCTCCCGCATCCGGCTCTCCGGTCAGTGGTTCACCTGTTGCAGGATTGACGAGCTATCACATGGGCCGCTTCAAGTGAGAACAACCCGTGCTTGCTAAAGAAAGCTGTTGGCCAACGTTGGTGATCACTACCGCGCCCACGTCCGCGCCCGCCGGCACGCTTGCGGAGAATACTGCGTATCCGCATCCGTATCCAGCCATCCAGGTCGCGAAACGCGTGCGCCTGACTGTGTTTGAAATATTCAAACCAGCCTTTGGTCGTGCGGTTGACGTCCTCAATGATAACCTGCAGGCTGTGGCCATTTGTGCGCTTCGTCTTTGCGCGAATCGCTTCTTTGAACTTGTCCCCACTCTTCTGGCGCGGCCATTTCATGCCCCGCTCGAAGTGGTATCCCAGAAAATCAAAGCCGCCTTTTGCTCCGGCGTCTACGATCCGCGTCTTGACCGGGTGCAGCGTGAGCCCGGCGTGCTCCGCCCAGACCCTCACCTTCTCCGGGGCCGCCGGTGAAAAAGTAGATTCCGCACTCTGCCCGTACCATGTATCATG
>CAYYTC010000051.1:0-35522 GCA_964474425.1 uncultured Acidobacteriota bacterium
AGCGAGGCGATCGCTTTACTCTTCGTACCGATGAGCGTTAATCTACATTATAGCCGTTCATAAAAACAGGGGAGGGGCAAATCCTATGAAAGCCATTCGAATCCATGAAACCGGGGGTCTTGAAAAGCTGATTTATGAGGAGATCTCGGTCCCCAGGCCGGGACCGGGACAGGCGCTGGTAAAGGTCCACGCCGCCGGGCTCAATTTCATCGACATCTATTTCCGGACGGGACTGTATAAAACCGCGCTGCCCTTCACTCCCGGGAACGAGGCGGCCGGCGTGGTCGATAGCGTGGGCGCGGACGTGACGGAATTCAAGCCGGGCGACAGGGTCGCGTATGCCGGCGTAATGGGATCCTATGCCCAATACTCCCTGGTCGAGGCCGGGCAGCTGGTGAAATTGCCCGACGGGATCAGCTTTCAGAAGGCCGCAGCCGCTATGCTGCAGGGCATGACGGCTCATTATCTGACACACTCGACCTATCCGCTGAAGGCCGGCGAAACGGTGCTGCTGCATGCGGCGGCCGGGGGAGTCGGCCTCCTGCTGACGCAGATGGCCCGCAATATCGGCGCCACGGTCATCGGCACGGTGTCCACGGAGGAAAAAGCCGAGCTTGCGCGCAACGCCGGGGCCCATCATGTGATTCTATACAGCCAGATCGATTTTGAGCAGGAGGTGAAGAGGATCACCGCCGGCGCGGGCGTCGATGTGGTTTATGACTCGGTCGCCAGGGCCACATTCGATAGGAGCCTGAACTGCCTGAGGCGGAGGGGGATGATGGTCCTTTTCGGACAGTCCAGCGGCCCCGTCCTGCCCCTGGATCCTAATATCCTGAATCCCAAAGGTTCGCTGTACCTGACCCGCCCCGGCATGGGCCACTACACCGCCACGCGCGAAGAGCTGTTGTGGCGCGCCGGCGATGTGCTGAAATGGATTGCCGAGGGAAGCCTGAAGATCCGCGTTCACCACGTTTATCCCCTCAGCAAAGCCGCGCAGGCCCAGGAAGCGCTGGAATCCAGGAAGACCGCCGGCAAGGTCCTGCTTGAAACGATGTAACGCTGATACACGCGGACCAAACGCCGACAGACCTATTTATTGCTTTTGTCGGCGCGCGTCAGCGTTTTGTCTGCGTATGTCCGCGTTACCGCAAGCTGAAAATTACCGTTACCTGAGCCTGGACCGGCACCGGCTCGCCGTTCAGCACCGTTGGGGAATATTTCCACTGACGGACGGCGTCCAGCGCCGCATCGTTGAGAAAAGGGTGCCCGCTCAGTATTTTCAGCTCTGAGATATTCCCTTCCTCATCGATCGTTGCTTCGAGAACCACGGTCCCCGTCGTGCGCGTGCGCCGGGCCAGGTCGGGATAGACGGGGCTGACCCTGAAGATGCACTTGGATTCCTGCAGCGATCCTCCAACCCTGACAGGCACACGCTTAACCGGAGGCTGCAGCGCCGGCAGCTCCGACGGCTCCTTCTGAATCAGATGCTGAAGCACGCCCCCCATCGCGATGCCATTAACAGCAGGGCTGCCGCCAATCTGCGCCCGTTGCTCAATCCCGATGACAGCCGGCGCTTCATCCGGCGCCGGGATACCTTGGGGTATGGCGACGGGAACCTGATAGATTTCCGGCCGGATCACCGCCTGTCCGGCGCTTGCGCGCGCAATTGCCGGCGGGGCCGGCAAAGGGGCGGGGACGGGGGTTGACGGCGGAGCGAACAGGAAGGTCAGCAACTCATTCTGGTTCAGTACGCTGAAAAACATCAGAGGCAGCGTCACAACCACACAGAGTGTCACCGCGTGCGCTGCAAGCGAGATCAGCAGGGACAGTAAACAGGTTATTGCATTCAGCCGGTTTTCCCGCAGAGTGCATTCGAACATAGCCCCCTCCCCGCAGACGTCTGCGTCGTGCAGTTCCTTATACGAAATTTGAAGCACCGAAACAAGCGGCGGCGGGCGCCCGGCCCGTCAGGTTTTTTGCTGCAGCTAATGAATTAGACTCCGCGGGTGTTCGGAAGTTCCACTTCCGCCCATTCCATAATTTTCGTGAGAAGGGCGGCACTCCTATTTATATTTTCGTGAGGACGGATCTCCAGAGCCGTCCGATGGGGGAATATCCGGTTATGGCCTAATCGGACCGGTCTGGAGACCGGCCCTCACAGAAAATGTGGTTTGGACGGAGATTTTCCGATAAACTACTTGGTTTCAACCTTTGACAGGTGAAACTTATGAAGAACAAGGATTTTATTTCTATCCGCGACTGGCCGGCCCATGATTTGAACAACCTGCTCTCCACGGCGCTCGCCGTCAAGGCCGATCCGGCTAGATACGCCAAAAAGCTCGCCGGCAAGGCTCTTGCCATGATTTTTGAAAAGCCTTCCCTGCGGACGCGGGTCTCCTTCGATGTCGGAATCCACCAGCTGGGCGGGTTCAGCGTGAACCTGGGCCAGGCCGAAATCAACCTCGGCAAACGGGAAGCCGTGAGCGATGTGGCGAAAAACCTCGAGCGCATGGTCCAGGGGATCATGATTCGCACTTTCAGCCATGAAAATGCAGAAGAGATGGCTGAAGCCGCCGGAATTCCGGTCATCAACGGGCTTACGGATTTCAGCCACCCCTGCCAGGCGATGGCCGACTACATGACGATCTTCGAAGAAAAGGGAAACCTGCGGAAAGTGAAGATTGCCTACATCGGCGACGGAAACAATGTTGCCCACTCTCTGATTTACGCGGCCGCCCGCTTCGGATCGCACCTGGCGGTCGCCACTCCCAAGGGGTACGAACCCGACGCCGGGGTCGTGGAATGGGCCCGGAACAACGCGTCCGACAACGGGCGCAAAATCGAAATTCTGCACGATCCCCTCGCCGCGGCCGAGGGGGCCGACGTGCTTTACACGGATGTCTGGGCGAGCATGGGCCTGGAATCCGAGGCGGCCAAAAGGAAGAAGATTTTCCGTTCCTTCCAGGTGAACGACGCCGTTGCCAGGCACGCCAAGCCCGACTATGTCTTCATGCACTGTCTCCCCGCACACCGGGGCGAGGAAGTATCGGCGTCCGTCATGGACTCGGAGCATTCGGTCGTTTTCCGGCAGGCGGAGAACCGTCTCCACGCCCAGAAAGCCATCCTCCTCGCTCTCATTCAATAAAACCGGCTGAAGATATCGGCCTGCAGGCTGCAAAATTGCTTTATGGATGACCGCACTTTCGAAACTTTGGAGCTAACAGGCCTTATCGCGCTGGCGGCTCGGCACGTGCAGACGCCGCCGGGGCGCACGCGGATGCTGGGCCTGCGCCCTTCCGCCTCCCGTCCCAACATTCTCCGCGAGCTTGAAACCACGGGTGAATGCATCTCTTACCTGTCCACACGGGGCAGGTTCGGCCTCTCGGGCATCGACGATCCGGCTCCGGTCCTGGCTCAGCTGCACATCGAGGGGGCCGCGCTGGAGCCCCGGCAGATCCTTGCGCTCGAGCGTATTCTCTTCGTCGGCAAGGAGGTGCGCGAGCAGATCAAAGCGGCCGCATCCGGGGGGCTCTATGCGCATCTGCAGGCCGCCGCTTCGCGCATCCCGGACCTGAAACCCCTGCTGGCATCGATCCACGGGAAAATTCTTCCCAACGGGGAAATCGACGACAACGCCAGCCCGGATCTCCACGACCTGCGCCGGGATCTCACCAGCCGCAGGATGCGCATTCACCGCGCGCTGGAATCGATCCTGCGGGCGCAGGCGCAGGCGGTCCAGGAAGATCTCGTCACATTCCGCAACGGCCGTTTCGTCATACCGGTGCGGACCGATTCGCGCGGCTATGTGCCCGGCGTCGTGCACGGGCTCTCGTCGAGCGGCCAGACAACCTATGTCGAACCGATGCCCGTCATCAACCAGAACAACGATCTCGTGCGGCTGCGGGAGCAGGAAGAGATCGAGGTGTCCCGGATTCTGCTCTCGATCACGCAATCGCTGAGGGAGCACCTCGACGCGATCCGCGTGACGATCGAGGTCCTGACGGGGCTGGATGTCGTGCAGGCCAAAGCCGCCTTTGCATTGGAATTCCAGTGCACGGCGCCGCAGATTTCCGGCGGGAATGAATTGAGGCTGCGCGACGCCCGGCACATCCTGCTCGAGCACTCGTTGCGCGCCTCGGGCGCGAGCGCGGTGCCGATTTCTCTCGAGCTTGACGGGACCTGCAGGGTGCTGGTCATCAGCGGGCCCAACGCAGGCGGGAAAACGGTTGTGCTCAAAACGCTCGGGCTCCTTTCGCTCATGGCGCAGATGGGGTTTTACGTTCCCGCCCGTGAAGCGGTCTTTCCGGTTTTCGACCAGGTATTCGCCGATATAGGGGACCAGCAGTCCATCGCCGCCAACCTCTCGACCTTCACGGCGCACATGCGCAACATAGGCGGGATGGCGCAAAGCGTCCGTCCCGAGGCGCTCCTGCTGCTCGACGAAGTGGGAACCGGAACGGATCCCGACGAAGGAGCCGCCCTGGCCGTGGCGATCGTGGACTATTTCCGCCGGACAGGCGCCATGACCGTCGCCTCCACGCATTACCCGAAGCTCAAGATGTGGGCTTCACAGACTGAAGGGGTGAGGAACGCCTCCGTCGAGTTTGACGAACGGACGCTCCGGCCGACCTACCGCCTGATACTCGGGATCGCCGGGGCCTCCTCCGGGCTGGAAATCGCCAGAAGAATGAATGTGACTGAAGAGATCCTGGCTGATGCGGCGGCGCTCGTGGAGCCGAGCCACGCCCAGGCGCGCGAGTACCTGCGCCGGCTGAAAGAGACCCTGGACGGGATGGAAAACCTCCGGGCCTCGCTGGAAGAGGAGCGGGCGGCCGTCGCGGAAAAATATTCGAAGCTGGATGCCGAATTCGCCGGGCGCGAGCAGGCGCGCCGCACCGAGTTCGACGCGGCGCTTGCCCGCGTGATCGCCGAGTTCAAGGCCGAGAGTGAACGCGCGGTGCGGTCGGTCAAAGACAGGATCGAAGCCGCCCGGATCAAAAGGAGCGCCGAAAACCAGGCGGCGGAACTGCGCAGGAAATCCGCGGCGCTGCGCCGGACTGCCAATTTTCCCGATTCCGGGCGCGAAGAGGCTGCCGCCGACACGGGCACGGAAGAGATCCTGGAAAGGGACCGCGTCAGGATAAGGTCCCTGGATCGGGACGGCACGGTGGAATCCATCCGCGACGGCACCTACGTCGTGATCGTCGGCGCCTTGCGCTACCGTGCCGAGCGGGGCGATCTGGCGAAAATCCGCGGAGGAGCAGCCGTCCCTTCCCCGTCGCCGCGTCCTTTGCCGGCGGGCGACGCCCTGGATGAGCCGGTAGTCTCCGAACTCAACGTGATCGGCATGACCGCGGACGAGGCCATCGACCGGGTCGACAAGTTTTTGGACCAGGCGCTTCTTGCCGGCACGGAAAATCTGCGCATTATCCACGGACACGGCAAAGGCATCCTGCGCAAAGCGATTGCGCACTTCCTGTCCGGCCACCCTCAGGTGGAGCGCTTCAGCCTTGCGCCGCCCGGCCAGGGCAGCGGCGGCGCCACTCTCGTCGAAATGAAAAAATGATATAACGCCGACAGGACGCTGACTTACGCCGGATAGGCACCTTTATTTGTATTCGGCGTTCGCCGGCGTTAGGGCGGCGTGGTGGAGCGGGCAGAAATCGGAAGGCTCGGTGCCGGCGAGGAACACCTCCTGCCGCGGTTCGGGGCATTCGGGAGTCGCAAGGAGCAGGGACTCGGGATCGACGTCGACGGAAACGACGCCTTCGGGCCGTTCGAATCCCTGGGCGTCGGAAAAGGCCGGGAGCATCATGGCTTTTTTCATGAACTCGGCCCAGACCGGTCCGGCCGAATTGGCGCCGGACAGATCCAGCTGCCTGTTGTCGTCAAAGCCTACCCAGACGACACACAACAGATTGGTCGTGTATCCCACGAACCAGCCGTCGTGGGAGGTTCCGGTTTTGCCGGCCGCCGGGCTCCGGAATCCGCGTTTGCGCACGCCGGCCCCTGTCCCCCGAATGAGCACATCCTCGAGGATGTTCGTCACAAGGTAGGATATCCGCGCATCGAGCACTCCCTTTCGGATCAGAGGGGCGTCGTACAGCAGTTCTCCTTCGCGGCTGACGACTCTTTTCAGATACAAGGGCCGGCAGTTCGTGCCGTAGTTGGCAAACGCCGTATAGCCCGCGGCGATTTCCAGAGGCGTCATTTCGTAAGCGCCCAAAGCCAACGCGGGCGTCGGCTTAATCGCCGACTCTACGCCCAGACGCTTCGCCAGCGAGACCACCTTCCGGTATCCGACCATCTGAGCGACCTGGACCGTCGGCACGTTGAGCGAGCGAACCAGAACGTCGCGCAGGGTCACGGCGCCGTAAAATTTCTGGCCGTAGTTGTTGGGGGTGTACTCCTTGCCGTCGAAAAAGAACGGGGTGGGTTCATCCATCACCGTGGATATCGGCGTCAGGACGGGCTCCGTGCCTTCCAGGGCGTTCTCGAAGGCAGCGGCGAACACAAAAGGCTTGAAGGCTGAGCCCGGCTGCCGCCGGGTCAGGGCGTGGTTGAGCTGGCTTTGGGCATAATCCCGGCCGCCCAGCAGCGCCTTGATTTCACCGGTGTGTGGATTCAGGGCAACCAGCGCCACCTGCGGCAAAGGAACGATTTCCCCCCGCTTCCGCCAGAGATCGAAATTCCCGGCCAGCTGCGCGTCGACATTCTTCATTCCCCAGTCCGCTGCGGACAGCGCCGCCCGCTGCAGATCCGCGTCCAGCGTGGTGTATATCCGGTAGCTGCGGGAATCGAGTTCATCCCCGGAAAACTTTTCCAGAAGGTCGTCCTTGATCATATCGATAAAATGCCCGGCCAGGCTGGCCCCCAGCGTGCCGCTTATGACGCGGACCTCGGTCTTTCTTGCCTCTTCTTCCTCTTTGGTGGAAATAAATCCATTTTCCCTCATCTGGGAAAGGACTCTGTTGCGCGCCTCGGCTGCGCGCTCGGGCTTGCGGTCGGCGGAGGAGTACCGGTTGGGCGCGCGGACGATGCCCGCGAGGAAACAGGTCTGGGCGAGGCTCAGGTCCCTGAGATCCGTGCCGAAATAGGCCTGGGCTGCCTCGCCGAAGCCGTGAATGGCAAAACTGCCCCGGTTCCCAAGATAAACCTCGTTGGCATAAAGCTCGAAAATTCGCTTTTTCTCGAAACGGTGCTCCAGGATCAGGGCCATGAATGTCTCTTTGGCCTTGCGCCTCCACTGGCGCCTGGTGGAAAAAAAGAAGCTGCGGGCGACCTGCATGGTGATCGTGCTGGCGCCCTGCGCTTTGGCTCCGCGGCGCAAATCCGTCCACGCCGCGCCCAGAATGCGCACCGGGTCGAAACCGGGGTGCTCGAAGAACCGTTTGTCCTCGGCGGAAAGCACGGCCTGAATCAGGGCCGGAGGCAATTCCTCGAATGCGACCGGCCGGCGCTTTTCCCGCTCGGTCCCGAAAAGGCCCGTGATCAGTTCCGGCTCAATTTCGGCGGACAATAGCCTCGAGCCGGAATCCAGGGAGCGCAGTTGTGTGATTCTTTGGCGGGAAATTTCGATACGCAGCGCGTTTTTGCCCGTGAAATAGGAATTTTTTGACGGACGGATCTCTATCGAGGAGTCGTCGGCCCTTATACGACCGGCGGCATCCGGATCGTTGTCTTCGGAGTATCCGGCGGTCTGCAGATAGCTCCGCAGCGCATCCACGGGGGTCGATTCCCCGACCGCGACGCGTCTGGGGGATGAAAAAATGCGGGATTCGATCCGCAAAGCATCTCCGGTTAGCCGGGCGTCGATCATGGCCGAGGCGCGGTTGTAGTAGTAGACAACCATGCCTGAAATGATCGCCAGGACAACTCCTGCCGCAATCAGCAGCACCCTCACAGGGGAAAACTTTATTTTCAGGCGCAGCGCCTGCTTTTTCGAAACCTCTTCTGTCACGTCCGCCTCTCTTTACGGAACCGCCATCCGGCATGAAAATCTGTAAGGATAGCAATAACGGGGCGCGGATTACAGGTGGAAAGGGGAAGGTGGAAGGTGGAAGGTGGAAGGTGGAACCCACTTTCCACTTTCCACATCTGAGAGCTAAAACGTTCAACGTGCAAACGTGCAAACGTTCAACGTGGAAGGTGGAAGGTGGAGGGAGGTTGTGTCATATTGGTAGGGAGACTATGGCTTACGAACGTGAGATGGATGCGGCGATTGAATTGGCGCGGATGGCGGGCGACAGGGCTATGTATTATTTCGGCCGGTCGGTGCCGGCTGAGGAAAAATCCGACGCTTCCCCTGTTACGGTGGCGGACCGCGAATGCGAAAAACTCATCTGCGGCGCCCTGAATGAACGATTCCCCGAGGACGGCATCCTGGGCGAGGAGGGCGCGCGCCTGCCTTCCCGGTCCGGCCGCCGCTGGATCATCGATCCCATTGACGGCACCCGGGATTTCGTCCGCCGCAACGCGTTCTGGTCGGTGCAGCTGGCGCTGCAGGTCGGCTCGCACGTCGTCCTGGGTGTGATTCACTGTCCCTGCCTGAAGGAGACGCTGCACGCGGCTGACGGAAAGGGCTGTTTCTGGAACGGCGAGCGTGTGAGCGCGTCCCCCGTGTCAAGCCTGGAGAAATCCATCCTCATGGTGAGCGGATTCAAGGAAGCATGGAACTCCTGGCCGCCGGAAGCCGTGCGCCTGCTTACGCAAAAATGCTGGACCGTCCGCTGTTACGGCGGCTGCTATGACGTCATCACGCTGGCAAGAGGCAAAGCGGATATCTGGTTGAGCGGACGCGGTATGGAGTGGGACTACGCCCCCGTCCAGGCGATAGCGCAGGAGTGCGGGGCGCGGTTTCTGACGAAAGAGGGAGACAACCGAATTGACGCACAACACTGCATCGTCTGCGCCCCGGGGATCGAAAGCGAGCTCCGGGAAATTCTCGGCATCCCGTGATTTCCAGGTTTTCGCCAAACCCGTGGGCCCGCTCTGCAACCTGGACTGCCGATACTGCTACTACACCGGCAAACAGCCTCCCGGAGGAGCGGATGCGCGATTTCGCATGCCCGAAGCGGTCCTGGAGGAATACATCGTCCAGCACATCCGGGCATCGCCCGGCCCCGTAATCTCTTTCTCCTGGCACGGCGGAGAGCCGACACTCGCGGGCCTGGAGTACTTCCGCGGCATCGTGGCGCTGCAACGAAGGCACCGGCCGCCCGGCAAGCGCCTTTTCAACGGCATTCAGACAAACGGCACCCTGCTCGACGACGAGTGGTGCCGCTTCCTGGCCGCGGAAAAATTCAGCGTGGGCCTGAGCCTGGACGGCCCGCCGGAACTGCACGACTGCTGCCGGGTCGCACGAGGCGGCGGCCCCACACACTCTGAGGCTGCGCGCGCGTTCGAAAACCTGAAAGTGCACGGCGTCCCCTGCGACATCCTGTGCGCGGTACACAACCGGAACGTGGGACACCCGCGCGAAGTCTATCGATATTTCAAAGAGGCCGGCGCAACGTATTTGAGTTTCCTTCCCATTGTCAACCGGCCGGAGGGAAATTCTTCCGGTTCGCCCGTCCATAATGTGCCGGCGGATGCCTACGGGGAATTCCTGTGCGCGATTTTCGGCGAATGGGCCCGGCACGATATCGGCCGCGTCGCTGTGCAGATCTTCGAGGAGGCCGCCCGGCCGTCCCAGGGGCAGGACCATTCCCTCTGCATTTTCCGAAAGACTTGCGGCGACATCCCGGTGGTTGAACGCAACGGCGATTTCTATTCCTGCGATCACTTCGTGGACAAAAAACACCGCCTCGGCAACATACGGGAGAAGCCGCTGGTGGAAATGCTGGAGAGCCCGGAGCAGAAATCCTTCGGCTCGGCTAAACGGGATTCGCTGCCGCGCTTTTGCCGCGAGTGCGAGGTCCTGGACATGTGCAACGGCGGATGCCCCAAAGACCGTTTCCTGATCACACCGGACGGAGAACCGGAATTGAATTACCTCTGCCCGGGCTATAAAAGATTTTTCACATCCGCCCGCCCGTTCTTCGATAAGGTCGCCGAACTCGCTCGGGCCCGCAGCCCGGCGCGCGCGGCGATGCCCGGCCGCAACGATCTCTGCCCCTGCGGCAGCGGCCTCAAATATAAAAAATGCTGCATGGGCAAACCGGTTTGAACGCTGACATACGCGGGCCGAACGCCGACGCACGCCGATAAAAATATAAATCAATAAATTTCCCGCGTACGTCGGCGTTACAGCATTGATTTCTATTATGGAGAAATATATAGATATTGTGGATTTATTTTGGGGAAAACAGGATGAGCACGATACATCTTTATAAGCAGAACTGCGACACCTACGAGCGTGAGGTTCTGGGAAAGATAACGGAAAAGCAACTGGACTTCCTGATCGATAATCTCGAGGAAGAGTTTGACGAGGACGAGGAATACTTTCTCAACCCGGACACGCTGGAATACCTGAAGGAGCAGGGCGCCGACAGCGACCTGATCACCATGTTGAACAGCGCGCTGGCGGGATGCCAGGATGGCGTGGACATTTTTTATCTCATCGAGTAGCCGGACGGTCCGCCCACCTGCCGGGGATGGCTCGGCTGCACGAGGGGCAGCGGCCGCCGGCCGTCAGCCGGTCTGTCAGGATGCGGTATCCGTAGCGCTCCACCAGCAACTCGCCGCACCCGGGGCAGTAGGTGCTCTCCGAGTTCCCCGACCTTCCAGGCAGGTTTCCCGCATATATATACCGCAGCCCGCTTTTCCGGCCGATTGCGGCGGCACGCGCAAGATCCGCCGGAGCCGTGTTTTCGGGACCGGTCATTTTGTAATCCTTGTGGAAGGCGGTAACGTGCCACGGGATATCGGGAGAGACGCCGCGGATAAACTGTGTCAGGCCGGTCAACTCCTCCTCGGAATCGTTGAATCCCGGAATGAGAAGAGTAACGATTTCCACCCAGATTCCCATTTGAAAAAGGCCGTGTATGGTTTCGAGAATCGGCTGCAGCTGCCCTCCCAGCCTGCGGTACCGGCCCTCGTCGAAACTTTTCAGGTCGACTTTATAGAGATCCAGCCAGGGACGCAGGTATTCGAGCGATTCCCGGGTCGCATAGCCGTTGGAAACATAGGCCGTCATCAGACCGGCCGCCCGGGCTTTCCGGAACACGGCCACAGCCCACTCGCTGGTGATCAGCGGTTCGTTATAGGTGCTGACTACGATCTCCGCCCCGTGGTCGAGCGCCGCCTGCACCAGATACTCGGGAGTCGTCCGCAAGGGCGGAGAAACCGGTATGGATTCGCGCAACGCCTGCGAGGTGACCCAGTTCTGGCAGAAGCTGCAGTGGAAATTGCAGCCCAGCATGCCGAAGCTGTAGGCGGCAGCGCCGGGACGCACGTGGAAGAAAGGCTTCTTCTCCACCGGATCGCATTGGGCGCCCGATACGTATCCGAAAGGCACCCAGAGCTTGCCTGCGCGGTTGACGCGCAAGCGGCAGAATCCCGTATCTCCGTTCTCAATAGTGCAGCGGCGCGCGCAGGCAAAGCATCGCACCCGCCCGCCGTCCAGCGTTTCGAATAAGTCTCCCGGGACTGTGTATTGTTGGAGCACTTCCCCTAATGTAGCCATAAAGGCTTCCGTAAAACGTTTCAACGTTTCAACGTGGAAGGTGGAAGGTGGAAGGTGGAAAGTGGAACACACCTTTTACGTTCCACATTCCACCTTCCACGTTCCACGTTCCACTTTCAGCCGTCTTCCCGGCGCTAAATGCCGTTCCCGGTCCTTCTCCTAATCATTATGCTAGAATGCGAACACCCCCAAGTCAAAGGATTCGCCGTGAGCGACATCATCCGGAAAGACACATCGCGCAGAACCTTGAAAGACCTGATCTTGCTGTTTCTGAAACTGGGCACGTTGGGTTTCGGCGGGCCGGCCGCACACATCGCCATGATGGAGGATGAAGTCGTCCGGCGCAGAGGCTGGCTTTCGCGAGATGAGTTCCTGGACCTGCTGGGGGCTACCCATTTGATACCCGGCCCGAACTCGACTGAAATGGCGATCCACATCGGTCACCGCCGGGCTGGCTGGCCCGGGCTTGTGGCGGCCGGGCTCTGTTTCATACTGCCGGCAGCATTCATAGTTGGCGTCATCGCTTGGGCCTACGTGCGCTACGGATCCCTTCCGCAGGCAAACGCGGTTCTCTACGGCGTGAAGCCGGTAGTACTGGCCGTCGTCCTGCAGGCGCTCTGGGGGTTTGCAGGTTCCGCCGTCAAAAGCAAAACGCTGGCAATTGTCGGGATTATGGGAATCCTGCTGAGTTTTTACGGAATCGACGAACTGGCAATTCTGTTCGGAGGAGGATTGGCGGTTGCATCCATTACCTGGCTGCGCAGCCATGTCGGCCAAAGGGGTGGGACGCTGCATACCGTTCATTCGGCATTGCTCGCCGCAGCCGCACAGCTGGCTGCGGCAGGCGGTGTCCAGGCCGTGCCGTTCGGCTTGATGCCCCTTTTCCTTTTCTTCCTGAAAGTCGGATCGGTTCTTTTCGGGAGCGGATATGTGCTCCTGGCTTTTCTCAGGGCCGATCTCGTCACCCACTGGCACTGGCTCAACGAAGGACAGCTGCTGGATGCCATCGCGGTGGGACAGGTGACGCCGGGTCCGGTTTTCACGACGGCAACTTTCATAGGATATTTGCTTGGCGGCGCTTCGGGCGCCTTGGTCGCAACGCTTGGAATTTTCTTCCCCGCCTTCCTTTTCGTGGCCGTCAGCGGCCCGCTTGTTCCCCGAATCCGGCGGTCCGCGCTCGCGGGAGCCTTTCTCGACGGCGTCGTCGTGACATCGCTCTCCATCATGGCAGTCGTGACCTGGCAACTCGCCAGGGCGGCTCTGGTCGACGTCACAACGGTTGTATCGCTGGCCGCGAGCGCGGTGCTCCTAATCCGTTATCGGGTCAATTCTGCATGGCTCGTGCTGGGGGGCGCGCTTGCAGGCTGGCTGGTTTCCGCCGCGCCCAGGCTTTTTTGAGCGTTCCCTTGCCGTGAATCCTCTCGATTGGAGGCGGCAATCTGCTGTCCGCCCGCGTATCCCATGGCTTGAACGGCGAATGGCAAGTATAATTTCGGAGTGCGGGATAGCCGCCCGCTGCATTTTCATATAAGAGCAGGGAACATGGAAAAGATCACGGACTGGAACGCTCTCTGGCGGGAACTGGTAGAGGTCAAAGCGCGCAATCATCAAAGAAAATCCGACTCGAAGAAGGGGGCGGATATCTGGGCCGGCAGGGCTTTGGAATTTAAGGAGGGCGTTCAACGGCGCTGGGTCCGGCCCGACTCGAGCCGCGACTTCATCCTTTCGCAGGTTAACGGGGATTCTACGGTGCTGGATATCGGGGCGGGCACAGGTGCGTGGTCCGCTCTCCTGGCGCGCAGGGCAAAGCGCGTCACCGCGGTGGAGCCTTCCGCCGCCATGATTGCGGTCATGCGAGAAGACCTGGCCGCGCAGTCTATTGCCAATGTCGCGATTGTCCAGGGCGCCTGGCCGGAAGTATCGGTGGAGCCGCACGATTTTTCGCTGTGCTCTCACGCGATGTACGGCTGCCCGGATCTTGCGGCTTTCCTCCGCCACATGGACGCGTGCACACGGCGGATCTGCTTTCTGCTCCTGCGCGCGCCCTCGATCGACGGCGTCCGGGCCGAGGCGGCGCGACACATATGGGGCCAGCCGCTGGACAGCCCTAATTTTGCCATCGCCTACAACGTCCTGCTGCAGATCGGCATTTACGCCAACGTGCAGCTGGAAAACACCGGGCTGTGGAAACCGCGCACAAGCCCGAGCCTCGAGGACGCATTGCGCGACATGAAACGTTTCATGGATCTCGATGAGACCGGCGACCATGACGGCTACCTGATGGACCTGCTGCGCCGCAGGCTGGTCTGGAAGGACGGGCAGTATGTTTGGCCCCCTGAAGTCAGGTCGGCGCTTGTGTATTGGAACGTTTGAACGTTAGAACGTTGAACGTTTTAACGTTTATACGTTCCAACGTTCAACGTTTTATCGCGGGGAGAAACGCGCAGTTCGGAGACGAGGATGCCGGCCAGGACCAGCAGGCCGCCGAGCCATTCCCTGGAAGTCAGGACGTGGCCGAGGATCCAATAGGCGAAAAGAACGGCGAAGAAAGGCTCCAGGCTGAAAATTAAAGCCGCATGATTGGGTGTCGTGTACCTTTGTGCCCAGGTCTGCACGTACAAAGCAAAAGCCGTAGCCAGAACGCCTGTTACAAAGAGACACAGAGCGACGGTTGAATTCCATGCGATAAAGGGCTTCTCGATCACGGGCACGAGGAGGGTACAGATCACCGCCGTGCAAGCCATCTGCAGCAGCATCAGCTGTCGGTGATCCGTCACGGACAGGAAGCGCCCGAGCAGCAGTATTTGAAATCCGAACATGACCGCACAGATCAATGTCAGCACATCCCCCGGACGAAAATTCAGGTCGGCCAGGTGGACGAGCAGCAGGAACAATCCCGCCGTCGCCAGGAGGACGCCTGCCAGCGTCTGCATCCTCGGCCGGTGACGAAAAATCAAAAATCCCAGCAAGGGGACAAGAATGACGCTCAGGCTCGTGATGAAGGCCGATTGAGACGGGCCGGTGCTGCGCAGACCCAGGGTCTGAAAAACAAAACCGCCGACCAGCATCACCGAAAGCACAAGGCCGTGACGGAAGGATCGGCGGGAGATCTTTTTAATTTGACCCGGCATCAGGGCGGCAACGATTGCCGCCGCTATCCAGAACCGCAGCGCCACGAAAAGAACCGGTGAAACCTGCTCGATGCCTATTTTGACAACCGTGAAGGTGCTGCCCCAGACAAACGTGATCAGTATCAGGGCGAGATCGGCCTGGATGGGCTTGGGCATTTTCATCGCGGCAATATAGTACCAGATGCCGGTTCCCTGTCTCATGCATTTTGGGTCAATGGGCAGCACCGCTGATGGAATGGGCCGTAACGCTCCCAAAGGAGTTTGACAATTGTTGACAGAGATTTGACAACCGCCGCGCGAACCCTTTGGTAGGGTTTTAATAATTGCTCAGGTTTCTCGAATTCCATGGTTCCAGATCCCGAGAGATCCGAAGGGAGAGGCTGCATGAACTGGCTCACGTATATTCTGCTGGGCGGAGGAATGATCCTTCTCGGGCTTGCGGTCGTCTTTTTGCTGTTTGCCGAACTGGTGGCGAAAGCCGGCACTCCCCGGCGGCAGGCGAGACGGGGATTCGGTCTGAATTCTTCGCGCCCGTTTGCAGGCGAGGTCAGCAATGAAGAAAAAGCCGCCTTGAGAATGCCCCGTAAGGAAGACCGCCCGAAACGCCGCAGTGAAATCGATAAGCCGGCCCGCCCCGAAAAGCAGCGCCCCTCCTGAAAACGTGGAACGTGGAACGTGGAACGTGAAACGTGGAAGGTGGAAAGTGGAACGTGGAAGGAATTAGTGATGCACTATGGAGAACCGACGATTGACCGTTCCAACGTTCCAACGTTCTAACGTTCTAACGTTCCAACGTTCCACCTTCCACCTTATATCAGGCCAGAAGCTCTCCCGCACCTGGTGGAAGTGGCCGGCGGCGGCAGGAAAGGTTCTGGGATGCGCGAGGATATCAGGCCGGTTGCAGGCAGCATCAATCCCGCTTGTATAAGCTTGCTCCATTACGGATTCTGTTTCATGTTTCCTCCCTTCCCAAGTCGTGCTTCGGATGCTTTGTATAAGGCTCGTTTGAGCCCCACCGTACTACCCGGCAGCCCGCAGTCGCAAGCCCAGAAATGCTTTCCTTCGGATCTACGCGGCTGAATAAGCCAGCGGCAAAGATTCGTAGTTTCCCCATCAAATAGCGGGCGGAGATGATATATACTTCTGCTTTTTGTGAGCGGGTCAGGAAGGAATTCAGGAGGCAGCATGAAGAAAATACTTCAGGGCAATGCGGCTATTGCCAGGGGAGCGTGGGAAGCGGGCGCCGCCGTCGGGTGCGCTTATCCCGGGACTCCCAGCAGCGAAATCATGGCCGAGCTGGCGGGATACAAAGAAGTTTATACGGAATGGTCTCCCAACGAAAAAGTGGCGGTGGAAGTAGCGCACGGCGCTTCGCTCGCGGGCGGCCGCGCGATCGCCTGCATGAAACATGTCGGCCTGAATGTTGCGGCCGACCCGCTCATGACCATCTCCTACACGGGCGTCCGGGGAGGCTTCGTCATCGTCGTGGCGGACGATCCCGGGCAGCACAGCTCCCAGAACGAGCAGGACAGCAGGCACTGGACGCGCTTCGGCAAAGTGCCCATGCTCGAACCCGCCGACTCGCAGGAGTGCAAGGATTTCACTAAGATTGCCTTTGACATCAGCGAAAGGTTCGACACGCCCGTGCTGGTGCGGACCGAGACCCGGGTCTCGCACTGCGACTCCCCGGTAGAGCTGGAAGAGAGGAAGGAATCGGCCATGCCCAGGGGGCTGGACCGCAGCCTTACGCCCAAAAATGTCATGGTGCCCATGTACGCAAGGGTCCGGCGGGTCTTTGTCGAGGAACGGATCGGCAAGCTGGCAGCTTACGCGGATGAAGAGTTCCCCTGCAACACGATGGAGATCAACGATCCGTCCATCGGGTTCATTTCCGCGGGCGTGTCCTGCCTGTACGCCAAAGAGCTGTTTCCCCAGTATTCCTTCCTGAAGCTCGGCATGGTGTGGCCCATGCCGCGGAAGCTGATTGCTGAGTTTTTCAGCAAAGTCAAAAAAGCAATTGTGGTCGAGGAACTGGATCCTTTCTTTGAAACAGAGATCCGCGCAATGGGATACAAGGTGTGGCACGGGAAGGATCTCATTCCGGCCATCGGCGAACTGACGCCCAGCATTCTGGAAAAATCGCTGTCGAAGCCCGTGACCCGCAAAAGCTACAAGCCCGCCAAACCGCGCATACAGACTCAGGACCTGCCTCAGAGGCCGCCGAACCTGTGTGCCGGGTGCTCTCACCGGCCGCTGTTTTACGCGCTGAAAAAACTGCGTCTCTTCGTCTTCGGCGACATCGGCTGCTACGGCCTGGCCGTCGCGCCGCCTCTTTCCGCCATGCACGCTTCCACCTGCATGGGCGCCGGCATAGGCGGAGCCTATGGCGCCGGCAAGGCGCTGGGAAGCGAGGGACTGGGCAAACTGTGCGCCGTTCTGGGGGATTCGACTTTCCTGCACGGGGGCATCGGGCCTCTCATGGATGCCGTTTATAACGGCGGCTACTCCACGACCATCATCCTGGACAACCGCATTACGGCGATGACGGGGCAGCAGGAGCACCCGGGTACCGGGCACACCATCAAGGGCGACCCGGCGACGACGGTCGACTACGAACAGCTGGCAAAGGCAGTCGGAGTCCAGCACGTCAGGATGGTGGATCCTTACAATGTCAAGGAAACCATGGAGGTGATCCGCGAGGAAGTGAACCGGGACGCCGCGTCCGTCATCATCACCCAAAACAGCCCCTGCATGCTGCTGCGCAGGGCCCGGCCGCTCGAGCGCTTCAGCCACAGATCCTACAGGATCAACGAAGATAACTGCATGGGGTGCAAACTGTGCCTGGACATCAACTGCCCGTCCATAAGCTTCCAGGCGGGTGAGGGGGTTACCCGCAGCGGCCGCAAGAGAAAGGGCACGGCCTTCATCAATGAGGACCAGTGCGTCGGCTGCGGCGTGTGCACTCAGGTCTGCGAATTTGAAAGCATCATGCCGCGTGAAGAGTGAGGAGGAGACTATGTCCAATGACGGAAGGACCAGAAACATATTTCTTTCAGGCGTGGGAGGACAGGGCACCATCCTCGCGAGCAATATCCTCGGCCAGGTTTTGCTCAATGCCGGCTACGACGTGAAGAAGGCGGAAGTCCACGGCATGGCCCAGCGCGGCGGCGACGTCACGACGCACTTCCGGTTCGGCCGGAAGGTGCACTCGCCGCTCATCAAGCAGGGGGACGCGGATTACCTCATCTCCTTCGAGCTTCTGGAGGCCTTGCGCTACCTGAACTGGCTGAAGCCCGACGGCAAAGTGATCCTCAACAACCAGAGGATCCTTCCCCCGACCGTCAGCCTCGGCAAAGCGGAATATCCGCCGGATGTGGAAAAAATTTTCCGGAAGCACTTCAAAGAAAACGTGTGGGTCGTCAACGGGCGGGAAATCGCCAGGAAGCTCGGCAACATCCAGGTGGCGAACGTTGTCATCCTCGGCGCCGTGTCGGGATTCTTCCCCGAGCTGAACGCCGGGCAATGGATCGAGGCCATCAAGGAGATGCTGCCCGCCCGGCTGCACGAGGTCAACATCCAGGCCTTTAACGAAGGCCGCTCCGCCATCAATAACTGAACGTTGGAACGTTGGAACGTTTGAACGTTTAGACGTTTAGACCAACACTTCATCGTTAACCGTCATAAGTTTTTAACATTTTAACGTTCCAACGTTCTAGCGTTCAACGTTTTCTCTAGATGATGCCCCTCCCTTGAAGCTCCCTTATTTTTGCGGCGTCGAGCCCCAGGTACTGCGAGTAGACGGACTCGTTGTCGTAGCCGACGGGGCGGCAGACCCAGCGGATCCTGATCGGCGTTTCGGTCAACTTATATTGCGCCTGCGCGGCAACGATCTCTCCGTAGACCGGATCCTGAACCGGGGTGAAAATGCCGCGGTCGAGCCAGTTGGGATCCTTGATGGCTTCTTCGGGAGGCAGTACGGCCGCCACCACGCACGTAATCGGCGCCAGGCGTCCGTGTTTGGAATATTCCAGGGACATGTTGAGAAGCTCGTCGCTGGTGTACTTGCGCGTTTCCTCGAAGATCAGGGCGGACCACTTGAGCTGCTCTTCCTCGCGGGTGAATGGCGCGATGCTGGTCCAGCCGGCCGCTCCCCATTCGTCCCACTTGCCGATCATATCCGCGAAAGCCTGCCACATCTCCAGCCTCAGGCCGCCTAAAAAGACGGCTCCGTCCCGCGTGGGCGCAAAGCAGTAAAGCCAGATGGCGGTGTCCAGGTTGCCGAAACGTTCGTTGATGCGGCCTTCGTGCTCGTACCAGAGCGCGACGAAGTCGTCGATGCGGGCGTAGGATTCCGCGGTGGCGATATCCAGGGCTTGTCCTTCGCCCGTGCGGAACTTCCAGTGCAGTGCAGCCAGGATGCCCATAGCCATGAATGTTCCCGACATACACCAGGCGATCCAGGGACCGGACTTTGTGGGGATCGCCCAGGGGCAGTCGTCTATGGTTTTGCCGGCCGGCAGCCGATCACCGGTGTCGTATTGGAATCCGGACCTGGCCTGGGCGACATTGTCGTAGTCGGGCATGCGGCTCCGGCTCATGGGGCCGAACGCTCCATAGCCGGAAAGAGAGGCATAGATAAGCCCCGGGTTGATCTTTTTCAGCTGCTCATATCCCAGACCCCATGCGTCCATCGTTCCGGGTTTGTATGTTTCGATGAGGACATCCGCCCTGCGCACAAGCTCCTTGAGCATCTCCCTTGCCTGCGGCTTCTCCAGGTCCAAGGTGATGTGCAGCTTGTTCCTGCCTTCGGTCAGGTAATTCAATCCTTCGCCCTGGTGCAGAAATCCATAGGGCGTACAGGTCCGGATGAAATCGCCCTCCGGGGGCTCGATTCTCAAAACTTTTGCGCCGAATTCCGACAGCGCAGTGGAGCAGGCGCATCCCCCAAAGTTTTTGGAACTCAGGTCCAGGACCAGGATGTCGTCCAGTGCTTCAGGTTTTGTGTGTGCAATTTGGGGATCGTCTCTTTCCCGGATCCAATCCGCCCACTCCGACCAATCGCGCCGTGCCTTGCTGGCCATTTTGATATCCTCGTTGCTTCCAGTTTGTTATCAGCTTTTTGCCACGTTGAGTCCCGCTTTCCCGTCCCAATCCGGCGGCGGGCGGCGGCCCTGAGCGTCCGCCCACTTGCCCAGGGCTCCGGCCTCGTACAGTTGCCGGATCTCCTCGTCGTTCTTGCCCAGCAGGCTCTTCAGAATGAACTCGTTGTCGAACCCGACCGGCCTCACGGACCACTTGGTCTGAGGCGGCGTGCCCGACATTTTTACCGGAAATTCGTAATTGTGGTACTTGCCGATCAGCGCATCATCGATTTCCGTCCAGAAATCTCTCGCACGAAAGTGCTCGTTCTCTACCAGGTCCCTGGCCGTAAAGAGGTGGCTCGCAGCAAAGCCGTGCTGTTCGGCCAGAGCCTCGATTTCTTCCGGCCGCTTCGTCCGTGCCCAATCGGCGATGATTTTCAACAGGGCGGTCGCGTTCTCCTCCTTAAGCCGTGTGATGTGGTCCCTGAATCTCGGGTCTTCAGCCAGCTGCGGCTTGTCCATGGCTTTGCACAAGCCTTTGAACTCCTCGGGGGCAGCCGCTGCGAGAGCGACAAAAGTGTCGCCGACGCAGCGGAAGGTGTCCGCGGGGCAGACGGACACATCCCGGTTGCCGGCCGGCTCCGCCTTTCGGCCGGAGAGCTGGATGTACGGCCAGATCCAGGACATGGTCCTCAAGATATTTTCCGTCTGTGAGAATTCGATGAACTGTCCCTTTCCGGTCCTGTCCCGATAATGGAGCGCAGCCAGTACGGCGACCTCGGCGCTCATGGCGCCGTAATTGTCGCCGATGTATGCGCGCATCTTCAGGGGCGTCCGGCCGGGGAAGCGGGACATCCACGAGTATCCGGAAAGGGCCTGGGAAGCGCCGTCGTTCGACGGGCGGTTCTCCATAGCATATTGGCCCCACTGACCGTAGCCGCTCTTGGACAGGAAGATGATGCCCGGGTTGATGGCACGGATCTGCCGGTAGCCGATTTCCCACTCTTCCATGACCCCCGGCCGGAAATTGTTTTCAACAATATCGCACTTTGCGGCAAGCTCGCAGAAGATCCGGCGCGCCTCCCGCTTGTGCAGGTCGAGTCCCAGCCAATACTTGTTCTGGTTGATGTGCAGAAGCAGGGGGCTTTGATCTTTCAAAAACCATCCGAACGGGTTCAGCGAGCGCGTGGAATCGCCCATCGGGGGTATTTCACAGCGTATCACCTCAGCGCCCAGCTGCGCCAGCAGCGCCGGGCCCATGGGCCCCAGCAGCATGGTGCAGACCTCCAGGACCTTGATATCCTTCAAAGGCGATGGCTTGAGTGGTTTATTCTGCTTGTAGTTTTCCCAGGTCTTTTCCGTCATGTTCGCGGGCGTCCTCTCACAATTTCGAAACACCAAAAACAGAGATTCCTTTTACTACAATTGATGGCAGGCGGCAAGGGATTCGAGGTTCCTCCGTAGTTTCCTGTGAGGACGGGTCTCCAGACCCCTTTGTTTTAGTGAAGACCGGTCTCCAGACCGGTCCGATTGGGCTAATACCTGATAGTCGCCCATCGGACGGCTCTGGAGAGCCGTCCTCACGAAAAACACTGAGGAAAGCTGATCAATGTTTAGGCTGGCGGCCGAGGGGGATGGGGCGGGCGGCGTCGGTGGCGGCGCCGATCTTCACTGCGTAGCTCGTGCGTTTTTTGATGTCTTCGTCTGTGACCAGGTGGACGTCCAGCAAACCGTCGGACTTGTATCCGGTCCTCAGATAATTCAGATGGGCCAGGCACTTGCTCCATCCATCGAGCCAGGCCAGCAATTCCTTGCTCTGAGACTGGGTTCCGGTGAAGTGGATCAGCAGGTCGATGTCGCTCTGGGGGCCGGACGTGGCATTCTTCGTGCTTCCGAACAGGTACATCGCCCGTATGCCCAAACGCGCCGGGTCCATGAATTCCGCCATGCGTTCCACGCTCTGCAGGCGCCACCGCCAGTGCGTGTCGCGCTGGGATTCCGGCAGGGCCGGGCCGCTTGGAGGTTGCGGTTCCAGCGGTTCCGGGGACGGTTCGGTTAAAATTGCGAGGGCCTCGCCCAGGTCGCCGTTCATCAGGATCTGAAGCACCATCCCCGAGGCGGCGTCCGCGACGTCGACGACGCGGACCGTGTCGGCCAGAGAGGCAAACTCGGGCAGGAGGTCCGGCAGCCAGTTGCGCGAATCCTTCAGCAGAGACTCGTTGAGGGTGGTTCCCGGATCGGCGAGATAGAGGGGAAGATAGCGGATGGACGCCTCGACCAGGTCCTGGAAGAAATGGGTGCCGAAGGATGGCTCGGGAACGTAGTCTTTGTTCTTTCCGGCGATTTCTATCAGCATCGCAGTGTTATTGATGTCGGAGTATGTGACGCTCACACCCAGCTTGATGTCGCCGCGGCTGCCCCAGCGGCTGGGCCCCACGAGGATGAACTGCCGCTTCGGCAATATCTGATTCAGCCGGCTCACGGCCTGGCCCACTGCGACAAGATCCGTGCGCCTGGTCAGCTGCGCGTATTTGTCCGGATCCACGTATACGATGTGGGTGATTCCCGGGACAGTCCCGTTGGACACGTAGCGGTTGGCGGAAAAAAAGATTTTCTCCGCCGGTGTTTCGCGAGGCAGGACGGCCGGCGCGGACAGCGCCCCGTAACTTTGCGGCCGGCATTGCAGGATGTACAGATCGTTGCCGTCGTGCGCGAACTCTATATCCATGGGCATCCGGAATTCGGACTGGAGGGTTTTCAGCATCGTCGAGGCCTGTTTGATGAAGGGCGTGCGGCTGAGCAGGCCGTCAAATGTTACGACCAGCGAGTCCCTTTCCCTGTCAATGCCGAGGTTCCAGGGAAGGGTCAGCCTGTCGTCCTGCAAAACGGAGACGATTTGGTGAATCATCGGATAGGCGTCGGCGTACTCCCTCAGAAGATCCTTCAGGTCGACCGTTTCGAACAGGCCGGTTTCAAGATTTACGGTATCGATGCGCTTGGGGGAATAGCGGATCTTCTCTTCGACGGTCACGTTGACGCGCAGCGAAGGCTGGCCCGGCGAAATCAGGATGGGGTAGTCGTCCAGGACGCGGTCCACCGCCCGCGTGCCCAGGCCGGGAACCATCCGGAGCAGGCCGTCCTCGCGGCGTATGCGCCGGGACCATTGAAACTCGTTGCGGCTGAAGGCAACTCCCGCAAAGGCCGGCATGTAATAGCGTCCGATTCTTGTGCCCACCACTTCCTGGATCATGATTCCCATTTCCTCGTGGAAATCGATGAGTCCCCTTTCCACCCGGTACCCGATCGGGTCCGGGCCGAAGGTGGAGGCATACACTTCGGCGATGGCGTCCAGAAGGGCGGCGAGCCGCTTTTGTTTGCTTCCCTGGTTCGCGATGAACAGGCTCTTGTACTTGCCCGCAAACGAGGTCCCCATGCTGTCCTCGAGCAGGCTGGAACTGCGGACGATGAGAGGGACCTCCGCAAAATCATCCAGGGCGATGGACAGCCCGTTGACCATCTCCGGCGGGAAAGAGGAGTTCTTGAATACCTGGATGATATAGGGATACTCCTGCCTCACCTGCCCGATATCTTTGTATTTGTGTTCGACGATCTCGTCCAGGTCGTTGTAGTTGACGAAGTGGAGGAGGCCGTCGGAAGTGATATGCCATGTTTTGGGAGTCCGGACGCTGCCGAGGAGTTCGTCGTCCGCGGACATTTTTTTCAGGATCTGCGCGGCGACGAACAGGCCGGCGCCCTTGCCGCCAAGTTTCCCGTGGCTCCCGGCCGGAAAGACCGTCTGCTGGAAAAGATCGTGGAAATCGTCGACACTGATGAATTGTTTGGCCACCTGCACGAACTGCGGGGCGTCGTTCAGAAGGCCCTGGATGAGCGACACGCGGAAGGCGCGCTCCCTGGGCGGCGAAAGCTCCACGCCCTGCGGAATCAGATGGCGGAACCGCTCGAGGGCGGCAGCGATCTCGACCAGCGAGGAGTTGGGATTTTCCAGGATCTTTACCAGAAATCCCGAACGGTCCTCCTTGATCCATTTCTGGATGTAAGCGAGGATCTCGCTTTCCCGCAGGTGTTCGCTGGCCAGCTTGAAAATATCGCCGCTTGCGGAGAGCAGGTCCTGCGTCGTGGGGATGCGCAGCGGACGGTTCTCGTCGTGGTCGGCCTCGGCGCCGTCGCCTTTCAAAACCGGGCTGACCCTCTCAAGAATTTGATGGGCCTGATCGTAACCCGCCCATGTGAGAAGGTTCAGCATTTTCTTGGACAGCCGGGTGAGCAGCTTGGGATCGGTTCTCCGCAGCAGGTCCAGTATGACGGGCCATTCCCCGAACGCCTCCCCCCGCTGCTTCTGCCTTTCAAAAACCTTTTTGAGATTCTCGTGCAGGATCCGATGCTTGAGTCGGTCCGCTACGGTGTTTATGAGCTTCCGCTCTTCCTTCAGGAATGGCCCTTCGTCCGCGGCGGGGCGTTCCTCCGTGTAGCAAATGCTGATCCGGCCCACGACCTCGTCCTGCACCAGGATATCGGCGTGCTGGACCCAGGGTGTTTCCCGGAAGCTCTGCGTCTGGGCGACGAAGTGGCCGTACGTGATCCTTGCCTGGCAGGCGTCGGGATACTGCCAGCCGGCCGGAATCGTGTGGACGATTTTGCGAAAAACGTCCTCCAGCGGCAGATTGGGCGTGCTCATGACCTCCTCAACTTCGTAAAGACAGTTGAGTTCCTTCGCCCGCTCTTTGAGGTTGATCAGCAGCTTGCCGACAGATTTGTTTTCCATCGATCCCTCCCGACTTCCTGCCGGGACCAGGGGCTAAGGGGCTGGACGGCAACCGCCGAGAGCCAAAGCCGGTATTACGACCAGCCAACGCCTTTCAAGCTATTTGAACCGCAGAATGCCGAATAAAGAATGTCGAATTTCGATATTCGAAATTCGACATTCGATATTCAGCATTTCCTGCTCCGGATTGCTGTCAGAACACGAGAGAAACGGCATTCTCCAGCATTTGTCAAACGGATGCTGCCTCGCCGGCAAAGCCGGCGCATCGGCAGGTGGACTCAGGCGGCTACACCCATCCCCGATCCTTGCAGGCCCGGGCCACGCGATCCACGGCCAGGACATAGGCGGCGTCGCGGTTGCGGAGTTTGCGTCGTTTGGCTGTTTCGCGGACTGACTGGAAGGCGGCGGTCATTTTGGCTTCCAGCTTGTCGAAGACCTCCTTTTCGTCCCAGAAATAATTCATGTTGCCCTGCACCTGCTCGAAGTAGCTGCAGGTGACGCCGCCCGCGTTGCAGAGGATGTCCGGGATCAGAAAAATTCCCCGCTCCTCGAGCATGACGTCCGCTTCCGGCGTGGTGGGGCCGTTGGCGCCTTCGGCGATGAGCTTGACCCGGGGATTAATTCTGGACACATTATCGGCCGTGATCTGGTTTTCCAGCGCCGCGGGGATCAGGATGTCGACATCCTGTTCCAGCCACGCGTCGCCCGGAAGGATCTCGTATCCCATCTGCTGGGCCTTGACGCGGTCGATGGTGCCGAACGGGTCGGTGATCGACTTGATCTCGTCGAAAATAACCCCGGAAATTTTCCGGCAGCAGAATTCCTTGTTGTCCTTGGGATCCCAGCTCGACACGCAGCTCACCATGCCCCCGATCTTGTGGTAGAGCTCTATGGAGTATTGGGCAACGTTGCCGAATCCCTGGATGCTCGCGGTTGTGTTTTCCGGCTTCAGATTAAGCTCTTTGAGGGCTTCGCGAACGGTGTGGACCACCATGTATCCGGTCGCCTCGGTGCGGCCCTTCGATCCCCCGATGTTGATGGGCTTGCCGGTAATGAATCCGGGGAATTTGCCGCCGTGGATTTTTTCGAATTCATCCAGCATCCACAACATGTCCTGCGGATTGGTCATGATGTCGGGCGCAGGCACGTCCGAGTAGGGGCCCACATTTCGCGCAACCTGCCGTACCCAGCCGCGGCAGAGCTGCTCGATCTCGTAATTGCTGAGGTTGTGCGGATCGCAAATGATCCCGCCTTTGCTCCCGCCCAGCGGTATGTCCACCACCGAGCACTTCCACGTCATCCACATGGAGAGCGCCCGGACGGTATCGACGGTTTCCATGGGATGGAACCGCACGCCGCCCTTGCAGGGGCCCCGGGCGTCGTTATGCTGGACACGGAAACCGCGGAAAATCTGGATCCCGCCGTGGTCCATGCGGATGGGAATACTAAAGTGATACTCTCTCAACGGATTGCGAAGCAGATCCCTTGTTGCCTGATCCAGGTCCAGCAGGTCCGCGATGCGGTCAAACTGCTCCTGGGCAACAACGAAAGGGTTGTATGATTTTACGATAGGCGCCGCGGCCTTTTTTGCGGCAGCTTTCGCGACTCTTTTTGCAGTCATTGTCGTGCGTCTCCTGAACAGATTTCATTTATGGTTCTTGAAAAAATGGGGCCGATCAAATCTTCGTCCCCTGCGAGCTTTCTGCGGCGCTGCTGCCGGACTGTTTCGCTGCACAACCTATGCCGAAAATGCGGGCTGAAAATACAGTTTACAGGGCTCCGCGCCATTGTAACGGAGAGACGGTGCGAGAATAAATAAAAGAAAATCAATTTTTTAAACGGGGACAGTCACCAGTGTCCCCGTTGGGCGCCCGTTTAGTTTCCGGATCGCGTCGTGCAGGTTGGCGAAGAGGGTCTCGATCAGGTCGTAGGGCACGGACGAGAACGCGATGCGTATCAGTCCCGACAGCACGATTACGCCGGTGCTGTAATTCGCCAGCAGCTCCTTGCGCAGCGCTTCCGGGTCGACCCCCAGGGGCTTCACGCACATGAAGTAGCCGGAGTTGAACGGCATCATTTCAAAACTCTGTGCGTATTCGGGATGGCTTCGGGCAATTTCGCGGATCTTCCGGGCGCGCCGCGCGAGTATTTCGTACTTCTGCTTTTTCTGATCGGCGTATTTGGGATCGATGTACGCTTTGAGCAGGAGCGACTGTCCGAGACAGGAAACGTTGGAGATGGTTCCGCGCACGGCGCCGGCCGCCTTGTTTTCCAGGGCCTTGAGTTGAGCGCCGGCCGCTCCTTTAAAACCGAAGGTCATGAAACCCACGCGGAAACCCCAGACGTAATCCTCCTTGGTCGGACCATCCAGCTTCACTCCTAAAACGTTCGGGTGAAGGTCCGTCAGCGCAGAAAAAAGGGATTCCCGGGCGACGCCCTCTTCATAAACGAGCCCGAAGTAGGCGTCATCGAGCACCACGACAACCTGGTTGCCGGCCTCGGCGCACTTGCGGATTTCCTCAACCAGCGCCGCGTATTCAGTTTCGGTCGGCGTATAGCCGGCGGGATTGTTGGGGAAATTCAGGAGAACGATTTTCTTGCCCTTTTTGCCGGCGTTGAGCGCTCCGGCAAATGCGGCCACATCGAACCCGCCGTTTGCAAAGGTATTGTAGAAGGCAAGCTTTGCGCCATAGGCTTCGCTGAACACGAGCTCATAGTTGTCCCAATAGAGGTCGGGCATCAGGACCTCATCCCCGGCGTCGACGAACAGGTATCCGGCGACGGACAGCCCATGGGTGAGGGCGGCGGTTGTAACGGGCAGGCTGAACGTTTTGCCCTTCAATCCCGGATTCTTGAGAGCCAGAAGCTTGCCCCATTCCTCCCTCAGTCGGGGCATTCCGAAGCTGGGCGCGTAGAGAAAAGATTCGGAGGGTATGTTGACCATCGATTCGAGGCATTCGAGGGTCAAAGGCGAATTGTCATCTTCGAAAGCCGTGCCGATGGTCGCGTTGATTTTCGCGCTTTTCGCTTCCGCGCTTTGTCCGAGGATGCCCTTGAAAGGAAAATATATCGCTTTGCCCCGCGCGGACAACATGTTCAAGATCTGCGGAGCGCCGTTCTGAAGGTCCCGATTGGAGTCTTCGGCCAGCGGATTCAGGGTTGTCATATTTTTTCTCCATACTTACCGTGCTTTTGTCCGCGTCCCGCAGCGCCTTCGCCGGCGCTGCGGTTACGCCAGGCGTTTGACCAGCGCTTCGAGCTGGCGGTTCAGCTCGGCGGGAAGCCTCGACCCGAATTTGGGATAATGCGCGGCCTTGACGTCGTCCAGCTCGGCTTTCCAGCCGGCTGCATCCACGGCGAGCAGCTCTTTCATGTCTTCGGCCGTGACGCCGTCCGGACGCTCGATGGCATCGGTCGCCGGCATGATGCCGATGGGAGTTTTTACTGCTTTGCCCTGCCCGTCGCATTGCTCGAATATCCACTTCAGCACGCGGCTGTTCTCCCCGTATCCAGGCCAGAGCCACCGGCCATCCCTGGTCTTGCGGAACCAGTTGACGAAGAAAAATTTCGGCTGCGCGGCCGGCGGCGTCTTCTCGCCCATCCGTATCCAGTGCCCGAAATAGTCGCCCATGTTGTAGCCGCAGAAAGGCAGCATCGCGAACGGATCGCGGCGTACCGAGCCGACTTTGAGGTCGAGAGCGGCGGCAGTGATCTCGGAGCCCACGATGGAGCCCATGAAAACGCCGTGGTTCCAGGAGAAAGCCTGGCTCACAAGGGGAACCGTGGACGCGCGTCTGCCCCCGAACAGGATGGCGTCGATGGGCACTCCCGCGGGATCTTCCCATTCCGCGGCGATGGACGGGCACTGCGCGGCCGGCGTGGTGAAACGGGAGTTGGGGTGGGCCGCCGGAGGCTGCGCTTTGTTGGTTTTGTCCTGAACCCACGGCTTGCCCGTCCAGTCGATTAGCTTTCCCGGTGCATCGTAACCGATGCCCTCCCACCAGATGTCTCCGTCTTCGGTCAGCGCGACATTGGTAAAGATCGAGTTCCGATCGATGGTCTGCATGGCGTTCGGGTTGGAACTCATGGACGTGCCCGGCGCTACCCCGAAAAATCCCGCTTCCGGATTAATGGCGTAAAGCCTGCCGTCCTTACCGGGTTTCATCCAGGCGATGTCATCTCCGACGGTTTCAACCTTCCAGTCCGGGACCGTGGGCACCAGCATTGCGAGGTTTGTCTTGCCGCACGCGGACGGGAACGCTGCCGCGATGTATTTCGATCTCCCTTCGGGATTCGTGATCTTCAGGATCAGCATGTGCTCGGCGAGCCAACCTTCATCTCTGGCAATGACCGAAGCAATGCGCAGGGCCAGGCATTTTTTCCCCAGCAGCGCGTTCCCGCCGTAACCCGACCCATAGGACCAGATGGTCTTCGTTTCGGGAAAGTGCGCGATGAACTTCTTTTTCAGGGGTGCGCACGGCCAGAGGCCCAGATCATCCTGGCAGCTGAGCAGAGGTTTGCCGATGCTGTGCAGGCAGGGAACAAATTCCCCGGAATCGCCAAGAATATCCAGCACACGGTTGCCCACGCGGGTTACGATGTGCATATTGGCGACAACATAAATTGAGTCGGTAATCTGAACGCCGATCTTGGATATGGGAGATCCTACGGGGCCCATGGAAAAAGGGATGATATACATGGTGCGGCCCTTCATGGAGCCCATGTAGAGCTTCGACATCGTAGCCTTCAGCTCGGACGGATCTATCCAGTTGTTGGTCGGACCCGCCTCCTCCTTGGATCCAGAGGCAATATACGTGCGGTTCTCGACGCGGGCAACATCGGAAGCATCGGACCGGAACAGGAAAGAGTTCGGGCGCTTCGCAAGGGGTATGGCCAGGCCGCTGCGAACCACAATCTGCATTAAGGTGTCGTATTCGGCCTTGCTGCCGTTACACCAGACTATGGAATCCGGTTGAGTTATGCCCGCGATTTCATCAATCCAGGCAATAAGTCCAGCATGTTTGGTTGGTGCGGCCATCAAGTAATTCCTCACAGGTAAAGGTTGGGCCAAAGATCAACTATACCGATTTCGCAGATACCGTCAAGCCCGGCCTTAATCCCTTCGCAGCAATATCCCGACAGAAACGGTTTTCCGGATGCCTCTTTTTGCCTTTTTCGTGAAGAGACAGTCTCTGGAGACCCGTCCTCACGAAAGCCATATTCCTACCCCCGATGCACTTTGCGCCGGCCGTCGTTATTGGTATCTTGTTTTAGACGGTATACAAAACTTGTTTGCGGGAAGGAGGCGCCGCATGACAACAGCCAAATTGCAACTGGACGGCAAAGAATACGAACTTCCGGTGGTCGTTGGATCCGAAGGAGAGCGCGCAATCGACATCTCCACGCTGCGCAACAAAACCGGGCATATCACGCTGGACGACGGTTACGGGAATACCGGTTCCTGCATCAGCAACATCACCTTTATCGACGGAGAAAGAGGCATTCTTCGCTACCGGGGCATCCCGATCGAGGAACTGGCGGAGCGGTCCACCTTTATAGAAGCCGCCTATCTGCTGATCTGGGGAAAGCTGCCCACCAGCCAGGAGCTCAACGATTTTTCGGCGCTCCTCACCCGGAACGAGATGCTGCACGAGGACATGAGAGTTCACTTCCAGGGATTCCCGGTGCACGCGCATCCCATGGCAATCCTCTCGGCCATGATCAACGCGGCGGGGTGTTTCTTCCCGCAGGTGCTCGAGGAACCGGAGCACGAGCTGTTTACGGTCCAGGCGGCACGCATCATTTCACAGGTGCGGACCATCGCTGCGTTCTCGTACCGCAAGTCCCTCGGACTGCCGATCATCTACCCGAAGCCCACCTACAGGTATACGGCCAATCTCCTGCACATGATGTTTTCGCAGCCGTACCAGGACTTCGAATTGCGGCCCGAGATCGTTCAGGCGCTGGATTTGATATTTCTCCTGCACGCGGACCACGAGCAGAACTGCTCGACTTCCACGGTCCGCATGGTGGCTTCGAGCGAGGCGAATCTTTTCGCGAGCACGGCTGCCGGCGTCTGCGCCCTCTGGGGCCCACTGCACGGAGGCGCCAACCAGGCGGTGCTGGAAATGCTCGACGAAATCCACAAGTCCGGCGACAACGGCTCGAAATTCATCGAGCAGGCAAAAGACAAAAGCCAGGGTAAACGGCTGATGGGCTTCGGGCACCGCGTTTACAAAAATTACGATCCGCGCGCCCGGATCATCAAAAGGAAGTGCGACGAACTGCTCGCCGTACTCAAGAAAAAAGATCCGCTTCTGGACATAGCGAAACGGCTGGAAGAGGCGGCGCTGAGCGATCCCTATTTTATTGAGCGGAAGCTTTATCCCAATGTCGATTTCTACAGCGGCATCATTATGCGGGCCATAGGGATTCCGCTGAACATGTACACCGTGATGTTCGCCATCGGGCGGCTGCCGGGCTGGATCGCAAACTTCAAGGAAATCATGGAGAGCGCCGGAGGCCGCATTTACCGTCCGCGCCAGATCTACAACGGCCCTCTGGAAAATCACTACGTGCCGATCGCGGAACGGCAATAAAAAATGTGGAAAGTGGAAGGTGGAAAGTGAAACGTTGAACGTTTGAACGTTTGAACGTTCCACTTTCCACTCAGCTTTTGTCTTCCATCGGGATCTCGGGCACTGTGCAAATCAGCAAAAAGGCCATCACCATGGTCAAGGCGCCGATGATAAAGACGGACTTCAGCCCGGCTTCCATGGATGCGCGTATCGCCTGAACAGTCTGCTCGAACAGCCGTTCTCCGCCTTCCCTTTTCCCGAGCATTTCGTTGAGCGCTTTCATCGCAGGTTCGGAAAGGAGCACCCTGGGATTGCCGAGAGAGGTCATGGTCGCGTCGTCCGCGATCCGGGTCAGTTCCGCCGGAAGAGAGGCTTTGAGCGTGCTGTTGTATTGCATGTTCATCGCCGAACCCAGTATGGCGGGCGCGATCGCGACTCCCATGGAGATGCTGAAAAAGAGCGCGCCCATGGCCACACCCAGCAGCCTTTTGGGGACGGCGTACTGGACGACGAGCGTATTGATGGTCGGAATGGCGCCCAGCCCGATACCGGAGAGAGTGCATATCAGCAGGCCCCAGAGGATGGAGGTATCCGCATCGAAGAAGATCATGCCGCACATGGCAGCAGCCATGATGGCGTAACCAGCCACATACATCCATTTGTAGCGTTTCGTCCGGGCAAGCAAAAATCCGGTCGGCACCCCGATGAAGGAAGAAAGCACTCCGTAGGGGGTCAGGATCTGCCCGCTTCTCATGGCGCTCACGCCCTGGATGCCCTGCATGAGGAGCGGATAGTAGAGCATGATGCCTATCGATCCGAAAAAGGACAAAAGGCCGGCTCCCGACACGGTGATGAAAGAGCGGTTGCGCAGCACCTGGAGGTCCAGGATGGGCTCCGCTGCTTTTGCTTCGGCCCGTATGAAGAAAACCGAGCAGATTATCGATACTGCGAGCAGCCCGATCACCTGGACGGAGGCCCAGGGGTAAGTCGTGCCGGCAAATGAAAAACCGAAGATCAGTGCGGAGGAGGCAAATGCCATCCAGAGGCATCCCCGGATATCAATTTGGCGGGCCGCGCCCTGCACCAGCGCGGGCATACCGAACAGGAACACAAAGCAGATGAGCAGAAGCGGCACTCCCAACCAGAAGATGTGGCGCCAGCTCATGGTGTCGGTCAGCCAGCCGCCCAGCGTAGGACCGAATACGGCAAAGATTCCCGTAGGTATGTTGAGCAGCCCCACCAGACGGCTTCGTTCGGCCGGCGGGAACATGTCGCCCAGGACCGAAAAGACCAGCGGAGAAAGCGCTCCCTGGCCCAGGCAAAGGATAGTCCGCGCCGCAATCAGAAAAATATAAGTCGGGCTGACCGCGCTGAGTATCGCGCCCAGGGTGAAGATGATCAAGGAGGCGAGCAGCAGGGACCGCCGGCCATAGATGTCCGAGAGCTTGCCGACGAGAATCGTTCCGAATGCCAGTCCCAGCCCGGGTATGGAAACGCTCCAGGAGTAGAGGGCCATCCCATCCAGGTCGGCGGCCATTTTCGGCGCCGCGATGCCGGGGGTCTGGATATAGTAGCTGTAGACCAGGTACACAAGGAACACGGTTGCCAGCGCCATAAAAATCTGCCTCCTGGTATAGGCAGGCTCAGCCTTTTGTTGCCCTGTTTTTTCCATTTACCCTCCCATTGGGTCCGATCGTTCGTGAACCGAACCGACGCGTTGGCCTTTGTGTCATGCATGCATAAGCATTTGCAAGCGTTTAATGAGACCCGGGCTTCCGGCCGTCCGATTCCGGCACAACCCGCATTCAGCCAACAACGGTCTCCACCGGTGCTGCATTCTTCTCCGCCGAAGCTTTTGCTTGCACCGGGGACGCTTTTCCGCTTTTATACTAGGTTCTCTGTTTCGCGGCATTGATTAAACAGCAAGGAGCGCGACGTGATCGGCACTGCATCGTGGATACCCTGTGATTTGCTGGAGGCTTTCATCGTGGATGTATTCAAAGGTGTGGGTGTCCCGGACGCCGATGCCAGGGTGTGCGCCGATGTCCTGATAACCGCGGATCGGCGCGGCATCGACTCGCACGGAGTCGGGCGCTTGAAGCTCATCTACTACGACCGCATCACAACAAGCAAAATCCAGAACCCCGTAACCGAATTCGAGATCGTCCGCGACTACAAGTCGACCGCCGTGGTGGACGGCCACCACGGCATGGGCATGGTTATCGCCAAACGCTGCATGGAGATGGCCATCGAGAAAGCCCGCGTCCACGGCATCGGCATGGTGGCAGCCAGGAATTCCACCCATTACGGCTACGCGGCGCACTATCCGCTCATGGCCGCCCGGGCCGGCATGATCGGCGTCACCGGAACCAATGCGCGTCCTTCCATCGCCCCGACACATGCAACGGAAAACATGCTGGGGACGAATCCGCTCGTTTTCGCCATACCCACCGACGAACCTTTCGCATTTACCAACGATTACGCCACCTCCATTATCCAGCGCGGCAAAATCGAGCAGTATGCCCGGGAAGGGCTGAGCTGCCCGGAAGGCCTGGTGATCGACTGCGAGGGCCGGACGGAAACCGATCCGAACAAGATCCTGGAGGACTTGATAAAGGGACGCAGTGCTCTCACCCCGCTCGGCGGCCTGGGCGAGGAAACGGGAGGCTACAAAGGCTACGGCTTCGCCACCGTCGTGGAAATTCTGTCGGCGGCGCTGCAGCAGGGATCGTTCCTGAAACAGCTCAGCGGCTTCGACGAGCAGGGCAAAGCCATCCCCTATGCCCTGGGGCATTTTTTCATGGCGATCGATATCGAGTGCTTCACCGATATGGATGCCTTCAAAAAGACCACGGGGGACATCCTTCGGGCCCTGCGCGCCGCAAGGAAGGTACCGGGGGCGGATCGCATTTACACCTGCGGCGAGAAGGAGTATCTCGCCGGCCTGGAACGCGCCGCCAAAGGCATCCCCGTGGATCCGGTGATCCAGAAAGAGCTCTGCGTCATGCGCGATGAGCTCGGGCTTCCCTACTCCTTCCCGTTCGAAACCGCCTGATGCATCCGCTGCTGATGGACACGCCGACGCTCAACGCCGTCCTGCGTACCCTGAAACGAGAAATCCGAAAATGGAAGGTGCCCGCCGTGGGCGTTATCGCCGACGATTCTGCAGACCGCCCATTCGAGACGCTCGTGAGCACGATCCTGTCGCTGCGCACCAAGGACAAAGTGACCGAAGCCGCATCCCGCAGGCTGCTGGAGCGCGCCCCCACGCCGCAGGCCATTTCTTCCCTGCCGGTCCGGGAGCTCCAGCGGCTGATCTACCCGGTCGGTTTTTATCGGACCAAGGCAGAAAACCTGAAAGAAACCTGCCGGCGCATCCTCGACGACCACGGCGGCCGGGTTCCACGCTCCATGGATGAACTCCTGAAGCTTCCCGGTGTCGGCAGGAAGACCGCCAACCTGGTACTGACCGTGGGCTTCGGAGATTACGGAATCTGTGTGGATACGCACGTGCACAGGATTTCAAACATCTGGGGATATGTCGCGACAAAAACCCCGGAGGAAACCGAATTCTCGCTGCGAAGGAAGCTTCCCCGGCGGCACTGGAAAACCTACAACGACATTCTTGTGACTTTCGGGCAGAACCTTTGCGTGCCGGTATCCCCCTGGTGCAGCAAATGCCCGGTGGCGCTCCAATGCCCCCGAATCGGCCTCCGCCACTCCCGCTGAATTCCCTGCCTCCGAGTCCACTGACGACGGCTCCCCAGAGACCTATATTTTCGTGAGGGCCGGTCTCCAGACCGGTCCGATTAAGCTATAACCAGTCAGTCGCTTATCGGACCGCTCTGGAGAGCAGTCCTCACAAAAAATCACTCTTGTCCAAATTAGCTTTCGGTTTCTAAGGGCCGGAGGCCCGGCAGAAAATAGCCAGGGGTGAGCGCAGCGAACCCCTGGTAGGAATTTGCAGAGGCAAGAGCCCTGAAAAGGGCGATAGAATATAGCGTTTCGCCCTTTCCAGGGCTCTTTCCCTCGCCATAGGAACCAGGGGTTCGCTCCGCTCACCCCTGGCTATTCTCTTTCCGCCCCTACCGGGGCTTGGTGCCAACCTCATCCTTGCACGGGCGCTTCACGCACCATAAGTCGAATGCTTTCAATACGCTCTCTGTTTCTAACGGGCCAATTTGGACAGCACTGACAAAAAATAAACCAGTTATTCGCTTATCGGAAGGCTGCTGGAGAGGCCGTCTCAAAATTGGTGGCGGGGATCCAGGAGCATTGTAAATGAATCACCCCTATGCCAATTGGGCGCTGCCCTGTGACTCA
>CAYYTC010000052.1:0-31458 GCA_964474425.1 uncultured Acidobacteriota bacterium
GAGCGGAGGAAGTAGGATTCGAACCCACGAGGGGGTTGCCCCCCTAACGGTTTTCAAGACCGCCGCCTTCAACCACTCGGCCATTCCTCCGCGATCTAAATAGAAGACAGCATTATACTTTCTCTGTCGGAATTTTCAACCTCCGGGAGGGAAGGGCAAATTGCTGCAGCTCGCCGCCGGATCTCTCATTGTCTCTGCATTATCTCTGTCACCGACCCTGCTTTGGAACCGGCGGCTTCATCGTCGGACCTGGAAGGTTCAATGGATGCTTCCATTCGAGGTGATAGGCGATATTCGGACTGAGTTTGTGGTTTATTATGTGCTTGTCTGGATCTTCAGATCCTATGATATCGATCTTGTTGCGGTCGATGTTGCCCAGCCCTCCCGCAGCACAGTAATTCGTATGGTAAACCGCCGCCTATGGCGGCGTGATTCGAAAAAGCTCTACTGTTCCCGGGTGCGTCTTGAAGAAACAGAAAAGAGAATGATGAATGTCGAATGTCGAAGTGGATGTCTGAAGAGGCAGGCATCGCAAAATATGCAAGCGTTCCAATACTTCATAATTCGATCTTCATTATTCGACATTCGTGTTGATCTCGCTGCCCCCATCCTGGACGCTTCCTGATACCTCCTGCTCTGCGCTGACTGCGGGACACACCTGACACTGGGGGCAGGCTGCTTTTATTTCCGGATGAGATTAGGTTCAGGCAGCCTGCCGGCTGCGGTTTGCTTGCCACATTCTACGCCGAAGGCATTACGTCCCAGAGTCCAGACATCTGACATCCTCGAGAGGTATTGCCCATAAGCCTGCAGCACATGCTGTCGACCGCCACGACGTCCTGACCAGCAAGGGCAATTTTGTGAGCTACAGGGGTACCGCCGATGGGACCATCGATTTCCATGCCCTCAACTCCATCAATAATCGTGAAATCGGGACGCACCAACCCCGGGGCTTTCGCGAAAGGCAGGCCTGAGCGACGAGCCTTGATTTCTGTTGGAATCGCCAATGCCAAGAGCATAGAATGTGCCTGGCACTGAGTTCGGCAGCGGATAGATGAATTTGTTCCAGTCATTGTCCTATGAACTGAACCCGGCACACTCGCGTCATGAGAAAACAAGTTTTCTATCAAGAGTTCGTGTCCGTCTATTTCATGGTTGCAATATTTTCAATCATCGTTCTCTGAATGCCTTCTACACTATTTCTGATAAAAGGCATTTAGCTTTCGGGCATGCGCCGTTGCTGATTTCTTTCTAATGGCTTGATTTTACAATAGGTTGGAGGTTTTAGATAGAGGTTTTAAATACACCTATGGTGCAATGCAGATCAGTTGCCGGCAGCACGTTCAAGTGGCAAGCCCGGCGCGCCTTTGCGCCATTCCTTAAGGCAGTTTCCAACATAGATGTATCGACGGAGGGATACTATGCGGAAGTATTTAGGGATTGTGATTATAGTGATTTTGGCCGTGCTAGCCGTTCAGTGCAAAAAATCCGGTTCATGCGATCGTGCCTGCTTGGAGGGTATGGTTGACCAGTATCTTGCAGCCATGGTGATGCACGACGCTTCCAAGGCGCCATTCGCCGCGACTTTGAAATTTACGGAAAACGCTGTAAAGCTTCCTCCCACAGAGGGTCTTTGGTTTACAGCGACGGGCCTGGGCGACTACAAATTCTACATCTCTGATCCCCAGGAAGGGCAGGTCGGATATGTCGGCATCGTCAAGGAACACGATTCGCCTGTTCTTCTTTCATTGCGTCTCAAGGTCGTGAACAGGCAGATCACGGAGGCTGAATCGATAGTGGTCCGCAACGTGAACGAAAAAAGCCTGGTGAATCTGCAGACTGCGCCGCCCGCGTTTTCCGAGCCCCTCGCTCCTTCAGAGCGGGTTTCACGCCAAGAGCTGATCAGAATCTCCAATCTCTATTTCGACGGGATCGAAAAGACTGATGGCGATATCGTTCCTTGGGATCCGGAATGTTACCGCCTTGAAAACGGCATGCTGAGGGCCAGCCCTAGCCCTGCCAATGCACCGGCTGCCCCCGCAGCAACTCCTGCGTCCGGACCGAGCGCCATACCAAGCGGTTCCACATGCCGAGATGGATTGAGTTCGGGAATTCTCAAGACCATCCATAACATTCGCCCGCGGCGCGTTGTGGTAGTTGATGAAGAAAGGGGTACTACCTGGGGCGTGTACAATTTCAACCACCGGGGTGTGCTTACAGTCCAGATGAATGACGGAAGCACACGCAATTCCTATCAACAGAAGCCGAACAGCATGCCGATATCCGAGATGTTTAAGATAAAGAGCGGCAAGATTCGCGACACCTTTGCTGTTGGGGTCTCGGTACCCTATGGATTAGGGGATGGCTGGGCTGGGCCTCTATTCCAATAACCTCTCCGACGAGCTTCAAGGCGCTGAGGAATGGATAAGGGTCTTTATCCAGGACTTCTTTGCGTTTTGCAAAGAAGTATTCTTCCCTTTTACAATTAAGCGCTTTAGCGCCTCTATTTGGAGATTGAGAGCTGAAAGCCCGATAGCTGATAGCGCGCGACCATCGCCAATGTCGGATATTTTGGTTGCGGCCACGGGCCGCGATAGGAAGTTCAAGCTGCCGTTTTGCCTGGCAGGCGTCTATTCCGGTTCCCGAATGCCTTCTACGCTTTTTCTGATAAACAGGCTTCATCTGATGTTTGTCGTTCCCCGAATCCGAATCCCCCAAGGAGGCGTTTTATGAAGTGTGCTTCATTTTCTCCCTGTATTGTTATTGCCGTGTTGCTTTTAACGGTTTGTCGTGCGGAACCTAAAGAGCCAGCCTCGGTTGACGCGAAAAAAATTCGAGGCGTATGGTCGATCGAGACGATGGACACGGGAACCGTTCAAAATAGGAAAACGATTGTTCCAAAGGCGTTCATGATTTTCATTACGGAGAAATATTACAGTGCTATCCGCGATTTAGCGGAAAAATCAAGCACCGCCAATTCCAAAGCAGCTGATGCCGGGACATATGAATTTGACGGTAAAGAACTGGTTGTTCATCATAGGGCATCCGCATTTCCCGTTTTGGGATCGATGACGTTCAAATGTTCCATGGAAGGGGACAATATTCTTATCCTGGAACCGCAATACGACAAAATGATAATGCCGGGAATGGAGGGCATAAAGCCTTCAGCGGATGGGAAAATGGGCTATGGCGACATGGCCGTGAAGTACCGGTTCAAACGACTGGAATAGCGGGGTCCTGTATGCCTTCACCATTGCAGGAAATATTCAAGATCAAGAAGCCGGTGTATAGAAACCAAAATCAGGGAAATCTGGCCCGTATTTCCAATTACTAATCAGTTCATAGATAAGCCGACCTATGAATGGGCAACCCGAACAAAGCCGGCCACAAATTTCACGAATTTCACAAAAAACGTTGTTCGTGCAGGGGCCGAAGGCCAGCCCAACGCTTAGTGGAATTCGTGGCAAGTTGTGCTTATGCCTGGCGATGGTTTATATCCCATGAATGTCCACTTACCAATGAGCCTATTCGTGATAGATCAATTCCAGTGCAAAGTGCCTCTTTCGTGAATGGGCAAAGAGTGAGACATCCCTGATCGCTCGCGGCAATAATGCATTCTCGGAGGAGATCGCGGAGGGTGAGGCATATCCAGCGATTTCCCAATATCGCAATCCTGTGCAGCATAGCCGGCGGAACATTTCCGGCGCCGGGGATGCGGTTGCCGTTAGGGCGGATCTTTGTCGCAAAGGCGGTATCTTGCATTTTCGCTAGGGATACAACGCCGGATCTGAAGCCAGTGTGCGGGTAAACTTGAGCCTGCTGATCCTCCATTCCCTTCGCTCTTTTCTGTACTCGCATTCATTCATTCCCTGCACCCATTGGATGGAGGGCTTGGAGAAAAGCATGTAGATCAGCCAGGAGCCCTTGGCGGTGTTTCCGTTGATCCGGATGTCAGGCTCAACCGCCATATGTCCGTCGTACCGCGTATCGCCCCGATTTTTGGCCA
Source organism: uncultured Acidobacteriota bacterium (assembly GCA_964474425.1). Lineage (GTDB taxonomy): Bacteria > Acidobacteriota > UBA6911 > UBA6911 > UBA6911 > UBA6911. The sequence goes on from CAYYTC010000052.1 coordinate 4,007, forward strand.
ATACCCCTATATAGACTTCCGATATTTCCTTCCGGCCCCTCCTGATTCCGTAATTTCGGATTTCCACAATCGCATCTTCCGTGAAAAGATCCAGCACTTCCTCATAGCGAAGGTTATCCATAAGGTTGATATACTTCTGATGCAGTTTCTTGATTTCCTCGAGATCCTCCAAAACTTGAACTCTCTTTTCCAGATCTTTGATGGATGGCGTTGGTTCCGAACAACCCAATGATCCCGAGACAGCCAGACCCATAACACCTGCGGCCATGTATTTGAGGCATTTCCTGCGCGCAGCCATTTTTTCTTCCCTCTTCCCGCAACCCATTGCCATTTTCCCTCGTCTCTCCCTCTACAGGGGTTTTCCCAGCCTATGACAGGCGATTCCGTAATCCCAGAACCGCATCTTCTTTCCCTCAAGGGCATCGTATAGCTTCTTTCGCAAGATAGCCCATAGGGATGGGCTTAGCGACCCGATTGGCTATGATATAGGATTATCATGATGGATTCATCCGTTTCCCTGTTAGTCCCGATTGCGGGAATGGCTGCGGCGGATTCGCCGATACAGGCTGAGGGCGCATTTGCGGGCTGGGTGCCATCATCCCATCATCCATCATTGTCTCAAAAAAAGGACAGGCGTAGGCTAGACTTTGATTGTGCCAGTTCCGTGCGTATCCGGAATCGTCCCGATGGGGGGACGCCAATATTCAGCTTTTGCAGACAACCGTTTTACGATAGGATCGCCTCATCTCCAGAACCGTCAGTTTTGAAGGGGCGGGTGCCATATTCCAGGGGATGAGTTCTGACCGCGAATCAAATTTTCTTGGCTTGCTTGCCAACTGTTTGTCGTGCTTTTCGCGGTGACTCTGTGGGTTCCCAAGGTCCGGGCGATAAAGCGCTGATTGAAAATAACGAGAGGATAGGACAATGATGCGCGGACTGCTGATTAGTCTGGTCCGGTCCCGCTCCCGGCCAGTTCAGGACCGGAGCAGCGTACGGCAACGACTACAGACAACGGCGAGGTCCATTGTGAAATGGCACAATTGGGCATATCTTCCGGATAAATGAACGGGCTCAGGGGAGCATTCGCGGAGGCATTCATAAATTTCTGTAAAAGGAGAAACAGCGATGCGTTCAATTCATAGGAAGAAAGACGGCACAACCCGAAGGGGATTCGTGAAGGAAGTGGCGGTCGGCAGCGCAGCTGTTGCCGCTGCAGGTGCTCTGCTTGGTTGGACTGTCAATGCGAGCCCGCTTCTGCAGGGTGTCGTTTCTCAAGAGACCTCCGATGGCAAGAGCAAGTACGGAAAGTGCATTGTCCCACTACCCATCAGAAAAATGGCCGAGACCTGTATGTTTTCAACCGGTTCCGAAAAACTCAATGGATTCCCCTGCAATATCATTTGGGCGTTCGGAACCAAGACCGGACTTTTGGGCAGATCGACGGAGCCCCACATCCATGACCACGATGAGGCCATGTATTTCATAGGGTCCGATCCCAAAAGCATCGAGCTCGGAGCAGAGGTGAACTTTCAGATCGGCCCGGGGGATGGCGGGATGGAGGACCACATATTTTCGACTCCCACCGTTGTCGTCATTCCTAAAGGGGTGTGGCACAACCCAACATATACCTTAAAAATACAGCAGCCCTTTCTGTGTATGGCAGTGGCGCTCACTTCCAAATACGAGGTCCAGTACTGGTCCAAGAGATAGATAGTTAGGAAAGGAAAGGCAAGCCACGGGTTGCACGGGCTGTAAATTCCGCTGATCGGTGGCTTGCACCCTAAATTTCTTCTCGGAGCGGGAGGATCGAAAGAAGGTGGCCGTCCTCAATTTCATCGATTGCGCCGAGAAAAGAGTTGCTCCCCCAAGCATGGTCGCCATAATCTCTGTGTTTACAAACAACAACTTTCTGTTTAGAACAGGCGCATTAGCGCCCCGGATGGAGGATGGAACATGACTTCTTCGTGGCATGAGCTCATGCGAAAAGGTTCCGGCGTGCCTGAATGGCCGTACCCGATACGTTACAAACAGGAACAGGAAATTGACACGGATGTCCTGGTTATCGGCGGCGGCATTTCCGGATGCTGGGCGGCCATCAGCGCCGCCAGAAACAAAGGCGTCAAGGTTGCCTTGGCCGAAAAAGGGGCAACGATAAGAAGCGGAGCTGGAGGACCGGGAGGCGATCACTGGGAAAATCCCATGACGAGTCCTCTATCCAAGATGGACCCTGAAAAACGATGCCAGAGCATCATCGACAATGAGGGCGGATACGCTTGCGGCATTGGACGCGAAATACAATGCCGGGAAAGCTACGACACGTTTCTGGAAATGGAGAAGCTTGGCTGCAAAGTCAGGGATACGGATGATGAGTACGTGGGCGCCCCGGGCCGCGATGATAAGACCAAAATCATAGTCGCCGCCAGATACGACCCGCTTAATGCAGCTTTTCGCTTTTGGGGATCGACGCTTAAGCCAAAATTAAAGAAGGAATGCGAGCGTTTAGGAGTCACGATTTACGATAGGATTATGGTCACCAGCCTGCTGAACGAAAAGGGCATCCAGGGCGCACGGGTGTCAGGCGCTACCGGAGTCGATACCAGAACTGGCGAATTCATGATTTTTAAAGCCAAAGCTATCGTCCTGGCCACGGCAGGAGTGGGATCCATCTGGGTTTTTAACACGGAATTGGCGGGCATTTCAACCTTCAGGTCCCGCAACGCGGCAGGCGACGGCACGGTTATGGCCTATCGGGCCGGCGCTGAGCTAACCACAATGGAGAAGTCCGGGCTTCTGGTCCTGGGAACCGGCTATAAGCACAAGATCGATTCAGGCGGTAACGATCCTGTTTTCGAAAGGGTTCCATCCGTCGATGACAACGGCAAACCAATGAAAAGCGGGGAAGCAAATCGAGAGGCTGTGCTGAAAGGGGAATATGCTCTGCCTTTCTGGGGGGATTTCCCTGCTATGTCGGAAGGCTGGAGGAAGATCAATTGGGATTTGGGGTACAGGGAAGAGTCAACGGCAATAGCCATGCGACGGTGTTTTGAGGACGCCGGATATGATCCCAAGAAGGATATGATGATGAACCACACTTTGATCGAGGGAACCAGCCCCGCCCATTTCCGCTCTCCCGACAGCATGACTGCCCGTGGCGGCGTTGTCGTCGACTGGGATTTGAAAACAACTCTGGAGGGGCTGTATGCTGCGGGAGAGCAGATGTATTCACCAGGGGATCATAGCTATGCGGCTTCCACCGGCAGGTATGCCGGCAGAAAAGCGGCTGCCTATGCCTTGCAGGCAAGCCGGCCGGCAATATCAAGGGAGCAGATCGCGCGTGAAAAGTCACGCATCTATGCCCCGATCAAAAGGAAGGAAGGCATAGAGTGGAAAGAGCTGCACGCCGGAATTGCGAGGACAATGCAATACTTCTGCAGCGAATATAAAACCGAAAAGCTTCTTAATATGGGACTGAGCGCGCTCAAGGACATTGAACAAAACTGGGTGCCGAATCTATATGCCCTTGATCCGCATAAGCTCATGCGCAGTCTTGAGGATTTGAGCATTCTTGCCTTCTCTCAGCTCATTATCCAAGGCTCGCTGGCGCGCAAAGCAAGCAGCCGGTTTTTGGGCTTTCAAAGGATAGACTATCCACAAATGGATCCGCCCGAATGGGAAAAGTTTATCACCCTTAAGCAGGAGAACGGCAAACTGAAGGTGGGAGAGCTGCCTCAGGCTTATTGGGGCCCTCTCAAAGAAAACTACGAAGCCCACAACAAGGACTACCAGGGAGTTTACGCCGGCTAAGCACGGTCGCGGAGAAGTTCCAATTTCGCCTGGCGCGGCCCGGGGCCGCAACCAAATACTCGACACCGGCGATGGCCGCGCGCTTTCAGCTGTCAGCTTTCAGCGCAAAAGGGAAGAAAAACTTCCTTGTAAAACGCACAGAGGTCATAGATATAGACTCTATACTCATAAATGATAGGAAAGGCTATGAAGAAGGAAAAGAAACGCTCGACGATGAAACGCAGGGATTTCCTGAAGGCGAGTGCTGCAGCCGGCGCGGCCGGCGCCGCAGCAACTCTTGAGGGCGCCAGCGATATCCTCAAGAGTGCGGAAGATAATACTGAAAAGGTATACCTACTTCCCAACGTGGCTACGCCGAACAGTCCGGTCATTCGAAATCCTGAAATCTGCAACGGCTGCAACACCTGTGTTAATGTATGCCAGGTGGACGTATACGTGCCAAATCCGGAAAAAGGCCAACCTCCAATAACCCTCCATCCCGAAGAGTGCTGGTATTGCGGTTGTTGTGTGAATGAGTGCCCTCGTCTAAATCTCGGCGCCATAAAGTTTAACTGGCCGCTCCAGCAGAAAGGATTCTATAAGCGCAAGGCAACCGGCGAAATCTTCCGGGTCTGATTTGGAGCCTTGGCGGAAATTGGGGAAATTGGGACAGTCATCCCATCCCGCCATTTGGATTTCGTGCAGTTCGGGCAGGGGCGGGCGAAAAAGGTATTGTCCCTAATTTCGCAGCTATTTGCAGGCGCCGGTGAGGATTTTCGAGCAACAGGCGCACGTCGTGGATCGGATCACACCGCACGTGAGATCCGGTTGAACACCATCGCGATTGCGCCACATCCGTTGATCGCAATGATCGGACTGCAAACCACACATTAGGCAATCGTGATTGTTCTGGCTCCCGGCTTTTAACGCGAAAAACTCTGTTGTCGTCTACAAATATTCCCTGTGTGGTTTACCAAGGCTTGGCGCCGACCACATTCCTTCCTGCAATTTGGCCTGTGCAAAAGGCCTCGGCGTTGTTTCCGCCGCCGTTATACATCCAACCCCAGAAGGAACCCAGCTCGCCCGCGCTATACAATCTCGGGATCGGCTGGCTATCGGGGTCCACCACTTGGCATTTGCCGTTCCGCCGGGGTCCGCCCTGGGTATTGAAGGTGGACGGATAGAGTTTGACGCAATAGAATGGCGGTTTTTCAAGCGCCACCAGGCTTGCTTTGGGCCTCCCAAATTCAGTGTCGACCTGGTTTTTGCAATATCCGTTGTACTTGGCCACCGTCTCTTCCAGGTCGGCCGGCTTTATTCCAAGTTTGCCTGCGAGATCAGCGAGAGTGTCTCCCTTCACGATCCACCCTTTCTCAATCTCTTTGGAGTTGTCACTGCTTGACTGGTGGTTGATATGCCAGCCGGCCCAACCGAATTTCCATTTGGATGAGGACATAATCGGGCCCTTGGTTCGCGTCGTTTCGTCGAATATGGCATAGGTGGGAATCCGTGTGAAATCCCCAATAATTCCATCGAAATACAGCAGATTTTCTTTATGTCCAAATCCGTGGCGGCTTGTCCGCAACTCGTTCATGAAACGTTTCCCGGTTTTGTCCACATATAAATATGCGCGGGTGGGCATGGCGGCTGAGATCGGCACAGGGGCATACTCCGGCACCATCAGGCAGCCTATCCCTGCAAGCGAATTATTCATGTGCCAAACGGCTGCCCCCACCTTTTGAGCCATTCGGATCCCGTCTCCGGTGTTGCCGGGAGTTCCCATGCCGTACGTGGGCCAGCCGGGAAGAAACTGCTTCTGCATCTCGAAATCGAACTCAAAGCCGCCGCAGGCCAGGATAACTCCTTTTCGCGCCTTAACAGAGATTGGTTTGCCTTTGCCGGTTGCCATAACTCCGACGATCTCGCGCGTTTTCGCCGACTGGACCAAATCCTTTGCCGGCGTTTCATAGAGTATCTCGATCCCGCGTTTCTCGACCTGTTCACGGATAGGAATCCATAGCTTGCCCTCGCCCACGCCTCCACCGTTGCTCCAGGTGCGCACGCAGCGCGAACCCGGAAGCTCGGGATGCTCCGGCTGGAAAAGCCCGAGCGGTTTGGGATTGATTCCCAGCTTCGCAAGCCAATCGTTCAGCTTCATCATTTCTTCGGCAAGGGCTTGCGTGCTTTCTTTGTCTGTGAGGCCATAGTTGAGCGCTTCCATATAGGTGACTGCCTCCGGCAAATTGGTCGGCGTCCACCACATGTTTCCTGATACTTTGCTGTTGCCGCCCTCGTATTTCTGTTCCATTTTCTCCAGGATCAAAACTTTGGCTCCCGCGTCTTTCACCGTTATAGCGGCTGATAGACCGGCAAATCCTGTACCGATGACGACCACGTCTGCTTCTTTGTCCCACTTCTTTGGAATTGCGACAGATGTCTGCGGCAGCGCATCCAGAACGCTTGCGGCGGCCACGCCCGGAGCGGCAACGACAGCTCCTTTCAGGAATCTGCGCCGGCTAACCTGCTTTTTGGCTTTTTCATCAAACATCATTTTCCCTCAACGGTTCGGAATTAGGACTTGAGAACAAGGCGCTGCCTTAAAGCCAACAACCCCTGTCCTGCTTGTCGAGATCAGAGTGCGGATTTTATAGCGGAATGCCTATCCTTGTGCAAACAAAAAACGCTGCCTATCGTCTGGCGCCGCCGCCGGCCACAATCAAAGGGTTGACATTTTATGAACCAGCCGGTACGGGATCCGTATCTGATGACCCTTTCATCTTAAAGGCCTCTGGGCGCAGGTGAAGATGATTATGCTTCAACCAGTGTCTGGCAATGCGTAAAATCCGTGGCGAAAATCCGTGGCCGTCATTTTCAGCTTGTAGCATAATCGCTTTCGAAGGTTTGAAGGCGGTTCGAGAAAGTTTCCTTAAAGCGGGGTTTTAGCCTGATGCCCGGTCGTATTGGCTGCATTTCCGTGTAAACCACTATCAGGAGGTGGTCAATGTTGAAATATTTATTGCTTTCGGTTGTGTTGATTGCTGTAGTTCTGGGAGTTTCACGCGCGGCGCCTCCTCAGGCAAAATATGCCCCATTCTCGCCGGCGCCGGTTTCAAGAGACGTCATGGAGAGGAACAAGAAAGCGGCGCTTGAGTTCTACGATTTTGCAATCAACAAAAAGGACTACGAAGCAGCATCCAAATACCTCGGCGCCGATTATAAACAGCATAACCCGCTGGTAGGAGACGGCAAAGAAGGCTTCAAGGCGTTTCTGGCCATGCTGAAAAGGGACTTTCCCCAGTCGCACAGTGAAGTGAAACGCGTTTTTGCTGATGGAAATTACGTGATTATTCATGTGCATTCCATCCGGACACCCAACACACCGGGCCGCGCGATTTTCGACTGTTTCCGGTTTGATGAATACGGCAAAGTCGTGGAACACTGGGATGCGATTCAAGACGTCCCGGTGAAGGCGTCAAACCCGAACGGCATGTTCTAGCGGGAGGATGCTGGGGATAATCGAAAATGCGGATTCCGCAGGCATACAACAAGGACCGTGCTTTGAAGGTTCCCGGGAAAATCTGAAAGAAAAAGCGAACCGAAGAGTTTCCAATTTCGGGTCCTATACTGAGCGTCAGAAATGAATGCTCATCCGCGGATTTTTATCAGGCGCGAAGCGCCGGCAGGGAATGGCCCCGAGCGTCAGCTCGGGGCAGGAATTGCGAACAGAAGAGGCCCAAAGGGCCGGCACAGCAGTGGAGTGCCGCGCCTTGGGCGCTCCTTTTAAATGCAATCCCATCCCGGTCTCACGGCCGGGCCTATTGCCTACCAGCCCTTCTTCGGGCCTCACCGGGGATACGCAATTATTTATGTCGTTCTGTATATATCCGTCATTCGAAGCTCTGCGGTTCGTTTATTATTCCCAGCCGGATTTCGTGGCGGGAGGCATCTGTTTGCAGTAAGCTTCCGCCGCGCGAATCAGGCCGCCCGTGATCTTGAACGAATGCCAGACGTCCAACTCGCCCTTTCCGCTAAAAAGAGAACCCGGGCCAAAGTTCATCCTCAGCGCTACGACTCCAAGCTCTTCATCCACGGCGATAACCCGCTGCGTGATCCCGGATAAAACGGGGATTTTCTGAGTCTTCATAACATCGCATGTCGGGAAAAATGTGCATCCGGGGCCGGCCATCAGCTTCCCGTTCTCGTAGCGGTAGGCATCGGTCGCCATGGGCGAGTCGACTTTAACAAAGCTGCCGATTTTCAGGCCCGCCGGGTAGGTCAAGGCCGCCTTGATCATCTCTTCCCGCGTGCCCAGTTGTGTTTTATCCGGAAACGACACCATCATTTTGCTGGCGGTTTGAAGATTGGATGCGTCCAAGATCATCCCTTCCTTCTGACCATGAACCGCCACCGACTCGATTTCGGTTATCTTTTTATCCACGATTTTGAGCCGCAGCGCATACAACACGGGAGACTTGTCTTCTTCGATCACGAGAAAGGAGACCGCGACTCCCTCACGAACATCCAGGATGTCTCTCCGATATGCAGTCAGCCCGGAGATTTTGGTCCATTCTCCTTCGCCCAGCTTGATCTGCTTGCAGTCTTCTGTGTACTTCAGGTTTGCGGCAACGGGCAGGCTTTCCGGCTTGCGCGCTACCATGGCATTCATATACTGGGTCACATGCCCGGCGAGGCACTGGCGGTCACAGGCCGGAGCCGCAATCAGACTGGAGCTAACGAGAAACAATAACGCGATCCCATTCAGTATGCACTTCATGCACTCCTCCAATTTTCGATTCTTCATAACGCCTGGATCGTATCACGGATCGGATGTAAGCTCATTTATGATTTGGCCGCACATCGACCCGTGTGGCACGCCTATGGCGTTTGTCGGTTGTTGCGCTGCTAAGGGGCTCCTCGCGATTGGAATCCCCTTCCCACTTGCTCAGGCCGTGGGCCACGCCTTTTGACGGATCTTCCCTCGACGCTGGAGGGGGAAGATCCGTTTTACCCCGTTGTGGGCTTTGGGCGCCAACTTGCTGCTTTAGGAAGCTCCCAGCCTTCCCTTGGCCGCCATCGTATCGGCGACTCTCTTCAGGCCAAAGCCCTCCAATGTTTTTCGGGTTGGCCAGCCGTGTTCCCTGTCCCAGCCTTCCAGGTCATAGAAGTGGCTTTTGAAATCGTCCACACCCTTCCGGTCGAGGTACATATCCGGGGCTGCATCGTAACGCCATTTGCCGTTCTCGTAGATAGGCACTCCGCCGTACTTAGCCTTGCCCGATGCTCCCGGCTTGTACATGAACGGAAAGAAGTCTTCCGTCTGCCGGCTTCTCCCGTGCATAACGCGGATGGCGCGCTCCAGGGTCCAGATTTTTTGACCGATTCGCATTGTATCGGCAAAGGAGTCCTTTTTCCCGGTAACGGCTTTGTAGTAACTGATTTCCATCTCCGGACTATTGTTGCCTATTCCGCCATGGAGCATCTCGCAAAAGGCCATAGATTCATGCCAGAATGAAGAATAGTGACGGCTCCAGGCCACTTGCTTGGCTTTATGCGGGGAATAGATGCCGGTCCTCCATGCCTCTTCGCCCTTCCATGCATAATTGAACATGAAGATGTCGTCCGTATACGGGATGGTCTTCTTCGATAAATTCTCCAGAGATTTTTCCAGGGGAGTACCGTCGCGGGAAGGGCCGGTAGCAGCCATGAATCCGTGCCATGCAGGATCGCCCGCTCCGAGCATGTACGCATAGGCCCATTCCACACAGGGCATATGCCAGTGGCTTGTAGCTCCCCAGGCGGGAAGGCGCAGGGCGCCGCTATCCATGTCGGTTTCCAGCCGGCCCCATTTCTGAGCGGCCCGGCAGCAGCCCTCGGCCAGGGCATCGCCAATCCCGGCGCGGCGGGAAATCGCATCCAGGAAAGCCAAGCGAAAACTAAGTCCGTCAAATTGATCCATGGGCAACGGCGCCGAATCGATCTGCTTTCCCGGGCCTAGCAGCCCTTGCTCGTAGAGGTACTGAAGATAATCGCCAAGGCCGCAGTCTGAGGGCACTTTTCCATGGAAAAACTCCGGCGCGCCGGCATACTCATAGGTGTCCCTGCTCCAATGGGCAGACCAACTGCTGAGGCCGTATTTTATCAACGCTTCGGAAGCCCGATCCTGATCCGTCGGGCTCTTGCCGCCACCGAGCCAGCCCTGACAGGCGCACATGGTTTCGCCGCCGTAATAGTTGCTCCTACGCCGATCTCCGTTCAAGCAGGGAGAACAGGCCGCCGCTCCGGCCCTGCGCGGAAAAACTCTCCCTGATTGCATATGGTGGAGTCTGGCTTCCAGGACACCCGCGGGATCCGACATCTGCACGCCGCCGGTTCCGACTACGCTGACAGCTTTCAAATTCTTGGCCCCGAAAACCGCACCGTAGCCTCCGATCCTCGCATTGATCCCGCTGCCGGAAATCAGGGCGGCGAGTCTTGACTTGGCCTCGCCCACCGGACCGATGCAGACGATTTGCGGGCGGGCGGTGGTATAGGCGCTCCCGATTTGTTGCCATTCTTCGCCAAAACGGGTTTTCCCGCCCACCATTGACGTAATTCGGTTCTGCGTCTCCCAGGTATCCAGGCCCCAAAGCTCTTTGGCATCTTCAATCTTCACCTGGTCGTTAATGATGTTGATCCACACCGGCTTTTCGGCCTTGCCTTCAACCACAACTCCGTCCCAACCCGCAAGTTTCATCATGGTTCCAAACTGGCCGCCGAAATTGCCCCGCCAGAATTCGCACGTTGGAAACGTCTCCGGAGACAGCCCGCAAATGCTTGTTCTTCCCCCGCCCGGAACGCCCGTGGCAGCCAAAGGGCCGGCCATAAAGGGAAGGACATTCCGGGGATCGAAAGCATCCTTCAGATCCCATGTGCCCGGAGCTACCGCCAGATCCCAGAAGAGGGCTGTTCCCATTCCGTAGCCGCCCCCAAATTCCTCATACTTGGCGGTTTCGATGGTGCCGATTTCCTTGGTCGTCAGATTGACTCTCAGTATCCTTCCTGCGTACCCGTTAGCCATCTCTATTCTCCTCCCAATGATTTCCGATGCCGGCTGGTTGACGATTGGCGTTCCCGGCTTGCTTTGCGGCGTTTTTGACGTTGGCGGCGCCGGCTTGACATCGTACCCGGACACGTCTTCTTGCGAAGGAGCTTCGTGGACCAGCTTGAGCGCCTTGGAGGGGCAGATCGTCACGCATGCCGGCTCTCCCCAGGGGCCGCCTTTTTTGCCCCAGTGGGGTGCGTCGATGCACAGGTCGCATTTGGAAGATTTGTTCTTGTACGGATTCCAGATTGTCCGGTGCGGCCGTTGAGGACAGGATTGAATATATCTTTTGCAGCCTATGCATTGGGTCTGATCGATCTCCCGCACATTGCCGTGCTTGCGGCCGGGTACTTGCCGCCGGTTTGGACGTTTTTTGCTTCAATCACAGCACCAGGAATATCCGAGGGCAGTGCACGAAGGTCTCAAAGGATTGGCGTCAATATCCAGAAGACGCAGCGCCGACCCCAGGCTTTGGGCCTCAAACCTTCGAGGCCCCGTAGCTTCATCCTGTTGCGCCTGCCCGCACTTTGCCTAAGAAGAGGTCCAGGGTTTTTCGGCGGCGGCATTCTCGCCTGCAATGCAGCCGAAGGCGATAGCTTCGGCTATGTTACTGCCACCCGGATACATTAGGCCAAAAAATGAACCGAGTTCACCGGCGCTGTACAGCCTGGGAATTGGCTTGTCCTCTTTATCCAAAGTCTGAGCCAGGCTGTTGTGTTTAGGTCCCCCCTGAGTGTTGGTAACGGTGAGCCCCAGTTCGGCTGCGTAGTAGGGAGCGGTTTTTACCGGAAGAAGATTGCGACGGCCAAACTCGGGATCCTTTCCGGCTGCGCAATAGTTATTGTATGCGGCAGCCGTTTTTTCCAGCCCCGCCGCATCGATTCCCATCTTGGCGCCTAATTCCTTGAGGTTATCCGCTTTCAAAATCCAACCTTTTTCAATCTCCGCTTGGTTGTCTTCGCTCCATTCGACCAGCTTGTGGATCCCATTCCAACCCATTGTCCTCTTCGGTGCCAGAGGGCCTTTCCGCCGGTGAGTCTCATCAAAGACGACATAGAAAGGCGCGTTCGGATACTCAGCGTTCTGATGGTCAAAACGCGTGAGCGCCAAAGTATCCTTTGTATGGGGCAGGGCTTTAGTATCATCCATGAATCTCTTCCCATATTTGTTCACAATGATGAAATTGCCTTGGGCGCCACCTAGCGCAAGGAGACCGGTATGAACCGAGACTCCGCATTGTTCGCTGGGTATCTTTACACATACAGAATCCCACTCGAGATTGGCCATGTGCCACAGAGGGGCTCCGATTTCCGATACCATTTTGATGCCGTCTCCTGTGTTGTAGGGCGTGCCCCACGGATGGATTTTCAGACCCGGGTAGTTGAAGTAGCCCTGCATTTCAAAATTGGCCGAATAGCCTCCGCAAGCCAATACCACCGCTTTTCTTCCCTTAACATAGATCTTTTTGCCCTTTTGTTCCGCGACCACTCCCAAAATGGCTTTGGTTTCAGGATCCTGTATCAACCTGTTCACGGGAGTCTCGTACAACACCGGGATATTTCTTTTCTGTATACACTGCGTGTGCGCCAGAAACAGCTGTCTTCCGGTTCCCATGTGTGGAGTTTTCACTTCATCGGAAACGACTGCGTATAGGGAAGCGGATCTGGATCCCGCAAGGCGACTCAGCCCGGTGGCCGGACCCGGCGCGGGACGGGTTGCCGGCCGTGCGGGTGGCGTCGCACCTCCGGGCGGTTTTGCACCTGCGGGAGGAGCCATACCCATGCGGATAGGCTCCACGGTGACGCCCGCCTTTTTCAGCGTCTCCGGAACTTTGGCCATGACCTCGCCCATAGTAGTACACAGGCTATCGGGAACGGTCCCGAAACAGAGTGCTCGGTAGTATTCAATCGCCTCCGGCACGTTCGTGGGAATCCGCAGCCCGCCCCCGGAAACGCTGGAGTTGCCTCCTGCGAACTGTTCCGGAGCCTTTTCCAATATCAGTACTTTGGATCCGGCATCCGTGCTTGCGATGGCCGCGTTGCAGCCTGCATAGCCCATTCCCACAACCACAACATCGGTTTCATAATCCCATTTTTCGGGAAGCCACGACTTTGTTTTCGACAACATCAGGCCCGCACCGGATCCAACCACCAGTCCTGCGACTCCGCCAACGGCTGATCCCTTGAAAAACTGTCTTCGTGTCACTTTCTTCTCGTCGCTATCGGTTAAGCTCATGATTTCCTCCTTGTCGGGTGAAAATGTAGGATTGCACCCTCCTTCTCTCAGATCCCATAAAAGCAAAGATTTATCGCATCTTAACACGAAACATAAATTGATGGTCTGATTTCGGGAAAACTATGCCGGCACTCTAAAATAACTGGGGACAGTTCCCCGGGTACAATGCTCTGCGGGCGGATGCGATGAAGAGTGGCTAGTTCCTCCCTATTTTGTCCAAACGAATTTGGGATAGCGAATAATCAGATTATCCACTTCAGTTCCAAAGACTTATCGTGACCCGAACATAATTGCCCCCCCCATGCCAAAAGTTGAGCTGGATCAAGAAATTGCTCTTCCCCTGCCGGTATGGTAAGAGACATGGTCGAAGCATATCCTTGTGCTGTCTGTTTGCAGATGCGCGAGGGGCCCTTATGGCAGAAGAAAATATATGGACGATGGGCAGTGCGGCGCTGTACCTGCCCCGCCAATCCCGCCGCAGTCATGCAAGCGGCAGAGGTAATGAAAGGAGCATCGTATGGCTGACCTAGCAGGAATAAACGGAACCAGGAAAAATTTCAGGGTTGTCGGGAAACCCAATCTCCCGGGCGTATTATCGTGGTCGCAGGCAACCGGGGTAGCAAAATTCGGTATCGACTACGTCGTTCCAGACATGCTCCATGCCAAATTTCTCAGAAGCCCCTATGCGAACGCGCGCATCAAAAAACTCAACACCGCCAAGGCTAAGGCAATCCCCGGAGTCGTCGAGATTGTTACCTGGGAAGACGAGGATATCAAGAAACTGGGCAGCGGAGGTGACGGTGGTTTTTTAATGGGGCCGACTCAGGCTTTTCTGGACAACCTGGCAGACCAGGATGGGGCCGAAGCAGGCGCTATCGTTGTTGCTGAAAGTGAAGAAATCTGCGAGCAGGCGTTGCATGCGCTTGAAGTGGAATGGGAAGAACTGCCTTTTGTCGTAGATCTGCGCAAAGGACGGGCGCCGGACGCTCCCGTCATAAGGCCGGCAACGCCGACGGGCAAAGGCGGCGGATTCGGCTTGGGAGGAGGCAAAAATCCTCCCAAGAAAGGCAACGTCAATTATTCCAATATGAATGACGGCGATGTCGAAAAGGGATTCAAGGAAGCGGACCATATCATCGAATATGACATGAACACCGCCGCTTTTGCCGGCCATATCCCCAATCCATCGGGTACCGTTGCCTGGTGGTTTGACGATCCATTACACGGGACAGGAAAGAATCTTCAAATTGAAGGTGTTCCCTGGGGACATGACCAGGTGGCAGTCATGAACCGCGTGGCTCCGGATAAGGTCTTTCAGAATTGCATGTTCGTGGGCGGCAGGTACTGCGACTGGGGCACCCGCAAATCGGAGCAGATCACTCCGTTGCTCGCCAAAAGAACCGGAAGGCCCGTCCGATGCGTCTACAGCCGCGCCGATATGTACGATTTCAACCTTTGCCAGCGCTTCGTGCATATGAAGGTCGGATTCAAAAGCAACGGCCTGATTACGGCCATCGACGACTTTTCCATTGCAGACGGCGGGATCCGTGGAAGCTCCATTTTCGGCAACACGATGGATCAGAATTATGGACCCTATTTCACAACCCGTTGCCAGAACGTCAAACAGAACATGGAGGTTGTGGACAGCAATACCGGGATGATGTACGTCAGCGGCCAGCATAATCCGATGGGCTGGGATACCCTGATGGTGGGGATTTATCTGATCGCGGAAAAGCTCGGCAAGGACCCGGTTGATATCGCGACCCTGAACCTCCACGGACCGGAATCCCAGACCGACCCCAATCCCGTACCCAGTTATGAAGCGTGTGTCGCAGCTGTAAAAAAGATCATGAACTGGAACTGGCATAAAGCCGGAGCCAAAAAACTGCCCGACGGCCGTTTACACGGAGCAAGCTTCCGCTACAACCAGTGCCCGCGCCATTCCGTTTCGGGATACAACACCAAACTCGAGCTTCGAAACGGCGTTGTGCACCTGGCAACCAAGGGCCCCATCATCGGCCACTTCGGCCTGGAAGCAAACGCTATGGTCATAGCCGAAGAACTGGGTCTGGAGTACAAGGATATCAGCATCGATTTTGATCACCACGAAACCTACCGGCCCTATGGAGGTGGCAGCGACGGATCGACTGCCTCTTCCTGGGCTATTAAAGAGTGCGCGAACAAATTGAAGAAGCGGATCCTGGAGACGGCGGTCGAGGAAGCCAACAATCCTCCCGCGCCTATGGGATTCGGCATGATGGGAGGCCCCGGAGCAAAGCAGGCTCCCAATCCTTTCAAGGGACTGAAGCCTGAAGACCTGGACATGCAGGACGGCAAAGTCGTCGTCAAGGCCGACCCGAGCAAGGGCCTTCCGCTGGCGCAGGCCGTCCGGGCCAACCTGTTCGCGACATACTCCGGGAGACCTCCGGCAGCCGTCTGGACTCAACGGGGCAAAGTGCTGGATGCGATGAATGTCGCAACGTGCGAGGTCGCCGTTGACACGGAGACGGGGGAAGTGGAAATCCTTCGCTTCGGAGTCGTTGCGGATCCCGGGAAGATCATGCGACGGACTTCGCTGGAGAGCCAGATTGACCAGGTGATGGATTTCACCGCCGGATGCCAGCTTCAGGAAGAATTCATCTACGACCCGAAGACCGGAGTGCGACTCAGCACAAATATGTTTGAGTACAAGAAAGTCAGCATGCTGGACATGCCTCGAGTGGACCTGGAGCTTCTGGAAACGCGCGCCAGCAACGCCTGTTACGGAGGCAGCGGCATCAGCCATTCCCTGGCGAATACGCATCTGGTCCTCATGGCCATCCACAACGCGACCGGCAAATGGGTCGAATCGCCGGCCACGCCGGAGAAGGTCCTCAAAGCATTGGGCAAAGCATAGAAGGCGCGTTGTCGTTTTCTTGGCTTGCCGACTGCGCTCCGGGCTCCTGAGCCCTCACTTTGCCTTTTAGTGAAGGATGAACCGGCGGCTTGGCAAAAATAATGCAGAAGAAGGGTACTGTAAGCAAAAAAGGCAATACCCTGAAGGCAGGTACAAGCTGCCCGTTTTATTCCGGATATATCCAGCGACTGGCGCTCCAAGCGCGCTGATAAAAGTGTTGAAGGGCATGGTATATCCCATGATCTTCAGGAATTCGCTTACGCCGAAATAATCGGGATAGAGGTTTCCCATCGCAATGAACTGCATTCCCATGCTTATTTCCAAAACGATTGTGCCGCTTACAGATTCCACTGCTCCTTAATGCAGATCTCCATTGCAGCAACCATCGTGAATTCTGCATAATTTAAATATCATCGATTTTCATAACCAGCGACCGGTTTGATGCGTAAAGCATTATTAAACCAGGGAATTTAATACAATGGAAGACCTGCGCAAACAGGTGGGAACCGTTGTGGAGTTCCTGGATCCGGGTGTGTTCGAAGACGGATCCCTTCGCACGCACTTATGCTCCGACGTTTCTGCTTGAATGGTCCAGGGAACTCAGGCGGCACCGGCAAACATCGAGGCGGGCGATTATCTGGGCAAAGCGCGATTCCGCGGAGTCGTGGGCAGTGCTGCTGTCGAATACGGCACGATGGCCTGCGTCGCAAGCGATACCGGCCCGGCTTTCTTTAATAAACGTGCATAACCATGAGCGGCAAAAGTCAGGCGTTCGGTTCTGGTGCGGGGGACTGTGGCGGCCGAACGAATCCGTGCTATGATCGAATCAAAAAAGGGCTCATCGGAACGCTAGATTTGATAGGGAGGAAGCTTATGCCATCACATTTCGTCGGTTCCCGTCGTCGGTTTCTCAGGAATTCAATGCTTGGCCTGGGCGGTTTAAGTTTATCGCAGGGACTGCATTTTACCGATACGGCACACGCTCAGGGCAGTGCGCCGCCGCCTCCCACTCCCGCCGCTGCTCCAGTCCCGCCGGCCCGTGTGGCCCTGACGACGGGCAATGACCGCGCCGACAACACTTTCCGCGCCCTGCGCGCCTTCGAAAAAGAAATCGCACGGGCTATCGGCAACAAACTCGTCATCATCAAACCCAACAACGTCAGCGTCAGCAAGCCGCTGTGCGCGAGCCACCCCGATCAGCTCGAGGGAATCCTCGAGTTCCTCCAATCCATCCGCAAGACCAACGTGGCGATCGCCGAGTCGCCGGCAGACGGCGCAACGTTCGAGGGTTTCGCCAACTACGGCTACAACAAGTTCGCCGGCAAGTACGGCGCCAAACTGATTGATCTCGACAAGACGGCGGTCGACACCGTCTTTTGCATGGACCAGTCGGATATGCGCCCGCACGCCTGCCGGGTGTCCAAAATGCTGCTGGATTCCAACAGCTACATCATCTCCGCGGCAAGATTCAAAACGCATTTCTTTACCGTGGCGACATTTTCATTGAAGAACGTCATCGTCGCCGCGGCGGTCCGAGACCCGGGGCCGAAGCCGGACGAACTGGACCGCACCAACCGTTTTCTCGTCCACGGCGGCGGCGTGCGCGGAATCCATTACAACCTCGCTGCCCTGGCGCCGCGCCTCCATCCGCACCTGGCAGTGAACGACGGCTTTGAGGGGATGGAGGGAGAGGGCCCCGTCGACGGCACGCCGGTCGACCACCGTGTATGCGTTGTGAGCACCGACTGGCTCGCCGCAGACACCGTGAGCGCGGAACTGATAGGAGTCGGGCTCGGCAAGGTCGGGCACCTGGTCTACGCTGCAAAGGCCGGCCTGGGGCAGGCGGACTTGAACAAGATCGAGATCATCGGGCCGCCGATCAAGGACCACATCAAAGTCTACAAGCTGCCGGCCAAAGTTGAGAGCCTTCTGGAATGGCAGAAGCCGTTGCCGAAAGCGTGATTGGGTTGCTGCTGGATTTTCTTGGCGAAATTCTGACCGGGAATTGCCTGAGCAAGGGGAAGGATTCTCGATCCGTGAAAGTGGTTCCGGGCTTTCCGAAGGGGCAAAAAACTTTATACAGCCATGCTTTCTGTCACGCAGGGCTCTCCTCTTGCCGATTCTCACCAGGGGTGAGCGAAGCGAACCCCTGGCTATTCTCTGATCGGCGCTTGCCGGCGTATGTCAGCAGCTAAAACGAGTGGAGTTCACCCAACCGCTGTGAGCGACCTGCCCTCAAGTCTATGACTTTGACGGAGGTCCGGAGCCTATTAACTCGTTTGGATCCTCCCGGCCAGGGACAAAAAAGCCTGCGTGGACGAACTGATTCCCCGGGTGTTAGAAAAACCGATTCACACGGCTACCTAAGGATTATCACGCCGGGATCCACTTTGAGCTCCCCGATTTCCACGCTGTACTTGAAGAACTCCACGTCATGGCCCAAGCCGGGGACGACCTGCGGAGGGCCGGAGTTATTGTTCCGATTGGTAAAATGGGAACCCCGAAACGGAGATTTGTTGCCGAAACAAACGAGGAAATCCAGACTGTCAGGATCTGCAATCCAAACTATATAATCCCCGTTGCTTGCCGATAAATTCACGGTTTCTGGAGTGACGCTGATAGCACCCCTCACCACACTAATTCTAACGTTATTTACTATACCCCCCATTTGAGCCTCCCTGGTTTAAGGAAATAACCGCAAAAGCTTTTGAAATTCCTTGTTGGCGCGCAGCCCGTCCAGTAATGGCGTGTCCCGCACTGCCGGCCGGGAGTAGCCTGCGGCCAGCGCCTTTTTCAGATAATCCAGTGCTCGCACCGTGTCGCCCATTTGACTGCTGGCGAGCCCGAGGTTGAATAGAAGCTCCGTGTTGCCGGGATTAAGGGCAAGCGCCTGCCGGGAGCATTCCCGCGACCTTTCTTTCTCGCCCAGCATGGCATGATAATAGGCCATGTAGCCGAGCAAGGTCACATCGCGCGGATTGACTTTCAATTGGAGTTCACCAAGCCCCAGCGCCTGACGATAGGCTTTGGCAGCTCGGTCGCGCTGGTCTGAAGCCATGTGATGCGCGTCACCCAGGTTGCCCCAGATCAGCCATTCTTTGGGATCGAGACCTGTGGCTCCCCGGTAGGCGCGGACTGCCTCTTCGAATTTTCTCTGGAAAAAGCAGGCCGTGCCGAGGTTGGAATATGCCTGGCTGGTGGGTCTCAGGGCAACCGAGCGCTCGAGCATCAAGGTCGCCTCGGCATAGCGTCCATCCAGCAGATAGATTCCGCCCAGGTTGCCGAAGCCGACGAAGCTGTCCGGCGCCAATTTCGTCACCTGAACGAACTGCCGTGCGGCCTCGGCGTATCGCCCCTGGCCGGCATAAAAGGCCCCCAGCCAGTTATAGCCGGCCCAGTATTGGGGGCGCAGGTCGATGGCCCGGCGATACGTTCGCTCCGCATCGGATAGCATGCCCAGCTTTTCGTACGCGGACGCCAGGCCGCGGTAAGCATCGTCGCTTGTCGGATCCAGCGCCACGGCGCGCTGAAACTCCCGTGCCGACTGTTCATACTGCCCCGTCCCGGTGAATACGGTGCCCAGGCAGCTGTGTCCGCCCGCAAGATCGGCATCCAGCGAGACCGCCTGCCTGCAGGAGGCAAGCGCTTCCTCCGCCCATTTCGGATCCCTGGTCTGCTTGTGCTGAAGCCACTGAGCCTCGCCCAATCCCGCGTATGCCAGACCGTATTGGGGATCCTGTTCGAGAGCGCGCTGGAGCACATCGATGGCGCTCCGGATGCTCTCAGGTTTCTGGTAGTCCTGCAGGTAGCCGCGGGCGCGCAAATAGTAATCATAGGCGGTGGGTTGCTGCGTCCCCCTCGCGGCCAGGGCGTTTTTTTCCACAGGCCGCAGCTCGACGTCGAGGTTGTTCAGCACGCTGGCCACGACCATATCCTCAAGGGCGAACGGATCGGCGGCGGCAGCCGTGATGGTATCGGCCCGAAGCTGCCGGTGAGTGATCATGTCAAGCAAAACGTAGGTTACGCGCAGCAAATCACCGGCCCCTTGAAAACTGCCTTCCAGCACAAGATTCACGCCGAATTCGCTCCGCGCTTGATCGGGAGTGTGGATATCCTGGGCGCGTATGTCGCTTGCGGGAACGACCTGCAGAGAGTGGCGCTCGGTGACCCGGGTCAGCCTGGCATTCAGCGTTTCCGTCAGCCCCCGGCTGAAAGCCGTGGCTTCCTCGGTAGCGTTAATGGCAGTGAAGGGAAGGACCGCCAGGTGCATCCGGGCAGGCACGCTGTTCGCGATATCTTTGCGGACCGTCGGGCGCAGCACGAAGAAACCTGCAGCCAGCAAAATCAGCGCTATTCCGCAAACGGCAAGGGTCAGTTTCCATCGGCGCCTCAACAGCTGCAGCACGTTTCCGGGCTCATGCCGGGCAATATCTCCAGGCTGGAGACCGCCGCGCAGACCGTCAATTATTTCGCGCATGCCGGCGGGACGTTCCGCGGCATCCTTGGCCAGCATTCTCTGAATCAGCCGCTCGACTTCCGCCGGGACTTGCGGGTTGAGCTTGCCGACGGGAACCGGCGCTTCGTGCAGGATGCGGTCGCTTGTGACGATTGCAGTGGATGCCCGGAAAGGATGAAGCCGTCCCAAAACCTCGTAGAATACGACACCCAGCGAAAAAATGTCCGACCGGAAATCGACGGTTTCACCACGGAGCTGTTCCGGGGACATGTAGGCCAACGTCCCGCCGGGTGTATCTTCATAATTGGTGACCGTCAATGTCTCAGCCTTGCTGTCTGCCTGGTCCGGAGAAACCAGATGCCTGGCCAGGCCGAAATCCATAACCTTGGCGCGTCCCTTGCGGGTCAGCATGATGTTGGCCGGCTTCAGGTCCCTGTGAATTATGCCCTTATCATGGGCTTCCTCCAATGCTTCGGCGACCTCGAGCGCGATCTGCAACGCATCGGCCAGCGGCAAGGGCGCCTCGGCCAGCCGTTTCTGAAGCGTCTGGCCGTCCACGTATTCCATCACGATGAAGTCTTTGTCCCCCATGGCGCCAACTTCGTGGATCGTGCATATGTTGGCGTGCTCCAGGATTGCCGCGGACCTGGCTTCGTGCAGGAACCGGCTATGGGCGGACTCGCTCTGCTTCATATCCGGAGGGAGAAACTTGAGCGCCACCCTCCGGCGCAGCGACATGTCCTCGGCAAGGAACACCTCACCCATGCCGCCGCTGCCGAGCTTCTCCAGAATTTTGTAATGCGAAACGGTCTGGCCGATCATGGGGAGGATACCCTCCGGCCTGTCTTACGTCGCGGGAAATAAAAAAGCGCTAAGAAATGATCGCATTCATTATAGTACAATTCCGTGCAGGATAAAAACTCCCGGACGAAGCGGGTGTCGAACCGGATGACGATTATCGGGAGGTACCGATAGAGTGGGATGCAATTTCTTATGTCCAAAGCCCCTTGGATAAGCTTCGTCGGCTTTTGGGCGCAGACTCCCTCGTCTGGGGTCCGCGTTCGTCGGCGTTATTTGATCCTGACCCTGCGAAGTTCAATGAGTCTTCCGGCGCATCGGATAATTGCAGATACATGCAGGAAGCCTCCATATCCCAAATCCCGGGAGTGTCCTATCGCGGGCCGACCCGCTATTCAGGAGGGACGATGGAAAGAAAGGAATTTCTGATGCGGACGGCCCAGCTTTGTCTCGCCTGCGGGGGAGGGGCTTTCCTGGCGGGGCAGGAGACTAGGCCGGGGGACGACGCCGGGGAAAAAGCAAAGAAAGCCCGTGAAGCCGAAAAGCGCTTTCGCGAAGCCTGGGTCCTGACGCTGATGCAGAACATGGAGAGACAGCTGGATAAGCCAAGCCGGGTGAAGCTGATGGAGGATTGCGGCCGCGCGTGCGCCCGCCGCAGCGGGATCCTGACGCTGGCAAAGAAATACGAGGGCAGCATCAGGGGATTCATCGAATCCATGGCCGGGACGCTTGGAAAAGACAACCTGGGTATCGATGGCGACGCCATCCGCTGGGGCTATCCCCGCTGCTATTGCGAACTCGTGGCCGACAGCTCAGCCCTGTTGCCCAGTACCTATTGCTTGTGTTCGGTGGGCTGGGTCCGCGAGGTTTTTGACACCCTGACGCAGAAGCCCGTCCGCGTCGAATTGGTCCAGTCGATAAAGCAGGGCGCTCCATGCTGCCGGTTTCTTATAAGGGTATAGGCAAAAACTGCCTTCTCCGGCTTCAGCCTGTTTCCCGGTGCCCAATAATTGCATTGGTAAACCCCCGGTTTTGCCGGAGGTACATGACTCCGTCCGCACAATCAAGTTCATTATAACGGGCGGAGGATGGCCCGGCATGGGCCGGCGTCGCCGTGGTACATGAGAAGCGGCAGGCAAAGGAGTTCGTATTCACCGGGCGGCACGTTGCCGAGTGCGCAGTCCTCCAATATGTAAATGCCTGCAGAAAGCAAAGTCCGGTGTGTTTTTACGACGCTCTCTCCGTCTTTGATATCGCCGATGGTGATGCAATCCAGGCCGAAAAGGATTATCTGCTTTTCCGCAAGGTAAGCGGCGGCGTCCACGTCGAGATAGACATAATCCTCAATAAATGTCGGTGATTCATAAACCTTCGGCGAGTTCCGCGTCTTGCACAGGATCCGTTCGCCCTTCTTTATGTTGTGCTTCTTCAGCTCCGGCACCTTGATCGTTTGGGGATCTTTGATCTCGAGGACGCGCGCCGGCCCGATGGTGGCGTCGAGGGCCATATCCGATATCGTGGACCCGCCAGGGATAAAGTGGCGCGGCGCATCGATGTGCGTCCCGGTGTGCGAGATGATCTCCAGCATGGTCATCGTGACTTTTGAGCCCAGATCCACATCGCTGTAGCGATAGATTTTGGGCGCCACCGGATCGATCGAAAGATAGTTCATTCCTTGTTTGAGAGGTACGGAAATATCGTACCAACCCTTGGGGACCTGAGCAGCCATGAGGGCCTCCTTGATGTGTGATTTAGGTCGATAGCCGGGATGGTACAGGATTTTTGTCCGCGTTGAAAGCAGGAAGCCGCCAGCCCGCCGGCTGTTGATAAAATTGAACTATCCGGAGTGCTGCTTCGTTAACTATTCAGGGATGGATGCAATTGTCTCCTGATTGGGAGTAGCTTCTATGGCTAGGGGAAAAAAGCTGCGGAAATGGCCGGTCCTGCTGGCAGCCTTGCTTGTGGTTCTTGCAGCGGTTTTTGCTTATACCAAAATGAATTCGAAGCCGCCGGCCCTGGATTCGGCCAATCTCGCAAAGGTGGAAAAAGGCGATATCGCGCGCTCGGTGGTGGCGACCGGAGTCATCGAGCCCATTTCAAACCGCATCGAGATTCGAAGCAAAGCCAGCGGTATTGTCAAACAGGTCCATGTTGACGTGGGCGATCGCGTAAAGCCGGACCAGGTATTGGTGGAGCTGGATCGGGACCAGCTTCTGGCTCAACTCAGGGAAGCGGAAGCCAATCTGCAGGCTGCCCGAGCCGATGTCCTTGCCGCCCGCGCCGAACTCGAGCGAAACCGCATCCTGGCAGAGGAATACGACGTCAAGCTGGCCCGGGCGAATCATCAGCGGAATACTCAGCTTTACGAAGAGAAATTGATCCCCAGGGCGGATTTCGATGCAACCAAGGGCAGGCTGGAGGAAGCTTTGAACCGGCAAAGAGCGGCTTCCGCCGCCATAGGGGTGACTCAAGCCTCGATCGTGCAGAAGGAGGCCCAGGTTGCCCAGATCCAGGCTGTGGTGGACCGCATCCGCGAAGAGTTGAAATACACATCGATACGCTCTCCCATCCGCGGCATCGTGCTGTCCCGGGCGGTGGAAATCGGCAGCGCCGTTTCTTCCATCCTCAGCATGGGGGCCGGGGCAACCACGATCATGGTGCTGGGCGACATGAAGGATGTCTATGTTCGAGGACAGGTCAACGAGAATGACATCGGCCGGGTGCGCCTCAAACTGCCGGCCCGCATCACCGTGGAGACCTACAAGGGCAAGGTGTTTCATGGTTCGGTCTACAAGATCGCCCCGCTGGGACAGCAGGTGAACAACGCCACCTCTTTCGAAGTGCGGATTTCGGTCGAGAACCCGGAAGGGCTTCTGCTGGCCAACATGTCCGCCAATGCAGAGATTATTCTTGAGGAGCACAAAGGCGTGCTGACGATCCCCGAAGGCACACTGGTTTACAACGCGGACAAAAGCACGTCCGTGGAAGTCCCCGACATGGCCAGCAAGACCGGCCGACGGAAGGTCGCTATAAAAACGGGGATCAGCACCGGAACTAAGGTTGAGGTGCTTTCCGGCCTTGAAGCCGGGAGTGCCGTAATCCTTCAATAGCGGGTTCATGCGCTCCGGGCCATGCCCGGCTCCAAGCGAATCCTTACCCGGCCTGAAGGCAGGCAATGAAACAATGGCTTGATTCCGTTGAATCCCCCTTTGAAGCACGCGTGAGTGCGCGGCTCCTTATCCGGAGTATGAGGCCATGCTCGGCATAGCCGCCGAAATTCTGCGCCAGGCGTGCACGGCCCTCTGGCGGCACAAGCTGCGCAGCTTCCTTACCATGTTCGGCATAAGCTGGGGTATTTGCGCCTTGGCCCTCATCATCGCGCTGGGAGAAGGCTTCCGTCAGGGACAACGCCAGAATTGGCGGCAGATCGGCGACAACGTCGTCCTGGTTTTCGGCGGCAGGACGGAGATGCAGGCCGGGGGACAGAGGGCCGGCCGCCATATTTTGCTGCACCAGGACGACGTCCCGGCGATTCGGGAACAATGCCCCGCGGTTGCGGTCGTTTCATCGGAAATCAAAAACTATGATGTCCCGGTCGAGAGCGACTCGAACGCCGGGCGGTTTCTGGTTCTCGGGGTCGATCCCGAATACCTGAAAATTCGCACCCTGCCCGCCGCTTCTGGAAGGGACATCAGCTGGAGTGATGTTGAGCACGGGAGCAGGGTGTGCGTGCTGGGCGACTCGATCCGCAAACAGCTGTTCAAGGACACCGCCCAGGTTGTGGGAAAGTTTGTTCGCATCAATAAATATAGGTATGAAGTCATCGGAGTGATGAGCGAGAAGGACCAGAACAGCAGCTATGACGGGTGGGATAACGACAAAGTTTTGATACCGACACCCTCCGTCAAGAGCGATTGCCCGCCCAGCCGCGCCATCGCTGTGGAGGGCCGTTTGGATACAATCGCCTACAAACCGAGATCCGTGGATGAATGGAAGAAAGCCCAGCAGCAGGTCCGGAGGACGTTGGGCCGTATACACGGCTTCGATCCCAGAGACGAAGCGGCCGTCTCGATGTGGGACACCATCGAGACGGCCGCCCTCTTTGACGACATATTCAGCTCCGTAGGGTGGTTCCTGGGATCGGTGGCGCTGATCACCCTGAGCCTGGGCGGGTTCGGGGTCATGAATACAATGTTTACCACCGTCGCGGAACGGACGCCGGAAATCGGCCTGAAAAAGGCCCTCGGGGCCACCCGATCCAGGATCCTGGGCGAGTTTTTCACCGAGGGGCTGATCCTGGCTTTTTTCAGCGGGACCTTGGGAATTTTGGTTGTTTTGGGGCTGGCCGCTCTCGTGAACTCCTTCACGATGCCCGCGTTTTTCTCCGGCCTCATGCTGGAGGCCGGAGTGGTTTTCCGGCTCACTCTTGTGCTGGGGGTGGTAGCCATATTGGCTGCAATCCCTCCTGCTTGGCGGGCGGCAAAAATGACGCCGGTGGAAGCTCTGAATTACGAAAAGTGATCCTGTGACAATATCCACTCTGATCAGAAGTTCCATTTCGACCTTGCTCAGCCAGAAACGACGTTCCGTTTCTACAGTCGTCAGCCTGGCTTGGGCTGTCGCTTCCTTTCTGCTGCTGATCAGTTACGGCCGCGGTTTCGACGCAGCTCTTATGGATGCCTGGTATTCGATCGGCCAGGACATCATTCTGATGTACAGCGGCCAGACCAGCGAGCAGGCCGGCGGGCTGCGGGCAGGCCGAACCATCATTCCCATGAAACGGGACATCGAAGAAATCCGGGAAGCGGTGCCGCTGGTGGGCGCCATATCCCCGGAGATCATGAAGAACGTTACCGTGATACGGGGTACACGGCAGAAGGAGTATATGGTCCGGGCCATCCGGCCTGAGTATGACCGCATACGGAATATTCGCCTGAAGTCGGGACGCTGGATCAACTCCGAGGACGATTACCTTGCCAGGCGGGTCGCGATCCTGGGCTCCAAGGTTGCGGACGACCTGTTCGGGCAAAGCCCGGAACTGGGCGAGGAGATCCTGGTGAATGGAGTCCGGTTTTCGGTCATAGGCCGAATGGATACCAAGGTGCAGCTTGCCAACTACAACCGGCCCGACAACGAATGCGTCTTCATTCCCTACGAAACCGGGCAGCTGTTTCAGGATACACGGTATCCGGATATCATCGTATGGACTCCGGTGACCCCATCGGCGCGAGCTGCCGCTGTCCGGCAGGTCCGGACCGTTTTGGCCGGGATTCATCGATTTTCGCCGACGGATGAAAAGGCAGTGAACACCCTGGAGTTCAGCAAGTTTTCGAATATTGTGGATGGAATGTCCCTTGCCTTGAATTCGCTTCTGGCCTTTATCGGAACGATGACTCTGGGGATCGGCGCGGTGGGCCTGGCCAACATCATGCTGACCTCGGTGATTGAACGGACCCGAGAGATTGGGATGATGAAAGCGGTGGGAGCCAGACGCCGTTCCATCCTTTTCCAGTTTCTGACCGAGGCCATCATGATTGTAATGACAGGCGGCATCCTGGGCGTCGGACTGGGCGCCCTGGCCGCATCCGTGATGGGCTCACTTCCGGCCTTCGGGGTTCTGCTCGGCGATAAATTCCCCACCGAGTATGGAAGGATTCATTTCCATATCTCGGCTTCTGCCGTAGCGATTTCCGTCGGCATCCTTTTTATGGTAGGCCTGGTCGCCGGGCTCATTCCTGCCCTGCGCGCCGCCCGTATGGATCCGGTTAAGGCTCTGCATTATGAATAATTCGCATTAGGGTAAGCCGCCGCGTACGGCGGCGTGACTCGAAAAGGCGCTGCCATTCAGGCGTGCGTCCTGAAGCAACAGGGAATAGAATGACGAATATCGAAACGCTGATAAAAGCGCTGACAAACAACCGATTTGTTCGGCGAGGGTCGGCTTTTTCCCGCGCAAGTCGGCGTTCAAGAACGGCGTATCTCCTCCAACCGCTTTGAGCGGTTCAAATCTTTCAAGCCTCCGGCTTTGCCGGTTGTACCTGATTTTTTTACGGACCAACCGAGGACAAGGTATCGATACCCCTTTGGATTCGTATGGACCAACCGCTTGCGATCAGGCCGGATAGGCCTCGATCCGCGTCTCTCGCCCGATAGCCCGGTTTTTTACTATAACGAAAGAGCAGGCCTATGGATAGGAGGCATGT
>CAYYTC010000052.1:31558-35224 GCA_964474425.1 uncultured Acidobacteriota bacterium
GATAGCCCGGTTTTTTACTATAACGAAAGAGCAGGCCTATGGATAGGAGGCATGTTCTGGGATGGCCGGGCAACCGGGTGGAGATTGGGAGATCCTCTGGCCGAGCAAGCCCAGGGGCCTTTCCTGAATCCGAAAGAGCAGGCTCTTCCCTCAGCGGAGGCTGTGATTGGACTAGTCCAGGCTTCAGCGTACGCCGATCTCTTTGCAGACCAATGTTCGGGAACCACTCAAGAGCTTTACGACTGCATCGGCTACGCTATTGCAGCGTACGAACGTTCTTCGGAAGTCAATCCCTTCACTTCAAAATATGATTATTGGCTGAAGGGCCAAGCCAAACTCACGGCCGAGGAGCATCTGGGCCGGGCGCTGTTCCAGGGGAAAGCCAAATGCGCAGCCTGCCACCTCATCAAAGGCAAACAGGCGCTGTTCACCGATTTTACCTACGACAACCTGGGCATTCCGAAGAACCTGGAGAACCCGGTCTATAGTGAAAATCCGGATTTTGTGGATCCGGGCTTGGGCGGCTTCCTGAAGAGCAACGAGGAACCCGAAGCCGTTTACATGGCCGAGTGGGGCAAACACAAGGTGCCGACGCTGCGCAACGTGGATCTGCGTCCTGACGGTGTGGTGAAAGCCTACGGCCACAACGGATATTTCAAGTCACTGGAGGAGATCACCCACTTCTACAACACGCGCGACGTCCCCGGCGAGGGCTGGAACGGCGAGCCCTGGCCGGCTCCCGAATATGCCGGCACGGTGAATACGGCCGAAATGGGTGACCTGGGACTTTCTCTCCGTGAGGAAGCCGCGATTGTGGCCTTCATGAAGACGCTCAACGACGGCTATATGCCGGAAGGCAAGCAGAAGAAGAATAAGGGGAAGTAAACTGAAGGAGCATTGACACCAAAGAAAAGACCAGGTTCTCGCGTTTGCGGGAACCTGGTCCCTTTTGCCATCAAATTTCCCACGCGGAGACGCGAAGTCCGCGGAGCCGTACTTTTTCTCCGCGAACTCCGCGTGATCCGCTTTGATACAGAATCCCGGCTTCTTCGTCCGAATCACCGCCGTTATAATTCGCCGATTAGGAATTCCTGCACTGTTGACGCTTTTCCCCGCCATAGAGGTGAGGTAATCTTCTGTCTATGCATGACGGATGGCTTGCCTTTACGGCACGCCTCAACCGAAGCAACCAACAGAACCACGGCATAAGGCCGGCTTCACCTCGATTTTTTCAGGAATCAAGCCCACAAGGAGGCTTGTATGGGAAAACACATTCTCTCCCTGATGTTCCTCAGCCTTACAATCCTGACCGCCCTCGCTGCGAGCGCAGCCTCCAAAGAGCGCTCCGAGGTGCCTGACAAGTACAAATGGAAAACCACCGATCTGTTCGCGACCGAAGATGCCTGGGTCAAGTCCAAAGACGACATCTCCGCCCGCATCCCGAAGCTGTCCGGTTTCCAGGGCAAACTGGGAACCTCGGCGGACTCCTTCTACACAGCCCTCTCAACCTTGATGGATCTGGACCGCGACCTCACGCTCCTTGCGGTCTACGCATCGATGCGCTCGGACGAGGATACGCGGGTGGGCAAATTCCGCGAGATGCAGCAGGCTTCCGAAGACCTGGGCGTGAAGCTTGCAACCGCATCGGCATACTTCCGGCCGGAAATCCTCGCATTGGGTGAAGCCAAAGTGAAAGCCTTTGTTCAATCGGACAAGCGGCTGGCGCCGTACGCCCCCTGGCTCGACAATTTACTGCGCTATGCCCCTCACACTCTTTCCGCTCTGGAGGAAAAAATCTCAGCCGAGGCCGAGATTATGGCCGGGGGCGCCTATAACGCATACAGCACCTTCACCAACTCCGATATGCCCTATCCCGAGGTGACCCTCAAATCCGGCGAAAAGGTCCGCCTCGATGCCCAGGCCTACACCCTTTACCGGGCCTCGCCGGACCGTGAGGAACGGGACAGAGTATTCAAAGCCTTTTGGTCCAAGTATAAAGAGTTCGAACGCACGCTGGGAGCAACCCTGGATGCCGGTGTCAAGACTCACATTTTCGACAAGAACGTTCATAAATTTCCCAGCTGCCTGGAGGCGGCCATCTTTGCAAGCCATGTGCCGGCCACCGTCTACACGCAGCTTATCAAGGACGTGCACGCCAATCTGCCGACCCTGCACCGCTACCTCAAGCTGCGCCAAAGAATGATGGGAGTGGACCAGCTGCGCTATGAAGATCTCTATGCGTCGATCATCAAGAAAGTGGACCTGCGCTACACACCGGAAGAGGCCATGGAACTTGTTGAAAAAGCTGTGGAACCTCTGGGCACCCAGTATGGGACCGACCTCAAGAAGAGCTACCGGGAGGGCTGGGTGGATTTTCTTCCGTCGACCGGCAAAAGGTCGGGGGCATATTCCACCGGCGCTTACGGGGTTCATCCATTCCAATTGCTGAATTTCACCGGCACTTACGAAGAAGTCTCCACGCTGGCGCACGAGTCCGGGCACTCCATGCACACGTTGCTCTCGGACAGGCACCAGCCCTATCCGACCCACGACTATTCGATCTTTGTTGCCGAGGTGGCGTCAACCTTGAACGAGAACCTGCTCCTGCACTCCATGCTCCAGCAAACCGGCGACAGGGACACGCGCCTCTTTCTGTTGGGCAACTATCTGGACGGCCTGCGCACAAATCTGTTCCGGCAGACTCTTTTTGCCGAGTTCGAGCTTATAATCCATGAAATGGCGGAAAGGGGGGAACCCCTGGTCGGCGAGAAGCTGACCGAACTGTATCTCTCCCTGCTCAAGGAGTATTACGGCGATGGGGCGGGCATGTGCAAGATCGACGACCTCTACGGGATCGAGTGGGCATACGTCCCGCATTTCTATTTAAACTTTTACGTGTATCAGTATGCCACAAGCATCACGGCATCGGCCCGGATCGCCGCCAATATCCGCGCCGACAAAACGTCGAAAAGCCGCGATGCTTACATCCGTATGCTCTCTTCAGGCTCATCCAGGTATCCGATCGATCTGCTGAAGGATGCGGGCGCGGACCTGACGACCTCCGCTCCGTTCAATGCGGCCATCAAGGAGATGAACGAAACCATGGATGAGATGGAAAAACTGCTCGATCAAAAGTAGAAGCAAAAAGGCAACGAGCCGTCACCGGATCAACGGCTTCCGCCAAAGCCGAGGCTTGAGTGCGAACCGCTTGATGCGGTTGGGTTAGGTCCGTGATTTTGATCCGCTGACACGCGCCGATAAGAGCGCTGACGAATCCTGTGACGCTCATCATCGGCCGGAGCCGATAGTGCAGCCCTTGCCGAGGCCGTAAGGCAAATATACAAAATGGAAACACCTCGACGCGGTTTATCCGTCCGCCGCGCATCAGAATATCGCGCGAAGTCCGCTCTGCCGGCCGCTATTCCCGGCGCGAGCCATATCGGCTTTGCGGCGCCGGAATAATTCCGGAGCGCCTCAAAGGGAACTAATCCGGGCTTCCCTCTTTGTTTTATATCCCCTCAATGCTTACTAATCAGTTCATTGATAAGCCGACATATGAATGGGCAACCCGAACAAAGCCAGCCACGAATTTCCCAAATTTCACAAAAAAAGTTGTTCGTGCAGGGGCCGAAGGCCAGCCCAACGCTTAGTGGAATTCGTGGCAAG
>CAYYTC010000053.1:0-34670 GCA_964474425.1 uncultured Acidobacteriota bacterium
TGAGTAGCAGCTACGCTACTATCACCGGTAAACAATAGGTGCGTTTGCGCTACTCCGACTTCCGGCCGGAACGGGCTCAGCGGCATGTTTACGCAGGAACAGATACGGTCAACCAGGCAAAGGCCGCGCCCTTGGTATCCCGCTAAACAAAAACGGGATTTGGAAGCCGGAAGTAAGGAGCAAGAAACCAGGATACTTGGGCTGAGTTCAGGAGGTCATCAGTTTGACCATAGCCAAGCCAGGAGCCTTGAGGCTGCATAGTAGAAACCCATGATACCGGCTTCCGGCTCCTGGCTTTTGCTTCTAACGCGAAGGGATCAGTATCCCATAACCATCATGGCCGAGCCCACCGCAAGGCCCACAAGCAGGTTAATAAACTTGATGAGGAAAAAAGCCCGTCGAGAGTGGGCCAGCATAGGAAGCATGCCATGGCCGTCCTGGACGATCGAGCTTGCCAGCAGGGTGCTCAGGGGAATCAGGCTTTTGGCAAACATTGTCACAAATACCAGATGCGGGCCCGATTCAGGTATCAAGCCGATCAATGCGGCGAATATCAGCACAATCCATTGGTTGTCCTGGATTACATTTCCGATCTGCCAATGCTTGACAATAAGTTCCAGGAGACACAAGGCCCCTAAAGTCCAGAGAAAAATCCTCGGTATATGCTGGCGGATGACGTGTTTCCATAAATGCTCTTCAAGAAAGTGTTCCGGAACGCTTACCACGATAAACAGCCCTGCGCATGAAGCCAGCAAAAGGGTTACGCGCACCCAGTTCCAATCCCCGGGGCCGATTTGCCCGGCGGCGATGAGCATCAAAAAAATCATGAGGGAAAAGGTCAGGGTGCCGCGGGCTGCGGAACAGGACTTCCATTGGCCGGCAACCTGCCTGAGGTCAAAGGAGCGGCCGTAGTCCTGTTCGTGAATCCGGAAATCCTCGTTGCAGGACAAAAAACGCGTCACCTGGGGGCCAGCCAGCCGATCCGTCAAAAAGCCGGAGAGCAGACCAATAAGGAAAAGCAAAACATGCAGCAACAGAGCGGTTTGGGGAACCATGGCGAACATGATGAAGGATTCATCTCCGCTGGTGGCGATCATTGCCGCAACTACGCTTCCCAGGGTCATCCGGCGGTGCGCATACATCGTCACCACCGCAAAGGCCCCCAGACAACCGGGAGTGGCGCCCAGAAAAGATGCCAGCAGATACTGGCCGAAGAGGTGCTTGCTCAACCGCTCCTGCCAGGCGCCCTGGCTAATCACATTGAGGTATTCGATGACCAGCATTATGATTGCGACAAAGCCGGTGATTAGCAGGGTTTGATTGACCACGGACGGGATCAGATGCATACGGTTTACTTCCCTTCCCAGCGTATCCAGGAATAGCTTTGGGGTCGCGTGCAGATCGAGTAAGTATCCTCCGGCAATGACGGAGGTTGTACGGTTGCTGGCCCCTCAAAGGGGCCTGATCGCAACCGATAAAAGATAAAACCGGTTTCACGCGCAATAAACATCTGTAAAGCTTTTGAACCGCAGAATCAGAATGTCGAATAATGAATGATGAATTTCGAAGTCGGGCCTTGCTTCTGCGGTTCGATACTCGATATTCAGGACAGGCATGCTTCAGTATTTATCAAACTGAGGCTGCCTCACAGGCAGAGCCGGTGGACCCCCCCATTGGATCAGTGGCACTGCACCTGCCATTTTGCCCGTGGATTTCAGCAAGCCGGATAATCCCAGCTCCTTTAAGAGGACACGATGCATGGGTAAAACATTGCCATTCTTGCGGCAATTCTCATGATGAGACAGCGCGAAATCGTCCAGGGGAGCGAGAGGAAGATCTCAGCCGGAAGCGCCGGCATCCAGGACAGCCGACAGTGTGCGCCAAATGCTTTTTATTTCGCGGGCAACATTACCATTGGAATGCTCCACTACCGGGACTCCACGAACAATGGATTCGGTAACCAGGTTATCAAAGGGGATCTTCCCGGCTATTTCCACTCCCCGGCTGAGGCACTGGTTCTCTATCCGGTTTGCGTTTTCTTCATTCAAGTCGCATTTGTTGATGCAAACCATGGCCCGTACACCAAAGTGCTTGCAGACATCGAGAACTCTATCCAGATCATGCATCCCTGAGAGCGTAGGTTCAGTGACCAGCAAGGCCAGGCTGGCACCGGACAGCGATGAAATCACCGGGCAGCCTATGCCGGGAGGCCCGTCACTGATGATCAAATTCCTCGCTTGGCTCTGGGCGATTTTTTTTGCTTCCTGCCGGACAACCGCCACCAGTTTCCCGGAATTCTCCTGTGCAATTCCCAGCCGCGCATGAACCAGAGGCCCATATCTGGTGTCGGAGACAAACCAGTACCCGGACATGTTTTCCTTCATTGTTATGGCTTTGTCCGGACATATGCGCGAACAAAACTGGCAGCCTTCGCAGGAAACAGGATCAACTCTGAAGTCGTGGATCGCGTGAAAGCGGCAACTGTCCTGGCAGAGGCCGCACTGGGAACATTTTTTCTCGTCTATAAATGCAGCCTGTCCGCTCCAGAACTCATTCATTTGCTTTTTCACCGGCTTGAGAAGCAAATGAAGATCCGCCGCGTCCACATCGCAATCGGCCAGCACCTTATTTTCAGCCAGGGCCGCCAATGAACCGACTATGGTGGTTTTCCCTGTACCGCCTTTACCGCTCAGAACTACGACCTCTTTCATCTGTCAATCCCTTGACTTTCCGATAAAGCTCCTGGAACCGTGGTTTCCATTGCGGAAGCCCTTCAACCAAAGGCGTGCCGCGCGAATAGATCCGGGCGATACGGATGTCCAAAGGAATGGTCAGTAGGATCGGAATGCTCTCCTTTTGGCAATACTCCTGCACTCCCGCATCTCCGACGCCGGCCCGGTTCAGCACTACGCCAAAGGGAATATCAAGTTCCCTTACCATTTCAACGGCGAGGGTAAGGTCGTTGAGTCCGAAGGGCGTCGGCTCCGTCACCAGCAAACAGAAATCGCTCCCTTTAACGGCCTCTACCACCGGACAGGATGTTCCCGGCGGAACATCTCGGATAATCACGCCTTCCCGGCCGGCACTCTCTTTCACTTTCCTGATGACAGGCGGCGCCATCGCCTCACCTATATTGAGCCTGCCCTGGATGAAGCTCATTCCGTCCGAGCGTCCCCACTCGACAATTCCCGTTTCCCTTTCCTCTTCGGCGATCGCCTTCTCCGGGCAAAGGTAACTGCACGCCCCGCATCCATGACAGAGATTCGGAAAGGTCAGCACATGCTTGCCCAAAAGAATAATGGCGTGATAGGCGCAAACCCTGCCGCACTCGCCGCACAAACTGCATTTTGACTCGTCAATCCTGGGGACCGGGATGAAAACGGTTTTGCTTCCAGCTAACACGGGCTTTAGAAAGATGTGATCGTTGGGCGCTTCCACGTCGCAGTCGATAAGCTGAACCTGCTCGATATCTCTCAGGGAAAGGGCAAGGCTGGTTGCAACCAATGTCTTGCCCGTTCCCCCTTTGCCGCTGGCTACGGATATGATCATTCCTGTTTGATTCCCCGGTCTGGCTGCAGCTGTACGGAATCATTGCCTTTTTCCACGTTCAACGTTTACAACCAATCGCTCTCTTTTATTCCACCATCCACGTTACACGTTCCACGTTGAACGTTAACAATCAAAGACTCTGGCTCCTGTCCTCCAGGTCCCCAGGCTCAGCGTGATGGTTTCGAGTTCCATCAAGAAGCGTTCTGCACGAGGGGATTTCAAGTGGCGAAGCCCCTTGGCTAATTCTTTTCCAGCTCCTCAATGCGGCGCTGAATCTCGGCCAATTGATGGATCAGGCTTTTCGATTGAGCCTTGAGTTCCCGCAATTCTCCTTCCGGGCTTCGCGGCTGTGGCGCCGGCGCGGCGGACGCCGGCATTCCGGCATTCCTGCCCATTCCCCTGCCTTTGCCGCACCCTTGGCCCATACCCTTGCCCATATCGGGACGATTGCCCGTCCCGGTGGCGCTGCCTAAACCAAAGTGGTCTTGAACATCCGCCTGGTCGCTGGCCTTGAGCTTTCCCAGCCGATAGCTCTCGACCGCCTCCCTAACTTTGCCGGAGATGCCGGTTATTATTTGAATTCCGGCGGCGGAGAGAACCTGGTGGGCATTGGGCCCGCAATGGCCTGTCAATACCGCCTGCACGCCCCTATCAGCGATTGCCTGAGCAGCCGAAATTCCTGCTCCACCGGCCGCCATTGCGGCTGAGTTATTCATCGCCTCGAATTCAAGGGTTTCAGGATCGGCAATTATAAAGCACGGGCAACGGCCAAACCGCGGCTCAGTATCCGCATCCAGGCTGGCACCTGCAGCTGATATCGCAATCTTCATTTCCCCTCCTAATCCTTTTGCTTTTTATCCTTGATCATGGTGAGTTGGCGGACTCCCCGGATCTGCCGATAATTTGCTCCCTGGCTTACGCATCGGAGAGCCAGATCCGGGTCAACAACCATTGTGCCGGAGACAGCATCGATGCCGTGTTCAAAGAGAATGGGCGACAGGGGAGAGCTGTCTCCCAGGATTACGACATAGGCATCGGGACGGCACAGGCTCAGCAAATGCCCGATAGTGTGGTTGGTAATAGCAGTGCCCGTAATGCCTATAACATCAGCCATAGGAATGACATCCTCGGCTTCAGCCTCCGGGAGATCCCCTTCGACCGGGTTTTTCTCGATAACCCGGAGTTCTCGCACGGCCTTCTTCAATTCCGGAATGAATGGGAAATGCCCCACGATGGCCACTACTCGATCCTTCCCTTTTTCGGCGATCAAATCGCGGGCATTCAGGTTGCGGCAGCGCTCCTCATTGATTTCAAGCAGCGAATTGATCGCAGCCATGCCGATGGCTGCCTCGAGAATGTTCTGTGAATAGGCCATTTGAGCCAGTTCAAACGCGCTCTTCGTCAAAAGAGCGCCCGGATCCTTGATTGCGGGCCGCCCCTGTTTCAAAACGTCACGGGGCAGAGTAGCCGCCAGCCCGCAGTTCCGGGTCAACACTCCTGTGTGGAAGAGTCCTACACGTATATCCTTCACGCTTGCATCGCAATTCAAGCTTGAAATCAATTCTTCAATAATCCTCGTCACAGCACCCTTCACTTCCTGCCGGATTCAATCCGCTGGCCACCAGGCATTCTGCATGGCCGGGATTCCGGCTAACAGGAATGCCTGCAATCCGGAGCATCAGAAAATGCCTCCGGCCGACACAGCCGGATTTGCCCGGCACTCGATCCCGATCTGTTTGCCCCGGAATTCCGGCTATTGCCTTTCCGTTGCCATATGTGGACATGCAATAATCTTTCCAGAGGCGCGCCATATACGTTCTTTTTCGCCCCGGTCTCGCTGCCTGCAGTCACTCCCAGCTCCATTCGGCGCGAACCTTGCCTGTTTCATTTGCCGTCAGCTGTGTTCTGTGAAATTCGTATCAGCGCGGTTTACCCTAATGTGAATTAGAAGAAGGATCCTTTGCGTTGCCTGGCCATGGAATCCTCTCACCGGAAAGGGCAGATGCTCATCTAACCTTGCGAACGGCTTCAGCCATCGTGCTGTGGAAGCCGGATCCCAAGCCTTTTCATCCTTCGAAACAGGGTGGTTTTGTGAATGCCAAGATCCCTGGCTGCAGCAGAGCGGTTAAAGCCGGCGCGTTCAAGGGCGGACTGAAGGGCCTGGGCATCGAGGATATCGTGTGCAGACCGGGTGGAATCTGTCTGCCCTGCCGAGATGCGGCCGGTCAGCTCTTCGGGCAGGTGCCGGATATCGATGTATCCCTCCCTGCAAAGAATAAAGGCACGCTCGATCACGTTTTCCAGTTCGCGGATATTGCCCGGCCAATGATGAGCCATCAGAAGCGACAGAGCCTCATGAGAAATGCCTTGCACGCTTTTCTGCTGCAGCCGGTTAAAACGGGCAATGAATTGACTGGTGAGGAGCGGGATATCCTCTTTGCGCCTGCGCAGTGGAGGCAGCTCGATACTCACCACATTCACGCGATAATAGAGATCTTCACGGAAAAGCCCACGGTGCACGCATTCGGCCAAATCTTTGTTTGTGGCCGCAAGCACCCGGGCGTTGGTTGCCTCGGAGCGAATTGCCCCAAGCGGCTCGTAGATATGTTCCTGAAGCACCCGCAAAAGCTTGACCTGAAGGGCGGGAACGATGTCGGCAATTTCGTCCAGAAAGATGGTGCCGCCGCAGGCAAGCCCAAAACGGCCGGGCTTGCTCCGGCTTGCGCCGGTGAAGGCGCCTGCCTTATATCCGAACAGCTCGGACTCGAGGAGCGTTTCCGGCAGGGCACCGCAATTTACGGCAACAAAGGGGCCTTGCCGCCGGGGACTCAGAGAATGGATTGTCCTTGCCACCAGTTCCTTGCCGGTCCCGGTTTCGCCCAGGATTAGAACGGTGCTGGGACTCGAAGCAATGGCAGGAAGAGCTTCAAAGACACGCCGCATCAGAGGGCTTCGGCTGGCAAGATCACCGATGTGATACTTGCCCTCGATTTCCCGGCGCAGGGTCTCGAGTTCAGAAAGATCGCGGAAGGTCTCCGCGCCTCCAATCACGCGTCCATTGCCGTCCCTGAGAACGGCGGTGGAGATGCTGACGGAGATTCGGTTTCCTCCCGAATCAACAATGTATCCGGCTTTGCCTATGACAGGCTGCCCCGTTAGCAGGGTCTGCCGGAGTGGGCAGCCGGCACCGCACATGCTGGAGCGGAAAACTTCCGAACACCGCTGGCCGATGGCTTCTTGCCGCGGAACTCCCGTAATCTTTTCCGCAGCCCGATTAAAACTGGTGACGCGCCAGTCATCGTCCACGGTGAAGACACCGTCTGAGATACTCTCCAGTATGGCGTCGGTTGTTGTTTGAATGGCAGGTTTCCCTTCTTTCCGCGTTTTGCTCCTCATCGTATATTCTCGTTCTGTTCACCGACTCTTTCGGAAATAGCCGGCGGGAAAGATAAATCCCGTGTTCCGGCAAGTGCTTGTGCACAGAACTCCGGTTCTTGCCCTGTTCCCGGTGCTGCTTCCCGGAATTCTTCCAAAAAGGAATAGCCGTATCTTCTCCGGATCTTTACATGCAGAAGCCATACCAGCCGCGGGATATCCAGCCCTTTGCGGCTGTTCCGAAGCTTCAGGAAATAATTCAAGGCAAATTCGGGCAATGGGGCATTGCAATATGCCATAAAAATCATCAGTCATGCATGCATTATGCATGATCTTTATGCTCAACAGCCTCCGGCAAAGCTGTCGTATTACCGGTGCGGCCACTCCGTTTTCCGGCGCTCCTAAAATGGAGGTAAGGGCAATCCGGTTCCATACAGCTCTTTTGGCGCAAACCAGGATTCCCTATCAACAGCATTCTTTGCAGAACCGGACATTGCGTGGCACGCCATTTGCTATAAAACAACGCATGAGAGTAGCAATCCCGCTTTGGCAGGGACGCGTTTCGCCGGTTTTCGATGAGGCAAGCCGGATTCTTCTGGTGGACATTTTCGAAAATAGGGAACTGAAACGGCAGGAAGCGCCCCTGTTAGCCAGAAATCCTTTCCATCGGGCCCGGCTGCTCCCGACCCTGGGAGTCGATCTCCTTATCTGCGGAATGATCTCTCAAACGCAGCGGGCAGCCCTTGCTTCGGCCGGAATAAAAATAATCCCGCACATCTGTGGACCCATGGAGGAAGTTATCGCCGCATTTCTGGACGGACAGATAGAAGACGGAGCGCTGTGCATGCCGGGATGCAGGAAGCGCAAAAGCTGGCGCGGCGGGATTGGGAAAGTCGGCAGGAAGTAGGTCTGGGGCGCTCCCACGAAAGCCGGAACATTATTGATTGCAGCATATTATTGGGCAGGAGGAATGATGCTTACTTACGAATATCAATGCGACGACTGCGGCCTCCGGTTCGAGAGGAGGCAAGCCATCACGGAAAAACCCATTGATAAATGCCCGCAGTGCAATGGAGAAATCCGCCAGGTGATCAGCGGGGGATCGGGATTCATGATCAAAGGCGCCAGCCGGGAACCCCGGTCGGGAAACGCGGCCGGCTGCTCCTTTGAATCTACAGGCAGGACCTGCTGCGGCCAGGAACAGCGATGCGCAAAGCCGCCTTGCGGAGCTGAATCATGAAGTGGAATCCTTGCAGACACATCTACGGACCCGTACCATCCCGGCGTCTGGGGAGATCCCTCGGAATTGATCTTGTGCCTTTCAAAACGTGTTCATACAACTGCATTTACTGCCAACTTGGGGAAACAACAAATCAGACCGTCGAGCGAAAGGAATATGTTTCAATCGCCGAGATTATTAAAGAATTGAAGCAGAAGCTGACTTGCTCAGATGCCTTTGACTATATCAGCCTGGCAGGCTCCGGGGAACCTACGCTGAACAGCGGCATCGGAGAACTGATTCTCGAGATTAAAAGCATGACCAGCATCCCTGTGGCTGTGCTCACCAATGGTTCTCTTTTATGGATGAGGGCTGTCCGGGATGCCTTGATGCCGGCGGATCTTGTACTCCCCTCTCTGGATACCGGTGATGAGCGCCTGTTCCGATATGTAAATCGTGCCCGCAAAGAAATTGACTTTAAAAAAATGGTGAATGGATTAGTCGATTTCGCCGACCGATACAGGGGAGAGATTTGGCTGGAGGTTTTTTTGCTGGCTGGAGTTACAGGCATCCGCGACGAGGTTGAAAAGATAGCCTCCATAATCAGGCGCATAAAGGTCGCCCGGATTCAAATGAACACCGCCGTTCGGCCTCCGGCCAAGGCATACGCCAAGCCGCTGTCGCACGACCAAATGCTTTCGCTAAAAGCGTCTTTGCCGGGAATTGTGGACCTCATCGGAGACGCCGAACCGGAAGGCTGGCGCAGGTTTCCTGGTTCTGATTCCTTGAGAAATGATGTTCTCGCATTGCTTTCAAGGAGGCCATGTACCAGTACCGACGTCGCAAGATGCCTCGCCCTGCACCTGCCTGAAGCGCTCAAATATCTCGACTCTCTGGTAACTGCCGGGAAAGTCGCAGC
Organism: uncultured Acidobacteriota bacterium; assembly: GCA_964474425.1. Lineage (GTDB taxonomy): Bacteria > Acidobacteriota > UBA6911 > UBA6911 > UBA6911 > UBA6911. Next base: position 9,063 of record CAYYTC010000053.1, read on the forward strand.
GGTTCCATTGAGCGGGAAGACCTTTTATGCCGCCAAGGGAACCATGGATACCCTGAGATCCTGAAACGGCCGCGATACTTGCAGGCTCGTTTGCTCTGATATGCTCTGTATTGGTAAGCGGGTCGGACAAGGTCGGGTAGCGGAACAAGGCAGGCTGCCAAATTTCTTGGAATAGCTTTTCTTAAGGGATGGACTTGAGGTTAAATCTCAGGGATATTTATGGGTTGCAGCATATCGAGGCAAACAGTGACGTCTGAAAATCGCAAAATGGGTGTGAATCGGCTGCACACCGGTGCGCGGCTTTGGGGCCAGGCTTGCATTCTGGCGCTCATCCTGCTTCTGACGGGGGGGCAGAATCGGCGCACCCCTGCGGATTCACCGGTCGTACGAGCGGTCCTTTTCACTTCGCCGACCTGCTCGCACTGCGCCATGGTGAGAGAAGAGGTGCTGCCTCCGCTTGCCGCCCGCTACGGGCCGCAGCTTCAAATCATCATCGTCAGCACCGCGACACCGGAGGGCTATCAGCTGTTTTTGTCCGCCAGCATGCAGCATGCACTATTGCGCCTTTCTGTGCCGCTACTCGTCGTAGGAAACACTGCCCTGGTAGGATCTGTGGATATCCCCGAGAAATTTCCCGGTCTTATTGAGAAACACATTGCGGCCGGAGGCGTCGATTGGCCTGGTATCCCCGGTCTCAGCACCATGCTCGCAGCAAACGGCGTAATTCCCCCGGAGGCGACGCCGCCCAAGGGACCGCCTGCCGAAGAATCTGCTGCTGCAGAACCTCAGCCCTCTGAGACGGAGGCCAAACCTCCCGGCGAACCTGTGGCCGAGATGTCTTCCGCCCCGGCTGCAACACATCGGGAAGAAACAAAACCCGCCTTGGCGCCAAAGCCGACGCTGAAGCCGGAAGCGCCAAAACGTAAGGTGTCTGCCGATTCATTGCCGGAAAGCTCCATCGTGCCTCCCACGCCTCCATCGCCTCAGAAGTCGGCGAGCGCCGCCGCACAACCCGCTGCGCCCGTAGCCCGTTTTGAGCCTTCTGGAGTCATAGATCTGACCGGCGGCGATGCACAAGCGGGCTTGGTTGAAAGAATCCGGCGCGACCCTTACGGAAACGGGCTCGCCATCTTTGTGCTGGCCGCAATGCTACTGACCCTTGTGTTTGCCCCGATAATATTCAGTAAAACCAAAGCTTCGTCGGCGGCGGTTTCGGCGCGGCATCGCGACTGGCTGACTCCAATCCTGGCCCTGGCCGGCCTGGGAGTGGCTGCCTATTTGTCCAATGTCGAGCTGCGGAACATTGAGGCGGTCTGCGGACCCGTGGGAGATTGCAATACCGTGCAGCAGAGCGAATATGCCAGGCTTTTCAGCGTTCTTCCAATCGGCGTCCTGGGATTGATCGGATTCCTGGCTATCCTCGCAGCATGGATATTGCGACGATATGGTTCCGGCCGGATCTCAAATTGGGCGGCTTTAGGCATGCTGGGCATGACGATCTTCGGCACGCTCTTCTCGGTTTATTTGACCTTTCTGGAACCCTTTGTCATCGGCGCAACCTGTCTCTGGTGTCTCAGTTCAGCCGTAATCATGACAATTCTTTACGTGCTCTCACTCAATCCGGGGCGCCGAGCGTGGTCGGCGATCTCTCGATGATGTCCTCTAAATAGGATTTATGGTATACGGCTTTGCCTCCCATCCAGGTTTCTTTAAATGCACTCGCTTCGCTTTTCTTGCGTCTGGAACCTCCATAAAAACGCAAATAACAGTGCCGGCCTCTGTATAAAGAGCAGTTCTTACACCCCGAACCTGAGAACGGGCATACCGCTTTGACCTTTTTCATATTCCCTTCTTTTTGGGCTGTGGAATTCATCTGCGCACTCTCTCCACTAATAGATCATGCAATAAACAGGCCGCAGGATTGTGCAATTGAGCACATAATCAATAATCGAGAAAAACGCGGATTATTTCGGGGAACGAGCCGACAGGTCATCGGCCGCATGTATTCGACAGGAAGCACACCGCATTATCGCATCCTAACTGTGGATCGGGTGAGTGCCGGGGACACTGCAAATTGCACGGGCCCGGTTGCCTGTTTCAGGCTGTCTGATCGAGATATTGTCCGCTTTGCCCGTGAGGGAATTGGGCTACACTTCGTTTGTCAGGCCCTCAAATCCTGAAAGTGCAGCCCATTGGGGGACGCTCCCGGCAACAAATGGATTGGACCTATGCGTCTGCACCCTTTAAAACAGTTGTCAGGAGATTTTTTTCCCGCGTCGGCCCCGGGTGATACGGAGAAAATATCGGTGAGTTTTATTACGATGGCGCCCTTTGATTTGAGCGGCAATCCCAGTTTCCGACCCTCCTCTTCCGTCCAGGATTGCGTTTCCGCAAACACCGGGCCATCGGTGAGAATGGTTGCGGAACCCTTGAACTGATATCCCGCGAACCCTTCCCAAACGGCGACCGCACACACGGGATTCTCCTTCAGATTCTGGAATGTCTTTGTCATGAAAACGGCTGAGGCGAGAATCGTTTCCTCGTCCATAATCTTCATGAAATTGATCGGCACCACATTCGGAACGCCATTTTTGCTAGCCGTGGCCAGTTGTTTGCATCCTGCCCGATTGAACATCTCCTGCATTTCCTTCGTCATTTTTGCCATTTCAATTTCTCCCTTCTGAATCTGATATCAAGAGACCTTCCTCAGTCAATTTGTTAAGGCTATAGCCGGATTTGAACTCGGCAGATTCGCGTGCCGGTTTGGGAAAAGCAAAATCCTTTCCAATGAACCGTCTTCTCTCCGGAATTTGAAGAGAAAATCAACAACCTCCCGGAAGATTCGGGATTTATGGATGCATTCGACGGGCATCAGGGAATTTTTGGAAAAACCAGAACCGCTTCGTTCCGGATATGAAGCCACAGTTCATCTCCTTCTTGAATCCGGAGGGTGGGATCGCCATGCCACGGATGATATGTAATGAGCGGAAAGCCGGCATCAAGATCCACTTCAAGATAGCTTGGCTTGAATCGAACCTGGGCGACTCTGGCCTTTATGTGGTTCCCTCCTCCCGCACGATTTTCGCCGGATTCCAGAATTATTTCCTCCGGACGGATTGCAAAAATAACCGGGCCTTCACAGGCCCTGTCATTGCTGTATAGGGTTTGGCCGGAAGCAGTCCTGATTCGAGAGCCTCCATCGAATGCCTCGGCCATCCCTTCCTGGAAGTTCCGCGTCCTGGTGAACTCCGCAATGAATAAACTGGAAGGTTTCGCAAGGATTTCCTGAATGGTTCCCGTCTGCTCGATCATCCCCTGGCGCATGATGGCAATGCGATCGGCAACAAACGAGGCTTCCTCAAAGCTGTGACACACATGAAGGAATGTGCGATTCAGATCCCGCTGTACCCTCCTGAGCTCGATCGCGAGTTGCGAACGCAGATTTTCATCCAGGGCACTTAAGGGTTCATCCAACAAAAGAATTCCGGGCCGGGTTATGAGCGCCCTGCCCAAAGCGACGCGCTGCTTTTCGCCTCCGCTCAGAAAGAGGGGCAATCGATTTTGCAGAGCCGTGATTCCAGCTCGCCATATTCAATGGCAGACCACATGGCTACAGGCAGAATATCCGCCTGATGAAGATGCAGTGTTTTCAAAAGAGGCGAAAAGTGCGAGAGCGGCAAATCCTGAAATGTTCCGCAGAAGAGAAGGACCGCGCCAAATTCGGCCATGGCCCGCGCCCATGCCAGAATGAATCCGGCGAGCAGCGCCGTCCGGCTCAACGGGAATGTTACGGTCCAAAAGGCCCGCCAGCTCGAGCTTCCCAAAGATCGGGCCACATGCTCATAGCGCGGATTGATGCCGTCAAAAGCAGCCTTCCAGGCGCTGGATCCGATGGCCAGAGAAAGCACAAGCTGGGCGATGATGATGCCGGGAAAAACCGAATGAGCTGCCTGAAACCCCAAAAATTCCTGCAGCCTATGCAGGAACCCATATTGGAATACAACAATGAGGCAAAGGCCAACCGACGAGGCAGGCAAGACGATCACCGAAGGAAAGAGAACTTCAATGACGGACCGTCCGGGAATTTTGAAGCGCGACAATGCGTATGCGGCCGGAATGCCCAGGAATGCGGCAAGAACAGCCGTCAGGGTCGACGTGCTGACAGACAAATGAACCGAGCGCCAGAAGGAAGCGTCTTTCCAGAATCCCCCGGCAAACTCATCCGCATGATCGGCCTTTCGCCACAGACTCATCTCTTCGCTGGCGCCGAGTTTGCTGGGAAACAACTCCCCGGCATTGCTGACAAAAAGCCAGCAAGACGCCACCACAAGCAAAATGGCGGCAGCGTAAAAAAAGGCCACAAAAAGGCGGTTGGCGTTACGACCTATGCTATGGGAGCGGCGGCGGAGCAGATTCTCACCATACATAGCTTTTTCTTCCGATAATGCGCACGGCTCCCATCGCAGCGATGGCCATTAACACACAAATGAGGCTCAAGGAAACAACCCACCCCATCATGCCTCCGTTCCAATCCAGATAGACCGCAAAGGGAAGGGTATCCGTGCGCCCTTCGGTGCCGCCGACGAAAAGCATCAGGGCTTCCCACTCTGCAGCGGCTCGTGCCCAGACTATTATCAAACTGGCCAGAATTCCTCGCCGGGCCAAAGGCAGGGTGATTTGAAAGAAGGTTCGCGGCCGGGAAGCTCCAAGGGATCGAGAGACAAACTCAAACCGCGGATTGACCCTGTCGAAGGCGCTTTTCATCAGGCGCGCGCAGAAGGCTGCAGTAACCATAAACTGAGCGAACACCACTCCCGCCTGGGTATGGCTGAGGCTGATCCCCAATAGAGCCAATATGTCCCGAAGTGGAAAGGTGTGCGTGAAACCGAAAAGGAACACTCCCACCGCCGCAGGAGGCACAAGCACCGGGAGGTCGATAATGGTGGCCATAAGCCTCGGGCATGGAAAGGGCAGCCTGGAAAGAGCATATCCTGAGGGTATTCCAAACGCCAGGGACAAACACGTGGCCAGGGTAGCCGTCCAGACCGTCAGTGCGAGTCGATCCCATAGCCTCGGATGTCCCCAAAAATAAATGCTGTCGCTGAATCCAAGATAAACGGCATTGCTCAAGACAAGCAGCAAATACCCTGCAAGAATAGCGATCGTGGAAGCCAGGCAAAAGGCCGGCCATATGTGGCTATGGCCCATTATTTCGGGTTTATCCTTTCCGGTTGCATGAATCTGAATCAAAAGGAAGCTCTCAATTTCCGGCGCGAACCGTCTTCTGCTGACGGAGCACTTCCTCGAGCAGCGGTCCCACCGCTTCAATAACAGCCTTGCGGGAAGGATCCTTTACAGTTGCTGCCGCATTGACAAGATAGTGCATAAGCGGGTCCGTGGAGGTTTCCGCCGCTGATAGGAATCCATCTTTGTCCCGCACGATCGGGCCGACCGCGTAAGCGTGGCGCAAAAAGATCTCCCGGCCTTGATCCGAAAGCACAAAGCTTTTCAGCAACTCCGCCGCTCCGGGATTTTCGGAGAACGCAAGCGTGGCGACCGGAAGGCGTATCGCTGCGCGGTACTCATGCCGCAGAGGTATGATTTCACAATCGCGCAGGTAAAGCACCGCGGTGGTGGCCCACACGATCGTTGCATCGATAAGATTATGCTGAGCCGCATTGCCAAGCTCAGGGATGCACTTCGCGCTGAAAACGGCATTCCGCTGAACTTGCTCCCAAATGCCGGCCTTTTTGAAGACCTTTTCATGCTGGATACCAATCGCACATGCCCGTGGATTGCCCAGGCCTACGCGGAATCCAGGCTTGGCAAAATCCTCTATTCCCTTGATATGCTTTGGATTATCACGTGGGGTAAGGATGACGGTCACAAAATAGGCAGCAATATCCCTGGCGGGATCATAATCTTTGACAAAGCCTCTTTCCACCGCCTGGAGCAGGTAAAACTCCTCTCCCGGCATATAAAGATCCCCTTCCCTGGACCTGCTTAGATCCGGGAGAAAATAGCCTGAACCCTTGAAGGAAAAATTGACCTGCACACCGGGATGTTTTTTTTGAAACAGGCTTTGGATTTCCTGGAGAGCCGAGCGCTGGCCCGTGCCTGCATGAAACAGCAGGGGCTTTTGCCGAGAGCATTGTGCAACGGAAATCAAAACGCAAATCATAGCAAGGCGGCAAAGCAGAATCTTGAGCCGGGTCCTGAAGCGCCTTTTTGTATTCACAACCTGTTCCTTTGAGAAATCATTCTCCGCAATTGTCCTGGTGCAGCTGTTTTGGCGGGCGCGGTAAAAGATTCACGCTCGGACAACCAACCCCGCTCAGCGGCTGATTTCAATCGTCGTTCCCCGAGGCGGGCGGGCTGTTATGTGCGGGCATCATGTTTCCCCACATAATTATTTTGTAAGGCTGCGGCCTGCCAAACAGTTCTTCATGGATCAAGGCACGTCTTTCTTGTTCAGAATCAGCCGGTGGCCCGCTCTTGGCATCCCCGGACGCGCTTTTGGCTTTGCGTGCCTGGTAACGCGCGACGCTGCCGGAAAGCTGCCTGACATCCTTGTTCTTGAAGTAGGCGGCGAAGCGGTCGAGGATATCACCGCTCATCGTGTAGATAATATCCGCATCCTGAACAATTTTAATGGCCTTCAACGTTGCCAGATCCGGATCCCCGGGGCCAAGGCCTACCAGATAGATACCTGCTGAACCGGCATATACCGGGTTGGCCCCGAATATTACGCCGAATAAAAGCAACGCAGCCAATCCTCCCAAAATGGCGGGACTCCTCCTGTGTTTCATAATACGGGATTCCTTCCTGGTCCTATGGATTGGCCAGATGCGAAACGCAAAGACGGCAAACGGGCGTCTGCAGCCTTAAGATTAAGTCTCAATCGACGAAATGCCGCGGAGCCGCTTCACGATGTCCGCCAGAGCATCTGCGGCAGTATCAAGATCTTCCTCACGGCTTTCTCTGCCGAGGGAAATCCTGATGGAGCCCTGCGCTTCCTTTGGCGAAAGACCCATTGCGAGAAGCACATGAGACGGTTCCGGGTCTCCGGTGGAACATGCGGAGCCCGTCGAGACATATATGCCTCGCAGATCCAGTCCCAGGACTATGGATTCACCGTCCACGGATTCGAAACTCAAGCTTGAGGTATTCGGCACGCGCGGCGCCGAAACGCCGTTGATTTTCACTCCCGGCACGACGGAAAGAATCTGCGCTTCGAATTTGTCGCGAAGATTCCTGAGGCGGATGTACTCATCCGACGCGGAAGCCGCTGCCAGGGTCATCGCATGGGAAAAGCCTACGATACCGGCCACATTCTCAGTTCCGGCACGCAGGTTTCGTTCGTGAGGACCTCCCGTAAGGAGAGGGCTCAACGGCGTCCCTTGCCTTGCATACAGGGCAGCCGTACCCTTGGGACCATAGATTTTGTGCCCCGAAATGGAGATAGCATCGGCGCCGAGTTCGCACAACCGGCACGGGATTTTGCCGGCCGTTTGCACCGCATCCGTATGAAAAACAAGCCCGCGCTTTTTTGCCAGAGCGGCAATCTCCTCCACGGGTTGAAGGACTCCAGTTTCATTGTTGGCATGCATGACCGTGATGAGAATCGTCTGTGGGCTGAGGCTTTTTTCGACTTCCTCGATTTTTACCGCGCCATCGGAACCGGGAGACAGATAGGTAATGCGAAAACCCTCGGATTCGAGCGCTTTGCAGGTATTGAGCACCGCATGATGCTCAATGGCGGTCGTCACGATATGATTGCCGCGAGACTTAAGCGCGCGCGCCACTCCACGCACAGCCAGGTTGTCCGATTCTGTGCCGCATGAGGTAAAAATTATTTCCGTCGGCTTGCAGCCCAGGCACTCGGCGACCCGCTCCCGCGCCTTATCCACCGCGATTCGGGCCTGATTGCCGAAACTGTATGGGCTGGATGGATTCCCCCAATGCATTTTCAAATACGGAGCCATGGAGTCGAAAACCCTAGGGTCCAAAGGAGTTGTGGCGTTGTGGTCGAGGTAAATCAAGGCTTCTTCTCCGTATCTCCGGATCCCTTTGTTTCCCAGTCCTTGATGGCAGCCTGGAGTGCCAGCACGCCTAACAGCGAGCAGTGCTTTTTCCTTTCCGGAATTCCGCCGAGCGCTTCTATGACATCATCGTCCGTGATGCGTTTGGCTTCCTCTACGGCTTTTCCCTTAGCCAGATGGGTTAACATGCTGCTTGTCGCAATAGCCCCCGGGCAGCCGTAGGATTTAAATGCGATCTTTTCGATCCTGCCCGACTGCACAGAGATCCACAGCTTCATTTGATCGCCGCATGAGGGATCCCCGACCAATCCGTATCCGTCTGTCTCGCTTTCCGGGAGCTCTCCCACGTTGCGCGGATTCACGAAATGATCGATAACAGACTCGTTGTAAAAAAGTACCGGCCCCGAGTAAGAGGGCTCTTCCACGATTTCATCATTCGAAGGCGCTTCCATAATTCTGATTCTCCATGATTCCCCTTTGGGCTATTTCCCGCGGAACTTCAGGCAATCCAATTGCCATTCTTCCACAAATCGAAATGGATTCGAATTCCACCCAAAACAAAGATAGGTTCGACACAAGACAATGCAATATGCACGGATTGCATTGATGCCTTATTGCAGATTGCAACATCCAGAATGGATCTTTGTGCTGACTGCGCCCGGGAGCGTCCCGGCTCAAGGTTTGCCGAAGCTTTTTCCCATTCAATGTTTATATCTTCTCGTCGATTCCACTGGCTCCTATCAAATCACGGTCGATGAATTTTGCCGATGCCCGCACCAGCGTCCGCCCATCCTGCTCCAGTACCGCCTCCAACACATAAAGCGGCGGCTCGTATGCCTTTAACCAGGCTTTTGCCACTGCGGGACGATCGGTGAAGACGGGAAGAAGGAAACGGACGATCATCCTGGCGGTTACTGCAATAATTCCATGGGCAAAGAGGCAGTTGGCCATGGCCGAATCCAGCAGCAACGAACTGATGCCTCCGTGCAGAAATCCAGGATACCCCTGATAGATCTTATCGCAGGCAAACTCGGCCTCGATCCCCTTATCCTCACGGATGCAAAACTCAAGTGCAAATCCCGAGGAATTATCCAGGCTGCAGCTGATGCACTGCGGATGGGCTTGTTTCCTTGTTGCATCCAGGCGCTGTTTCGTAGGATCCATCATGGCAGCATTCAGCGCGGAGGCTCCGGCTTAATCATAGGCCCTGCGCACATTTTCGTCCGAAAGGCAGGGCTTGAGAATCTCCGCCCACCAGGGCTCATCCCAGGAACCCAATCGATGGTGAGTTTGATAGTACTTTTGCGGGATTGGATGGGTGCCGGCTACTACCCTGATTCCATATTTTTCTGGAATAAATCTCATAAAGTCATGGAGATATGGACATGGTGGATACCCGACAAGAAATCCGGTGGCCAGATGGATGATTTCGGCGCCGTTTTTCTTCATTTCCTCGGGAGCATATTCGATGTTGCCTCCCGGACAGCCGCCGCAGGTCGTGAAACCTACAACTTCCACCTCTTTGCCTTGATAGCTTTCGAATGCACCCTTTCTCTCGCGCACAGCCCGGAAGCATTTGCCTCCCGAGCAGGCGTTATATCGCCCGCAGATGACAATCCCGATTTTGACCTTTTCGAGCATTTCAGGGCTCCTGCCAAAGAGAGCAACGGGCCGCGATGCAATCCTTAATCGCCGCTTGACTTAGTGGCCGCACTGGCCTCCATGTTCCTGGCAGGAATCGTCCATCGATATCTCCCGGAGCCCGTTGTTTCCCAATAGGGCTATATTTTCCTTAACAGTAGGAGCGCCGGCCCTGTAGACTTTAACCCCCATGGCATTCAGCTTCATGATAGCGCCCGGGCCGATTCCGCCCACAACCATTGCATCAATGCTGTTTCCGCCGAGTGTCGTGACCGGATTGCAGGCGCCATGGACGTGGTGCTCACTTGAGTTGTTCACTGCCGAAATCTGCTGCAAATCAGTATCGACGATAACAAATGCGGGCGCTGAGCCGAAATGGGCGTAAACGATGCTATCCAACCCTTCGTTGACTTGTACGGCAAAACCTACCTTCATTTCTGTCTCCTTCTATCTGTTTCGGCCGGGAGGAATTCCGAATCCCGGCCACCATGCCTAAATTATCCCTGGGATCTTAATGCAATTTTTAGGCCTCAGTGTATAGAATTTTGGCGGAAAGCTGCTTAACTTCCACTAAGACGCCGCCCGGCATATTACAGGCCCAGCGCGACCTTAGCCTATAAAAAGCATGAGGATATAGCAGGAAGCCAGGGATGTCAGCATCAAGCCCAGCATCATCGCTATAAGTAATTTTGGCACGAATACTTACAGTCCCGCCCCGCAAGGCATTCCCAAAATGCTGCCAAGACCGAAAGGAGTTCCAGGAGGACGGGTCCGGCAAGGCTGCAAAACTCAACGGTTCCCGGGCATGCTGCGGGGAGCACCGATCATTCAATCCTGCAAGGGCCGGTCGCTACATCATCGCTCTCTTATTTTGCTCCAACAGCCCGATCAGTTTCTCCAGCCGGCGCTGACGCGTGAGGTTCTGTTTGGCATCCAGATAAAATCCGGTGAACAGCTTCTTCGATGATGGGGGCATATTTTGAAAGTTGATGAAGGCTTGGCGGTTGGCGGCAACCAGCCGGCCGAAACTCTCGATATCTTCCGGCGTAACAACCGGTCTCTGCGGTCTGTTCCACGAACCATCGGCCTTGGCCCTCTCGATCGCCTGGAGGCCCGGAGAGGCCATTCGCCGGTCTCGAATAAGCCTTTCCGCGGTTTCTTTGTTTTTCCTGGACCAGACGCTCTTCGCCCGGCGCGGTGAGAAAAATTTGATATATCGTGCTTCATCCACGCGCTTGATAAGACCGTCGATCCACCCAAAGCAGAGAGATTCCTCCAGCGCTTCCTCCGCGGTCAGGGTTTCGACCGCGTTATTCTTGCCGAAGACCAGCCAGATTCCACTCGGACGGGCATAATTCTTCTTGAGCCAGTTACGAAAAAGACTGCGGTCTTTGAAAATGAGATGGTCAGGCATGATTTTTGATTATACGAAAAATATGGAACAACCGCGCGAATTCTTTTCCGTTGTGCGGGAAGCGACGTGGATGGCGGAAATTTGGCGAAATCTGACTGGCCCTGAGGTATCGGAATCATGGCAATCCAGCGCGGTTCACGACCGGGTCAGGGATTTGGTGCAATTCGTGAGGGACACAACAGAAGGGAGTAATTGGTAATAATTCTGCCCGATGATACCTTTGAAATATGATCGGCATATTCCCCTTTACCGTCTTGCTCGCACTTCTGGCGGTCGCGGGGCTGGCTTATTCCGCCTTAGTTCTATACAAGCGCATGAAAGGCGGGCATCCTCTTGGCTGGAAGCAAATCCTTCTTGTGTCTATCCCGCTCCTGGTCGTTGATGGGCTGGTCTGTCTCTACATAATGTTAAGCGCCGCCCTGAGTCACTCCGGGCAGCTCATCAGGATCGCCCCGATCAAATGCGCGGCCGCGACAGCCGTGATATTCGTGCTCCCGATGATTGCCTTGATCCTGTATCGGCCGAAAAGCTGAGATTCGGGGTTGGGCGGCGATAAATGGCTGCGCATCATCGCCTATATAAGCGCCACGGATTCCACAGATTTTCACGGATGGAATGATCCCAAGATACGTAATCCGTGGTAATCCGTGGCGTTTTGTTTGATCCTTGGACAAGTTGTTTGGCGGCACATCAGCGTGCAGCCCTTTACCGGTGAGCTCTCGCCGAATCTTGAGGATTACGGATGCAGCTATTTCTTGGCAAGGGCGCTTTTGATGAGGCCGATGATCGCCATGAGCACGCCGCCTCCAACGCCGCCGCCCAATATGCTGCTGATGATGCTTCCGAGATCCAGGCCGCCTCCGCCTGCCGCAGCAACTCCCAACAGTTGCAGCAACTGGCCGCCCAGGCCGCCGCCCACAATACCTGCGACTGAATTGCCCAGAGTGCCTAACGATGACTTCTTCATCAGAGAACCGGCGATATTGCCGCCAGCGGCTCCGCATATCAGCTGAATGATCAAAGGCAAAAGATTTTCCATGGTGGTTCTCCTCTTTCCTGATTATGGGATATAAAGCATTATGGGCCGCCAGCCGCAGCGCAATGGCGGCCCCGATCAGGAAGGCTCGCCATACCGGCAAGCCTTCCGTCCTTCCACTTCCGGCAATTCCACAAGCTTCCGATCAGCAGCAGCCATGCCGCTCCGATCTGTCTTCCGATTGGCTATTGCACAGGCTCGACGCTGACGCGTGCGCGCCCCTGCTTTTCGAAACCGAGTTCTCTGGCTGCGCGCCGGGTGACATCGATCACGTTCCGATTACGCCGGGCCATGCGGTCGTTGATGGTTACAACCGCGCTCTGGTTGTTTTCCAGGTTGGTTACTTTGACTTTGGTCCCGAACGGAAGGGTTTTGTGAGCCGCTGTCATCCCTTCCTGATCGAAGGTTTCTTTATTCGCCGTCAGCTTGCCCTGAAAGGCGTTGCTGTAATGCACAGCCATGCCTTCCTCGGCCAGCGCCAATCCCATCCCGAAAACTCCCATACTCAAAAAAAACAAAGCAAAAACAGCGATTCCCTTTTTCATGATGGATCTCCGAAAATTCTGCCTGAACTTGTACCCTGGTTGTTCCCTCTCGCCCGGATGCGGCACCGATTTGCAGCCGATACATTGACCCAGGAGTCGCCGCGATCCCGTAAACCTGCTAGGCATTGGGAATTTTTAGCACCTGCCCCACCTTGATCATGTTCGGATCGGTGAGCTGATCCTTGTTGGCATCAAAAATCTTCATATAACTGTTGGCGTTGCCGTAAAACTGCTTCGCCAGCTTTGACAGAGTATCCCCGGGTTGAACCGTATAGGTCTTCGCTTCCGGCGCAGCCGGTTTCGGCGGAGCAAGGCTCGGGTCCACGGCGATATCGCATGTCAGGTCGGCGTAGGCGGGATCCACAAGCTTGATCTGACCCCAGATGGCGTTCTTCAGCTCTTGAGTGCCCGCAGAGGCTTTGACGAAAAGTTTGTTGTCCTGCAAATGAAGGTTGTGCATCCGAAGCCCTTTTTGTTCTATGAGCCGGAGCACCGACTGATACTTCGACTTAAGCTCCTCAAAACGGTCCATGATTCCTCCTTCTGAATTATGAGAGATAACTGAAATTACACAGCCGCAGGCTTCATAGGGCCTGCGGCGCCGATTGAGATGACAGAGTGTGAGCGCGCTGCATATTGCGGGGCTCAGTAACGGATCGCGGCTTCCATGGTTTGAGCCTGTGCAATCCATTTGGCCACAACGGCGGGGCCCGGAGATACGCGGCAAAGCCGCTTTTCAGCGTTGATTTCGGCCATTTTGGCAGCCAGGTTGTCCGCCTGACGGTGCTTCAGCTCCTTGACCGTGTCGACGCCGGATGCTTCCAGCAGCTCCGCGAATTGACGGCCTATTCCTGAAATGCGCATCAAATCAGCGCTGTTGGCCCACTTCAGCAACAAATGGGAGCCGATCGACGTCTTCTCGCTCAGCACATCCCGCCCTTTCGGGTCTGCACAGGACTCCAACAAGGAGCCTGTTGTCCTGATTCCCGCCTCCATCAGCTTCGAGGCATAGGCGGGGCCGATTCCTTCAATTTCCTCTATTTTGTAAGTCATCAGACCATCCTCCAGTTCAACGGGCAGCTTTTGGCTGGGACCTCTCGTCTCATGAAGCCGGAATTGCTTTGTACAAATGATAGTCGGCAACAGAAACAGATCCAAGAGGCAATCCGGTAGTAAACGGGTAAAAGGTCCGGAACCTCATTTATCGCTTTTCTCAGAAGGGCTCTCCGGATTAGCCCGGTGTTCGAGCGCCCATCGCTCGAACTAGCCGAAGAGCCCCCTGAAGCCTGAAGATCACGCGGAGTCAGGCATCCCCGACTGCCTTCCGCGTGATGAATGCCTATTTCCAAAACCAAGCCTGAGACATTGGGCGGACCCTTGTTTTACCGGCAAATAGATTGCTGACGCGGTCCTTGCAGATAGAGCCTCGGCTCAATATGAGCGTATGGCCCCCGCAACTAACCCTAAGCTGTTAGACCCAGGGAGTGCCGCGAAGTCACATTAAAAGTCGCAAAAATCGGCGCCAGGACTTTTATTGGGAAGAGCAGGACGGCCCGCAGGCTGGCCTTCGGAGGTTTAGAAAAAATTCATTGGCGACAGCGGTCGCCTCGCGGAGAACGCTGAAAAGGCTTTTACTGCCTTCCGACCTGATCCAAAAAGGTTGCGTTGGACAGTGTAACGCTGCGTTCGTCGGAATCGAGGATCGTGTGCGTGGCTGTAATGGCCCGCAGTGTTCCCTGCTGGCCCGCGATCTCGACCGGCTTTCCTACCTGGAGGAACTTCCGCGCGTAAAAGCCGGCGAGGATATTGCGGACGATGTCTCTCGCTCCAAATCCGAAGGATATTCCGAAGGCAAGGGCGCCTGCCGCAAGCACGATGGCGGTCACAAGGCGGAGCATCTCGGTGTCGACTTTGAGCTGCGAAACCGCCATCACCACCACGATAAAGAAAAGCAAGCCCGAAACAAGGCGGCCCAGCGCGGGAGCAAAGTCGAGGCCGGCGCTTTCGGCGGCCTGGCGCACCGTGGTTCCAATGAACTGCGAAAGGGCGCTGCCGAGCAGAAGCAACAGAAAAGCGGCCACCAGGTTCGGCAGATAGGAGAAAAAGGCCCCGAGCGCGTCCGAAATCGCGACCAGACCCAGCGAATCGGCAAGAGTCTTTGCCAGCAGGCATAGGATGAGATAGTAAATGAGACGCGGTATGAAGAAATCGAGCTTCTGGCGGATTCCAATCCTCTGAAGAGTTTTGTCCAAACCTGCCTGTTGCACAAGGTTGTCGAGCCGGACTCGCACGAGAAAGAGGCGCAGCACCTTCTCGATCACCTTCGCGACGGCAACGGAGACGATCAGGAGAATAATGCCCATAACAACCTTGGGCGCCGCGCCGGTCACCATATTCACCAATTGCTGAAGCGACTCAAAGAGTTTCTCTTTCACCGCGGGTCTTCCTTTCGTTTCTTCTCCGGAGAAAAGATGTTAAAGGCGATTCCCAGGAATTCGAGAAATACCAGTTTGGGCAGGTTCCAGGAGAAGGACGCCACATGAGCCGTCGTAATTCGGCGATCGATCCTATTGCGAAGACGAGCCCAGAATCGCCCGGACGGTTCAACTTCAAATTGAGCCAGAGCCGCAATGGGTTCTCCCCCATCATCGGTTGACTGGAGGTCTGAATGACGAGTCTCATCCATAGACTAAGCCAGCCGCCTAGTGGGGCACATCGCGGAGCAGCCGATTGGCTCCTCCATTGAGGTCGTGGAACCGGCGGCGAAACTCCTCACGCCCCCGCTTGATACGCATCTTGACCGCGGGAAGACTGATCCCGAGAGTTTCCGCCACCTCGTCGTAAGAAAGGTGGTCCATGTCCCGCAGGAGGAGGGGGATCCGCAGGCTATCCGACATCGCGTCAAGGATGTTGGTGATCAATTCCCGCTCACTGCGCATTATCGCGGCCTTTTCCGCATCAGGCTGCAGGACGAGTTCATTTGCCACGCTTTTGTCCTCGATATCGAGGAAGATTTTCCCCTGCTGTTTCTTCAGGTAATTGAAGCAGTGGTTGATTTTTATGCGCTGGAGCCAGGTGCTGAAACTCGACCGGCCTTCATAGCGAGGCAGTCCGAAATAGGCTTTTACGAAAACCTCCTGAGCCAGGTCCTCCGCGCAATCCGGATTCCGGGTCAGGTGACGGCAGTTTGCGATAATCTTTTTCTGGTAGCGGCGCACCAGCAGTTCGAAGGCATTGTAGTCCCCCTCCGGTGCCAGACGCGCATTCTCCGCCAGTTCCCTGTCCGATTTCAAAGGATCTCTCAAAATGCCCTCGAGCAAACACCCTCAGCATACTTGGGCATGCCGGTCGCAGTCAATGGCCTGCTCCCGCCACCACAAGGTTTTGGAGCAGGGCAGGCGATATTTGCGGAAGTGCGGGATTGGTTTGCCGGCAACAAGGGATGGCGCCTTTGAGATGCGATGACAAGAGTCAACCGTTGCCTTATTGATCGGCGTTGGTCAGCGTTTTGTCAGCGTATATCGGCGTTCTATAATCGCGGAACTCTCAAACTCCATGAGTTCCTCAGCAGAGCTGGGATATGACCACCCCATTCGTTTTCGGCCTCACTCGATTTCGGATCACTGGATGCCGTTTTTCAACCTCCGGTAGTAGGAATCGGAAAGGTACAGGGCCGCAAGGGGATTGTGCGCCAGGAGCCTGTCCTTCACAGCCAGCACCGTAAGCGGAACATCGCAGTATTTTATGAACAGGGTATCGTGCCCTATGCACAGCCCGAGCATGATGGCAAGATCGACCTGAGCGTGGTTCAAAATCATTGCCTGGGCAATCGGATTGCACATGCTTTCCCAGATGTCCGGCCCGGCAATCTTTTCCTCGGGCCTGATGCCGATGGTCTCTTTGGGAACGGATCCGGCCTTGCATTGGACAGAAATAACCTCGAAGCCATTGTTCTCCAGAATATCCGCAAGCATACCGGCTTCTTGGATCAGTCCGCCGCAGTGAGCAATGCCCAGCTTCCTATAGCCGCACTTCCTGGCGAACTGAACAAGTTCCTCTATCCGCGGCAGCTTCGCCCGGATGCCGTCGGGAAGACGCTCATAACACTGGCTTTCCTGCACGGAAGCGAGACGCGCGAATTCCTTGACCGCCGGCCTATCGTATTCCACGGCAGCCCTATCAAAGACCTCCGGCAAGAGCCTCATGGGGCAAAATCCGGGATACTGGCGTGCGGGGGACATACCTTCGGAGGTTTTTGCCCCCCCCTTCTCGCAGATCCTGGAAACACAGCGTGCGCATTGGGGGTATTTTTTTTCGGCCATGGTACATGCTCCTTTCAGCAACGCGGCCGTTTTCCCGACGCGACCGCTTGCAAATCCGACGGCGATCAACGCCCATGATTCAAAGCAATTCTCTGGCCGGTTCAACAGGCAGCCGGCTTTTCCTGGCTTTGTCCTCCCCGTCCGGCAATCAGGTTCGCGCGTTCCATCGGGCGCTTTAGCTGCAGCAGGCGTTTATTCGGGCGGTTTTCGCGCGCCGCTGAAGACAGGGCTTTTCGGAAAGATCCGGCCTCGGTCATCGGACTGTGTTTCAAAAACAAACATGGAAATTGATGCACCCATTTTATCCATTCTGAAGGATAAAAAGCTTTTCCATGGGCGCAGTCAGATATTCCTGGATTTTCTCATTGAGCGTCTTTTGGACGGGGGGAGCGAATCCGGGATCCTTCCGTGCTTTCTGAAAAAGAGGAGCAAATGTGTCGTGCGGATTGAAGAGAGGCTTGACGGTCACCGCCTTTCCGCTGGGCTTGTCCACGAAAACAATCCTTTTTTCTTCCTCGGGGATCAGGACCAGGCTTCCGTGGGAACCGTAGGCCCCATAATTTGTTCGTGCTCCGGTGATGTACGCGAGGGCTCCGGCCTGGCAACAGTGATGGGAGGTGTGCACTATGATTTCGCCTCTTTGCGCAAGAAGTTTTCCGTAAAGCGCTGCAAAAGCTTCCTGCGCTACTCGAAATGCAAAAGTCCCTCCTCCGGCGCAATAGCCATGGAATTTGATCACCTCAGCGAGGGAGATCTCGATGATCTCACTCCGGGTGATGCCAAATAGAGCGGAGTTTGGACATCGCATGCGAATGGACGCTTCGGGTATGTGCACGGGGGGAGACCCGGTCGACTCCTTTGCCGCGCCAATAGCCGCCTCCGCAAGGCCGCACATAGATGCCACTGCAATAGCGCTGCCCAAGAGCGAAGCAGTCTCAAAAAATTCCCGCCTGTTGCGACCTCGGGGAGCAGTGGCTTTGTTATTGGGCCTTCCGCTTGTGTTGTTCCGTTCATGACAGCATGCATATTTCATGGATTGATATTCCTCCAATTCGCGATAACTCCCCCCAGGAGGAAAATTGTACTCCCATTGTCAGGAAATCCGGCGTAATTCGGCACAGTGCTGCTCAATACTCCCCCCCTGCTCCGGACTTTGCGCCGGACCGCCGGGCGACCCCATGAAACCCCGAGAGAAAAACCAGAAACCGAGGCATTGCAAAATGCAAATCTGGAGCCTTCATTCATATGCATATTGCCCGAAAATTCCTTTTCCCCACATGAGATATCGGGAAAGCAGGCGTGGGGAAACCACCGGAGGATGCAATATTTCGGTGCCGTAACGCCAACCATATGGCGATATTTGGCCCGCTTTTTGCGCCTTGGCACGATCATTGCCTGCATAGTCGGGTGACAAAACAACGAACCTCACGGGGAACACCGTGGAACCGCTCAGAGAAAGCAATGAAATATGGCAACGGAATCAGAAGTAAGGAATGCATTGGGGCAGGTTCAGGACCCCGAACTCGGACAGAGTATCGTCGCGCTGGGAATGGTGCGCGACCTTCAGGTCAGCGACGGGAGAGTATCCTTTACGTTGGCGCTGACCAACCTGTCGTGTCCCTTTAAGGACCGCATGGTTGAAGCCGCCAGACAGGCGGTGCAGGCCCTGGAAGGGATACGAAGCGTCGATGTTTTCCTGGAAGAGATGACGGCTCAGGAAAAGGCCGCATTAGCCAGGGAGGATTCGCCCAAAAGCCTGGTAGAGAAGCTGAACGACGTTAAACACGTAATTGCCGTCATGAGCGGGAAGGGAGGTGTGGGCAAATCGCTGGTAACGGGCCTCCTTGCAATCAGTTTGCGTCGCATGGGACACAAGGTTGGGGTGTTGGATGCGGACATTACAGGCCCCAGCATCCCCAAGATGTTCTTAGCAAATGGTGCGCGCCCGGGATCCAGTCCGCTGGCGCTGGTTCCGCCAAAAACGCAGACGGGAATTTCCATAATGTCCATTAACCTGCTGCTCGAAAGCGAAGACCAGGCTGTGATTTGGCGCGGGCCGCTCATCAGCAATGCCATCAAGCAGTTCTGGACAGAGGTGCTTTGGGGGGATCTGGATTACCTGATTGTGGACCTGCCGCCGGGCACATCGGATGCTTCCCTGACAGTGCTTCAATCTCTTCCGATGAGCGGGGTCATTTTGGTCACCTCGCCGCAGAATCTGGCGGGCATGGTCGTACGCAAAGCCGCCAACATGGTGCGCGATATTGGCATACCCATA
This sequence comes from uncultured Acidobacteriota bacterium, assembly GCA_964474425.1. GTDB lineage: Bacteria > Acidobacteriota > UBA6911 > UBA6911 > UBA6911 > UBA6911. The sequence continues at coordinate 28,341 of CAYYTC010000053.1, forward strand.
CTGGGATTGCTGGAAAATATGAGCTATTTTGTATGTCCCGATACCGGATCGCATCACGAGATTTTCGGGCCGAGCCATCCGGACCGCATGGCTTCGCAGCTCGGATTGCCGTTTCTGGGGTGCCTTCCCATCGATCCTTCCATCGCCTCCCTGTGCGACCGAGGCGAAATCGAGAGTTACGCGGCAGATCTGTTCGGTCCCATCGCGCGAAGGATTGTCGAGCTTGCACCGACTGCCAGTGCTCCCAAAGTGCAGAAACACGCATCCTGACGGCCGGTAAAAACCGGACCGGCAACTGCAGGCCGATTTTCATGCGCCGCAGGAGCGGCGCGGCCCACGGCGGCCGAGGCTGCAACGCGAGTCGAAGTCCGGGAGATACAAAGCAACAGGCAAGTCCAATGAGCGGCATAATAAGAAGGAAATTCTGGTCTCCAGACCTCAGGTTTTCCGGAGAGGGCAGTTCATGCCCATCCGGCAGGACACAATGGTTCGGCGCATGAGAGTCGCAATTCCACTCTGGCAGGGGCGGGTTTCGCCCGTTTTCGATGAGGCAAGCAGGATCCTGCTCGTGGATGTCTCCGAAAAACGGGAACGGAACCGGCAGGAAGAGCTGCTGCGGACACGAAACCCGTTCGCGCGGGCGCAGATGCTGCCAAAGCTTGGAGTGGACCTGCTTATCTGCGGAATGATCTCGCAAATCCAGAGGACGGCCCTTGTCTCGGCTGGAATCCGGATTATCCCGCATATCTGCGGCCCCGTGGAGGAAGTGATTGCCGCATTTCTAGACGGGCGTATTGAAAGCGGGGCGCTGCTTATGCCCGGATGCGGCTGCCGCAAACGGCAGCGAAATCGCGTGGCCGGCCCGGGACGCGGCGAATCCTAGAGCGGAATGATAAATACCCGGCATGCGAATCCGGATCCTTTGGACTATAATTGGGGTTCACGAAAGCCATCACGAAGCGCTCATGGCGCGGTGAAAGAAACGCCTGAGCAGCAAGGCCCGGCGTTTATTGGCAAAAATCCTCTTTCCCCATGCAAAGAGAACGCTTTCTGAGGCTGCAGTCTTTGCATTGGATTGCGCCCACAAACATGAAGGTGGCGCATAAATAAATCACTCGATAAGGAGATATTGTGAAAGTTGTCATAATCGGCGGAGTAGCCGCGGGTCCAAAAGCAGCGTCCAAGATAATCAGGATGAGGTCCGATGCGAATGTCACCATCATCGAAAAGGGATTGCTTCTCTCCTATGCCGGGTGCGGCCTCCCCTATTATGTCTCCGGGGAGGTTAAAAAGCAGTCTGAATTGATGGAGACACCTGCGGGAGTGATTCGAGACGCCGCATTTTTTATGCATGTGAAGAATTTGAAGGTCCAAAACGATACGGAAGCCTTGGAGATTAACCGCGCAAACAAGCGGGTTCGTACAAAAGCCCTGTCAACCGGAGAGGAATCCTGGGTCCCCTACGACAAGCTCGTATTAGCCACAGGCGCTTCTCCCGTAATTCCCCCGATTGCCGGGGTGGATAAAAGGAACGTATTTACCCTTCATGGAGTCCACGACGCCGAGGGAATCAAGGCGGTATTGACCGAACATAAGGCCAAGGATGTTGTTATCATCGGCGGCGGGCTTATCGGGGTCGAGGCTACTGAGGCGTTAGCCACCCATGGCTGCCGCGTAACAATTGTGGAGATGCTGCCGCAGATACTCAATCTGCTGGATTGGGAAATCGCCCGCCTGGTCGAAAACTTCCTGGAAATGCGCGGCGTCAGGGTAATGACCCATACTCGAGCCCTTGCCCTTGAAAGCCGGAGCGGGGACGATGACGCGGTTACGCATGTGCGGACCGACAATGGCGATCTTCCTGCCGATATGGTCATTCTTGCCATTGGCGTGCGCCCCAACACCCATTTGGCGAAACAGGCAGGATTGGCCATCGGTGAAAATACCGGGGCCATTCAAGTGGACGACCGTATGCGCACCTCGGACCCGGATATCTACGCTGCAGGCGATTGCGTGGAATGCACGGATCGACTGACCGGCCGCCCGTGTTACGTCCCGCTGGGCTCAACGGCCAATAAACAGGGCCGTGTCGTCGCCGTGAATATTTGCGGCGGCGATGAAAAATTCCCCGGTGTCGTGGGGAGCTCGGTCTGCAAAGTATTCGATTATTGTGTCGCCCGCACGGGTTTGACGGAGCGCGCCGCGCTTTCCCTCGGTTACGACGTGATCACAGCCATGGCCCCCGGGACCGACAGGGCGCACTACATGCCCAAATCAATGATGCTCTTGATGAAGGTCATTGCCGACAAACAAACGGGCAGGTTGCTGGGAGTTCAGGTAACGGGACCCGGGGAAGGCGCCAAAAGAATCGACGTAGCAGCCACAGCCATCATTGCCGAAATGACATTGGATCAGATTGCGCATCTGGATCTTGCTTATGCGCCGCCTTACGCTTCGGCCATGGATAACCTCATTACTGCCGCCAATGTCGCGCGCAATAAACGGGATGGCCGTATGACGGGCATTTCCGCGGAATCCGTCCAGCGGAAAATTGAGACGGGGGAGGATTTCGTATTGCTCGATGTCCGCTCGCCTAAGGAATATGCGCAGGTTAATCTGCCCAAATCGACGCTGATTCCATTGGGCATGCTGCGCAGGCGGCTCTCAGAAATCCCAAAGGACAAAGAGATTGTCACCTATTGCGTCAGCTCGCTTCGAGGATATGAAGCTTCTCTGATCCTGAAAGCAGCCGGATTCGCCGACGTAAAAGTCCTGGATGGCGGTTTGGTCATGTGGCCCTATGAAAAGGAATATCCGTAGACCGCCTGCATAGAGGGGCTACGCCAAATCATGCCCAAATCCCACCGCAAATAAATTCGCAGGAATGCCGGAGAGCAGGTGCGCTCCGGCATTTGCCCAACCAATGCCGCCTCGCCGGCGGAAACCAGGCTTTGAATATCTGCTTGCGCGCGAAGCCCGTCGACCCGTTTGTTCAGCGCATCCAGGATTTTTTAATCTTTCCATTAATCTGTGAGGCTGGTTTTGATCTCCTTAATTGCAGGCAGCCCTTCCTTTTCCCTGTCAAATACCCTGACGACTTGACGACCTCGCGGGGTTCCGACAAGATCGATTCCCACCCAGGCAATCGAAATCGCCGCCCGGGAAAACTCTGCAGACAGGCCGCAAGATTTTCGCCGGTCCCCGGCGGACCATCAATGAGGATTATTGTGGCAGGTGTTGCAGGTCATGCCGCCGGCAACGTTAGCAACGGTTTTTCCGGGACCGTGGCAGGACAGGCAGCCATCTGAAAATGCGTTCATTTTCTCATTGAGCTTCAGCTTGCCGGCGCTGTATTCATTCAGCATGGCCACTGCTTGCCTGGCGACATCCGCGGCGAGCCGGTTGCATCTTTCAAAATGCCGGCTGGTCAACAGCTTATTCCCCGAGGCATTTGCCCATGTGGTTGACGAAATATGGCAGAGATTCGAGCGCGCTACCGACGTCACCATCGGAATGTCCACTTTCGGGCTCTTGGGCTTGTAAATCGGCAGTTTGGTGCGCTCATACCATAGAGAAATTTCCCTGCAAAGGGCGGAAAGATCCTCCTGGTTGCTGGCAAAAAGACTGAACAGGAGGCCACAGGCATTAATCGTGCCGCAGAGAGAACCGAGACCAGTGACACCGCCGCTTCCGTAGAGGGTAGCACCAATCGGGAAGGCATTGTAGGGGGCGCCGTATTTGTCCGCCAGGGTGCCCAGAACCCCGTCAAACGTGCCGTACATACAGGCGATTTTTGACCAGGCGGATTGATAGGCGCGCTCCTGCACATCGTCGGGATCCATTGTTCTCCACGGCCACGGAAGACCCGCAGATGGTTTCGGAGCGGACCTCATCTTGGCTGCGCCCAGGATGGCGCCGCTTGCGGCAATGCCCCCCGCAACAGCGCCCATGTTCAGGATGGAGCGGCGGGTAAACTTCTTTTCCATGCTTCCCTTTCTTCAAATCGAATAAATCCATGCGTGCCGGTATTGCCAGGACACACTTTCAGGAGAAGCAAGATGCATTCCAGACAAAGGATCATTTTCACCGCAGTGGCCGGGTGAAAGCCCCTGGAGCCATTCTTTCCGGGTCCTGCGTCATATCCTGAGGGTTTTGTCCGAGCCGGAATGGCTTCCCGGCGGCTTTCGAGCGTTGAGGAAGAGGCGCGTCCCGGAACATTCAAAATGCACTTGTTCCGCCGGCATCATTGGCAGAATGCAATAGTTTTGGTATAAATTAATGCATATTGCAATAACTGAGAAGGGGATGAAGGTGACAAGGGAACTGGATGGACGCGAAATAACGATCCTGGATTCAATTAATGAAGGAGTCTTCACGGTCGACCTGGACTGGCGAATCACGGCTTTCAACCGGGCAGCCGAGCATATCACCAAGGTAAACCGCCGCGAAGCCCTCGGGCGGCAGTGCTGCGATGTTTTCCGAGCGAGCATCTGCGAGAACGCCTGTGCGCTGAGACGGACCATGTCCAGCGGCAAACCGGTTCTTAATGCAACGGCCCACATCATCAGCAGGAGCGGGGAGCGCATTCCAATCCGCATCTCAACCGCTCTTTTAAAGGACGACAGCGGACGGACCATTGGCGGAGTAGAGACCTTTCAGGATCTGAGCCCCATCGAGCAGCTTCAGAAGGAATTGAAATCCCGTTACACATTTGAGGATATCGTCGGCCACAGCGCGGCCATGATGAAGCTCTTTGATATCCTGCCGCAGATAGCCGAAAGTTCCAGCACCGTTCTGATCGAGGGGCCCAGCGGCACAGGGAAGGAGCTCTTTGCGCGAGCCACTCACAACCTCTCCCCCAGGCAGAAAAAGCCTTTCATCGCCGTCAACTGTGCGGCTCTGCCGGACACTTTGCTCGAAAGCGAGCTGTTCGGGCATAAAGCCGGCGCGTTCACGGACGCCCGGCGCGACAAGCCGGGGCGTTTTGCGCTTGCAAACGGCGGCACCCTGTTCCTGGATGAGATTGGCGATATTTCGCCTGCAATGCAGATACGGCTCCTGCGCGTTCTTCAGGAACGGATGATCGAGCCGCTGGGATCGGTGGAACCGTTGAAAGTGGATGTGCGTATCGTCGCCGCCACCAACCGGGACTTGAGCCAGCTGGTTCAGGAAGGACGTTTTCGCGAAGACCTTTATTACCGGATTCGCGTCATCAGCTTGAGCCTGCCCAGCTTGAACCAGCGCCGGGAGGATATCCCGCTGCTTGTGGATCATCTTGTGGCGAAGCTCAACCGGATCCAGGGGAAGGAAATCGAGGGCGTCTCCGACGAGGTCATGGCGCAATTGATGGAATACGAATACCCCGGCAATGTCCGCGAACTGGAAAACATCATCGAGCAGGCTTTTGTCTTGTGCCGCGGCCGCATCGTCGAATTGCATCACCTCCCCGCGGAGCTTCGGCCCGCCAATGCCACAGGCTTGGGCAGAAGCAATCCGATGTCGTTACAGGCAATGGAAAAACTCATGATCACCGAAGCGCTCCGGCGCCATAACGGCAGCCGAAGCAAGGCCGCCAGGCAGCTGGACATCGACCCGAGCACACTTTACCGGAAGCTGAAGGCCCTGAAGATCGAATTTCCAATGGGAAGCGTTCCTTATCAGCCGCGACGTTCAGGGAAAAAAGCCTCGAAAAGTGGCGGGAAATGAGACTTACTAATAGGTTCATTGGCAAGTGGACATTCATGGGATATAAACCATCGACAGGCATAAGCACAACTTGCCACGAATTCCACTAAGCGTTGGGCTGGCCTTCGGCCCCTGTACAAACAACGTTTTTTTATGAAATTCGTGACTGGCTTTGCTCAGGTTGCCCATTCATATGTCGGCTTATCTATGAACTGATTAGAATTTCGCCATCATGCTGCCAAAAGTCCAAGTCACTCAAAGCTCCTGTCTTTGAGCCAATCGAGGGGCATTCTATCGCCTCAGATATCAAAGACGATAGGGTCGCTTCGTGGTCCCTTCTCCCATATTTCATTTGTATCTGCAGCCGACACCCTCTAAGACACGGTTAGAGATCTTTGGGCGGGCCAAATAAGAAAATTCCGTATTTTCGGTGGGCAAGTTTGTTTATTTTGCGTTCCTATATATGGGAGCTTGGCATCTTTAATCTTAATATGCATCCTATTGTACTGGAGCAGTCATGCTTAAAGAAATGCAGGTACTTGTATATCATCTATTAGGGTATTTACTCCCCGGGATAATCATCCTTTCCGCAATTATTTTATTGTTCTGGACCCTTTTGGGGCCGACACTCCTTCTTCAGCTGCC